>NZ_AMZO01000021.1 GCF_000331515.1 Photobacterium marinum
AACCTATTTTAGGACTAGACAAAAAGTCAGACTTTAATAATATCGATATGAATCTCCGGAATCTTCATATGGATCCTGAGTTTCCCCAGTATCTACATAAGACTCGCCACCGGAATCTGTGTCTTCATAAGATTCGCCTGAATCACCGGTATCTTCATATGGCTCTTCTGTACCACCGGTATCCTCGTATGACTCGCCACCGGAACCTGTGTCTTCATAAGATTCGCCTGAATCACCGGTATCTTCATACGAATTATCAGGTTCATCATTTTCAATACCATAGTGAGCTTTATAGAAATCCTGATAATAATGCTCTTTATACCATTTATACCAATGATGTGGATATCTGAACTTAATCTCTTTTAAATCAATAATGAACAAGCAGTCAAAGAATATTGGCGTACCAACTTCGCCTGTGAACTCATCAAGATTCACCATTCCTGATAACCTAACGGTACCTATATGGCCTTTATACTTTCCTGTCGCTTTAATAATACTATTTTTATCACTGGATGCGCCTGTTATATGGCTGATATCCACTCCATCCGGAGTTACAGTATCTTGCAACACCGGCTGAACAGTCGTCAGCCCTCGTGTAACAATCTGCCCGCCGGGTAAATTAAAGAATGTAGTTCCGATCAACTTGATCCCGCCATCTTGCTCCATAACTTCTGAAAGACAATCAGTCGCGGTACCTATTAATCTTCCTTTCTCTATATCTTTCAACTCAACATCGAAACAAGAAGCAGGATCCGGCTGTTTATCACCGTCAAGGTCAGGTACATCTTTCTCGTACATATTGCCTTTACCCACAAGGTTCAGAGCTAATCTTCCAGCATCTCTGACTTTAGGGTGATATTTCTTGTAATGATCTTTATGTTTTTTGTATTTTTCATAACCTTTATAATCGTCTTCACTCCCACCACTTTCGTAATGAGAGTAATCTTTCTCAGATGCTAAAGAATATCCTGAAAAGCCAATACATACTGCCAGGAAAGATAACGCTACCTTATTCATTTTCATTACGTTTCTCCACTAATTACTTGTGGCATGATTTATTTCAACAGCCAACTAACAACCTTTCCGGTTTTATTAATAGCAATAACTACCCTGCTAACCTTTTCAAATAAGGTAAGCATTACAAGCTCACATTTGATGAATAGTTCAAATAGAAGCAATCGATAAAAATCGAATCATTCAATTACCAAAGCAATTTCAGCTCGGTATTAATTGTAGATGGTTACACGGTAATTATTATCAGTTATCAGAAAATAGATATCACTACCTATCCCTTTAAAATAAAATACTTTTATCCGCTAATTGACTGATTATCTGGGAGAATAATACACATTCATTCTCATTAATAAGATTCAAATGCTACAGGCTACTGATTTTAATAAAAAACCCGACTAATTTGCCGGGCTTTTACTTCTTAATTAATTAAAATAACAGCAATTACCACAAGTAAAATGTGGTTTAAACTTTAAAGCTGCCTTCCTGATTATGATTTGATTCTTTTGGATTAGGTCCATACTCATTGCTGCCTGGATTACTATCAAGGACAAAGAAATACAGCAGAACCAAAAACCCAATAAGAGGAATAAGGCCAATCAGCATCCACCAACCGGTACGTCCTGTATCATGCAAACGACGAACACCGACTGCGATCGCCGGAACTAAAACAATAAGTGAATATACGGCACCAATGGCACCCGCCCCCTCAGCTGCGCCGGGGGTGCCCAAGGCGCTATCAACATATCCTAAGACAATACTTATGATTAAGTTGATCAGAAAGAAGTACCAATATTCCTTTCGGCGTGCTCGTCCTTTAAATACTGCGTAATTTTTTAGGACATGAAGATACCAATTCATTTTATTCCCTATCTTTACTATCTAATTACAATTCTATCTATTACATCAAATAATACTTTATTTGATATTGAACAACCTCAATAAAATACAAATATAACCTAAAAATAATAATGCATTTCTAGATACTTCTTGCGGATATGTTCAATTAATAGTCGAATTTTTTGCGATGGCTGACGTGTATAAGGATACACTGCATAAACGCCGAGCTTTTTGCCAACCTGGTCAGGGAACAAATCAACCAACTTACCTTCAATTAAATCATGATAAACCAGACAACGCGGCACATAAGCTATACCGTATCCTCCCAAAGCGGCTTTCCTGAGTGCTGCCGCATTGTCAGTTGAAAAGTTACCACTGACACGCTGGATGTAATTACCCTGCTCACCAATGAACTGCCACTCGCTGGCACCTGTTGTCTGGTAAGCGTATTGAAGACAATTGTGGTTAACCAAGTCCTGCGGTATGGCAGGCCGGCCATGCTTGCTTATATAAGAAGGAGCCGCACATATTACCCATTGCGAATCCAGTATATGACGGGCAATCAGGCTCGAATCTTCCAGATATCCGGTCCGAATAACCAAATCGTAACCATCTTCAATGAGGTCAACAAAGCGATTATCAAGAGACATATCTACCGACATACCGGGATGCATAGTGCAAAACTCAGCCACTGCATCTGCCAGAAGCAAATCACCGGATATCGTCGGTACAGACATTTTGACATGACCGCTTACTTTTTCACCGTATCCACTGACAGCATCAATCGCTTCTACCGCTGCCTGCTTCACATTTTTTGCACCCTGATACAGAACCTTTCCTGCTTCACTTACTGTTAACTTTCGCGTCGTCCGATACAAAAGCTGAACGCCCAAATCTTCTTCCAGCCTCGCAATTCGTTTACTAACTACTGAGTTTGTAAGGGAATTCTGTTCTGCAACCTTGCTGAAAGAACCGCACTCGACTACCTGCGCAAAAAGAATTAAGTCATCTGTCCTGGCCATAATTTAACCACTTTTGGAATTAATCTTTTTCATTATTTCCCTATATCAGAAAAAAATAAAGCGGTAATGTCACACCTCGTTAACAAACAACCTACAATCCATAACAGCGTATAAGTAGCCAGACAAGAAACACCTGTACTAAGGAAGTACTACTATGAACGAAACCCTACTAGCGTTAGTCGCATTTTCACCCATTGTGGTTGCTGCGGTTCTGTTGGTCGGCCTGAACTGGCCAGCGAAACGAGCCATGCCTGTAGCCTTTATCATGACTGTCGGTATCGCCCTGCTGTTTTGGGACATGTCGGCAACCCGTATTTTCGCTTCAACCTTGCAAGGACTTGCAATTACAGTTGCAGTTCTCTGGATTGTTTTCGGTGCCATATTCCTGCTTAACACCCTTAAGCACACCGGTGCCATCGCTACTATCCGAAGCGGCTTTACAGACATCTCAACTGACCGTAGGGTTCAGGCCATCATTATTGCCTGGTGCTTCGGTTCGTTTATCGAGGGAGCCTCAGGATTTGGTACCCCAGCAGCTATTGCCGCCCCACTTTTGGTCGCTATCGGTTTTCCGGCATTGGCTGCAGTTGTAATGGGCATGATGATTCAGTCCACACCAGTTTCATTCGGTGCGGTAGGTACACCAATCATTGTTGGTGTTAACAAAGGTCTGGATACCCATAACATTACTGAATCCCTGGTCGCCAACGGCTCTACCTGGGATATCTACCTACAACAAATCACCACCAATGTTGCGCTTATTCACGCCACCGTCGGTACTTTGATGCCTGTTCTGATGGCAATGATGCTGACCCGCTTCTTCGGTAAGAATAAGAGCTGGAAAGAAGGTCTGGAAATTCTGCCATTTGCAATTTTCGCCGGCCTTGCGTTCACTATCCCTTACGCCCTGACCGGTGTATTCCTGGGGCCTGAATTCCCCTCACTGATTGGTGGTCTGATCGGTCTGGCTATCGTTGTTGTTGCCGCTAAGAAAGAGTTCCTGGTACCTAAAAACCACTGGGATTTCGAGAGCGAAGACAAGTGGCCGGAAGAGTGGCTTGGTTCCCTGAAAATGGATCTAAGTGACGATGAGAAAAAGCCAATGAACATGGCTTTAGCATGGGCTCCGTATGTACTGCTGGCAGTCATTCTGGTTGCAAGCCGTGTTAGCGCAGACTTCAAAGGTTTCCTTGTCGGGATCAGCCTGTCTTTCAAAGACATCCTAGGCGAAACCGGTATCAGTGCGGCTATCCAGCCACTGTACCTGCCGGGCGGCATTCTGGTCTTCGTAGCATTGCTGGCAGTTCTTCTGCAATCACGTAAGGTCACACCTCTGGTTAAAGCCTTCGGAGAGTCAAGCAAAACACTGATTGGCGCAGGCTTTGTACTGGTGTTCACCATCCCGATGGTCCGTATCTTCATCAACTCTGGTGTTAACGCTGCCGACCTTGCAAGTATGCCGGTAACAACAGCTAACTTTGCATCAAACCTTGTCGGTGACTTCTTCCCGGCACTGAGTGCAACAATCGGTGCTTTAGGTGCATTCATCGCAGGCTCGAATACGGTGTCTAACATGATGTTCAGCCAGTTCCAGTTTGAAGTTGCTCAGACCCTGACAATCTCAAGTGCAGCAGTTGTAGCACTACAGGCTGTCGGCGCAGCAGCGGGTAACATGATCGCTATCCACAATGTGGTAGCCGCATCGGCAACTGTTGGTCTGCTTGGACGCGAAGGTGCCACCCTACGTAAAACAGTAATCCCAACGTTCTACTACCTGGTTGTTACCGGTCTGATTGGTCTGGCAATCATCTATGGCTTCCATATCACAGATGCACTGATGAACTAATACAATTAACACAGTAATAACTCACCACATAACAGAAATAACCACCTGCAACACCACTATTTCATCCGGCAGCAAGGCAGCAGAACACAAGCCAGACTGCCGGATGAAATAGCCTACTGCTCTCAAGGAGTCCAGGATGCGAATCTACCCAGCCAAGCCGGACAAAGTATATTTCTACGCCACCTGTCTGGTCGACATGTTCGATCCTGAAGCCGGACTGGATGCCATCACGCTGCTGGAACAGCAAGGTATTGAAGTCATCTTCATCGAGAAACAAACCTGTTGTGGCCAACCGGCTTACAGCTCAGGCTACGATAATGAAGCTAAGGAAGTCGCACTGAGCCAGATAGCATTATTTGATGAAAACTGGCCTGTCGTCGTTCTTTCTGGATCTTGCGGCGGAATGATGCACCATCACTATCGCCGCCTGTTTAAAGGTGATGAAAAACAACATAAAGTTGAAAGTTTCTGTGATCGCGTATTTGAGCTTACCGAATTCCTGGTCAATGTCTGCCGGGTGAAACTGACAGATCACGGCCAGCCAACTTCTGTCGTCATGCATACCTCTTGTGCCGCCCGTCGGGAAATGAATGTCCATGTAACGGCAACCGAGTTGCTCAACCAGCTTGATAATGTTGAGTTGCGAGAACAAGCCTACGAAAGTGAATGCTGTGGCTTTGGCGGAACCTTTGCCGTTCGCCACCCGAACATCAGCCAGGCAATGGTTGAAGATAAAACCCGCCACCTGTCAGACACTAACGCTGAACAGCTGGTCAGTGCTGACTGGGGGTGTCTGCTTAATATCAACGGAGCTTTGGAGTATCAGGGAAAAACCATGCGCGGACGCCATCTTGCCAGCTTCCTGCTGGAAAGAACCGGAGGAAGTCGCCATGACTAAACACACTAAAGATCAGGAACCGCAGTTCTTCCATCAGCAAGCAAAATCTGCACTGGCAGATCAACAACTGCGTCAGAATTTCCGCGGTGCGATGGATTACCTCCGCGATAAACGCCGCTCTGCTTTCCCGGATCCGGCTGAAGAGAAGAACATTCGTGAGCTGGCTGAAGCCATCCGCCAACGCTGCCTGAGCAAATTACCGGATCTGCTTGAGCAGCTCGAAGAAAAATGTAGACACAACGGTATCCAGGTTCACTGGGCTGAAGATGCCGAACAAGCCAACTACATCATTGCCAATATCGCTCGCTTGCACGATGCCAAAACCATTGTGAAGGGCAAATCCATGGTAAGTGAAGAAATTGAACTTAACCACGAAATGGAAAAGATCGGTATTGAATGCCTGGAAAGTGACATGGGCGAATATATCGTCCAGTTAGATGGCGACAAGCCTTCACACATCATCATGCCCGCCATTCATAAAAATAAGCAGGAAGTCAGCGATACTTTTGAACATAATCTGGAAAATTTCACCCCGACGCTGGATGTAGACGCTCTGATTCAGACAGGAAGATCCCGACTACGGGAAAAATTCCGCGATGCTGAAATCGGCTTGTCCGGCGTTAACTTTGCCGTCGCAGAAACCGGGACATTGTGTCTTGTCGAAAACGAAGGCAACGGCCGGATGTGTACCACTGTACCTGACGTCCATATCGCCATCACCGGCATAGAGAAAGTAGTGGAATTTCTATCTGACGTACCACCGCTCTATAGTGCCCTTACCCGATCGGCAACAGGCCAGGCCATCACGACCTATTTCAACATGATCACCTCGCCACGACGTAGCGGTGAACTCGACGGCCCGGAAGAAGTCCACTTAGTTCTTTTGGACAACGGACGTTCACAAGCCTACCGCGACGAGGAGATGCGTAAAACGCTGCAATGTATCCGTTGCGGTGCCTGTATGAATCATTGTCCTGTCTACACCCGTATCGGTGGACATGCCTATGGCACGGTATATCCGGGTCCGATTGGAAAGATCATCTCCCCACACTTAATGGGACTGAAGCAAACTAAAGATCTGGTTACCGCCTCCAGCCTTTGCGGTGCCTGCGGTGAAGTCTGCCCGGTCAGAATCCCGATCCCGGAACTGCTGCAGCGACTGCGTTATGAAGCAAAGAATCCACCAAAGCCCGGAAATGAAGAAATTGACGGCCAGAAAGCCGCAGCTAATTCAACGGAAAGAATGGCGATGAAAGGCTTTGCCTATGCCGCAACTCACCCTTCGCTTTACCATTCAGGTACTTATGCGGCAACCAAACTGAAAGCACTGATTCCAAGCAACCTGGGCCCATGGACTCAATGTCGAACAGCGCCGAAGCCTGCTGACAAAACATTGCATCAGCTGATGAAGGCACGGAAGTAAGGAGAAAGAAATGAATCCAGCACGTTCTACAATTTTGTCCCGACTTCGTGATGCAGGCGCGCACCCTGTCAGCTCAAACAATCATAGCTACAGCTCGTGGCAAACCGACTCAGATGAAGAGCGGGAACAACGATTCGTCGAGGCTATGATTGCCAGCCATGCCGAAGTGATTAGCACCAAAGTCGAGCTGCTTGAAAGCACCCTGACAGAAGTAGTTGCAACTAAACAGCTCAAGCGCATCGCGATTGGTAAAGACGGAGAATTCATTCATGAGATCCAACAGGCATCAGGACAAAGTGATGTGATCAGCTTTGATCAGGACATCAGAGAATGGAAACATGAGCTTTTTGAACAGGTCGACGCAGGTATCACCCATTGTCTGGCTGGCATTGCCGATACAGGCACTTTAGTTCTGTGGCCGGGTACAGACGAGCCTCGAACACTGTCACTGATACCACCAACACATGTCGCACTACTCAAACGTTCAACACTCAGCAACAACTTCGCTGAACTGATAAGGCAACAGGCGTGGCATATCGGTATGCCGACAAATGCCATTCTGGTTTCCGGGCCATCTAAAACCGCTGATATCCAGCAAACACTGGCCTATGGTGCTCACGGCCCGAAAGAATTAATCGTGATTTTAATTGAAGATAGATAACGGAGGTGTAAAAGAAATCGGTCTCTTTTTGGTATTTGCTAATTTCCAATCCCCTTTACTTGAAGCGCTCCCGGTATTCGGTGAGCGCCTTTTTTCCTCTGGAGCTTACTTGAAGACAAAATTAGTAAAACTTGTCTATTAAAAAAATTCTGGTCTAGTCTGGTAGATAGCCGTGTATGCATAACAATGCATTGACATGTTGCGGATAAATCGGAAATGAGCAGTTGGAAAGGATATCGCTATGCCGGGTGTATCAAACAAGCCTAAAACACAAACACTTAGCTTTTCAGGAACCTGCCGCCATTGTGGTAATGACACCTTGATTTACATTAAGGAGACTAATGTTAAAACTTGCGCTCTGTGTCACAGGCAGGAAGATGATGGAACCACCGCAGAACCGCAGCTACTCATTGAAAATAAAGAAAAAGATAAAAAATCTGAGAATGAAATCTCTGAACATGCATAGCTGCGGTTGTAACTTATTTTTTGCTGTGGAATTCAATAAAGTTTAACTCTGACCACCTTCATTACTTCGATATCAAAGCCGGCAACTTTTTCTGTAACAGGATAATACGTCATATTGACCTTTGCCCCTTTCAGGCTCTTGTATTTCTTTGTACGCCTGAACTTAAACGGAGCTTCGCATCCTTCAACCATCAGCGTATGAAGGATCCAGTCACCATCCTCACGCTGAGTATGGGAGGTCACCTTCATTCCTTCCGAATGAACAAGGTTTTCATGACTTTGCAGCAACTTATCGACAGGTGATTTCATGGCTATCTCTTGATTAATAAGAGGAATGAAAGCGGTGATGCTACCGGGAACAAGTAGCTAATGGCAAGTATTGATAAAACCAAGACCGCTTTTTCAACAAGCGCGAGCCAGTCTCTATCTCATTTTTAAGACAAAGCGGTAGTTACAGGCCCACTAGTATTACTTCTGTCCTTAGGTCTTAAATGCAACAGTACATAAATCCATTCAAACGGATTTAACTATACCCCCAAAAGTAAAACAGAGAGCCGAAGCTCTCTGTTTTTATTTGGTAACTGATACTTGTTGATCAGAATGACAGGAAGATGCCTGCCAGCGTTGCACTCATCAGGTTTGACAGAGTCGCTGCAAAAATAGCTTTCAGACCCAGACGTGCAATATCAGGACGGCGGCTTGGTACGATACCACCCAGACCACCCATCAGCATTGCGATTGATGTCAGGTTTGCAAAACCACACAATGCGAAAGTAACAACAGCCTGAGAGTGAGCGCTTAGTTGATCTTTAACAGCCATCAGATCAGCGAAGGCTACAAATTCATTAACAGCAATTTTCTTACCGATCAGGCTTGCAGCAACTGTTGCTTCTGACCATGGCACACCGATCAGCCATGCAACTGGTGCGAAAATGTAACCAAACAGCAATTCAAGGCTCAGGTTTTCAACACCAATCAGTTCGCCAAGGTGGCCAAGACCGCCATTAAGCAGAGCAATCAAGCTAATGATAGACAGCAGGCTTGCACCAACAGCCATCGCAATCTGCAGGCCGCTAAGCGCACCCTGAGATGCTGCGTCGATAATGTTAACAGGCGCATTCTCATCTTCATCATCAACCTGAGGCTCATCAGTCAGCGTTTCTGTTTGTGGAACCAGAATCTTCGCCATCATCAGGCCAGCAGGTGCAGACATGAAGCTTGCAGCGATCAGGTAGCTGATTTCAACACCAAGACCCGCGTAACCAACCAGCGTACCACCGGCTACAGAAGCCAGACCGCCAACCATTACTGCGAAAAGCTCAGAGCGAGACATTCTGGCAAGGTATGGACGAACAACCAGCGGTGCTTCAACAGAACCAACAAAGATGTTAGCCGTTGCAGACATAGATTCAGTGCGGCTGGTACCTAGTACACGCTGTAGCGCGCCACCCAGAACACGGATAATCCAACCCATGATGCCCAGGTAGTAAAGCACACCGATCAGTGAAGAGAAAAATACGATTGTCGGCAATACGTTAACGGCAAAGATAAAACCAATTTTAAACTTAGCCAGATCACCGAACAGGAATTCAGAACCGATACGACCGTAGTCGATAACACCAGAGACGGCATTGGATACTGTGTTCAGAACTTCACGTCCGACAGGCACATACAAAATAAATCCTGCGAACAGAATCTGGATTGCAAACGCGCCACCTACTGCACGCCAGCTAATCGCACGACGATTTTCCGAAAATAAGATTGCAACCGCAAATAGTGAAACAATACCTAAGATGCTGACCAGATGCCCCATGGTCATTCTCCAATGTTAATTAGTGGGTTAGTAAAACGATTGCGGCGGCATTTTAGGGATTTTAAAAACTGTGACAAGCATCAATTTGTTATGCAAATTTACAGAATTGATACATCAAACAAAAAAATCGAGGAAAATATCGGCAAAGCAAACGAAAACGGCAGATTGGTGCTCATACGGGATACTATTGTTAGCATAAGTGACAATAGTGACCATGATCACACTATTAGCCCTGTTCAATTTACGGCTATTTTGCCGATGCTTTTTTCATCATCCTCTACACTTGTCAATAAGATACTCAACAGCATGTTCATAAATAGCTTGGCAATGTACGAATACGGAGTGATTTCATGAAAAAACATCTAATACTAACAATGATATTTTTTGTGTTCGGCCTCACTGGCTGTGAAGACGGTCCGCGAGGTTTTAGCTTACCTGCCGGCGATCCCGCCAAAGGCCAACAGGTATTTCTTGAAATGCAATGTCTTAGCTGTCATGCAATGGAAGGCTTTGAAAGACCAGCAGATTCAGAAGACCAGCTTTCGGTCGAGCTGGGCGGGAAAGTACAGAGCCTGAAAACCTACGCGGAACTGGTTACTTCGGTGATCAACCCATCTCATCAGATTGCAAAAGGTTACAACTTAAAAGATGTTCAGATTTCAGGACAATCCGTGATGCCTGTTTACAATGATGTGATGACTGTAGGTCAGTTAGTGGACTTAATCACTTTCCTTGAATCCAAGTATGAGCTTGAACCATATACCCAAACTAAGTATCTGATGTACCACTGATAAAAAAGCACGAAGAAGCTGCAGCTTCTTCGTGCTGATCCTGCGTCTAATAATGGCAAATTTTAAACGTTATTTACCAATAACCCAGTGGTTGGCTACAAACTACATCAGTTCCCGATCCCAGAAAGCAGGCTCTCCAATATGCTCACGGACAAAATCAATGAACACTTTTACCTTAGCAGGCAAGAACTTATGGCGAGGATAAATCGCATATAACGGCATATGCTGATTAGGTTCCCAGTCAGGAATTAAGCGAATCAACCGCCCTTCCCTGAACTCATTCTTCAGCAGATACGTCGCCAGGTAACCAATACCATTCCCTGCCAAAGTGGCATCACGAATAGCATCAGCCGAATCCACTCGATAATTACCCCTTACCTTAACCTGTAAGTTTTCATCGTCTTTGCTGAAGCTCCAGGAAGTATCTTTACGCTCCCGGCTGTAATAGGTAATACAGTTATGTTCTTTCAAGTCATTTGGATGGTATGGTACCCCATGCTTCGCCAAATAATCCGGGCTGGCAGCCAATACAAACTGGCAATCAACCAAGTGGCGGGCCACAAAGCCTTCTGGTGGGGTATCCATAATACCAATCCATAAATCAAGCTGTTCAGAAATAAGATCAACGCGGTGATCAAACAGGCTCATTTCAAGATTAAGCTGCGGATATCGCTCATGGAACTCACTAATGTATGGGCCGATATGGTTCGAAGCAAAAGACTGGGCAATACCAACACGTAATGAACCATGAAGGCTATTTGAATCAACCAGTAACTCACTTTCCGCTTCATTAATTTCATCAACGATATTGGCGCAATGAGCGGCAAAATTTCGTCCGGCCTCAGTCAGTGCAAACGAACGTGTTGTACGCTGGACAAGCTGTATCCCCAACCTCTCTTCCAACTGCTGTATTTGCTTACTAACCTGGGTTCTGGAAATATCTAGCAACTGTGCTGCACGGGTAAAGCTCTTCTGTTTTGTCAGAGCATTAAATACAACCATTTGCTGTGCTTTTTTAAGCATGGATATCTTCGGGCCTCGGTTTTTATGTTCTTCTTTATATGAAAACAAAAAGACCTGTCAGGGACAGGTCTTTTTCCACTTATTCAGCTATTTTAATTCAGCTTAAATTGTAAAGAAAGAAAGCTGCTGTTTCTGCTTCTCAGCAAGCTGCGACAATTCATTACTGGCCGTCGCACTCTGGCTAATACCAGCAACGTTCTGATTCACAATCTCCGACATATTGGTGACATTGCGATTAATGTCCTGTGTTACCTGAGACTGTTGCTCTGCGGCTGTTGCAACCTGAGTGTTCATATCGCTGATTTGAACTACAGATTCTGTGATACCAACCAATGCGTCATTAGCACGATTCGACAGTTCCTGATTACGCTCAAGCATTTCCAGGCTGCTCTGCATGCTGTCATTCGCCTGGTTAGACTGTGACTGCAACTCTTCAATGATTGCCTGGATTTCCTGAGTCGACGACTGGGTACGCGCTGCCAGCATACGTACTTCATCGGCTACTACCGCAAAACCACGGCCGGATTCACCCGCACGAGCGGCTTCGATAGCAGCATTCAGAGCCAGAAGGTTTGTCTGCTCAGAAATACCCTGGATAACTTCAATAACCTTGCTGATTTGTTCAGACTGCTCTTTCAGGCGAGTTACAACGTCTGCCGCTTCTGTCAGAGTCTTGTTCATCTGAACACTTGCCGCACTGCTTTGCTCGAAGATGCTCAAACCTTCACGAGCCAGTTCATCAGTCTGCTTAGCCATTGCATCCGCAGCAGTTGCGTTATCACTGACGTTTTCAGCTGTACTTGAAAGTTCGTTAACCGCAGAAGCAACCTGATCAATCTCATTGTGCTCCTGCTGAGCATTCGCTTCAGACTGAGTCATTACCGCAGCTAGTTCGGTGGAAGCAGATGCCACATCTTCACTGATACGGATTAGTGCATCAACCGTCTGGTGCAACTGCTTGACAGTACGGTTTACATCACTGCTCAGCTGAGCAATTTCATTAGTACCGTCCTGCTCTGCATTGACACGCAGGTTACCAGCCGCCACATCACGCATCACAGACTGAAGTTTGAAGATCGGGTTAACCACCAAACCAGACATCCACCAGGCCACAAGCACAGCAATAGCAAATACAGCCAGAATCGCGAACGTCGCGCTGTTCATCATATTACGGCTATTTTCAGCACTCTGATCCAATGTATTGGTCGAGTATGAATTCACCTGCTGCGAAAGCTCGTTGATAGACTCAACCATACGATTGCCGACAGCACGGTATTTAGAGATGAAATTATTAAATTCCTGTTCAGACAGCTCACCACGGTCGTGCTGATTCAGGGTAACAACCGCACGATTAGAGTAAGCAATGTAGTCCTGAATCGCCGAATGAACATTGTCAGCCGCACTTCTGAAAGCATCGACCTGCTCCAGCAATTTAAGATCACGTGCAATTTCTTTTTCTGCACTGGCCAGCTCACCTTTAAAACTGTCGCGGCGCGCAGGATCATAAATAGCGTACACTGCACTTATACGCAGCGGATAGACGCGATCATCAATATTGGCCAGTGTATCCTTATACTCAACCAGGGCATCGGTATTTTGAGCGATCACTTCTTGTTCGTTATCAAGTTTTCCTTTTGTGATCATCAAAGTCGTAAAGAGCACTACCACCATTAACATTACAGGCATCAATACCTGGTAACGAATGGATAAGTTTTTCAATGAAAATTGCATTTTGGCCTCAAATTTAATTTTTGTATCCGCAAAAATACAGTAGGTAATTCAGACTGACTAAAGAGCGCACAATATAGATCTGGATCACACAAATGTCTACAAAATTATCAGCCGATTTTTCTTTGAAAAATCTTGCACTTATCGTTAATAACAATTCACCCTTGTTATAAAAAACACGGTTTAATTAGTTTAAATTATGAACAGAACGCGAAGTTAACATTTCCACAAATAGATCAATCATTAAGCACTTATCTGCATCGTCATAGAGTGTTCAAACTTCTGAAACATGATTGTCATAAAACTTTCCTAACCTTTTTATCGTTCATTCAAACCTATTGGCAATAAGGCCAGCTTTTTAAGGATTAGGAAAATGAAAACACAGGTTATTGGTGCACTAGCCCTTGCAGGTTCAATGGTATTTAACACTGCCGTCGCAAATGAAACTGTTTCAGTTGTAGGCTCAAGCTCCGTATCACCTATCATGGAAGTACTTGGTGAAACCTATGCAAACTCTCACGATGTTGTTGTTGAAGTTCAGGGCCCGGGCTCTTCTGCTGGTATCCGTGCCGCACACGACGGTTCTTCTGATCTGGGTATGAGTTCTCGTGACCTGAAATCATCTGAAAAAGCAGACAACATTAAAGAGGTAGTTATCGCTCGCGACGGCATTGCCGTTGTTGTTCACAATAACAACCCCGTCTCTAACCTGACTAAAGAGCAGGTTTCTCAAATCTATAAAGGTGAAGTCACTAACTGGAATCAGGTTGGCGGTGAAAACAAGCCAATCGTAGTTGCAACCCGTGATACCGCATCTGGTACTCGTGGCGCTTTCGAAGACATCATGAGCCTAAAGAAGAAAATCAACGGTGTTAAAGTTTCTGCGATTTCTCAGCGCGCACAAGTTGCCAGCGGTAACGGGCAGCTAAAAACAATCGTAGCGAACAACCCATTTGCTATCGGTTACATCTCTCTGGGCTCAGTAGATAACTCAGTTAAACCACTGGCTATCGACAACCACAAACCATCTATTGAAGCAATCAAAGCCGGTGAATATAGCGTACAGCGTCCATTCCTTGTTGTGTATAAAGAAGGCCGTCCTTCTAAAGCTGCACTAGAATTTCTGAAGTGGATTCACACTCCACAAGCACAAAACATTGTTACAGAAAAAGGCTTCATCTCAGTTAAATAATTTAGCTGATATTTTGTCCGGTCATCGTCGATGACGGTGGCCGGATTTTCTTGATTCCCTGATATATGAATGAGCCAAAGCTTGATCAATATCGGAGTACAGATTATGACCATCGCAAATAACATAGAAAATCCACCTAAAGGGCCTTCGCTAAAGACCAAAAATAAAACTGATTGGCGCGAAGTTTTTTTTAAGTACCTATTTTTATCGAGTGCCGCACTTGGCATTTTGTCGCTAATTACTATCGGCTACTTTATCTTCCGCGAAAGTTTCGACGCCTTTGCCCAGGCTGGTGTAGAAGGCATCGTATTTGGTATGGATTGGCTTCCGCCAGCCCTTTACGGTATTGCCCCGATGATCGTAGCGTCTGTTGTTTCAACAGCCGGTGCGGTTGTACTAGGTGTGCCAATTGGCGTATTGACTGCTATTTTCATTGCAGAGGTTGCACCGGCTCGTCTGGCAAACCTGATTCGTCCGATGATCGAACTGCTGGCTGGTATCCCTTCAGTTGTATACGGTTTCTTCGGCCTGGTGATCATCGTGCCACTAATCCAGGACGTATTCTCGGTGCCAGCCGGTAACACAATCCTTGCAGGTATCATTGTGCTATCTGTCATGATCCTGCCAACCGTAATCACAGTTTCAGAAACATCTATCCGCGCAGTACCGCGTAGCTATAAAGAAGGCTCTCTGGCACTGGGAGCTTCACATATGTTTACGGTATTCAAACTGCTCGTTCCGGCAGCCCGTTCAGGCATCATGACTGGCGTTATCCTGGGAGTTGCCCGAGCATTAGGTGAAACCATGGCCATCATCATGGTGATGGGTAACTCCCCTGCAATGCCTCGAGGCCTTCTGGACTCAGCGCGTACTCTGACTGCGAACATTGCCATTGAGATGTCGTACGCAACCGGTATTCACGCCAGTGCACTTTATGCCACCGGTATTGTTTTGCTTATTTTCATCATGACGCTAAATGCCGCTCTGCTTTACCTGAACCGTGAGCGAGCGAGGTAATCACTATGTCTTTACAGTCTACAAATGCTGGTAAGCAGCAACTAAAAGATAAAATTGCACTAAGCGTGATTTGGCTTTCTGCCTCCATCACGGTTGGTTTCCTACTGTGGGTTGTCTGGTACATCCTAAGTAATGGTTTATCCCACGTTGACTGGGATTTCATCACCAGTAACTACACCACAATTGGTCAGGAATCAGGTATCTGGCCGATGATTGTTTCAACCCTGTATATGGTTGCAGCTTCCATCGCCGTTGCGGCACCTCTGGGGATCATGACTGCTATCTATCTGACTGAATATGCAAAAGTCGGTAGCCGTCTGGTTAAAGTGATCCGCTTCTGTACTGAATCTCTTGCCGGTATTCCGTCGATTATCTACGGTCTGTTCGGTATGACTTTCTTCGTGGTCGTTCTGGGCTTCGGCTACTCGATCCTGTCAGGTGCACTGACTCTGAGTATCCTGATTCTTCCGGTGATTATCCGAACCACAGAAGAGGCTTTAATGGCTGTTCCACAAACCTACCGTGAAGGTTCATACGGTTTGGGTGCCTCAAAAATCTACACAATCTGGAGACTTATTCTGCCAAGCGCGATGCCTGGTATCGTAACCTCCATCATCCTCAGCGTAGGTCGTGTTATCGGTGAATCTGCACCGGTATTCATGACAGCAGGTATGGTGGCGCGTATTCCTGAGAGCATGCTGGACTCAGGCCGTACGCTAACCGTTCACCTGTATAAGTTGACCCAGGAACTCTACACCATTCACGAATGGAATCAGGCATACGCAACCGCCACCATCCTGATTGTGATTGTTCTTGTGATTAACATGATTACCAAACTTATCGCCAGCCGATTCAACACTGCGACTTACTAATTTTTGGGGAAGAGAAAATGATGAACAAATTTGAAATTGAAAACCTGGATCTATTCTACGGTGAAAATCAGGCTCTGAAGAAAATCTGTCTACCAATCCCGAACCGTCAGGTAACCGCATTAATCGGCCCGTCCGGTTGTGGTAAATCTACCCTGCTACGCTGCCTGAACCGTATGAATGACCTGATTGAAGGCGTAAAAATCCAGGGCAAGCTAACCATGGACAGCGAAGATGTTTACGGCAACATCGATGTTGCACAGCTTCGCATTAAAGTGGGCATGGTATTCCAGAAGCCAAACCCATTCCCGATGAGCATTTATGAAAACGTGGCTTACGGCCTTCGTGCTCAAGGCATTAGTGACAAGAAACGTCTTGATGCCGTGGTTGAAAAATCACTGCGCGGCGCAGCACTTTGGGATGAAGTGAAAGACCGCCTAAAATCTCACGCATTCGGTCTGTCTGGTGGCCAGCAGCAGCGTTTGTGTATCGCCCGAACCATTGCAATGGAACCGGAAGTGATCCTGATGGACGAACCTACTTCTGCGCTTGACCCAATTGCAACCAAGAAAATTGAAGATTTGATGGAGTCGTTGAAAAAGGACTTCACTATCGTGATCGTTACTCACTCAATGCAACAGGCGCGTCGTATCTCAGACCGAACGGCCTTCTTCCTGATGGGTGAACTGGTTGAGCACGATGACACTCATTCACTGTTTAACAGCCCGCACGATGACCGCACCCGTGGTTACGTAAACGGTGATTTCGGCTAATGAGCCAATAAGAAAAACTTCCTCAGCTCAAAGTCGTTGTAAGCGAATAATAAAAGCGATGGTAAGTATTGCCCCCTCTTAATGAGGGGGCCTTTTTTTGAAAGATTAATTTTTAGCAGTGATGTCGTCACCCTCATCAAGCCAAGGTGTGCCACTTAATTTTGGGTAACCTTCTAAATAAGTGATCGTTGCACCAGTCTCTGCTTTAATTTGACGAACTATGTCTAAAAACGTCTTTTCAGTCCATTCTTCCGGAGTCCCAACCATAGCATTCGACATCTGACGACTTATCTCCAATAACCCGCCTTCTTTCTTTGTAAAAGTTGCATACAAATCCAGATGGTATCCCTCATTATATGGGAATAGACATGCAGTTAGATTTAAATTTGAAGACCCAGAGATTTCGCGGTTTGCTTTAGCCGTCCAAGAAGCTCCCTCACAAGTCGCAACTTTCACTCCCAATTGGCCCCCACTACTTGCAAATGCCGCAAATTTTGAGCCTTTAAATGGATTTTCTAAAGCAAATCTGCCCGGCTTTTCTGGTAGTTCTGCTGAGGTTGGTATTGGTCGAGCTTCTTGAGCATCATTTACATTTCGACCTAAACCATCACTTGCAGATTCTGCAATTTCATAACGATCAGCATCAGTTTTTATGTCAAATATACGGTAATACTCTACGTTCTTGGTTTTTTCTACCAAAACGTTATTTACCGAACCACAACCTGATAATAAAAGAGAAAGCGCTATGCCAACTGCTACTTTATTCATTATTTATCCTTTAAATCTAAAATTACTAGCGTCTTATTATTTAACAAAGTGAAACTAGCGCCATAAAAACAAAGCGCATATGGATTAAATAATACAAATAGATTTAAAGAGATTCATTGAGCCAGTTCATAATTTAGCTACGTCTGCTTTATACCGCCATTCCGCGGACATCAGCTTCCAGATGCTCACACATAGGCATTTTTTCAAGCTCTGTCAGCATAAAATCGATAAAGGTTCTGACGGTAAGCGACAGATATTTACGAGACGGATATACCAGCCAACCAAGCCGCATAACCGGATCCTGGTTTTCGAGTAATTTTACCAACATCTCTTTTTCAATATAAAAATCCGCTAAAAACTCCGGAATGAACACTATTCCACGATTTTGCAAACACGCCTCCATAATGAGTGGCACGCTGTTCATCACCAGGTTTCCTGATACAGAAATAGGCTCTCTGCCTTCCAGTGGCAAATCATTTAAAATCTGTCCGTTCGGGAAACGATAGCGAATAAAGTTATGGGTTTTAATTTCCTCCGGTGTAGTCGGCTTACCATGTTTAGCAATATACTCCGGCGTTGCATAATACCCGAATGACGATGATGTAAGCGGACGAGCAATCAGGTTGGAGTCTTCCAGTTTATCCCCTACCCGCAAAGCGACATCAATATGATTTTCAACCAGGTTAGACTCTTCAGAGCTCATAAGCACTTCCACACTGACCTTCGGGTACAAGTCCATAAATTTGAAGATCATTCGGCCAATTTCCACAATATTCGGCAATGGAAGCAACTGTACCCGTAAGTGTCCGGAAATTTCATACCTCGGCGCAGTAATTTCCTGAATACTCTGCTCAAGGTCACTCAGAATCGTCTTCGTCCTTTCATAGAACTTCTCACCGGCTTCAGTTAGCTGCATAGCTCGGTTATTCCGCTGGAAAAGCTGAATATTCAGTTCTTCTTCCAGAGCTTTAATCCGTCGACTCAAATTAGACTTTGGCAAGTCAAAAATTTCCGCTGCCCGAATCAGGCTTCCAGCGTCTACAACCCGATGGAATAGCTCTATATCTTCCGTTTTCATCCTGTACCCGTGTGTTCAAAAAACTACATCATTGTAAAGAAAAAACCGGCCTCTTTTTGTTGCAAAATTTGGAACAATGCATTCCAAATAGTCCGGTTTTTAGCAACCTTGATACAGGTTATATTTTCGCTCGTCATATCACAACAGGAAATAACGACAATGAAACTGGCGCAAATCAGCCTTATTTCAATAATGATATCAACCGTGCTAACCGGATGCGGACAAGTCGAAAGTGCTGTCACACCATCATCTGTGGTCCGGCCGGTTAAGCTGGTGACAATTGACGATAATGTCGCTCAAAACCTGCGCGCATTCCCGGCAAAAGTTGCTGCCAGCCAACAGGCTGATCTGGCATTTCGTATCAATGGTGAATTGAAAAAACTTAACCTGACTGAAGGACAACATGTAGAAAAAGGGGATCTACTGTCGCAGTTGGATGATCGTGATGCAAAAAACGCACTACTGAATGCTGAAGCCAATCATGATCTGGCTTCGGTTGACTTCAAGCGTAAGGAAGAGATCTACAAACGTAAGCTGATCTCAAAAGCGGAATACGATACTGCTAAGGCTGCGCTGAAATCAGCGAAAGCAGCACTCTACACTGCTCGTGACCAGCTAGAATATACACGCCTCGAAGCTCCATTCTCTGGTACCGTTGCAAAGGTCCACCTAGACAACCACCAAAATGTCCAAGCGACTCAGGTCGTACTTACCCTGCAAGGCGACAAGCAAGTTGATGTCAGTATTCAAGTACCGGAATCACTGCTGATGTCGCTTAAAAGAGATACATCATTCGATGAAGCCTTCAAACCAATGGTTCGCTTTCAGGCACCAAAGACACTGGCGCTTGAGAACGGTTTTAACCCGACCATGACCTCAAGCGGGAAAACATCGGTTTACCCTGTTCAATACAAAGAGCATGCAAGCAAAGTAAGCCCTGGCAGCCAAACCTATGAAGTGGTATTTACCCTCACTCCACCAGCCGAACTGAATGTCCTGCCGGGCATGAGCGCTGAACTGTTACTGGATATGTCATCTTTCAACGGCGCACAACAGCCTGTTGCTGTATTGCCGATGACAGCAATTGTTCGCACAGACAATACCAATGAATCCAAGGTTTGGCGTTACCAGCCAGACAGTAAAAAGCTGGAAGCCGTTACTGTGACCCTTGGCCAAACCCGTAGTACGGGTGTTGAAGTTATTTCCGGTCTGAACATCGGTGATCAGATTGTTGCCGTCGGAGCCACGGCAGTAAAAGACAACATGGAAGTGAAACCTTTGCGCTGGGAACGAGGCGTTTAATCCATGAATGTTGCTCATTACAGTATTAAGAACAAAGTAATCAGCTGGATGTTTGTCCTGCTGATGCTGATCGGCGGTGCAGTTTCATTTAGTGGACTGGGTCAGCTTGAATTTCCTGAATTTACGATCAAACAGGCTTTGGTAATTACCCCATACCCAGGAGCATCACCTGAGCAGGTAGAAGAAGAAGTGACACTGCCGCTGGAAGACGCTATCCAGCAGATGCAGCAAATCAAACATATTACATCGATTAACAGTGCGGGCCTTTCACAAATCGAAGTCGAAATGGAAGACCGCTACGACGCCAGTGAACTGCCACAAATCTGGGATGAACTGCGCAGAAAGGTCAATGACACTGTTGCGGATCTACCTCCGGGTACCGTACAGCCACAAATCATCGATGATTTCTCCGATGTTTTCGGCATCCTTCTGAATATTCAGGGCGAAGGCTATAGCTATCGTGAACTCGAAAACTACGCCAATTATCTGCGCCGTGAATTGGTGCTGGTAGATGGAGTGAAAAAAGTTTCCGTAGTCGGTGCTCCTGAAGAACAGGTTGTTGTAGAAATTAGCCAGGAAAAACTGACCGCGCTAGGTCTGGATCAGAACTACATTTACAGTCAGATTCAAAATCAGAATGTGGTTTCTAACGCGGGTAAGATGCTTATTGGTCAAAACCGCATCCGTATTCACCCGACCGGTGAGTTCGATGATGTTTCAGAAATGAACCGCCTTCTGGTCAGCCCTCCGGGCAGTGCCGATCTGGTTTATCTTGGTGACATTGCAACTGTCTACAAGACGACAACAGAGACACCAAACATCATTTATCACAACATGGGTCAGGATGCCCTGTCGCTGGGTATTTCATTCAGCACTGGTGTAAATGTTGTTGATGTATCAAAAGCAATTTCTGCCAAAATCACTGAGCTTGAATCACAGCTACCGGTTGGCATGACGCTGAATACTGTTTATGACCAGGGAT
Organism: Photobacterium marinum; assembly: GCF_000331515.1. Classification (GTDB taxonomy): domain Bacteria; phylum Pseudomonadota; class Gammaproteobacteria; order Enterobacterales; family Vibrionaceae; genus Photobacterium; species Photobacterium marinum. The sequence goes on from NZ_AMZO01000021.1 coordinate 21,503, forward strand.
CTGTCGTTGAGAAATCCGTTACAGGCTTTTTGATCAACCTGGCAGAATCTGTTGCCATCGTTATCGTAGTACTACTTGTTTTCATGGGAGTTCGCTCCGGCTTGCTGATGGGTGCAGTGCTGCTGCTGACCATTTTCGGTACATTCATTGTAATGAACGTACTGGGAATTCAGTTACAGATCATTTCCCTCGGAGCACTCATTATCGCCCTCGGGATGCTGGTTGATAATGCCATTGTTGTGACTGAAGGTATCCTGATTGGCATTCAGCGCGGCCAAACCCGCTTTGAGGCGGCAGGTCAGGTTGTCAAACAGACACAATGGCCACTGCTTGGTGCAACCATTATTGCCATTATTGCTTTTGCGCCTATTGGCCTGTCTCAGGATGCAACCGGTGAGTTCTGTGCATCATTGTTCCAGGTTCTGCTTATTTCTCTGTTTATCAGTTGGATCACAGCAATCACAATTACGCCTTTCTTCTGTCACCTGCTGTTTCAAGATGGTAAGGCCAGTGATGCAGAAGGTGAACCGGAAGATCTGTATAAAGGCTGGTTCTTCAACCTGTACCGTGCCCTGCTGACGACTGCAATGCGTTTCCGCGTAGCGAGTATCGGTCTGGTATTGGTAATGCTGGTTGCAGCTGTTTTCGGTATGGGTCATGTGAAAAATGTTTTCTTCCCGCCATCAAGCACTCCAATTTTCTTTGTAGATGTGTGGATGCCGGAAGGTACTGATGTCCGCGGTACAGAAACATTCATTAACACCATTGAAGACGACATTCTCAGCTACGAGGCCCAAAACAATGTTGGCCTTAAAAACCTGACCTCTGTTATCGGCCAAGGTGCACAGCGTTTCGTACTGCCCTATGTGCCAGAAAAAGGTTACGCGGCGTATGCTCAGCTAATCATTGAGATGGACAACCTGGAACAACAGGAAACCGGCATGCCATTGCTGACCGCCCACCTTCGTGATAGTTATCCGGAAGCTGAATTCCGTGTGAAATATCTGGAAAACGGTCCGTCTCCGGCAGCAAAGATTGAAGCACGTTTCTACGGCGAAGACCCTGAAGTACTGCGTCAGCTGGCCTATCAGGCAGAGCAAATCATGATTGCAGAACCAACGGCAGAGAACATTCGCCACAACTGGCGCAATCAGGTTACGGTTGTTCGCCCGCAACTGAACCTAGCTCAGTCACGTGAGGTAGGCATCAGCAAACAGGATCTTGATAACGCACTGTTGATCAACTTCAGCGGTATGACCATTGGTACTTACCGCGAGCAGTCTCACCTGATGCCAATCATGGCCCGCGCACCAGAACAAGAGCGACTGGATGCCAACAGCCTGCAGAAGCTTCAGGTCTGGAGCCCGGAGAACAACACCTTTGTTCCGGTTACCCAACTGATCTCATCATTTGATACCGAGTGGGAAAACCCGATCATCATGCGTCGTGACCGTAAGCGTGTATTGACTGTGCTGGCTGACCCGATTCTTGGAACAGAGGAAACCGCCGACTCAGTACACCGCCGGATCCGCGACAAGATCGAGAACATCCCTCTGCCGGATGGCTACAGCCTGGAATGGGGTGGTGAATATGAAACTTCACGAGATGCCCAGGCCAGCATCTTCAGTTCACTGCCAATGGGTTACCTGGCAATGTTCCTGATCACCGTGGTGCTGTTTAACTCGGTGCGCCAGCCACTGGTTATCTGGTTCAACGTTCCGCTGGCTATCATCGGTATTGCTGCTGGTCTGCTGCTGTTGAATGCCCCACTGAGCTTTATGGCAATCCTGGGGATGCTGAGTCTGAGCGGTATGATCATTAAAAATGGTATCGTTCTGGTTGACCAGATTCAGACTGAACTGGATGCAGGTAAATCACCATACGATGCAGTATTTGATTCTTCAGTCAGCCGTGTAAGACCGGTATGTATGGCTGCAATCACAACCATGCTGGGGATGATCCCACTTATCTTTGACCCGTTCTTCGAGGCCATGGCGGTAACTATCATCTTTGGTCTGGGCTTTGCGACCCTGCTTACTTTGATTGTTCTGCCGGTGTGCTACACCATTCTTTTCCGAATCCCGGTTAAGCAAGGTGAAGCATCATCAACAGGCGAAACCGCATTCACTGCCAGCTAAGGTTAAGAAAACTTAGTACTGACTTGTCGTGTCCCTTTGACACACCTTGCAATTGCAAATAAAACTGTAAACACTCGCTATTTGCCCATACCGTTCGGTATGGGCTTTTTTTGTCAAAATTTAACCTGACAATGCCATTTCACCATCACTATAATTCCCCTATAACTGTCATAATGTTTTTTATTTGCAGAACAAACTGTTAGCCGGAGTAAGCTGTAACATGCGTATAGTGATGATTGTTTTACTGCTGATGTCATCGTTAGTCATGGCACAACCAAGTGATGAACTCTCACAAAAATTAAGTAACCTTGAGCAGGAGATTGCCACTCTTTACCAGGAATCTCTTACCAAAACCGGCTCAGCCAGAAATGTCATCGACATGCAGTTGCTTAATAAAAACAATCAGCTGCGAGCTGTTCTGAAAGATCTCATTGACAGTCGCACCGACGAAACCACACCACTGCTAACAAAATACGTAAAGCAACAAGCCTCCTTTATTTCCCGCGCCTCAAAATTCCTTGGCGAGAAAATTACGGCTGAAGAGAAGAAGCTGGATGAAGCCGGACAGGAAGAAAAGCTGATGGTGCAAAAACGTCTGGATGAGGCCCGACGCTTTTACACTGAAATGCTCGGTCAACAGTGGGTCAACTACAAATGGCTGGAAACACTCGGAATACCAGATCCAAAGCGTCAGGCTGAACTCATTAAAGACATTGAGCACCGGCTTGAGTTTATGTCGGCTTCGCTTACTTTTGACAGCCAGCAAGAGAAGATGTTGTCAAAACAGCTCAAAGCCGCTTCGGAAGCAGAAAAACCGTCGCTTCAAATCCTTCATCTGTTGGCGCAGAGAAACCTTGCCAGTGATATCGACAACCTGAATTTTCTGGTTGAACTGGCAAACAAAATGGATATCGATACCACAGCCTACACCCAACAGATTTTTCAAACTACAGGCAACCTGACTGACGATATACTGAACCCGAAAGTGCTCATTGCTCTACTTTCCACCTGGGCAGGCAATGTCGGCCAATGGCTGCTGGACAATACACCTCAGGTTCTTTTCAAAGTCTTCGTCTTCGGCCTGATCATTTTTATCTTCAATATCCTGAAGAACCTGAGCCGTAAGATGGTAGCCAGAGCCGTTGCCTCGCCTAACCTGCGCATGTCTAAATTGATGCAGGACTTTTTCATTTCAATGTCCGGCAAGGGTGTTTTCATTATTGGCTTAATGATCGCCCTGTCTCAAATTGGTCTCGACTTAACCCCTATCCTGACCGGTTTCGGGGTCGCCGGTATCATCATCGGTTTCGCCTTGCAGGATACCCTATCAAACTTTGCATCCGGTATGATGCTGCTGATTTATCGTCCGTTTGATGTCGGGGATTTTGTTGAAGCCGGAAGTGTTTCAGGGAAGGTCAGCCACATGAGCCTTGTCAGCACTACCATCAAAACATTCGATAACCAGATACTGATCGTCCCTAACAGCAAGATTTGGGGCGATACCATCAAGAATGTTACACATGAACGAGTCAGACGCGTTGATATGGTGTTTGGTATCGGTTACAGCGACAGTGTTGAACATGCTGAACGCGTGCTGAATGAAATCGTTGATGCTCACCCGGCGGTATTGCGCTCACCGGAAAAAACTATCAAACTTCATACGCTTAACACCTCATCAGTTGACTTTATTGTCCGTCCTTGGGTGAAAACCGATGATTACTGGGATGTGTACTGGGATATAACCCGAGAGGTTAAGTTACGTTTCGATAAAGAAGGTATTTCGATCCCGTTTCCGCAACAGGACGTCCACCTGCACATGGTTAAAAATCAGCCAGAGTAATCACTTACGTTAAGTTATGACATCCGTCTAACATAATTAAGTCCACATGTTGGCAAACTATAGAAAAGCTTGTTATTTATTGCGTGTTTCTCGTTCAACAAACAACAAGCTTCGCTGATATAGAGTGACGGAAAGCAATTAATTGAAACCATCACCCTGAATCAAAAGCAACACCGCAACAAAACAGCTGCAACAAGACAGCAGCAATAAAAACATGCGCATCAGAGCCGATAAGTTGTTTACGCCCTATTCAGCAAACTTATGCTCGAATGCGACCGGATAAAAAACATACTCAGGAAATCATACTATGAAAAAACGTTTTCTGGCCGTACTAGCCCTACCCGCTATTCTTGCTGCATGTGCATTCGACAGTGACAATTCCGACATGGTAGCCGAATCTGATCTTGTTACCCACAACTGGGTACTGACAAAAGTTGATAATAAAACCATTGACCTGCCAGAACCATTCCGCGCTCCAAATCTAGAGCTAAGCCAGGATATGTCCGCACACGGTCACTCAGGCTGTAACCGCTATTTCGGTCAGGCTGAACTGAAAGACAGCAAGCTCCGCATTGAAAAAATGGGCATGACCATGATGGCCTGTCCGGAGCCGGCAATGAAAATGGAACAGCTAATGAGCCGCACGTTAACCGAATGGAGCGATGCATCCATCTCAGGCAACGAGCTGACGCTGACAAACGCTACTCACAGCCTGACTTTCCAGCGGACAGTGGAGCAATAATCGCCCACTGAAATAGCCATCAAACGATTCTTTGGCTATAGCTTTATGTTCACAGAAAAGAGCGCCAGTAGCGCTCTTTTTGTTTAATTGCTGCTCACTGAGTTGGCGACTTCATGTTAACCCGTTTTCACCCGTACATTCGAAACGTAACGCTCACGCAGCTGTTTCGCCGCTGTCACCAGATTCTTTAACGCTGCCTCTGTTTCTTCCCAGTTACGGGTTTTAAGACCACAATCCGGATTAATCCATAAACGTTCAACCGAAATTAACGATTCAGCCTTCTCCACCAGCTTTTCGATATGCTCAACTTCCGGAATATTCGGGGAATGGATGTCGTAAACCCCGGGGCCAATCTCATTCGGGTAGTCAAACTCTTCAAATGCTTTAAGCAACTCCATATCCGAACGAGATGTTTCTATAGTAATCACATCGGCATCCAGTGCTGCCACCGACTCAATAATGTCATTGAATTCGCTGTAACACATATGGGTATGGATTTGTGTCTCCGGATCAGCACTCGCCGCCGCAATCTTAAAGGCATTAACTGCCCAGTCCAGGTAAGCCTGCCACTGACTGGCTTTAAGCGGGAGGCCTTCTCGAATAGCTGGCTCATCAATCTGGATAACTTTAATTCCGGCAGCCTGCAAATCAGCAACTTCATCACGCAGTGCCAGCGCAATCTGATTCGCAATCTCTTCACGGGTTAAGTCTTCACGCGGGAATGTCCAGCCAAGAATCGTCACCGGCCCGGTTAGCATACCTTTCACCAGCTTGTCAGTCAGAGATTGGGCATAAGTAGCCCATTCAACCGTCATCGGCTTCGCACGATAGATATCAGATACAATTACCGCGGGTTTCACACAACGTGAGCCATAACTCTGCACCCAGCCAAAACGAGTAACAGCAAAGCCCTCCAGCAACTCAGCGAAATATTCCACCATATCATTTCGCTCTGCCTCACCATGAACCAACACATCCAGATCTAATGCTTCCTGGCGTTTTATAGCGTCCGTGATATGGCCTTTCAACGCCGTATTATAGTCAGCTTCAACCAACCTTCCCGCTTTGAAGTCACGACGCTGAACACGGATTTCATCCGTTTGCGGGAACGAACCTATCGTCGTTGTCGGCAACAAGGGTAAATCCAGAGCTGATCGTTGTAACCGTGCTCGCTCGGAATAAGGCGCCTTACGCTCGGCAAATATCGGTGAAATAGCTAATGTTCGCTGACGAACATCCGGGTTATTTACAAAAGCACTGTTGACCCTTGCCTTAATCGGTGCGCTGTAATGAATACATTCGGAACGGGAAGCCTCACAACCATCCAGTGCCTGACCCAACAGAGAAATCTCTCGGCATTTCTGTTTGGCAAAAGCCAACCACTGGCGCACTTCAGGGTTAAGATCGGTTTCCAGCTCCAAATCCATCGGGCTGTGAAGTAATGAGCATGAGCTTGCCAGCCACAAGCGCGTTCCCAGCTTAGATTTCACCGGTTCAAGAATTCCAAGCAGCTTTGCCAGATCTGCCCGCCAGACATTACGCCCGTTAATCACGCCGGCAGAAAGCACCCATTGCTCCGGAAGCTGAGCAACAACAGCTTCAAGCTGCTCAGGTGAAGCGGACAAGTCAACATGCAGGCCATCTACATTCAGCTCAACGATTTTATCCAGATGATGAGTGATATCATCAAAGTATGTGGTCAACAGCAGCTTGGGACTACCATGAAGCACCTGATACGCCAACCTGAAAGATTCTACCCAGTTTTTCGGCAACTCAAGCGTCAGAACCGGCTCGTCAATCTGCACCCATTCAACGCCCAGAGCGGCCAGTTTGGCCAGAACTTTCTGATAGGCCGTTAGCAATCGCGGTAACAGTGATAAACGGTCAAACCCCTGCTCTTTCTCTTTGCCCAGCCATAGGTAGGATACAGGCCCTAACAATACCGGCTTAACTTGATGACCGGCTTGTTTGGCCTCGGTGACCTCTTCGAACAGCTGTTGCCAGCTGACGTTGAACTGATCGTCTGCGGTAAATTCCGGCACTATGTAGTGATAATTGGTATTAAACCACTTGGTCATATCTGAAGCGGCACACGCGCAACCTGTTGGAGCCCTGCCCCTTGCGACACGAAACAGGGTATCAAGGTCTGGAAAACCGTTGTCATGACGCTTTGGGATATGCCCTAACAACATGCTGGTACCCAAAACATGATCGTACCAGGCAAAGTCACCGACCGAGACATAGTCCAGCCCGGCACCGACCTGCTCTCCCCAGTGACGGTGGCGAAGCAGACTACCGACTTCCTTCAGCTCTTGCTGACCAATTTCGCCACGCCAATACTTCTCCTGAGCAAATTTCAATTCACGCTGACTACCAATACGTGGATAACCGAGAATATGTGTCTTTGTTTTAGCGGTTTGTGTTGTCATTGTTCTTTCTCACATCCTGTAAGTGTTGATGCTTCAACAATGACGGAAGGCTCTGATGTGAACAATTTCTTATCATTCACATTGATTATGAATAAAACTCATATACAAGAGCTTGCATTTTTTTAAAAACCAAATAGACGTCCAGATGTTTACACATCCAAAATTAACGGTTACATTGAAAAACAGTTTCTGAGTAGCCAGGTGTGAAGGAAAAGTTTAAAACCACCTGTTTTACAGGGATATAGAAATAAACAGTGATAAGGACAGCACAACAGCGATGATTGAGATAAAACACTTAAGAACATTATCCGTACTCAGAGATACCGGCTCACTGACAGCAACAGCTAACACACTGTGCCTGACTCAATCCGCCCTTTCCCACCAACTGAAAGATCTGGAACAACGACTTGGCGGCCAGCTGTTCCTGCGCAAAACCCGTCCGGTAAAATTTACTGCTGAAGGTGAAATTCTGCTGCGCCTGGCCGACGAACTGATTCCGCGTATTGCCAGAGCCGAATATGAGCTCGCCAGCCTGAAAGAAGATGCTAACGGTCGCCTGCATATGGCCATTGAATGTCACTCCTGTTTCCAGTGGCTGATGCCCGCCCTCAAGGAATACCAAATCAACTGGCCCAGCGTAACACTGGATTTCTCGTCAGGTTTCGGCTTCGAACCGCTACCGGCACTGAGTGCTGGAGAACTTGATTTGGTGATCACATCCGATATTCAGCCGCGCAGTGAAATTCACTTTGAACCTCTGTTCGATTTCGAAATGCGGCTGGTGGTTTCACCTCAGTCACCACTGGCTGACAAAGATTACATCTCTCCGGAGGATCTTGCGGATCAAACTATGCTCAGCTATCCGGTACAAAAAAGTCGCCTTGATGTGGTGAAGCATTTCCTTCAACCAGCTGAGATAGAACCGGTTAACTGGAAACAGGCCGACAATACGTTGATGCTGGTGCAAATGGTTTCTGCCGGATTGGGCGTTGCCGCCCTGCCCAACTGGGCTATCTATGATTTTGCCCGGCAAGGGCTGATTGTCAGTAAACCATTGGGTGACGGGCTTTGGCGCAGGCTGTTTGCCGCAATCCGCTCATCGGAAAGAGACCGACATTACCTACAAGCATTTTTTGCCACAGCAAAACAGCAGTGCCAGACTCATTTGGAAGGAATTAAAGCCGCCTGATCTGAAGCCAACACCAGATCAAGGCGGCTTTATGTAACTCTTTTGATCGCTTATCAGATTTTATCTGAACTGATTGGTGATCGGATCGTAACGATAACCCAATTCGGCCATTTTATTATTCAGTTCTTCAGAATCGAGTTCGTAGCGGCTTACCAGATCATCAATTGTGTCGCACTCGAGGCGAAGTTTTTCATTAATAATGCCGAGGACAATATTGCCATCCATTTTAAGCAGATTACTAATTTCCATACTAACCCCTTACATCTCGTACATTGCTCAGTTGGTCACTTGCTCAAATTAAGCATAGCTATTCCACAGTAACCTGCGAAAAAAAGCCCTTCCGATTGGAAGGGCTCATCACAAAATATCGATTTGGCGAAATAAATCAGAACATCGCCATCTGCATCACACCGGATGATGTCAGCAACACAGTTGCGACAAGTAATTGCCAACGATTAACAGTTTTAGTCAACAAGATATGGCCACTCCAGACCAACAGAGACAACACTAATAAGGCCAGCGCAGCAACAACATCGCCTGTCATCGCAGTTATCGTCTGTTCCTCAAGGCCGCTCAGCAGCCAAAGCATCATCAATACACTCAGGATCGCACTGACAAAACCACTAAAAGGCAAAAGACGGTGAAAAGCTTGCAAACGAGTACGAGCCTGGGTCAGAAGCAGATGTGCCAACAAAGCACCGAACAGTGCAACAGCCATAAAACTCAGGCCAATCTGAGGCAATGACATTGCTGGGAGCAACATTACCCAACTCAAAAATGCCAGAGCGTCAGAAGCATAAAGCATTTTGAGTGGCCCCGCATCACGCGTCTTGCCGGTCTTCACCTTGAATGCAAAAAATGCCAGCGTCAGCAGAGGCAGCAAAGCAACAGGCTGACTAATCACCACCAGCACCCACCCAACCAAAATAACAGGCAATGTTTTATGGACCCTGCCACGCTGACCCGGGCAAATTTCACCTTTTGTAAGCACCAGCGTCAGAATCAATTGAGCGCCCAGCAATGCCGGGATTAAAAGCGGCAAATAACCTGAAAACATATGTAAACCTGAGTTAAATAAAACGGGCCCGGATCATACCAATATCAGGCAGTGAATGCAGCAGTATATCCGCGCCCTTAATCTAAACACAAACCTCGATCAAAACACTTAAAATAATAATCATTTGCATAGGATCATCCACTTATTCAGCAGCGATATCCTGTCATCCTTTGTCGAACGAGCAGATCGAGCAGATCGAGCAGATCGAACATTGTATGAATGCAAGGATTCGGGTCGTGACTGTTACCGCTTCCATCCGCCGGCTATAAATATCAGGGAAACGAATGTCGAAAAGCATACACCTGATCGCAATAACTCCCTTTTCACCGTGTCAAAGAGTCTTAAATCAATGATAAGAGCCCAAAGTGGCTCTTATTTTGCTTAGTTTTCAAACAAACGAGCCATAATGAGCGTATACGAATGTTCGTTCGCTCATTTATGTGTAACAGATCAAATAATACCCTCATCAAAAGTGGCATATTTATTCCCATAAGAAAGGGAATTTACATAGTCCCTGCAAACCTGACCAATAACGATAAGCGAAAACGAACATGAAAAGTTGGTTTGAAACAGATGTTGTGATTATCGGCGGTGGTGCCACGGGTACTGGCATTATGCGCGACTGTGCACTACGAGGCATTCCATGCATTCTGGTTGAAAGGGATGATTTGGCGTCAGGGACAACCGGACGCAACCACGGCCTGCTCCACTCTGGTGCCCGCTATGCGGTAACTGATCAGGAGTCAGCTGAAGAATGTATTCAGGAAAACCGTATCCTGAAAAAGATTGCCCGCCACTGCGTTGAAGATACACAGGGCCTCTTTATATCTCTACCTGATGACGATCTCAATTTTCAGAAAGACTTTATTACCGCTTGTCAGAAAGCAGATATCGATGTTGAGCAATTAACCCCACAGGAAGCACTTCGACTTGAGCCGAACTGTAACCCTGACCTGATTGGTGCAGTAAAAGTACCAGACGGCACACTGGATCCGTTCCGCCTGTCTTCATCTAATGTGCTGGATGCGGTCGAACACGGTGCCCGCCTGTTCAACCACACCATGGTTACCGGCCTTATCCGTGACGGACACACAGTTCGTGGTGTCAAATGCCTGAACCTGAAAACCGGTGAAGATTTTGAGATTCGAGCAAAACAGGTAGTCAACGCCGCCGGGATCTGGGGTCAGCAGATTTGTGAGTACGGCGATCTGAATATCAAGATGTTCCCGGCAAAAGGCTCCCTGCTGATCCTCGATTACCGAATCAACAATCTGGTAATTAACCGCTGCCGTAAACCGTCTGATGCAGACATCCTGGTACCGGGTGACACCATTTCCCTGATCGGCACCACTTCTGAACGAATTGACTACGACAAGATCGACGATCTACGTGTCACCAGCAAAGAAATTGATATCCTGCTTGAAGAAGGCACCAAGCTGGCTCCAATCATGGCTAACACCCGCGTGCTACGAGCTTATGCCGGTGTTCGTCCGCTGGTAGCCGTAGACGGAGACACCAGTGGCCGAAACATCAGCCGCGGTATTGTCCTACTTGATCACGCTGAGCGTGACGGAATGGACGGCTTTGTCACCATCACCGGCGGTAAGCTGATGACCTACCGCATGATGGCCGAGTGGGCAACTGATCTGGTCGCCAAGAAACTGGGTAACACCCAGCCTTGTATCACCCATGAAAAACCGCTGCCGGGTTCAGAGCAGGCAACAACGGAGAAAACCAAACATACCGCCAGCCTGGCAAAACCTATTTACCAGTCTGCTTACTATCGCCACGGCGGACGAGCAGAGAAGTTCCTTAAGAACGACAAGAAGAGCCAGGCCGTCATCTGTGAATGTGAAATGGTAACTTGCGGCGAAGTTGAGTATGCCATTAAAGAGCTGGACGTCCACAACCTGGTTGACCTGCGCCGCCGTACCCGTGTCGGCATGGGACCATGTCAGGGCGAGCTTTGTTCTTACCGTGCCGCAGGTCTGTTCTCCGAATACGGCCAGACATCCGGAACTCAGGCCAGCCACCTGCTAAGCGACTTCCTTGAAGAACGCTGGAAAGGCATCAAGCCGGTCTTCTGGGGCGATGCAATGCGCGAAGGTGAATTTACTTACTGGATTTACGAAGGCTTGTTCGGCGTCAGTGATTTGCCAGAACAAACCGTCGCAACAGAACAAACTACAGAAGAACAAGTAACAGAAAAACCACTCAACACAGAAGAAAAAACAGAAGAGGTTGCACAATGAAATTCGATAGCTTGATTATTGGCGGTGGTGTTGCCGGCCTGAGTTGTGCAATCCGCTGTGCTGAAGCCGGACTAAAAACTGCTGTAATTGCAGCAGGCCAAAGTGCCCTGCACTTCTCATCCGGCTCCATTGATATTCTTAGCCATCTGCCTGACGGCCAGCCGGTATCTGACCCGTTTGCCGCTTTCGAAGCCCTGAAACAACAGAGCCCGGAGCATCCCTACAGCAAACTGGGTGAAGACGCCGCCCGAAAAGCAATTGCCTGGTACCAAGGTACGATGGAAAAACGCGGTGTTTACCTGACGGCTCAGGAAGATGGCTCAAACCACTTCCGTATCACCCCGATGGGTACATTCCGCTCAACCTGGCTGTCTCAGCAGACTGTTCATCAGTTCCCGCAAAATGAACTGGCTGCCGGCCTGAGCAAAATTGCTCTGGTCACCATTGACGGCTTCCGTGATTTTCAACCTCAGTTGGCTGCTGATAACCTGGCAAAACTGCCACAATTCAAGGACGTTGAAATAATAACGGCCGCCGTAGAGCTGCCGAATTTCGAAAACATGCAACGTAATCCTTGTGAATTCCGTTCTATCGATATTTCCCGCGTATTGCGTGATGAAACCAAACTTCATGCCTTTGCTAAAGGGCTAATCCAAAAAGTCGGCAAAGCCGATTTAGTGGTATTGCCTTCAATCTTTGGTAACGGGGATGGTGCTGCGACTATCAAGCTACTTGAAGGCCTGACCGGATTTAAGATTTGTGAAATTCCGACCATGCCGCCGTCACTGCTTGGTATCCGCCTCGAAGAAGCGATGAAATCGCACTTCCAGATGCTTGGCGGACTGATCCTTTCCGGTGATGAAGTACTGCGCGGTGATATCGAAGACGGAAAACTTACCCGCATCTACACTCGCCATCACCATGATATGCCGCTGACCGCCGATCATTTCCTGATCGCAACCGGCAGCTTCTTTAGTCGTGGAATGGCAGCTGAACGTCATCAGGTACAAGAGCCGGTCTTTGGCCTTGATATGGCGACGCCGGCAAACCGTGATGACTGGTATCAGGACGAATTCTTTGCCAAGCAAAGTCATCAATTTATGAAAATGGGCGTTCGTTGCAACGAGCAGCTACAGCCATCCATTGCCAATCAGACCATCAGCAATCTCTATTGCGCGGGCGCCCTACTCGCCCATTATGATCCGGTCTATGAAGGTTGTGGCAGCGGCGTGGCAATCAGCACCGGCCACTATGTCGCCGAGCAAATCATCGCGAAACAGCAACGGCATCAGACCCTGGAAAACGAACAACAAGAAAGGACTTTCGCATGAGCCTTCCAAAAAAAGACACAAGCTTTGATCAATGTATCAAGTGCACTGTTTGCACCGTTTACTGCCCGGTAGCAAAAGCTAACCCGCAATACCCTGGACCAAAGCAATGTGGCCCTGATGGCGAGCGTCTTCGAATCAAGAGCCCGGATTTCTATGATGAAACCCTGAAGCTATGTACCAACTGCAAGCGCTGTGAAACCGCTTGTCCTTCCGGAGTAAAAATCGGTGACATGATTGCAGCGGCACGCTCTGAGCATGCCAAAATGCCGATGAACATTAAAACAATCCGTGATTTTGTTCTGAGCCATACCGATCTGATGGGTACAACAGCAACACCGTTTGCACCGATTGTTAATGCTGTTACCGCCTTAAAACCGGTAAAAAAAATCATGCACAAAACCATTGGTGTGCATGACCATAAAACCTTACCGAAATATTCCCACGGAACATTCCGCCGCTGGTACAAACAAAACTGCACCAGCCAGGCACTGTATCCGCAACAGGTTCACTACTTCCACGGTTGTTACGTAAATTACAACAACCCGCAGCTTGGTAAAGACTTCGTGAAAGTAATGAACTCGATGAGTATCGGCGTTCAGTTGCTTGATAAAGAAAAATGCTGTGGCGTACCTTTGATTGCCAATGGTTTCTTCGATAAAGCAAAGAAAAATGCCCGCTTGAATGTCAAAAAATTCGCTGAAGCGATCGAGAAATATGACGCTCCAATTGTGTCTACATCTTCAACCTGCTCTTTCACTCTGCGTGAAGAATACCCGAGCGTACTGAAAGTCGATAACAGCCAGGTTGCCGATAAAATTGAATATGTTACCCGCTTCCTGCTAAAAGCTTTCATGAACGGCAGAAAGCCGAAGATGAAGCCTATCAACAAGAAGATTGTTTATCATACACCGTGTCACCTTGAGCGCACCGGCGGCAGTCTGTATACCATTGAGCTGCTGAAGATGATTCCGGGACTTGAAGTAGAAGTACTGGACAGCCAGTGCTGCGGCCTTGCTGGTACATACGGTTTCAAAACCGAAAACTACGATACTTCAATGGCTATCGGTGAGAGCCTGTTTAAACAAATCCGTCAGTCTAATGCTGACTTTGCCATTACAGACTGTGAAACCTGTAAATGGCAAATTGAAGAAAACACAGATCTCGAAACCATCCACCCGATTTCATTGCTAGCAATGGCTATCGAGTAACAAGACAGCATCAAGAGGGCCTACAGGCCCTCTTCTTTTATGCCTCTTCTCCGCTCTCATCATTCCATTAATACATTTCTCTGTTAATGCTGGATTCCCTTCAATTTATAAAATTAATGAGAATCAAGTTACTCATTTAATGAATGAGATCCTATAGTTATCAATGTGCCAGAAGAAATTCCGTCATCTATGTACAGCTAATTTAACTAGGTTTATTTCTGACGGCCCAGCCAGGGAAACATAATCAGGATGATTATCCAGTAGCTGAAGTGCGCAGTAGCTATTACCGAACGACGAACCGTTTACCGAAAACATAAAACGTTCGTTCGGATTAATACCCCCTATGGCAATCGTTATTCGTTGGCAACGTTTACAACACCTACGGGAGTCACTTAATGCGCATACTTTCCTTTCAAACGATTAAAGCAAAGCTGTACCTCATCAGCTTTCTTCTTATTGCCGCTATGGCCGGCTTTGCCCTGTTCGAAAAGCTCTCTTTCACCAAAGTCGAAGAATTACAAACAGCCGCTCAGCAAACAGCTCAAAGCAAAACTGATCTGCTTAAACTCAGGCGTCATGAAAAAGACTTCCTTACCCGACTTGATGCGACCTACATCAAAAAATTCAACCAGGACCAGAGCACACTTACCAACAGGCTCAACCGAGTCAAAGACACATTAGGAAAATATAACCCGCAGCATGAAGCCGGTTTTAATCATGCCTTAGCTGCACTAGACCAGTACTCCACGCAATTTAATGTGATTACCGATCAGGCTATCCTGATTGGTCTGAATATGGATGAAGGCTTACGAGGCAATATAGCTAATGCCGCCAACACAGCCGAAGAGGCCATCCTGATGACCGGAGATGAACAGCTTTACCGCATGTTGCTCACTCTGAGACGCAATGAAAAAGACTTCATCATCACCAAAAACCCGGAACACCAGACTTACTTCAACAATAATCTTGATACGCTGCAGCAAACCATCAAAGACAAGCCCTACAGCAGAGCAGAACTCAGATCACTGAGGCGAAACCTAACCATGTACCAAATCATGTTTGACGAATTAGTGGAAGGTTACGCGACGATTGGTTTCAGTTATACCGATGGTTTATATGGCGAGCTTCGCAAAGCAGTCAGAACCTTAGAGCAAGATCTCAATCAACTGGAACGGACCATATTAAATGAAATCAGTACACTACAGGCCAGAGAGCGCTTAACGCTGGGTATTGTCGGCGCCTTCATCACTGTCATTATGAGTATTGTCTTGCTGTTTATCAGCCATCAAATCACCCGTCGCCTGAGTAACGTCAACCGTATGATGAAAGACATAGCGGAAGGTAACGGCGATCTGACAGTCCGGATGAACGACACCGGCAATGACGAACTGGCTCAGTTAAGCCACTCCTTTGATAAATTCACCTCAAAACTCCAGTCCATCATCTCTGGTATCGCAGATATATCTCAATCGCTGTCCGGTGCAGCCAAAGAATCAACCGCTGCATCGGCCAACAGTCTAACAAACGCCGAAGAGCAACAAAGCGAATCATCAAGTGTTGCAGCGGCCATCAACGAATTACTGGCGACCAGTAATGAAATCGCCAGCAACATCAATGATGCCGCCAATGCCGCGGAACGCGTAAAAGAAGAAGCTGGCCAGAGTCTGCAAATCAGTCAGCAAGCAGGTCAATCTATTAAAGCACTGGCAACAGACATCGCCAGCTCACAGTCATTGATAGAACGCTTAGAAGTCGAAAGTGCCAATATTAACAAAGTGATCGGCGTTATTCGTGAAATCACGGAGCAAACCAACCTTCTGGCACTCAATGCGGCAATTGAAGCCGCGCGAGCCGGTGAACATGGCCGGGGATTTGCTGTTGTTGCAGACGAAGTTCGCCAGTTGGCTCAGCGCACCCACAGTTCGACCCAAGAGATAGAGAACACCATAGACAAATTGCATCATGGCGTGGCTGAAAGCGTCGATATCATGCAGAAAAGTCAGAAGCAGACGGAGGTTACTGTCAGTCAGACCAATCAGGCGACTGACGCCGTTAACCGCATTGTTGCCGCCATTACAGAGATCTCTGACAAGAACATTCAAATAGCCTCAGCCTCGGAGCAACAGGCTATGGTGTCGGCCGAAATTGATAAGAACATCACCCAAATTTCAGAGCTGGCCATGAATACCGCCACTGCGGTCAGTCAATCATCTAAAGCAAGCCAGAATGTGTCGAAAATGGCGCAGCAACTTGACGAAGTAGTCGGCCAGTTCAAATTCTGATTCGACCATCCACCTCTTCTCTCCGTTAAGCCGTGGTTGCTGTTATTTCTGCTGCGGCTTTTTCTTTACTCAGAATGAAGCAAAGAAAATAAATCAATCCATACAGAACTGAGCCACCAACCAGTACACCCGACCATGCCGCATATTGCCAGCAGGCAATCAGATAAAAACCACCTAAGCTGCCACCGACATAATAATGAACCAAATAGAGTGCCGTAGCAGTGGCTTTAGCTCTAACAGCCTTCTGGCTTACCCAGGCATAAGCCAATGAATGAGAGAAGAACGAGCCGGAACTAATAAGCATCAGACCAGCCAGCATCGCCGCAATACTGTCGGCTGCCGCAACCCACATACCGAGTAAGCTAATTGTTGTACCAAGGATCATGCCTGTCACCGGGCTGTGTTTTAAACTCCACTGACCACTAAGCCGGGCCGTAACCGTACCACTGAGGTAGCACAAGAAGATCATTGAAGCCCAGCTGACAGGTACTGAATACGGCTCAGCGACAAGGCGGAACCCCATTACCGAATAGAGGTTAACAAACAGGGCAAAGTTTACTCCGCCAATCAGCATGGCATACCTGAGAACAGGTATTCTCAAATGCTCTATAACACTAATCAGGTGGACATTAAGCTGCCCTTTTCTGGGTTTGAAATTCTTTTGTTTTGGCAACAACCAGCAAACCAAAATGGCTCCGGCTAAACTGAAAATCGACATTGCTACCACTGCGACATGCCATCCCCAATGATCAGAGAGAAACCCACCAACCAAACGACCGGCAATTCCACCGAGAGAATTTGCACTGATATAACTGCCAACCGCCAACATTAAAGCCCTTGATGTAAACTCCTCCGCCATATAAGCAACGGCCACCGCAGCAAAACCAGCCAGAGCAGCCCCCATCGCAGCTCTTGTCAGGCTAAGCATCAACAAACCTTCGGCGAACAACATCAGCATACCAATGACAGGCAACAAAAACAGACTGACCAACATGATCCGTCGACGCCCAACCACTTCAGAACTCACCGCCCAAGGCACCAGCATGACAGCTAATGCCAGTGTCCCCGCTGCCAGCAACCAGTTAACCTGAGTCGCACTTGCCGAGAACTCATCAGCCATCAATGGCAACATCGGCTGGAAGAGATACAAATTACAAAATATCAGAAAAGACCCTACAGCCAGGGCAAAGCTCGCACGCTTGTATTCGAGCGTTTTAATATCAATCATGGTTGTAACTGCCAAACGTTAAAAATCTATTAAAACGGTAGCAATCCACCCTTAATAATGAAAATATATTAAAAGTATAACTACGATAAACAAAGTTTATAGCCATGAATATTCGCCAACTCACCTACTTTGTCACACTCGCCGAAACAGCTAACTTTACTCGTGCCGCCGAGCGGCTGAATATCGCCCAGCCAGCACTAAGCGTTGCAATCAAAAAACTGGAAGGGCAGCTGGAGTTACCCTTGTTTCACCGCAATGAACGCAAAGTGGTGCTGACCCATGAAGGTGAGACTTTGCTGACTCATGCCCGATTAATACTTCAGCAGGTGAAAGATGCCAATATTGCAATGGCCGAACTGAAAGGACTGGAGAAAGGTGAAGTCCGGCTCGGTCTGCCAAGTATGCTGGGATCATACTATTTCCCGGAAATCCTGATGGGCTTCAAAAGTCGCTATCCGAACCTCAAACTGACTATTGTTGAAGCTGGCACCCAATCTATTCGTAAAATGTTGCTCAACGGTGAATTAGACCTCGGCATAATCCACAATGCCGATGTGCCCGAACACCTGGAAACAGAGCATCTTCTTAGCTCACAGATGGTGGCAGTTGTCAGCAAAGACAGTGAGCTGACACAACAAGAATCGATCACCTTCAGTGAATTTTTTAAACATGAACTGGTGATGTTCAAAGAAGGTTATTTCCACCGAGAATTTATCGACAGCGTGTGTCTACAACATGGCTTCGAACCACATATAGCTTTTGAAACCAATCTGCTTCAGATGATTCTGAAAATTGTCCGTAATGACTTTGCAATCACAGCCCTGCTTGAAATGGTAACTGAGCACGAAAAAGACGTGGTTGCCGTTCCTTTCACAGACAGAGTCGACCTGGAAATCGCTATTGCCTGGCGTAAAAACGGTTACCTCTCTATTGCTGATCGAGCCTTTATGGAGTTTCTCAAAAGCACCACAAATAATTGATATTTCTGACGTTAAAAGAGCATTGCATTTGACCATAATGCATTCGTTGGAAGTATCTCCCAAAGTTATGATTTAACACTGCAAAAACAATCCGGAAAATCAAATTTATCACAATGATATCAGCCCTATAACCATCAAATAAAAATACTGTTTCAGATCATAAACACAACCATTTCATGTCGTTAAATACGTGTTTTTACGGTAAATTTCTCCAGAAATAATGTGTAACAAAGTATTTTGATCTGGTGCACATTTCGACTTTATTTGTCTTATTTTTATGGTTTAGAGGACTTTTCCATGTTGGAACTACTTATTGGTCTTCTGGTCGCTGTGGGTGTAGGCCGTTACATTTTTAAAGGATACACAGCAACTGGAGTGCTACTGACCGGCGGTATTATTCTGCTCGCTATCACTGCTGCATTAGGTAAAGACGTTTTGCCAACCGGTGTTACCTCAACGGGTAACGCGGCTACTGACGTTTTCGAATACATCAAATACCTGCTGGGCTACCGTGCCGGTGGTCTTGGTATGATGATCATGATCCTGTGTGGTTTTGCCACTTATATGACCAAGATCGGTGCCAACGACATGGTTGTTAAAATGGCCTCAAAACCATTGCAGTTCATCAAATCACCATATGTACTGATGGTTGCGGCTTACTTTGTTGCTTGCCTGATGTCACTGGCTGTTGCTTCTGCAACTGGCCTTGGTGTATTGCTGATGGCAACCCTGTTCCCGGTAATGGTTAACATGGGTATCAGCCGTGGTGCGGCAGCCGCAATTTGTGCATCACCGGCAGCGATTATTCTGTCACCGACTTCAGGCGACGTAATCATTGCAGCAGAATCAGCCAATATGGAACTGATCGACTTTGCATTCAAAACTACCCTGCCAATCTCAATTATCGCCATTATCGGTATGGCAACCGCGCACTTCTTCTGGCAGCGCTACCTGGATGACAAAGAAGGTGTTGTTCATGAAAAACTGGATGTCAGTGAACTAAAAGTCGATGCACCTAAGTTCTTCTGCATTCTGCCTTTCACACCAATCATCGGCGTTCTGCTGTTCAGCGGTAAGCTTCTGCCTGAACTGCACATCGTAACCATTCTGGTTATCTGCATGTTCCTGGCTGCGATCATCGAACTTATCCGCCACCGTAAAGCCAATGCCGTATTTGAAGGTCTGAACGCCGCTTACCAGGGCATGGCTGAAGCCTTCTCAAGCGTTGTTATGCTGTTGATTGCCGCAGGTGTATTTGCTCAGGGTCTGAAAGCTGTCGGCTTTATCGACAACCTACTTCACTTGGCAGAGGTTGCCGGTGCAGGCGGTATCTTCCTGATGATCCTGCTGGTTGCAATTACCACTATTGCCGCGATCACTACAGGTTCAGGTAACGCACCTTTCTACGCATTCGTAGAGCTGATCCCAAGCCTTGCTGCGAAAATGGGCATCAACCCGGCTTACCTGGTTGTTCCAATGCTTCAGGCATCTAACCTTGGCCGTACCGTTTCTCCGGTATCTGGCGTGGTTGTTGCGGTATCAGGTATGGCAAAACTGTCTCCATTTGACGTCGTTAAACGTACATCTGTACCGGTCTTCGTTGGTGTAGTAATTGTTATTGTTGCTACACAAATCATGGTTCCGGCATAAAAACTCGACCATATCCCGACAAAAGCCCACTAATTGTGGGCTTTTCTTTTATATGCATCTAGATTTATTAGTGAACGGCGTTTATACCGTATTGTTGCAGGAATACCAAACCGAACAATGACTTGTAGAGCACCTTGTACCGCCTCTGTCGTCAAGCCATAAATTGATGTAATGAAGAGGGATTTTCAATGCGAAAGAATCGCTATGTAACTGACAAAGAAGTCGTGTTGGAACAAAATGCCCAACTGGTAACCACTACGAACCTGAAAGGTATTATCACTTATGCCAATGAAGAGTTCATTAATGTCAGTGGTTACTCGGAAGAAGAACTGGTCAGCCATAACCACAATATCATCCGTCATCCGGATATGCCACCCGAAGCCTTTGCCGACCTCTGGCAACATCTGAAAGACGAAAAACCGTGGCGAGGGGTGGTAAAAAATCGTTGTAAAGACGGCAGCTTCTACTGGGTCGATGCCTATGTCACACCACTCTACGAAAATAACCGGGTTTGCGGTTACCAATCTGTCCGAAGAAAGCCCAGCCAGCAAATGGTCAACAACGCCACCAGGGTTTACCTGCAGCTTAACAACAAAAACAATCCCTACTCCTTTCACTTGTCTGTTTGGCAAAAGCTTGGACTTGCAGCATTGATAACAACGGTCACCATCGCAATGGCTCATTACTTCATGGCTGAATACGCTGCTATCAGCTCCCTATTTCCTGTCACGCTCTTGTTTTTGCTTTACCGTAAAGAGCTGTTTTCTACCCCGTTGTTTTTCGAACAGCTAACCCAAGAATACGATAGCCTTACCCGAATTATTTACAGTGGCGATTCAAAAGCATCCATTGCTGATTTCCACCTTCAGCTTAACGACGCCAGACTGAAAACAGTACTGGGTCGTGTTGATGATGCCTCTGTCGCTTTGGTTAATGTATCCGAAAACTTGCATCAAATATCACTCACTTCCAAAGATGCGATTACTCAACAGGATCAGGAAACCCAAATGATAGCGACAGCCGTCGCAGAACTGTCGGCCGTATCCGGTGAAATCGCGCAAAATACCCAGCAGACAGCCGATAAGGCATATGCCGCTCAAGAGCAATGCGCAAGAACCTCTGAAGCGTTGAATGTCACTCAAAACGCAATGGATGAGCTGGCGCTTGAAACACAAAAAACCGCAGAAACAGCACAAGCTCTAGTGAAAATTTCGGAACAAATCGAAGCTATGATGAGCGAAATTCAAGGCATTGCCGAACAAACTAACTTGCTGGCGCTCAACGCTGCAATTGAGGCAGCCCGGGCCGGAGAGCAGGGACGTGGCTTTGCCGTTGTTGCCGATGAAGTTCGCGCCCTTTCTCAGCGCACCCACGGAGCGACCGAGAAAATTCAGACCAGCATCGAAAGCATTCATGCCAGCCTCAGCGAGTGGCAGACACGGACAACTGAAAGCATTGAAAGAACCCGTTTATGTGTCGAAAACACCGAAACTACTGCCGGCAACATACATGAAGTCATTACTATGGTTGATGAAATCTCTGATATCGCAACCCAAATAGCAACAGCAGCCGAACAACAAGGAACAGTATCAGCCGATATCAGCCAGAATGTTCATCACATTTCTGATTCATCAACAAGCAACCTAGCTCAGATAGAACAATTGGAACAGTCATCGCATCAAATGCAGGAAAAGATTTCACTGTTAAAAGGACTCGCAAAATCCTTTGGATAGAAATGGCTTATCTGAGGAGGTTATATTATTCACAGAGCAAGAAATACTAATAGGCACAGCGTAACCAGCTGTGCCTTCTTCAAAATCAAATACTAATGTCACGCCTTAAATAGTAACCATCACCGGTCCCATTGTTCACCAAGTCTACCGATTCAACCAGATGGACAGCCATAGAGACATGCAGCATCGCCATTGTCAGCATGCTTAATGTCAAACGCTTGAACTTCAAAAAAGTCGATTCAGAAATACGCCCTATTTTAACCAGGTAGAACAAAACCACCCACTTGAGCAACGAAAATATTGTGTACATATTTTCCTGTTCCGCTAAAAACCACTACGACTGCCTGTCGCGATACAGAATAGCGTATTGTGCGTTATATACAAGAATTATGACTTAGCTGATGCCAATCATATGATCAACTTCACCCGCTTAAAACCTGTGATAATTTGTGGTTATTGCCATCAAAAACCGCAATAAAAGCACAAATCCTTCAATAACAACTAACATTCATGTATTCAGCAAGAGAAATTGATGTATTACAGCCTGAACATGGTAAACTCATGCCCTTTTTGTAGCCCTCTGTGTTTGTCGACTTCGGCAACAATACAGAGATGATGGTCTCTCCCTGTTTTATTCGGCTTCTGACCGATGAAGGTACAGAGCTGCGAACCATGATTAATACTGGCTATAAACTCATTCAGGCATAACGCATCCAATATGCGGAATGTTATCGGCTGGGGCACCAAAGATTAATAACAATCGCGCAAAGCGAACTGCCCCTTTTATGCCCCTTAAAGTAAGCAAGCAACTGTAAGCAAATGACTTTACAAAAGATTAATGAATACCCGAAATACTGGGCGGAATGCTACGGCACCGCACCCTTCCTGCCGACTACTCGCAAGGAAATGGATGCGCTAGGCTGGGATAGCTGTGACATCATCATCGTTACCGGTGATGCCTACGTTGACCACCCAAGCTTTGGTATGGCTATCATTGGCCGCCTGCTGGAATCACAGGGGTTCAGGGTCGGTATTATTGCCCAGCCGGAATGGAACAACAAAGACGCCTTCATGGAGCTGGGGAAACCGAACCTGTTCTTCGGTATTACTGCCGGTAACATGGATTCAATGATCAACCGCTATACGGCTGATCGCAAGCTTCGCCATGATGATGCCTATACGCCAAATAACGAAGGTGGTAAGCGTCCTGACCGTGCCGTGCTTGTTTACTCACAACGCTGCCGTGAAGCTTATAAAGATACCCCTATCGTACTTGGCGGTATTGAGGCCAGCCTGCGTCGCTTGGCTCACTATGACTACTGGTCAGATAAAGTACGCCGCTCAGTCCTGTTTGATGCCAAGGGCGATATTCTGCTGTTCGGTAACGCAGAACGTGCTTTGGTTGAAGTCGCTCATCGCCTGGCAAACGGTGAAGACATCGCAAACATGACCAATATTGCCGGTACTGCAGTAATCATGAAAGAAGTTCCTGAAGGCTATCAGGAAATCGATTCAAGCCGTATCGAAAAGCCGGGCAAGGCAATGCAGATGCCAAACCCTTACGCAACCGAATCCAACTGTGAAACCAATAAAGCGCAGAAGGAACCGGAAGCGAAACCAATTCAGATTCAGCCATCACGCCATGATTCTGAATACACGGCTGTGCGTCTGCCGTCATACGAAAAGCTGCGTAATGACCGTATTCTTTATGCTCATGCCAGCCGAGTAATGCACCTGGAGGCTAACCCGCATTCAGCCCGTGCGCTAATCCAGAAACACGGTGACCGTGATCTTTGGATTAACAAGCCGCCAATCCCGCTGACAACTGAAGAGATGGACTTCGTATTCGGTCTTCCTTATGCCCGCGTGCCACACCCTTCATACGGTAAGGCCAAGATCCCGGCATACGACATGATCAAAACCAGTGTGAACATTATGCGTGGCTGTTTCGGCGGTTGCTCATTCTGTTCTATCACCGAGCACGAAGGCCGCATTATTCAGAACCGCTCACAAGAATCGATCCTGAACGAGCTGGAAGATATCCGCGACAAGGTTCCAGGCTTTACCGGCACGATTTCGGACCTTGGTGGCCCGACAGCTAACATGTATCGACTGGGTTGTTCTGATCCGCGAGCGGAAGCTAACTGTCGTCGTCCTTCCTGTATCTTCCCGGAGATCTGTAGGAAGCTGAACACTGACCATAAGCACACCATTGATCTGTACCGCAAAGCCCGCAAGGTCGACGGTATCAAAAAGATCATGATTGCTTCCGGTGTCCGTTATGACCTGGCTATCGAATCGCCGGAATACATCCGTGAACTGGTTACCCACCACGTTGGCGGATACCTGAAGATCGCACCGGAGCACACAGAGAAAGGCACTCTGGATCTGATGATGAAACCGGGTATGGGCACTTACGACCGCTTCAAAGAGCTGTTCGAGAAATACAGTAAAGAGGCAGGTAAAAAACAGTACCTGATCCCTTACTTCATTTCAGCGCACCCAGGCTCAACAGATGAGGACATGCTGAATCTGGCGCTATGGCTGAAGGAAAATGATTTCCAGTGCGATCAGGTACAGAACTTCTACCCGTCGCCTATGTGTAACGCAACCGCGATGTACCATTCGGAAACCAACCCGCTGAAGCGTGTGAAATACAAGAAGCGTGAGGATTTGTTTGTTGCCAAAGGTGAGCGCCAGCGTCGCCTGCACAAAGCTCTTCTTCGCTATCACGATCCTGCGAACTGGCCGTTGCTTCGAGAAGCGCTGGTCAACATGGGCAAAAAGCACCTGATCGGTGATCGTCCGGGTTGCCTGATACCGGCTGAAGGCAGCGAAGCTGAACTAACACCGGCACAACGTCGTGGTTCCGGTCGTCATGGTGCCAAACGCTTTGCAACCAAGCATGCCAAACAGCCGGATATCCGCACTGATGGCAAGCGTCAGTCCGGCAACCGAAACGGCGGCAATAACAAAGGCAAACCAGACGCGAAACACGGCAATGGTCATAACGGTAAACCCGCTGGTAACCGCAACGGTAACGGTAATAATACCGGTCGTCCAAACCGCAATGGCAGCAATGGTAAGCCGGCTGGCTCGAAGCCTCGTCAGGGCGGAAACGGAAAACCAAACCGTAGTCGTGCCAAGGCAAGGTAATTCCCCTGTACTAGCCATCCGATAAAAACAAAGCCCACATTCTTGCGGGCTTTGTTTTATTCAGTATTCTGTGTTTTTCTTTATCTGGCTAGCGCATCAGCTCTGTTGCCATAAGGAAAGCCACCGCACAGCCGACAATGATACCTAGGCCAACTAACAGTTTCTGCTGCGATTTCTCATCAAGGTATTTCGTTGCCAAAATACCCAGCATCAATAGCACCAAAATAACGGCAAGCTTTAACATTGTCCTACCTCGGCTATCTCACTTATCCACCAATGCACTTTAACACATATTACAAGTCAGGTTTGTCTCTAACATCAAGTGAGGCAACATTATTTTCCTAACTCGTTTAATCTATGCCAAACCAAACACTGATCTGGCCTATCAGATCTCAAACATCTGGTAGTTTTTCAGTTCAGGAATGGTGCGATGTAGCTCTTTTTCCTCTTGAGCAAGCCCCTGAATTGAATCACACAATTCATTTGCTTTCTCAGAGACTTCACCAGAACGGGCTCGAACTTTCTCTTCAATCCTGGCTTTCATTTCAGAGAACTTTTTCTGAAGCTCAGTGAAGTTAATCTCGCCGTCTTTCATCTCCTGCGATAAAGCAGCAAACAAACCTGACATCGACTCGACACTAACGTGTTTCATCGCCTGATCGAACTCCTGTTTCCAGTCTGTATCAACTGTCTGAAACATATCGGCAGGCATGACGAATTCGCCATTTTGATAAAACTTGTCATGCGCTTTCTGACCGTATTCACCAATCAGCGCCTCAACCTTGGCAAAAGAAGCTTTTGAATCAAAGCTCGATGACACTTCGTTCAGAATATCCCCGGCAATACCTACTCCGTCATTGGCAATATCAGCCATCTTGGGCAAATATTCTTTCACCCCATGGCTGTAGGCCGCTACGGCTCTCTGCTGCATTGCATCCAAATCTACCTTTTTACCATTGATATAGACCTGGTTGTTTTCATCTATCAGCATTTTCGGCTGCCCTTCCTGATAAACAGATACCTGTTCACCGTCGATGTGAATTTCATTCTGAACATCAACCGGACAACTTTGCGCATATACGCTTGCCGAGCTAAGTAATAACCCTGCCACCAGCACTTTTTTCATCAGCATAATTCTTCTCTGCAAATCTAAATATCTGACTCATTGATACTGTCACACGTTTCAGGCCACTCTACAAGTCCGCAATCATTCTTCAAAGTTCAAACATAATCTATGTTTATAGGCCTTTGTGACTTGAGTTTTCTTCCGTGAATAGGCACTCTGTGCATCGTCATTTATTTGCTACGAGTTATTGTGGAAAAAGTCGCTATTTTTGTTGATGTTCAAAACATCTATTACACAGTCAAAGATACCTATGGCTGCAATTTCGATTACAACGCTTTCTGGGCTGAAGCCACGCAAGATCGTGAAGTCGTCGCAGCCTACGCCTATGCCATCCATCGCGGTGACGAAAAGCAACGTCAGTTTCAAAATATCCTCCGCGGTATTGGCTTTGAAGTTAAACTGAAACCTTTTATCCAGCGCAGCGACGGCTCGGCAAAAGGTGACTGGGATGTCGGTATCACTCTGGATGTAATCGAACATGCTCCGGACGTTGACCGCATTATTCTGCTCTCCGGTGACGGTGATTTTGATCTGCTTGTCGATAAAGTCCAGACAAAATACAGCACCCAAGTTGAGATTTACGGTGTGCCGGGGCTGACCGCAGGATCGCTGATTAATACCGCGTCATTTTTCCGTGAAATCGAACAAACGCTGCTGCTTTGCCACAAATAGAACTTTAGCGGCTTATCTTGGCAATTTATCAACGAGAAAAGCCAATAAAGAAAGCGGGGAGGTTTACACCTTCCCGCCTAAATCTTCACTTCGATATGTGAACGGTTTTAAGCATTAACTCAATTCTGAGACTTCGTCATATTGAGTTCGGGATAACCCCCTAAGTTCATTCACCGCGTCATAAACCATTTTCAGCGGCACAATCACAAAATACACAGACGCAACCACAACCATCACGGGATCCGCATAAGCAGCATACTCGCCATAGCCTGTCCAAGTCATAACCGTAGCGATAATAAAACCACACATCACCGCCCCGCTGATCACAGTATCCATTACCCACTGCTTTGACTCGGCTTCCACCAACGCCGAACGTGCTTGCTGGCCTTTGCTTTTAAGCACCAGGTAGGTTGCAGTACAACCGACTACGTTGATCACACCAAACAATAAAGCCAACCCGGTATCAACTTCTCGCCCGCCGTTAATAATCGCAACCACAGCCGAATAGAACGAAATACAACACATTACAGTAATTACCATACCTTTAAAGGCAATAACTGCGGGTTCGATTTTCGCAACCGTGTGAGAAGAATTTGCCACTTCAGGTTTACGGATATAAGCAGCGGCTAAAAGTGAAACCACGGTTAATGCAAGGCTGATAAATGAATAAGCACCATCAAATACGATGACCAGAGAGCCCATCCACAGTCCTAACCCAATGCCCATGATGGCAAATAAGAAAGAGGACATGGTCGAAAACTGCAGCAGGCGACGTTCAAGCTGCACATTACAAGACATAAACACCTCAACCAACCGACGTTATTTTCGTCGGACACACTTCACTTATGTAACTAAGTTAATGTTACCTAATATTTTTTTATTGCTACAATCACTGAGCGCTAAATTTTTCGTCGCTGAAAAAATCAAAAACGAAGCCTAACTTCATGTTCATATCAAATACAAGGGCTTAACCATGAAAGTCAGCCAGATAGAAATGTTTATCCATACCGGTCAGTGCGGTTCCATTGCCGAAGCCGCTCGTAAGCTCGATAAAAGCCGCACAACTGTAAGCGCAGCTATCAGCGCTTTTGAAGACGAACTTGGTGTTAGCCTGCTTAGACGCAGCGGAAACACGGTTCAATTGACAGATATCGGTGAAGCCATTGCCAATGATTGTGAGCGTTTACTGATGATCGCCGATGAAATTAAATCTAAATGCCAACACCATAACGACGGTGTCGAATCGGCCCTGCGAATCGCGAGAGATGATGCTTTACCAGAATCCTTGTGGCGAAAGCTGGTTCAGCAGCTCAGTGAAAAATTCCCCGGCACCAGCATCTCAATTTATGTTGCACCGCCACCTGAGCTGGAAGAGATGGTACAGCAAAACATCATCGATGTGGCTTATTGTCTCCTTCCTCCGAATCAGCAACTGACCCATTCCAACCACCTGGAACTGGGACAAATCCGGATGATGTCTGTTGCGCACAAAGATCATCCGTTGAGCCGGTTGCGAAAGGTGTTAAGCACAGATCTGGCGCTTTATACAGAAGTCGTACTGGCTTATATAGACGAAAATGGCCTGAAGCCGGTGAATCCCCATACCAGCAAATTTATCGCCCTGCCGTTCTTTGAGCACCTGAGAGATGCTGTACTGGATGGTACAGGCTGGTCTTATGTTCCAGCCCTGCTGATCAATCAATACCTGCGCAAAGGGACGATAAAAGTACTGAAACATAACAAAGCCATGAACTGGCAGACTTACGGCGAAATAAGCCCTGCAGAATCACGACGCGGGGAAATAATTCAGTGGCTTTCAGAACAGCTTGAGGAATACTTGCTTAAAGCTAACCACTAGCTACGCTAGTAGTTAGCTCTTATTTCAGGATAAATTAGCAAGTTGGTAAGTTGTTAACTATACGCAGCAACACCTGAACCGGATGTTTCATCTTGATATGCTCCAGGCGTTTCACCTGACTCCGACATGAATAACCTGTCGCCATACAACGCTCGTTATCAAGTTGCTCAAGATTTGGCTGCCAGCTAAGACCGTAGATATTCTTCGACCATTCCACCTTATCTTTTTCATGCCCGAAAGTACCCGCCATACCACAGCACCCGACTGAAACAGGCTGTAAATTAGCGCCGAAACGGGCAAAAATGGTTCCCCATTCTGCTTCTGCATTAGGTAATCGGGTTTTCTCCGTACAGTGCGCAAACAAATACCAAATATCTTCTTTACGCAGCGGGTAAGACGGGAATTCATTCAGCAATGGCAACAACCATTCATGTGCTGTCAGCACCTGAAAATCACCTCGGCTGTCCCCCAGAATCTCGTTGTATTCATCGCGGTAACAAAGAACCAAAGCAGGATCCACGCCCACCATAGGTATGCCCAGATCAGCCAGCTGATTCAGGAACTCTGCAGTGTTCTGTGCGGTTCTGGCAAACTGACGTAGGAAACCTTTAATATGTTGCGCCTTGCCATTAGGCTTAAACGGCACCAACATAGGTTTCTTGCCCAACTTCTCAATCAAGAAAACAAAATCCCTGACCACTTCTGCATCATAGAAACTGGTAAACGGATCCTGGACAATCAGCACATAGTCCTGGCGTTCACGTTCAGACAATACCTGCAGCCAATGCAAATCAAAGCGTGTCGAATGGTGGCCGTCCAGACCTTCTTTCAGGGTAGGAACAGACAGGCTCGGCATATCAACATAGCCGATAGTTTTTTCCGTCAGCTTTTTCGACCATTCTGGTCTCATAAGGGCATTGAATGTGGCCGGTGCCTTTGCCATCAACGGCAGGTAATTTTCAACATAAGCCACCAGGTAATCTTTGGCCGGACGCTGATAGCGACTGTAATACAGGTTCAGAAAACGCGCCCGGAAGCTTGGAACATCAACTTTGATAGGACACTGGCTGGCACAGGCTTTACAAGCCAAACAACCATTCATCGCATCCATTACTTCATGAGAAAAATCGTACTCATTTCGCCCTTTGCCGAAAGTATTACGGAAACGATCAATGATCTGCTTAATAGTCGGCGCCTTTGTCATCAACTCTGTTTCAAGCTTGGTCGGATCAATCCCCAGCTCTGCTAACTGTCTCAGCCATTCACGAACAAGTCCGGCACGGCCTTTCGGTGAATGGCGACGATCAGCTGTGATCTTCATTGACGGACACATCGGCGAACTGGTGTCGTAGTTGAAACACAAGCCGTTACCGTTACATTCCATCGCCTGTTTAAAGCTGTCACGCACCTTTAGCGGGATCTGGCGATCATAAAAGCCACGCTTTACACTATCGACTTTCACAAGGTCAGCATCACTGTCCAGCGGCGTACAGATTTTACCAGGGTTCATCCGGTTATCAGGGTCAAAAGCCGCCTTAATGCGCCTCAGCTCAGTAAACAACTCATCACCGAAAAACGCCGGACCATACTCAGAGCGATAACCCTTACCGTGCTCCCCCCACATCAGGCCGCCGTATTTAGCCACCAACGCCACCACCTGATCAGAAATTTCCTTCATCAGGCGTTCCTGGTTCGGATCGCACATATCCAGCGCAGGACGAACATGCAGCACCCCAGCATCGACATGACCGAACATGCCATAATCAAGTTGTTTATCATCAAGTAGCTGACGAAACTCAGCAATGAAATCCGCCAGATTTTCAGGTGGCACACAGGTGTCTTCTGCAAATGCGACCGGCTTCTTACTGCCTTTCGCGGCCCCCAGCAAACCTACCGCTTTCTTACGCATGGCGTAAATTTTCTGGATGCTGGCAAGATCATCACAAACCTGATAGCCGATAACTCCGCTTTCGCCCTGCTCCATCAACTTATCCAGCTGCTGACACAAAGCATCAACCTGAGACCGATTTTCTTCAGAGTCATTGCTGGCGTATTCCACCATATTGATCCCCAGCAGTTCTTTACCGGGAACATCGGTCAATAAATCACTGACGGTATGCCAGACAATATCCTGCTTAGCGAGATTCAATACCCGCGAGTCAACCGTCTCGACTGACAGTGCCTTAGCTTCCACCATCATTGGAGCATTGCGTAGCGCAGAATCGAAACTGTCGTATTTAATGTTAACCAGGGTACGAGATTTCGGGATCGGGGTAATATTGAGTTTGGCTTCGGCAATAAAAGCCAAAGATCCTTCAGAGCCACATAGCAAGCGAGTGATATCGAACTCTTTCAGCTCTTCATCATAAACATTCTTCAGGTCATAACCAGTCAGAAAACGGTTTAACGGAGGGAATTTATCGAGGATCTGCTGACGTTTATCACGGCAAACTTGAGAAGCAACTTTGAGTGCACCGGTAGCCAGTTCGCTGTTATCAGGAATATCGGCAATAGCCGCCTGGGATAAGGGCTCAGTATCCAACAGTGAACCATCAGCAAGGACGGCTTTCAGTGACAACACGTGATCAGACGTTTTACCGTATTTAAGCGAGCCTTGTCCGGAAGCATCGGTATTA
Organism: Photobacterium marinum; assembly: GCF_000331515.1. GTDB lineage: Bacteria > Pseudomonadota > Gammaproteobacteria > Enterobacterales > Vibrionaceae > Photobacterium > Photobacterium marinum. The sequence continues at coordinate 53,010 of NZ_AMZO01000021.1, forward strand.
ATCATGCCACCAATGGTTGCACGGTTACTGGTCGACAGATCCGGTGAGAAAAAAAAGCCATGCGGACGCAAGGCATCATTCAGTTGATCCTTTACGACACCAGTCTGAACCCTGACCCACCCCTGCTCCGGGTTCACTTCAAGGATTTGATTCATATGGCGGGACAAATCAACCACAATACCCGGTGTCAGCGACTGACCATTGGTGCCAGTCCCCCCCCCACGGGCCGAGAAAGTGACTGATTTATAGGCCGGGTTCTTACCCATTTTGCCTATCAGAATAAGATCGTCGACCGATCTTGGCAGAACCACCGCCTGCGGTAATTGCTGATAAACACTGTTATCGGTAGCAACAGCCAAACGGCTGGCGTAAGTCTGCTCAATATCGCCGCTGAAACCGGCGTTTTCGAGTTCAGTCAGAAAAGACAGTACGACATCGTCAATACTGTGCTGATGTGTCAGTGCAGGTAACATTGCTCTCCTTGTCCAGTATTGCTGCCGTATCCTACGACTACTGGCCTCTTATAAGATCGTTTTCATCCACTTTACCTCACAAAGTATATGAAACAAAGTGTGACGAAGAGCAATAAAGCAGCCTTATGACATTTAAGAAAATTTAGCCGCTATTTTTTCTGACAAAATTGATGATCCGGCAACAAGCCACAGTCCGGCAAACGCAAAACCACAACAACGAATACTCAACACAATCAGGCTCACTGATGCCTGCGCTGCCAGCCATTTCACACAGAAGTTAATCAGTAGAATACCAACCAGTATCGAGGCAGTTGTCAGAGCCTTCGGTAACAGTCCGATAGAAACTTCATGTTTTGGCAACCAGTCAACGGCCAAAAAGATCCCCAGCAACAAAGCAAAAAGATAAGCAAAAGAAGGTGTGAAGGTCAGCGCAGCTGTAATACCCACCAGCATTGTTAAATAGAACCAGAACCATTTATCTGAGATACAACGTTGCAAGGAAAAAGATGATGCTCCATGCCAGAGAATCATCATCGCCACCATTACAATTCCCAGCAATACACTGGCTAACGTGTCGCTAATAAAGTGAACACCATACCAGACACGAGCCAGAGCCATTAAAACAACAAGAGACAGGAATAGTGGCAGTGATAGCCACCTGAATGTTCTGCCGACACGAAGGGAAAGCAATTGCCAACACATGCCCCATAATATGGTCGCCAACAAAGTATGCATACTTGGGAAACCATAACCGTAAGCATTGGCTTGCTGCAATTCAGGCATAATGTCGGACGGTCGCGGTGATGCAAAACCAAGCTTAAGCGCATTGGCTGTAAAAATAGCAACAAACAATAATACAGCCAGCTGAAGTAAGGCATGAGGACCAAAGAATCCGGCAACAAAGATAATGAGTAAAGCAATAAAGATCGGTTCGCCGGGTAAATTACCCAAATAGACGATGGCTTCCAAAATCGCTCGGGAAGCATCCGGCATTGCCCTGACAGTCGATTGCAGCTGCTGAATCCAGCTTAACTCCAACTTATGCATAGGGTTAACCTGTTCCAACAGGTCACGATAAATTTCAATTTCGCTGTTCGGGGTTCTTTCCAACCATGAATTCAGCAGAGGCGCATCATCCGGATAACGATAATCCTTTTGCGCAATATCATTCGGGGTCGCAAGGTAGACGCGTTTAACTTCAACGGAATAATCTTTAGCAAACCAGGATGCAACGATCGGGTAACCGGTCCGATCCTTAAATGAAGAGACCAGAATTGGTGTTTTAGCAACACAACTGAATATTGCAGCACGCTCGCGATACTGAAGCAGTTCTGCAACTTCTACATCTATACCGGTTTCTTCCAGCACTTCTCTTATGGCTGCCTCTTTCGGAGAATCCCCTCGCTCAATATAACCGCCGGGCAACGCAAACTTTTGGGTGATAACTTCAGACAACATAATCATTTGATTATCATGCCGAATAATGCAAACAGCACCGACGATATCCCGTGAGCTTTTTGCATCATTATCTGCTGGTAAACCTGTTGCCCATGCAGGCAATGCTACGCTTACCAACAGAAGCAGCACTGATAATCGAATGAAGACATTTAACTGAGTCAACACAACAAACCTTATACAATCAAGACGTTACTGTTATGATATCAATATCGCGCAGGGTTAGCGATTGAGAATTATTATGAATATAACTTTTTTCCAAAAAATTCATGGGTTATAAGAATAATTATTTGTCCTTAGCGTTGAGTTATTCGATTAAGACAACAATATGCAACCATCCGAACTCGCTTCAGATTACTACCTCCATAACTTCCAACGACTGGTTGATTCAGTTGAACAGCACTACCTTGATCTCCTCAACCAAAATGAAACAGATTGGCTTAAAGCTTTCAGGCAGCTATCCCCGTCAGCCAGGATGCTTTATGTACGTCTGCTTTCGAGAAAAGGCCTTTATTACAGAAAAGACAAACTCCACTACCCTGAAATTGGTGAACTGACTCAGCCTGCCAGAGAACTGGCAAAAGCGGGTTTCATTGAAATCAATAACCCAGACTGGTGCACAGAACACATAGCACCTCTTTTTACTAAGCCGGAACTGCTCACACTGTTTCCCGCTCTTAACAAACACAAGTCCACCCATAAAGCGGCGTTACTTGAGAAACTCTATCAGCTATCTCCGAAGCTCGAAGAATTCGGACAAACTATCTTCTACATCTGCCACCAGCAGAACCTGGAGATTTTTCTGCTGCTTTTCTTTGGTAACAGCCATCAGGATTTGAGCCAGTTTGTCCTTTCTGACCTCGGACTTCATCAGTTCGAGTCCTACCCGGTTGATAAAGAAACGCGTTTATTCCAGTCACGAGAACAAATTGAGAGCTGGCTTGTTCTGACCTCGCTGGCGGATGACTACTGGAATGCGAAAGAACAGAAAAACCATGATGCCATTGTTAATATGGTAAGTAATATTCCCACCCGCTTTGAGTGGCCGCCACTGGAGCGGAAGCGTCAGAAGCTCATCAATCATGTTGCCAGAGACCTTGAACGTTTTGGCATGCAAGAGGAAGCACTGACACTTTTCAGACAAAGTGAATTACCCCCATCTCGTGAGCGTCAAATCCGTATCCTAGATAAGCTCGGTATTCAGGACGAAGCGCTGACACTAACACTTAAATTGAAGAACACTCCGCTAACTGAAGAAGAAAGTGAAGTCGCCCTGACGTTAGAAAAGAAGCTAAGTCGTCAACTAAAACGCCCTTTCTCTCCTGCGGAAAAAACTTCATTTAACGAAAACCACTTGGTTTTACCTCATACCGAACAACGCGTTGAGCTGGCAGTCGTTGACTATTATACCGAGCAAGGGTGGACTGTTTTTTATCTTGAAAACAGCCTGATTTGCGGTCTGTTTGGTCTGGCTTTCTGGGATATCATTTTTTCTCCCATTCCGGGAGCATTTCTGAACCCATATCAACGCTCACCACGGGATATGTTCACTCCGGAATTCAGAACTCAGCGATCGGAGATGATAGCAGAGCGCCTTGAACACATATCCTCAGGCTCATGGTGTAACTGGCTGGAAATCTATAATCAGAAGGAAGGCCTGAGTAACGACTGGGTTAACTGGCATAGTCTAAGCAAAGACATCATCGAATTAACGGTAAATAGCATTCCTTACTCTACCCTATCCCACTTATTTGAACGTATGCTATTTGATCCCAGGAATAATCGCTCAGGCTTTCCTGATCTTATTATGTTCAAAAACAATCAATACCAATGGGTTGAGGTGAAGGGACCAGGCGATAAACTTCAAAGTAACCAGGCTCGCTGGTTGAAGATGTTTAACCAATCAGACATACCCGCATGTATTGATTTCATTACCTGGCATAAAGATTGACGATTTAAGCATTGCGCATGTGAGATTGCATCTTAAAACTAATAATTAACAATTATTAATCCCTTTAAATTTCACTAATTTTAAGGTGATTTCACCTTGAGAAAATTATCATCAAAGGTCTAAGATTTAATCAATATGAATATATTTGAAATCATTTCTCAATTAAAAAAGTCAAACTTATAAATTTTCATCTTGCTCGCTCTTTTAATCTGGTATTGGCTCATGAAAAACACAAGAAAGATAACAAAAGTCCGCTACGGCCAAAAAGCAGGTACCATTACGGCCTTTATTACAGACGATAACATCAGTGAAATTGACCCCTTTGTACTATGGGATCACTTTGAAGCAAAAGAAGTTGTGCTGAATACAGGTCTTGATTACCACGGCCACTCAGGCATCGAAGCTATAAGTTACCCCGTCACTGGAAAGCTGCGTCATCTTGACTCAGCCGGTAGCCGGGTAACGTTAGCAAGTGGTGATATCCATGTGATGACATCAGGTAACGGAGTCATACACAAAGACACCATGACCCCCAATAACGGCTATGTCGAATCATTCAGTCTGTGGACAGCCCTACCTGCGGGTGAAACCGAAATGTCCGATGCTATAAGCAGTAACATTTCCGCAGATAAGCTTCCTTTAGTTGAAGAAGAAGATGCAACAACTAAGATACTTGTCGGTGATTTCAAAACAGAAACAAGTCCCATAAGACACAGTATTCCTTTGACTTACCTCGATATCATGATTGCGCCATATGGCGTCTGGTCTTTTCAACCTGAGAACAATCTGACATCTGGCTTTATTTATGTTCGCTCCGGTAATGTCTATGTCAGCGGCAGTCAACTTCATCCTCGGCAAATGGGCGTACTCGAAGCCTCTTCGCTGCCACTGGAGATACGAACCGGCAACCTTGGAGCCAGAATCTTTGTCACACTAGGTGAGCCACTACACCAACCTTTCATTTCATCTGGTAGCTCCGTTCATTCTTCCAGTAGCAACATGGCGGTAGGTACCCAAAAAATCAGACAACTAATGGCATCATTAAGACATTAATAATACCTGTTTATTGAAATATTTTTCTTATTCGAAATAATTCTATTCCCTAAAGCAATTGACCATTTTCTGCTCGCTCTTATCTGAGGTTAAATTTGACCCTTTTTTATTGATTTAATAAATACATTTCCGGTTCACACCTCTATTTGTATAAGCTTAATCAATAGTGAGAAAAATACCCTAATTACCCCATTCCCTAAAAACAAAACTGAACACAAATAATTCCACCCACAAATAAAAACAACAAAAACAGACATCAATTCCAAGCCAATGAAATAATTCACTTTTTTAGGATTGTTGTTACTATTGCTCTATATCAATACAGATTACAGCATTCCCGATAAAACGTTTTGAAAGAACAAGTTAAATTAAATTCTGGCCTAATCCAAAGCCTAATGACATATTTCACATTGATGCCTTTATTATTTTCAGCATCAGTGAAATCTAATGATCTTGATACTTTAATGGCGATGAGCCTTGAAGATCTGTCTGCAACGCAAATCACGGTAACTACCGCAGCTAAAAAAGAGCAGTCATTGTCATCAGTTCCCGGTGCAGTTTATGTCATCAGCGATGAACAGATCCGACGTAGCGGCGTACGCTCTATTGCCGAGGCTCTCGCATTGGCACCCGGTGTACAGGTGACAAAAATCAGTGAGTTTAACTGGCAGGTTTCATTACGGGGGCTAAATGAAGTTCTGTTTAACAAACTATTAGTGATGATCGATGGTCGTACCGTTTTCAGCCCACTGATGTCCGGCACTTTTTGGGATACCGTCGATACCGTCCTTGAAGATATCGAACGTATTGAAATTATACGCGGAACTGCCGGTACGATGTGGGGTGGTAATGCTGCAAACGGCGTGGTCAATATCATCACAAAGCACAGCCGGGATACACTTGGCAATTATCTTGAAATCAGTGCTGGTGAACACAACTACCGCGAAATCAATTACCGTTATGGTATGACACTGTCAGAAACAACAACAGCAAGAGTCTTCGCCAAGGGACTGAAGTCAGACTACTACTTTTTTAACGACGACCAGTGGGAAAACTATCGCGGTGGAATCAGGGTCGACTACTTCAACTCTGACACACAAATTATCTTCGAATCCGGTGGCTACCATAATAAATCATCCCATGACTGGTTAACCGTTGGCCTGAATAAGAAATTAAATTATTTCTACCTGCAACCAGAACAATTTGATGATTATTCCTACGGTGGTTACATCAGTATGGATGTCACTAAACAGCATAATCAAACCGATTATGAAGTCAGCCTGTGGGCAGATGCCAACTCCAGCACTGAACCCTCATCAAACGGTAAGTTTTATACTATAGATTTTGAGGGATTGCTCAGAAATCGCTTCAACTCAGTACATGAGCTGACCTCAGGAGCGGGTATCCGTCTGGTTCACCGACATAATGCTTCTTATCCAACAGGAAAAAATGACACACTTCCGTTATGGGGGCGCGTAACCAGAGAACCAAAGGGCACTGACACCATCTACAATGCCTATTTGCAGCTGGAATCCACACTTAGTGACACCATTACGACAACCTTGGGTACCAAGATAGAACACTTCACCCTGAATCACAGTACCGAACTGCAACCGCAGGCAAGGGTTCTTTATTCCTATTCTCCCCTACATCAATGGTGGGCAGGTGCCGGCCGTGCTGTCGTTACACCTTCTGTGGTTGATTCAGTAACAGATCATTATATTTTTACAGACACCGCTCAGCCAATCTCACCAACTCAAACGGGCAGATTCCCGGTGCTTAAATTCACTTTCGGGAATGAAGAAATGGAAAATGAATCTGTTATTACCTGGGATTTGGGCCATCGTTACACACATTCACCATCACTGAGTATCGACAGCACTGTCTTTTACAGCCGTTATAAACACTTAAGGATGCTTGATGAGCCTTACCTTTATTGCTCCTTCGGCTCCTGTCGAGATGGTGTAACCGTACCTGGCGGACTGTTTGTTCAGTCTTCTCATTACACGAATCAACTGAACGCAGAAAGTGTCGGATTTGAAACGGCTTTCCACTGGCAGCCACTGAGCAATTTACGTATACAAACAAGCTACAGCTTCATCAATACCGAACCTGACTGCCAAGGCCTGAAGTACTGCGACACCGATACATTCGGGGGCTATCCGGCAAAATATAAATATCAACCAAACCATTTTGTTTCTGTATTCTCTCAATGGGATATCACACAAGCATGGCAACTGGATTTATGGTACCGATACAAGAGCGCAGTAAACTCCGGTGTGACATTCAAAAATGGCCACAAACCTTTTGATGCCCCATCCGTCAGCACATTTGATGTTCGGCTTGCATGGCAGGAAAAACCCGACTGGCCAAAAGTTGAGCTGATTATTGATGCTCTTGGTAAAGAACAATATGAAGATCAACCAGGGAAAGCCAAAATTGAAGAAACGGCTTACCTTCGAGCATCATGGGACTTCTTATGAGAATGATGTTTCAGTACCTGGCAATGTTGGATCATAAACAGTTCAGTCATAAACGTTTTGTTGACAGTAAGTCTGAGGCTTTTCGATCTCGGGGGCGACTACGGATATGGGTGACTCAACTTGTTAGCTGCTTATTTATCTTCGCTATTGCAAAAACAGAAGCCGCATTACCCGATTCCACCAATTTTGCAGACTATAAAATTAAAGCGGTCTATATCCATCACTTTGCAAACTTTGTGCACTGGCCGAACAAACTGACAGACATTCGCTTTTGCTGCCTAGGCAGAGACAGCGTCACAGTTACGCTAGAGAACTTAGTTCAAAACAAAGGCATTCCCGGATATGCATCTAGCTTTATCTCACTGAAGAACCTAAGTGAGGCAAGCAACCGTTGTGAGATCCTATACCTCACAGAGCGAAAAATGCGCAAACTGCAACGAATCCCTCAGTATGAAAAAGTACTGACAGTAAGCAGTAACAAAGGCTTTACTAAACAGGGAGGAATGATCGAACTGAGATCGATAAACAATCAGGTAAAGCCAGTGATCGGGCTTGATAATGTAGACAGGGGACGCCTGACTGTCAGTTCACAATTGCTAAGAATCTCTCTGCATCATGACGTTCAGAAAGGAGGCATTCATGACTAAATGGGCCAACCGCCTGCCGCTGAATATGCGGCTCACCATCGCTGTAATGAGTTTCATCATGCTTGCCTTTATCACTATTAAATTCATCACTCATCAGGTGTATTTAAGCATTGAGCAAGAACATCTAATAAGTCGGACTAAAGTGCTGGCCAATGGCGTCGGACGAAACCTGGACGCCGCAATTCTGTTTAACGACCGTATCGAAGCAACGGAAATTCTCTCGGCCTTCAAAGCAGATCCTCTAATTGCCCGCGTGGAGCTAAACACGCTCAACCAGCAAAAATTCAGCCAATATAAAAATGAGAAAATCACTTTTATCTTCCCTTCAAAAGATGAAGAGACAAAACTTGCTCAGCAAAGTTATGTGTTTGGATCTCAAATGCTCTACATGTTTGTGCCTATTGATATGAAAGGAGAGCAAATTGGACAACTAAGGATTGCTGTTTCGCTTATAGCACTAAAGCAAATGCAATTTAATCATTTCAAGCTAAGCCTGCTTCTGATGATTGGCTTGTTTCTTCTCAGCAGCGTTTTCATCTATCTGATGTTTTCATGGCTACTGGCTGATAAATCATCAGAAGAGAAAATTGAACAACTGGAATACCTTGCCACTCATGACATGCTGACCGAGCTACCCAACCGCAGTAAATTGCATACAGAATTAACACAGCAACTTACGCAGTTAAAAAACACACATTCACAAATGGCAGTCCTCTTCATTGATCTGGACGACTTTAAATCAGTCAATGATAGCCATGACCATCAAACCGGAGACAAGGCGCTTAAAGTCATTGCAGAACGACTTCGTCACACACTGAGAGACAGCGATATCATAGCCAGGTTAGCCGGGGATGAATTCGTTGCTGTTCTGAATCCGGTTAAAAGTGCAGAAGATGCCAGACAAACAAGCGCAAGGCTGTTGTCAAAAATCAGAGAACCACTGCACCTTGGAAAGTTGCAGCTGCAACTTAATGCCAGCATCGGCTGTTACTATGTATCGGCTGATAATGCGCTTGATGCAGAAGAAGTCATAAAACAGGCTGATGAAGCAATGTACGATGCCAAGCTTTCAGGAAAGGGACAAATAAGTGAATATAACCAATTCAACTGAATCAGATGGAAACTACCCAAAATAACGTCTTCCGGAGAGGAAGACGTTATCTGAAATTTCTTTTGCTACCGGAGCCTGTTAAATGGGAATACGCGGGTATTCTGCAACAACTTTAGCCGCGGTTAGCGTGTTTAAAAGTACCGTTTGAACTAAACCAAAGTACCTGCTTTTTCTTACGGCCAATCAGCATCGGGCCATCATCAAAGAACAAAAAGTTCTTCCAATTACGTTTGAAAACACCCCACTTGGTTTCAATGATATTGTATTTCTCGTAACAGAAATAAACCGTGGTGTTGTCTTCCCAGTCAATGATTTCAGAGATTTCTGAAGGAAGATCGTTTTCATCACAGTCCCAGGCTTGCTGCCAGTCAACAGCTTCAGACCAAATGTTTTTATCAAAAGCCCAGTCACCCTTTTCAAAATGATCTGCGTCAGGGCTCTGGCTACTGATATGCTCACGCCATAGCTGCGCGGAACGGGCTTGAGTCAAGGGTTTAATCTGCTCTAAATCGGCTGCCTCGACAGGCATGGAGGCGTGGGTGAAAATCCACTTGCGGGAATAACTATCCAGCTCTACGTAGTTCATTGGTCGACCTAATATAACATTGACGGGGCAATGTACCTCAGTCGTTCATTTTGTTCCAGTGTTCGCACCCGTTGATATCAAAATTATACGGCCCTCTGTTTTAAATCAGAACAAAGCAAGAGCCAACAGAGGTAGCAGACTATTTTTGTTGGCTCTTGTTTCACTTTCCGGGTAAAGCCCGAAGTTGAATCAAACAGAAGTTGAATCAAACAATAGATACTTTGTCGGTCACCTTTGGGGATTACTTAGTATCCCAGAAATTACTCACCCAGCCGCCGACATTCTCGTCATAATGACAGCCGTTAAATTGCTTGTCCGGGATCTCTAACTTATGGTTTCGTTCATCGAGTAACTGAGATATGTGGCAGGCCATAGGATCACCGCGCTCTGACAAGCGGCGTCTGGTTGCGACTTCTTTGATGATCTGTAGACGATATGATGAATTCATTCTCTTCATTACAGTTGACCTCTCTCAGTTAAACCCAGTAACAAAAAATAGGAGTGAGTAAGCAAATCGTCAAATTTCCGCAATCAAACAGTCACAATTACCTTTCAAACAAATTTTTCAAATTAACCATAAAATCAGTGTGTTAATTTTTAAGTGTTCGTTTGTCTTTTTCCCAGTACAACAATCTAAATAATTTCCCTTTAAAAAATAATTATTTATATTGAAAAAAAACTTTAATATTTTTATCGTGAAAACCACATTAATGGCTTCGCTATTATCAATTCATGGTGCCATTCATCACAAAGATAAGAACTGAATACTATGTACAACCTTGCTACGAACCTGGAACGTAATGCCACTTTTCGCGGTAATGACACAGCCCTCATCTTCCACGATCAAACCATCAGCTACAGTGAGCTGAATAAGAGGGTTAACCGCGTGGCAAATCAACTTGTCAGGCTGGGCATCAAGCCAGATGACAAAGTGGCTATCTCCTGCCCCAATACACCTGATTTTGTTATCGGTTACTATGCTATTCAGAAGGTCGGGGCCGTCACTGTTCCGCTCAATGTCATGCTGAAAGGCCCTGAAGTTGCCTATCATCTTGATGATTCCGATGCTGTCGCTCTGATTTGCTATCAGGGCAACAGTGCCCTTCCATGTGGTGAATACGGCTATCAGGGATTCAGTGACACAGAAAGCTGCCAGCATTTCATCCTGATTGAAACCGAAGGCAATGAATCTCCGGCTTCGCAGGAAGCCCATAGCTTTAACCAGTGGTTACAAACTGAAGAAAATCACTTTGATGCAATTTACCGTAAAGCAGAGGATACCTGTGTAATACTCTACACCTCCGGCACAACTGGCCGCGCGAAAGGCGCAGAGCTGAGTCAGAGTAACATGTTGTGCAACGCTCAGGCATGTCAGGCTCTGACTAATCAGAAAGGTACAGATGTCAGTATTGCTATCCTGCCTCTGTTCCATACTTTTGGTCAGTCGCTGATCATGAACACCTCGATTCTTGCTGGCAGTGCTCTGGTTCTGATCCCGCGTTTTGTACCCAAAACCGTATTGCAACAGATGCATCAGCATAAAGTGACTCACTTAGCCGGCGTACCGACCATGTTCATCGGCCTGCTTGCGTTTGCTGAAAAACATGGCGGTGACTTTATTGAAGATATCGCCGCAAACCTGAAAGTGGCTATTTCAGGTGGAGCCTCAATGCCGGTTGAAATCCTGAAACAGTTTGAAGAAAAATTGAATGTGCCAGTAATTGAAGGTTATGGCCTGTCGGAGTCTTCACCGGTGGCAGCATTTAATCACCTTGAATACGAACGCAAACCGGGTAGTATCGGCCAGCCTTTACCCGGCGTCACCATGAAAGTGGTCGATGATAAAGGAAAGACCCAGCCACGAGGCAAAGAAGGTGAGCTGTTGATCCGTGGCCATAATGTAATGAAAGGCTACTACCGCAAACCAGAAGAAACAGCAAAAACCATTGTGGATGGCTGGTTGCATACCGGCGATATCGTCAAAATGGATGAGGACGGATATGTTTTCGTCGTCGACCGCCTGAAAGAAGTGATCATTCGCGGCGGCTATAACATCTATCCGCGTGATATCGAAGAAACCTTCATGACCCACCAGGATGTTCACATGGTGGCGGTTGTCGGTATCCCGCATAAAACTTACGGTGAAGAAGTGAAAGCCTTTATCATCATGAAAGATGAAGCCCAAACAACACCGAAAGAATTTGTTGCCTGGGGACGTGAACGACTGGCTGACTTCAAGTACCCTCGCCAGGTTGAGGTTGTTGATTCATTGCCAATGACAGCAACCGGAAAAATCCTCAAGCGCCTGCTGAAATAAGTTCATGTAACGCAGGCTGTTCAGCAGCCTGCCATCACGTCGACAGTTCCCACTCAATAGCAATGACTTTTGCGTGATCTCTTTACCACTGCTAACGTAATAATGATGGAGCGAGACTGTACGGAGGCACAGTGAAAAATCTATTCACAACAATCGTTTCTGGTATCAGTGCCTTACTTTATTCAACATCTATTTACGCCAATCCGTCACTGGCTTTTCACCAGTGCACCAAGGCCTTTACATACGATATCTATCTCAGCCAGCAAAAAATTGGGTATCTGACCCGAACACTCAGATGGCAAGATAAAAATGTGGACATTTACTCCTACAGTAAAGTCGACATTGTCGTCGCCAAAAGCAAACTAAAACAACAGAGCCGAGTTTATTGGTCAGAAAAGCGAAATTCGTTTCTGACCCAATCATTTTCACGTCAAATCACCGGGCTTCTGGCTGGCTCAGCCTCAGCAACCTTCAGTGAAGAAGGAAGCCGCTCAGTAATCAATTACAACGGAGCAACCGCTAATTTCAGCAGTACAGACATTCCCATCATGGATGGAGATGCTGTTGGCAGCCAGATAAGACACAACCTTATCGAAGGTAAAACATCATTCAACTTTAAGTTGCAGGACACGAATGATGTGGACCATTACTTTTTTGAAGTAAAGGGAAAAGAAAAGATCAAAACCCGTTTTGGCCGACTAAATGCGTTTCGAGTTGAACAAGTACGCAAGCATGACCGAAAGCTGGTGATGTGGTTTGCCCCTGACGTCGACTATCAGCTGGTTAAAGCCACGTATAAACGTAAGCTTCTCAACCTGCAAGCATTATTAACCAAGAGTAATATAAAGTGCCCGAACCAGCTGGCCAAAATCAATTAGGCTTGCTAATTCGCTGATCCTTTGAACTAAAACAAAACACGACTACTTCATATAAGCTTTACCACCAATAATCTTATAAGCAGGCGTTCCTCTCACCAGAGTTTCTCTTGCAAAAACAGCCTGACACTCAGGGCAAATACAATGCTCATTTGTGTAGTCACGACTAATCCTTTCTTTAAAGCACTTAACCAACGCCCCTTTGCCACCTTTCCGATATTTAAACAGCTGACTTTTACACCCACTACAAAATATATCGACCGTCTTTGTCGGCCCTTTCTTATTCGGTTTTGCCATCTCTCTGTATACCACTGACGTCACGGCGTATATCCGTGACTAAACTGTCGATCAATGCCTGCTTATTCTCAGAAACACCAACATAATTCCCGTATCTGGGTTGTTGACGATCATCAAACAGAGGATGATGCCAGCCACTGGTTGTTTCAACAAATGTTTTGGCAAATTGCTGTGAAATAGAGAAACAACCGGCTAGAACAGTATCAACATAGGTCTGCATTATTGGTTTTACCTGACAAGGTGGCTCAACATCAGATCGAACATACGCCCAAACAGGCACATTTGGCATGTCGCAGCCTTCAACAATTAAGCTTGTCGGATCCAGCTCAATACGCCGATAGCCTTTTTCCCTGCGATCAAAATCCTTCAAAACAATGCCCTGTATTGGAACAAGTACACCGTTACATACGCCATGCCCTTCAACAGCAACCAAAGGCGCGATTTTATAAGTGCCATCAACCTTTCCCCATGAACGAACCAACCCACTGACCTTAGCCGGTAACGCCTCACCTGTTTGGCCTGTCAGCTTACGCGATTGATGGTTAATAAGACTTCCATAGCCAAAAATATACATTCTTACTCCTGTTCACGGTTTCGTTCAGGCAACTAAAACGGCAATCCAAAAAAGCGGGAAAAGGTCAGCCATTCCTCTTGTAACTCCTGCAAATCACCTTTTAGAAAACGAACTTGCTGACCTGGTCTCGCCTGAGCCAGCCTCGACACATCTATTCGGGCAACACACCCTAATTTGGGATAACCGCCTAACGTCTGCCGATCGTTAAGCAATACTATGGGCTGACCATTAGGCGGGATCTGGATAGCTCCATAGGCTATCCCCTCAGAAATAACACCATCAATGTGGCCAGTGACTTCCGGACCTTCAAGTCGACATCCCATTCGATCCGTTTGTTGGGTGACTTTAAATGTGCCGCTATAAAAGGATTGCTTAGCTGAATCTGAAAAACTGTCTGCCTGGCATGACTCAATAACTCTGAGTTGAAGCCCTTGCTGATAGTCCGGAATAAACCGCGCCGGTGTTGAGAATAACTTGAATTTTGCACCGTTGAAATTTATCGCCTTCAAGCAGTCACCTTGCTGCAATGGTGTACCCTGTGCCACTCCACCGATACCGTTTCGGACAACCGTTGAAGCACTCCCTAACACTTCAGGAACAGAAAAGCCACCATGGACAGCCAGATAAGCACGAACACCATAACGTGGTAAATTAAACTTCAGTACTTGCCCATTTCTAAGTAAAAAGCTTTGCCAGCAAACCTGAGGCTTGCCATCTACCGTCAGATTCATATCCGCACCGGTAATCGCACAAAGCATGTCTCCATGTGCTTTGAAACAGGCCTGCCCGAGCGTGATTTCAATCTGCGGACAATTCATATCATTGCCTAACAGGTGATTAGCCCAACAGTAGGCATGCAGATCGACAGCACCTCCCTGGCTCAGCCCTTGCGCACCGACTCCCAATCGCCCTGTATCCTGGATCAAGCTCAACATTCCCGGCTGTATTACTTCCAGTGTGGCCAAACGCTTCCTCCGAGATCTTCAAATTCCCGCCTGCATATAGCCTCAAACTTCACTCTGTCACCGACGTTAAACGGCGACATTGGTTTACTCTCAGGCGAAAACAAGGGTGTCGGGCAATTACCAATAATTTGCCAACCACCGGGCGATTCTGCCGGATACACCGCGGTCTGCTCATTGGCAATACCAACACTGCCTGCTGGAATTTTCATCCTGGGCTCGGCATGGCGAGGCGTGGCAATTTCAGGCTCAACCGAGGCGAGAAAGGCAAACCCCGGCGCAAAACCAACCGCGCAGACGGTATAGGTTTTCTGAGCATGACAGGCTATCACCTGTTCAATTTCCAGGTTATGTTCACGGGCAACATGCAATAAGTCCGGGCCGACATCAGGATCATAATAAACCGGCAAGGTGATCAGTTTCCCCTCTCGCGTACGACGTTTTCTCTTCTTACTGTCGAGCATAGATGCAAACTGCATGATCGCATCAGACAAAACCTGATACGTAATAAGACGAGGGTGATATTGAATAAAAAGAGATGTATATGAAGGAATGACTTCAATCAGAGACTCCGCGAAACCTTGCTTTAGATACCTTGCCAGCAGGTTTATCTGCGGTGTCAGGCTGGTATCAATCTGCTCACCCAAATACACAATCATGCAGGTTTCAGAAACGGGCTCGACACGTATCATGGATGAAGCACCTTATGCAGCGCTTCGATAGTCAGTATCGAATGCTCATTATCACCGTGAACACAAACCGTATCGGCAGCAAGGTTAAGCTTATTTCCCTGAATTGTCGTAACCTGCCCCTCAGCTAAATTTATAACCTGCTCTTTAATCTGTTCAACATCTTGATAAACCGCTCCCGGCTGAGTGCGTGGAACCAGTAATCCTGACTCGTCATAAGCACGATCAGCAAATGCTTCATATAAAAGCCCGACCCGGTAATACTCAGCTATTTGCCTGAAAAGGTCGTTATCGGTCTGAGCCTGGATCATCAATTTAAGTGCAATATGGCGACGCTGATTCAAACCGGCAACAGCTTTAACTGTTGCTTCAAAAATGTCTTCTCTCGACATCATGTCGTTATAAAGTGCGCCATGAGGTTTGATATAGCGGATATGCCCACCCTGTAGCTGGCATATCGCATCTAATGCGCCAGCCTGATAAGCCACCAGCTGAGTAATTTCGGTCATAGCATGAGGAATACTACGGCGACCGAATCCGGGCTTATCGTCGTAACCAGGATGAGCACCTATTTCAACCTGATGGGAAAGCGCCCATGAGACAGTCTGCGCCATGACATTGGGATCTGATGCATGAAAGCCACAGGCGATATTCGCCATATCAATCCATGGCATCACAGCCTGATCGTGCCCCATCTGCCAGGCACCAAAGCTTTCTCCCATATCGCAATTCAATTTCATTGCCAGTCCTTGCCATGAAATGGTTACATTAATTTAACATTACACAGAGATAGTCAATCCGACAAGGAGAAGGGAAAACGGAAAATACGGAAGACACTGATTTTTCAGTTGTTTTGAAAGGAGCTTCGATAGCAGAAACGAAAAAAGGCTTACCTTTCGGTAAGCCTTTCGAATAGATGGTGCCCCGGGCCGGACTTGAACCGGCACAACGCGAACGTCGAGGGATTTTAAATCCCTTGTGTCTACCAATTCCACCACCAGGGCACGCAATTCTTGCGTTGATACTGACATAATCAATATCAAAAATTCTTTGTAGAATGGAGGCGCGTCCCGGAGTCGAACCGAGGTCCACGGATTTGCAATCCGCTGCATAGCCACTCTGCCAACGCGCCTCTGAGTTACCTGAGAAAGACTGTTCTGTCTCGGTACGTGGTGCATTCTACGGATTGGTCAGCCTTAGTCAACAGCAAATTAAAGTAATCAGCATTACTTGCTGAATTAATGTGCAATAGGTCTATTTATAATAACTTAGTGCACACTTTTTATTCTTTATAGTTCTCTAAGATTGGGCAAATTACAAACATAAGTCTCCAATGTCACTGATAAATTCCATCAATTTTGTCTATTCAATCTGCTTTATCTGATGACAACCTGAATTCTCACGCCTGAGAAAGTTTTTGTGCCGTTAAGCCCACAAGGCAAAAAGCCATCAGATTTTCCCAATGGCTTTGCAAACAGAAGCTGTTTAAATCCTAGATTTCGAGTCTATTTACTGATTCACCAGCTCTACCGCTTCTCTGACCAGTCGACCGATCTCTTCCCAGTCACCGGCATTAATGAGGGCTGGAGCCACCATCCATGTACCACCACAACAGGCAACACGATCTGTCGCAAGATAAGCTCCGACATTGGACTTGCTGATACCGCCTGTCGGCATCATTTCAACATCTACGTAAGGAGCCAAAAGCGCCTTGATCATATTGATACCGCCGGAAGCCTCAGCCGGGAAAAACTTAAGGAAGGTAAGTCCCAGTTCCATTGCCTGCTCAATCTGGCTTGGATTGTTCACTCCCGGAACCATCGCAATTCCTTGCTGCTGACAATAACGCACAGTATTTGGATTAAGCCCTGGTGCCACAATAAACTCTGCACCGGCATCCTTTGCACGATCTACCTGTCCGGAATTCAACACGGTGCCGGCACCGATACACATATCCGGATAGGCTTCACGCATCTTGCGGATAGCTTCCTCTGCCGCTTCGGTCCTGAATGTGACTTCAGCCACAGGCAATCCATTCTCAACCAGTGTTTTCGCCAATGGCACCGCCTGCTCAACATCATCAATCTGAATAACAGGCACAACTTTGAATTTTTTTAATTTTTCTAACAATGTTTGTGGCATTGCCTTTTGTTCCTTACGTTAATGCTTTCATCGCTCCGGGAGGGATAATTGCTCCCGGATACTGGATAACAATAGAAGCCAATTGATGGCCCAATTCTGCTGCTGCACCTTCTGTACCGTCTGTCAGCCTTGCAGCCAGATAACCGGCAGCAAATGCATCTCCACAGGCACAAATATCAACCACCCTTTCAGGTTGGTTTGCCGTTATCTGAAAACATTCAGGTTGCGCGCTTTGCAAACCAGAGTAGACTTTACAACCTGCTCTGCCCCGCTGTATCACAACCTCATTACAGCCTGCCTGCTGATACAAAGAAGCAACATCGTGTTCCCCCCAGACCAGACTCTCATCCTCTTCGCTGCTAAGGACAATATCTGTATAGGGTACAATCTGGGAGTACCAGTATTTCGCTTGCCTCGTTGTCCACAACTGAGGGCGAAAATTATTATTAAATATCAGTTTACCGCCGTTCGATTTATGTTTCTCTAACAGAGTAATCAAAATTGCCTTTGACTCTTCCGCCAGTATTGCCAGACTGATTCCACTGATATAAAGCACATCAATTTTGTGTTGATCAATCGCGCTTTCCAGCGGAGTATAGTCGACCGAAAAATAGAACTTTGCGGCACTGTCGTTGCGCCAGTAATGTATGTGGCGGTCACCGTTAGGCTCGGTCTCCACCAGATACAACCCCGGCAGTTTTTCGTCCAGCCGGCGAACCAGGCTAGTATCAATATTTTCCGCTTTCCACGATTCCAACATTTCGTGGCTAATATGATCTATGCCTAACGCCGTTGCGTAACTGACTTCGATCCCCCGGTTTTGACCAAGTCGAGACAGATATAACGCAGTATTCAACGTATCGCCCCCAAAGGTGCGTTGCAACGGCAGACCGCTGAGCTCGATCATGCACTCACCAAAAAAAGCAACCTTCACGCTGTCACCCTGAATCATTTCGTTTTATATAAAGCGTAATGGAAGGCGGAAGTCTTACAGCACAACAAAGGTCTGCATTTCGGCAACATTTAGAGAATTATTTTGCAGCCCTATGGCCAGTCTGAGTTTCAGCCCTCATAAAGCTCCAGAGGCAAACCGTCAGGATCTTGAAAGAAAGTGAATTTCCTTCCTGTATACTCATCAACCCGAATCGGCTCAACCACCACACCCTGTGTATGAAGGTATTCAACGAAAGCTTCAACCGACGAGACAGTAAATGCCAGATGCCTTAAGCCCTGAGCCTCCGGAAAACTAGGCCTTGGCGGCGGTGATGGAAATGAAAACAACTCAACCTGACTGCCATCAGGTAACTGCAAATCCAGCTTGAATGAATCTCTGGCTTCACGATAGTTTTCGGCGATGATCGCTAACCCCAGAATATCGACGTAGAAGTGTTTCGACTTCTGATAGTCAGAACAAATAATCGCTGCGTGATGGATCCCTTTAAGCATGTAATTTTCTTCTCTTTTTTAAGACTTCACTTATCAAAGCCGCAATTTACCACAGCAACAACCAACCAAAAGAAAAAGGAAGCCGTCTCTGGCTTCCTTTCTAATCAGCGTCACAAAACGGGGATTAACCACCGTCTTTTTTACCCAATTCCGGTTGTGCGAGTGCATTCATCTCAGACTTGCCTGCCCCCCCCCCTTTTTCGTGCCCGGCATCAGCTCAAAATGAGAAGTAGAGGTCGTGAGCACTGTTTTTAATTTATCAATCGGCTTTTTGTCACCACTGGTTTAAATTCAAATAAAAAGAAGGCATTAGGCAGGTACGAGAAACAGTTCAAAAATGATACGGCTTAGGACGACGGCAGAACCACTGATAAGAATAAAAATAATGTTATTACAGAAAATAATGAAATTTATCTCTAGAAAACTATTTACAACCAACTAAATTGCTTATATGTTGACTGTGTTGCCAATACAAATTACTAAAGTTTTACTTATGCAAACTTATACAGACTCACAATTTGCTACTTTGCCTGAAGTGCTCACGAGTGCTGTATCGCGCGCAACAAACATTATTATCGCCATTATTCTAGTGATTATTAACTAGGCTGGCGGTATTACTTCCGTCAGCCAGGCTGACGGAGGATACGCTTTCCCTTCATCTTTCTTCTCTTCAGCCTAACTGACGGTCCCGAAAATAACAGACAGGACATGTGCAGTGAAAAAACAAGATTTATTTGCCACTGGCTTAATGACATTCGCGCTCTTTCTTGGAGCTGGTAATCTGATCTTTCCACCTTCTTTGGGACTGGAAGCAGGAACCAATTTATTTCCGGCAATGGCTGGGTTTCTGATCACCGCAGTAGGTCTGCCGACATTCACGCTGATCGTATTAGGCCGAATCAGCAGCAGCCAAAATCTGACTCGTCCGCTGCCAAACTGGATGGGAAGCACTTTCTGGGTATTGCTGTTTACCGCTATCGGCCCGGCATTTGGTATGCCTCGCGCAGTTACTGTTGCTTACGAAATGGGCGTGAAGCCTTTTGCAAGCAGCGATCACCTGATGCTGTTTTCCATTGCGTTTTCGGCTGTCACTCTGCTGCTGGCATTTAAACCGGGCCGTCTGGTCGATTACATCGGCAAAATAATGACACCAATGCTTATCCTGATGCTGCTTGCTCTGGCTTGTGCCGCTATCTTCTCACCACTGGGCATGCCACAGGCACCAACGGCAGATTATCAAAGCAATGCGATGACAAATGGCCTGATCCAAGGCTACATGACCATGGATGCAATCGCCGCAGTTGGCTTTGGCTGGGTAATCATCCAGGCAATCGGAAGCAAAGGCGTCACAGAACCAAAAGATGTAGCGAATACTTCATTTAAAGTTGCAGTTATCTATGCCGTACTGATGTCAGGTTGTTACCTTGCGATGGGTTATGTCGGTGCAACATCAACGCCAGTTGCGGCCAATGCAGCTAACGGTGGTGAAATCCTGACGCGTTATGTTGCCGGTGAGTTTGGTGCTTACGGCCAATGGTTGCTTGCCGCCATCATCGTTATGGCTTGTCTGACAACAACAGTCGGCCTGACAAATGCGTGTGCCGAGTACTACAAGCAAAGCTTCAGTGCCCCATTTTCAATGACGGCAACTATCGTAGTGGTTCTGACTGGTGTTATCGCTAACTTTGGCCTTGAGCAGATCTTGAAAGTCAGCCTTCCGGCGATCCTGGTTCTGTGCCCAGTTGCGATTGCCCTTGTACTGGCAGCCTTTGTGTTCCCGGCTAAACGCTCGTTATCTTTTACCTTTGTTGCTATGGTCGTCACAGCTTTTGTTTTCGGTGGAATTGACGCACTAAGCATCCTGGGCCAGATGCCAGAAAGCATGAGCGCAACCCTGGAGCAGTCTCTGCCTCTTTATAATGCCCATGCCAGCTGGTTCCTGCCTTGCGTTATTGTTCTGGCACTAAGCCGACTGCAAAGCGTTAAGTCTGCACTACAAGCAAAAATGGCTAACTGATTTAATTCACTACTATAAGTAAAAAAGCCGCAGCCTCTTTCTAAGAGGCTGCGGCTTTTTGTTGTCTTCGACAGTAACAGATTCAGACCATCGCCGGTGCTTTTGCCATTTTTTCAACTCTGGCCAGCGCTACTCGATATAGCTCTTTTGCCCTTTCCAGCTGATCGCCGTCAGGACGTGTATCATTTTGAAAAACCCAGTTGCAGGACGAAATAATTTCCTTAATTTCACTGGCTTTTAAAAAAGAAGGGGTTGCTAGCGCAGTCAGTTCCAGGATCAAAAAGCACAATTTGTAATGGTAAGGCACCATATGAAAAGCACGATACGCGTATTCAATTGCTTCTCTGGCCTGATTATTACTTCGTAGTTCAAACGCTTTTTCTACCAGCGCACTCCCCTCTTTCAACCTGTGGTTAATCTCGGCATGACACGCTTCCATCAACTTAACCTGGGACTGAATCAAAATAGCATCATCAGCTCTGGCACATAGCTTTCTGGCCGTTTGCATCGTCTGCTCATATTTGTCCGGCATTCCACAAAAACCATAAAGGCGGGCAACATTCAGTGCTGTGTAATAATCATCAACAGGCTTTTTCTGCAGGTCTATACGGTTCACGATACTGAAGCAGTCTTCAATTTCACCATGAAGGCACGCTAGTATCGCGACGCTGGTCAAGCCGCTAACTTCACTTTCATATCTCTCTTTTTCGGTTTCTATATTACTGTTGTGTTCATGCAGATTGTGCCTGGCTTCTTTGAGCAAATCCGTATGTTCATCATTATTACTGGTATAGAGACTGGCCAGCATCAGAGATACGGCTACATTACCGGCAGCGCCACTACTGTAGCGGTTAGTGCCAGTTACTTTAGCCGTAAACCGCTGATAGCCAATCGCCGCTTTTTCATGCTGCTGTAATGCCGCATATAAGTTGGCAATAATCAGCTCACGCATAGGATTAGCTGAATTCACTTTATGCAAAAGCTTAAACTGCTCTAATGCTTCAGGGATGCGGTCACCTTCGATAAGACAACCCGCCAGATGTTTCCTGGCTAATGGTTGTTTCGGGTGTTTTGCCAGGATCTCTTCGAAAACCGCCTCAGCCTCTTTGAGCTTTCCGAGGCCTTTTAATGCCTGACCAAACCCAATTCTCGGCCATAAGTGATCATTGTTTTTACAGGCTTCTTCATAAAACTGCCGGGCTTCCTCATGCTGCTCAGAACGCAACAGACAGTCACCGTTAATCCGGTCGATATAACCTTTATATTTCGGCAGTTCATCCCTGTAACGCTTACACAAACCAATTGCAGTTCGATAGTCTTTGTTATCAAGGGCCAATAGCAGGGGGTAAAGCGCAGATTTTCGCCTTGTTACCATCTCAATACGTTCAATGAAAATGGCTGCACTGAAGGGCTTTATGAGGTAATCGTCAGGTTCCAACTCAATAAAGTGAGAAACCACCTGCTGAGTGTTATCCCCGGTAACACAAATGAACACACCATCACTGGGGAGCAATTTCCGCTGGATCACTTCATCGAAAATCAGCCCACCATCAATATGATGACGCATGTTGTAGTCACAAATGACGATATCGTAACTATGATTCGCCAGAAGACGGATGGCCTTCATGCTGTCCATGGTACTATCAATATTATCATTTGAAATACCTGACATATTGAGCATCGACCGCATCAATGAAATTGCGGTATTGCAGTCATCAATCAGCAAAAACTTCTTTCCAGATAGCATCTTTGCCCCCCTTAATGGCTCATCAAGGCACAACCGTTCCATGTTGTAGTTATTGTATTGCCTTATATTTCAGAATAGTAAAAAGCCAATGATTAACAATAAGATATGATAAATACATCTTTATTAGGCTTGGCTTTAGCTGATGAAAACGGCCTCCTTTCTCTGTAAAATCAACAGCCTGAAATAAACAACAAGGCTCATATCAAATTTACCCTGACACAAACAAAAAAAGATGAGCCAGGGCTCATCTTTTTATCTCTTCAACTCGAGTGAAATCACACTTTAAGCAAATTATATAGTTGCAAAGGCTTCTTATAACTCAAAGTCGCTGAATTCAGAATCATCGACCTGACGCTCCAGAAACGCAACCAAATCGTCATGGCCACCAATATACTGACCGTCCAGGAAAATCTGCGGTACAGTACGAACAGTATTGCCTGTCACTTGCTCAATGAAATCTACCATGGTGGTTTTCGGTAGATCTTTGCCCAGCACTAACGTGGTGTACTCTGTACCACGATCATCAAGGATCTTCTTCGCTTTCACACAGAAAGGACAATGAGGTTGAGTGATCACCAGGTTTTTGTAGCCAGAAAGCTGTTCGATGGTCATGTCAGACATAAAATTCCATTCACTTAATCAGGTTCAAATCCTCGCTAAGATAATGGAAAGCGCTACTGCAATACAAGCCCCCAAGCAGGATACTCAAATCTGGCGATGGAAGATTAAGCAATCCTGACCGGAATTCTTTTGCGACCAAAGCCAACTTTGCTGGCATTAAAACGCCCGGCTATCTGATAGCCACAATGCATGCAAGCTCCGTCATCAGTAAGGAATCGCTCTCCCAACTGATACCAGTCTCGGGACAGCACTTTTTTGTGGCAAGACGGACAGTATGTACTATCTCCGCTTTCATCAAAAATATTGCCAACATAGGCATAGTTCAGCCCGTTTTTCAGTGCTATATCCCTGGCTCTTTTAACTGTTTCGGGCGGTGTTCGTGGCTTATCCAGCATTTTGAAGTCTGGGTGGAAGGCACTAAAGTGAATAGGTACATCCGGACCAAGATTGTCATAAACCCAACGAGTCAGTTCATCCAGCTCTGCATTACTGTCATTCTCATCTGGAATTAACAAAGTCGTGATTTCAAACCAGACATCCGTTTCATGTTTTAAATAAAGCAAGGTATCCAGCACCGGCGCTAAATGGCCGCTGCAAATCTTATGGTAGAAACGTTCAGTAAACGCCTTTAAGTCGACATTGGCAGCGTCCATATGACGGAAAAACTCGACTCTTGGTTTATCGCATATATATCCGGCAGTTACAGCCACACTGTTGATACCAAGTTCATGACAAGCCTGAGCCGTATCAACTGCGTATTCCATAAATATCACAGGGTCGTTATAAGTAAACGCAATACTCTCGCAACCATACCGCTGCGCAGAACTGGCTATCTGCTGTGGCAACGCCACCTCACCTAAGGTGTCTATTTCACGGGATTTACTGATGCTCCAGTTCTGGCAAAACTTACAGCTCAGGTTGCACCCTGCAGTACCAAATGAAAGCACCGAGCTCCCCGGATAGAAGTGGTTAAGTGGCTTTTTCTCAATAGGATCAATGCAGAAACCACTTGAGCGGCCGTAACTTGTCAGCACAATTTCCCCGTCAAGTGCCTGACGAATAAAGCAAGCCCCGCGCTTACCTTCTCGCAAACGGCAGTGCCGAGGGCAGAGATCACATATTACCCTACCATCCTCAAGACGATGCCAGTATTCCGTTTTAAACACACTTGGAGGCTGCTGCATAAAACGTCTCGCCCGGTTAATTAATACCTATACTAACTATAGTATTGTCAGAAATAAGCGTGTGATTTCTATGAACATTCGTCCACCAGCTGTCGCGGGAAGCTTTTATGATAAGTCCCCGGAATTCTTGCAATCTCAACTTGATAACTGGCTAAACCCAGCAGCAGAATCACCGGGAAAAATTCGCGCATTGATAGTTCCGCACGCCGGCTATATCTATTCGGGGGAAATAGCCTCCCGTGCCTATAGTTACCTTAAACAACAAGCTGACAGGATCAAACGTGTCATTCTAATTGGTCCCAGCCACCGCTATTTTTTCCAAGGGTGTGCCCTGCCCGGCGTTGATTATTTCGCCACGCCATTAGGGCAGATTCCTATCGATACACAAAGTGTTGAAATACTCCGTAAAATAGATGATATTGAAGTTTCAGATCAGGCACATGCTTTTGAACACTGCCTGGAAGTTCAGCTCCCTTTTTTGCAGCGCTGTTTAAACGAATTTACTCTGCTACCTATTCTGACCAGTGACGTATCACCGAAAACTGTCGCCAGAATCATTAATTCAGTGTGGCAAGATGAAAACACCCTGCTTGTTATCAGCAGTGATCTCAGCCATTACCACTCTTACACCGAAGCTCAGACTTTGGATCAACAAACCTGCTCTTTAATAGAACACTTTGAACCGACCCTGAAACCTGAGCAAGCATGCGGCTCAACCGGTATCAATACATTGCTTCTGCTTGCCAAAGAAAGGGATTACCAATTGAAACGTGTAGAACAGAAAAACTCCGGAGATACAGCCGGAGATAAGGAGAGAGTTGTCGGATATGTCAGTTACCTCATCTCAGAACCTGAATAAAGGGGAATTAACCCAGCTGCTGGATATTGCCAGAGAGGCAATTCGAGGTCACTTCTCTGAAGAAGGTCCTAAATCACCGCAGCTGGATCTTTACGGGAAGAAACTGCTTGAACCAGGAGCTTGCTTTGTAACCCTAACAGTACACGAGGAATTGCAGGGATGCCTGGGATCAATTAATGCCCACACACCATTAGTGTTAGAAGTTCACAATAAAGCCATTGCCAGTGCCTACCAGGATCGGCGTTTTATGCCGCTCACAGAAGAACAGCTGGATCACCTGATGATCGAAGTCTCTGTTCTGTCTGAACCTGCAGTACTGGAAGTACGTTCAGAACAGGAGTTACTGGACTACCTGAGCAACAACAAAGTGGGAGTCATTCTTTCAGACAATTATGGCCAGGCGCTGTTTTTGCCTCAGGTATGGGAGCAACTGCCGAAACCGCACGATTTTATCCGTCACCTAAAAATCAAAGCCGGTTGGAAACCGGATCACTGGTCATCAAGTATGACAGTGAAAACATTTACAGTTACCAGTATCGAAGGAAAATATTTCGAGGCGATTTAGCCTTTAGCCCGGCAGATAAACCCCATCAAGATGCCGAATGATATAACAAGCCCTTCCCTGTTTATTCAGGGAAGGGCTTTTTGTTACAAGCTTAATCGCCTAATGACGTCGTAACTACTTCGCAATCAAACCATAAGGTATCGAATCGAAAATGTGTGGCTGTTTACTCACTGTCGGCACGGCTTTCGCGCCTCGCCAGTCAAGCAACATAATAGACAGGACATTACGGTGCTCTCCATCGCGCAGTTCGGTTTCTCCATCAACCGATGGCACCATCCCCGCTTTGCGATCAATCGCCTTCTGAATTGCGGCACGTGTTTTGTCCACCACGGGATCATTATCTAACCCGGCCAACAGGAAATTAATCCCGACTTCGGCAATCACATCTTCTTTAGTACGTTCTAAAATGGCATCAATATTGGCGCGGTAATAGTCGTAAATCCATTTAAACTCGTGCTCATTAACCGGCTTTTGGTAATACTCAGAAGCGGCAAAAATGATATGAGTCAGGCCATAGATTTTATTCATGAACTGTTTATCACTCAAAGAAGCATCCTGTGTATCCGGATAAGTGGCACGAAATGCCTTAATGAATTCACCCACCACATCCTGCTCACCAAGTTGTCGCAACCAATAAACCTGATTGGCCAGCTGTGCCGCCCAAGCTCGGATCATGTCCGGATCCGAAGCATAATCTGAAAAATCATAACGGCGAATAATCTGACGAAGCTTTTCGTCATCACGGTGTTTGAGGCCATATTCATTGGCTCTTGCCATTGAGCCCAGCAAATCAACGCCAAGATAAAAATACTCAGGTTTTGACTTAGTAACCGAGTACCTTAATTTGCTGCGATCATCGGTTTTCTGTCTGTATTTCTGAGCGCGCTTTTCGGTATATACCTGAATCTGCTCAGGGGTATGAACTTCTGTCGCGAAATGGTTTAGTCGGCTGGCAACGCGTGCCATGTCAGACCATATTGCCGCTTCATACTTATCGTCCTGTGTCTGACGATACATGCGTAATCCATAATGGCCCATCTTAAAAGCAGGCAAAGTGAATAACTGGCTTTCATATGTCTGGCGGATTAACTCGGCATCCTGCTGGTAGGAAGTCAGCACTGCTGATCTGGGAGCAGCAGAAGCGCTTTCAGTTGAAGGGACGTTAGCTGAGGTCGAAACGGCAAACGCCGGACTAACCAGTAAAGAGATGATTAACGGAAACCCTGCCTGCAATAACTTCATCATGTACTCCCTTCTGTACTGACTAAACCATAAATTTCATACACTATACGCCTTACAGGCATAAAAATGCCACCAGCAGGAGGCGTATAAAAAGTCAGAGTTTTGTTAATTTTTCTTTAGTGGAAAACAGGTTACAAAATAAGTCGAAATGTCAGGTTGATCCGTCCGGCTTTTGGCTTGCGCGTTTTAGGTACTGAATGCACCCAACATTGCTGAGTATTTCCGGCCATCACTAATAGAGAACCGGACTCAAGATTAAACTCCAGCTTTTGCTTAGTCTCCATATGCTTAAGGATAAATCGTCGTGATTCTCCAAGACTGACCGATGCAATAACAGGTTGCACCCCGAGCTCCGGCTCATTGTCCCG
Organism: Photobacterium marinum; assembly: GCF_000331515.1. Lineage (GTDB taxonomy): Bacteria > Pseudomonadota > Gammaproteobacteria > Enterobacterales > Vibrionaceae > Photobacterium > Photobacterium marinum. The sequence continues at coordinate 80,674 of NZ_AMZO01000021.1, forward strand.
ATGCCAGCCCATATAATCCTGCCCGCCACGGTACAGGTTCGCTAATACTGAATTAAACCGAACTTCACTCACCTTTTCACAGGCCGCTTTAATAGCCAGCAACGTGGGCGTCCATGATTGAGGCTCCATGGTCAGCCCTGAATAGGTATAAACCGCGTCCCCGCACCAAGCCTGCAAACGAGGCTGAAGAACATCCCTGCCAAACATCCGAATGGTTTCCTGCCGCCAGTTAAGTTCCTCCGAAAGTCGTTGGAAGTAACTGTCAGCCTCAGCTTGCGAAATAAGATGAGGCGACCAAAACAACCGCCCGTCCGGGATATCAAACCAGCCTTCTTGAACCGTCCTACTAACGGAATCAGTCATCAATCAATGACCTAGTGACGCTCATCTATCGGCAACCAGTCCTGATGTTCAGGACCATTATACTCGGCACTTGGCCTGATGATTCTGTTATGATCGCGCTGTTCAAACACATGCGCAGCCCATCCAGTTACCCGGCTCATGACAAAAATCGGTGTAAACAATTTGGTCGGTATTTTCATGAAATGGTAAGCCGATGCGTGGAAAAAGTCGGCGTTACAAAACAGGTTCTTTTCGCGTTTCATTACCTGCTCAACCCGAACTGAGATATCGTACAGCACCGCATCATCGGCCTCCTGAGCCAACTTCTCAGACCATTTTTTTATCAGTGCATTTCTAGGATCAGATTCCCTGTAAATGGCGTGTCCGAAGCCCATGATTTTATCTTTATTTGCCAGCATTGCCATGATCCCGGCCTCTGCTTCATCTGCACTCTGCCAATTTTCTATCATCGCCATTGCGGCCTCATTGGCCCCACCATGAAGCGGCCCGCGCAATGTTCCGATAGCCGCAGTGATACAGGAGTAGAGATCTGATAAGGTCGAAGCACACACCCTGGCGGCAAAAGTCGAAGCATTGAATTCATGTTCGGCATACAAGATCAGAGAGCAATGCATCACTTGCTTATGAAGTTCTGAAGGTGTTTCACCGGTCAGCATTTTAAGGAAATAACCTCCGATACTGTCCTGATCGCAATAGGTTTCTATTCGCACACCGTCATGACTGTAGCGATACCAGTAACAAATGATGGCAGGCAGCAGTGCCAACAGGCGGTCGGCTTTATCATACTCCTCCCCGAAACCATGTTCCTGCTCCAGGTTACCGAGCATTGAGCACCCTGTGCGTAGTACATCCATCGGATGCGCATCAGCCGGGATCTGTTCAAGCACGACTTTTAGTGCCATGGGTAAACCACGGTAAGAAATCAGCTTCTCTTTATAGCTTGCCAGCTCTGTACGCGTCGGCAATTTTCCTTTAAGAAGCAGGTAAGCCACTTCCTCAAACTCGGCATGCTTTGCCAAGTCCGAAATATCATAGCCACGGTAAGTCAGTCCGGTTCCCGTTTTACCGACAGTACACAAGCCCGTTGTTCCTGCTATCTGACCACGCAGCCCTTCACCGCCGAGTTCTTTCTGTTTATCTGGCATCACTGGCTCCCTATCCGTTTGTTTTCCCTTCGGGATAAAGATAGGTCAGGATCTCCAACAGAACCAATTGATTAAGTCATCAAGTTAGCGTGATGGATTTAGCTAAACTTTAATTCGGACTAAAACTTGATATCTACCCACACCAAGCGATGGTCAGAACCGGCTTGAGGGCGGCAACGCCCTTTCTCATCGGTGATCAGGGATCGCAGCGGGTCTTTCTTATCCGGCCAGAAAACGCCTGCATTCTCTACCTGCAAATCGGCGGAAGGCAGAACATAATCCAGCCGTAAGCCAGAGATATGAGTCCATTCCGTCGCCCGGCCTCTTCGCTGTTGCCAGGGAATATGGAAACGTCCCCCCAGACTTTTCGGCGTTTGTGGTCCGGCACTGACAAGACGGTTGATTTTGCGGTGCAGTAGCAGTTCACGAATGGCGGACTTCATACCGTCACCATCTTGCATGTCAGCATTAAGATCGCCCATCACTACAAACTTTGCCTGGCTATCCAAACCGCCAGGCTGACCTTTATCATCAACAAGATGTGGAGCGCCATCAATGATCTCAGCAATCAATTTAAGCTCATCATGATTTCGTCTGGCATTACGCTTTTCATCACCATCAAAAACTGGCGGCGTCGGATGACAACAGACTAAATGAACCGTCTGTTGGTCAACCTCGACAGGAACCACAACATGATTTTTGGATGAAAGCCGGAGCACTGTTCTGGCTTGTTCTGAATAATAGTCTTCAGGGATGAGGTTGTTCGGAAAGTCTTTCCACAACAAATGCTGCCAACTGCGGATCTGTGATTCAGCAATCGGATAACAAGAAAGAATGACAAATCCAAAGTGACCGTGATGTTCGCCAAAACCCAGCCCATCACCGGGTAAAGTCAGCTCACCATCACCATCCAAATCACAAGGGCTCAGCAAACCGGTATTGGTTGGCGGGCAATAGCGATAAGGATAGAAAATAGCATCCTGTTTTTGTTCTGGGTTTTCCAGATAATTACGACAGAAATTTTCCAGCGCGCCATCATCTCCACCGTCACCAGGATGATCAAATTCACACAACATCAGCACATCAGGGCGAACATGACGGATTATTGCGGCAAGACGGGTTAAACGGGCATCATCCGAACTGACGGTCTGCTTAAGGATTTTGCCTGCTTCAGGTGCAGACATAGACACATTAAAGACGGCAAACCGTACTATATTAGATAGCTCGGCCTGATTAGAAGGGGCAAATAATTCAGATTTCAAGAAAACCGCCAGACATAATCATTCAGACAAGATGCACGTAATATAATGAATTATGGATTAAATTTCGCGTATTGAATGTCAGGTTATACCAGCGGTTCTGAATACAATAATTGCCAACGGTCTAACTGGGTCATGCTTAACCCATCAACTGTGTAATTGCCAAGCGGATCTGCTGTGCATCATGCATGGCCCGGTGTTTTACCGGACCCTGCTCTTCCAGAGCCAGTTGGAATCGCGCACGCTCAATACCGTTTTCCTGCATCAGCCAATGCCCGATTTCTGTCAGCATGAAAGATGGGCGCATCCTGGCAGCATGGTACAAACGACCAAGCCAGAATAAATCCCACTGGCTGTCACAGAAGACGTATTCGAACTGTCCTAATACCGAATTGAGATGGCGGCAGACATCAACAACCTGCTGACCATTCTGTTGTAATTCCTGACGGGAGATTTGATGAATTTCCTGTTCGGCATAATCATCCCAGTATTGCCAAACATCGCTTGCGGTAAGAGGGTTAATTAACAGACTGTGGCCACTACCGTCGGGTAAGGAGTAACCTACTTCAATCGGGTAAGACTGGTCGGATAATCCGGATGCTTCAAAATCCAATGTCGCCCACATTGCACTCTCCCTGATGCTGATTATTGGTGTAATCCAAAGTCATGAATGCAGACATCCTGTCAATGATTCTGGCTTCGGAGTAGCGGTTAAAAATGTAGTTTCATCTACACTCAAGTCGGTGATAACAGATAAGGATGAACTACACAATAACTGTAGACGGCTTCTGCCACATAAGGGTAAAAAACTGGCTCAAGCTCACTATTGATACTTGAGCCAGATCCACTTGTTATTCAAGCAAACGAATATAGGTTTGATAATCGTCCGAACCAAAGCAAACAAAGGTTATTTGCTCTATTTGGTCATCATTTGAAAGCACTTCTTTGACAGTCGAAACTGCAATTTCAGCAGCCAGGTGTTTCGGGAAATGATATACGCCAGTGCTGATACAAGGGAAAGCGACAGTCTTAACACCAGCCTGTTTTGCCAACATTAACGACTGGCGATAACAGCTAGCTAACAACGCTTCTTCATTGTGATTCCCACCGTGCCAAACTGGACCAACGGTATGAATGACGTATTTTGCAGGCAGGCTATACCCTTCCGTTAACTTCGCCTCCCCAGTTTCACAACCACCCAATGTTCTACACTCAGCCAAAAGTTCCGGCCCTGCTGCACGATGAATTGCGCCGTCTACACCTCCACCACCAAGCAGAGAGTTATTAGCGGCATTCACGATTGCATCAACATCAAGGCTGGTGATATCCGCCTGAATTGCTGATAACTGAACCATAACCAATACCTCCACAAACAAAGACATTTAAGTTTCATGTACAAATGGTACACCCTGATGACCTGAAACATACAACCAATGACGAAGCCCTGAATTTCCATTAGGATCAGAAAAAACTGAACAAATGACAGATCGCAATGACTCCGATTATTGGTTTTGCCGGTTACAGCGGCTCAGGTAAGACAACTCTGCTGGAACAGGTTATTCCGCAGCTTAAACAACTCGGCATACGTGTTGGGCTACTCAAACACAGCCACCACAGTATTGATCCGGATACTCCGGGAAAAGACAGCTACCGACTTCGCCATGCAGGCTGTGCGCAAACCCTGATGGCGACAAAAGAAAGGCACATGCTGTATTTCGAATATCCGGAACCGGACCGGGATGAGCCTGAGCTGCAAGCCTGCCTCAAGCAGTTCGACCACAGCCAGCTTGATTTGATTTTGGTTGAAGGTTTTCGTGACCAGCCATTTGAGAAGATTGAAATCCACCGCCCGAGCTATGGCAAACCCCTGCTGTATCCGCAGGATTCCCACATTATTGCTTTTGCAACTGACGGTAACTGCCCGGATGATTGTACGCTACCGCAACTGGATCTGAATAAACCGGAAGCTGTGGCTGCCTTTATTGCTGATTGGCTGGCAAAGGGAAATTAATACCAAACTTCATAAAAAAAATGCGAGAGCCAAAAGGCTCTCGCATTTGTTTATTACACTGGTAATTAAGAGCTTAAGTCACTCCCATCACTCAGTATTAAATTGCCCAGCCACCAGCGTAGAAGGCAACCAGAACAATAGCAATAATCACAGTACCGGCATTCAGGCGTTTCCATTCACCGGAAATCACACGGCCAATCACCAGTGAGCTGAAGCCCAGCATAATACCGGTTACGATGTTACCGGTCAGAACGATAAATACCGCACAAACCAGACCTGAAAGTGCATCTACAGAATCAGCCATATCCAGCTTGCTGACATTGCTAAGCATCAGTAGACCAACATACATCAGTGCAGGTGCTGTCGCGTAAGCTGGAACCAAGTAGCTGATAGGTGATAAGAACAACATCAGCAGGAACAAACCGCCAACAACGGTTGCTGTCAGGCCTGTTTTACCACCTGCAGCCGTACCGGCAGCAGATTCGATGTATACCGCAGCTGGTGCACCACCAACAAAGCCAGAGAAAATACTACTCACTGAGTCAGCAGTCAGAGCCTTACCACCATTGATGATCTGGCCGTCTTTATCCAACAGGTTCGCCTGACCGGCAACAGCGCGGATAGTACCTGTCGCATCAAAGATCGCAGTCATAACCAGTGCTAGTACACTAGGAATAACAACCGGATTCAATGCGCCCATAATATCCATTGTGCCAAGCAGAGACTCACCTTCCGCACCGAATGAAGGCATAGCGAACAAGCCTTGATATGTCACATTCGGGTCGAAAATCAGACCAAAAATTGAAATAGCAACAATGACCAGCAGAATACCGCCAGGCACGCGGCGTTTCTCAAGACCGAAAATAGCAGCAAGACCAATCAGTGACATAAGAACAGGCAGAGAAGTAAACTCACCCAGAGTCACAGGCAGACCTGCATAAGGGTTTTTCACCACCAGACCAACACCGTTCGCTGCAATCAAAAGCAGGAACAGACCGATACCAATACCAGTACCATGTGCGATACCGAATGGCAGGTTAGTCAGTATCCACTGACGAACACCGGTTACAGTAATTGCGGTAAAAAGGATACCCATCAGGAAGACAGCGCCTAAAGCAACAGGAATGCTGATGCCCTGCCCCAAAACAAGGCTGAATGCGGTGAACGCGGTAAGTGAAATCGCACAGCCGATAGCCATCGGTAGTTTGGCCCAAAGGCCCATCAGAAGTGAACCGAAAGCCGCAACCAGACAGGTTGCAATGAAAACAGCGCCCTGGTTAAAGCCTGCCGCACCCAACATGCTCGGCACAACAATCACCGAATAAACCATCGCAAGAAAAGTGGTTAAACCTGCCACCATCTCCTGCCGAACGGTACTGCCGCGTGCTGAAATCTTGAAAAACCCATCTAGCCCGCCTTGTGGTTGTGCTTCTGTTGTTATCGTGGCGGTGTCGCTTTGAATTGTACTATTTTCTGACATGATTATAGTTCCTTGTGAGTCATGAGCCGGGAGAGCAAAGTGACTTACTGTCGGCTGAATACTCTCCACAGCCCTTACAAAGATGTTGAGCTTCCTCTCAACGTAAAATTAATTACCCCTAATACTTCTTTACGTGTTTCTTGTGTAGCTATGATTACAAAACTTGTTTTATGACAAAGTATTAGCCGCGCTCGTAAACCAGGCGACCGTCAACGTAGGTCCGGTAGATGCTGCGGTCATCACCCAATGTCATCAACATAAACAGCTTCTCTGCCAGATCTTTCGAGCTGTCATAGCGCAATTGCTGTAATGGTGTTGAACATGGGTCGATAATCACGAAATCAGCCTCTTTACCAACCTCAAAGTTACCGATCAGATGATCCAGTGACAGTGATTTCGCCGCCCCCAGGGTCGCCAGGTAAAACGCTTCAAAAGCAGACAAACGGTGCTGCTGAAGCTGCATAACTTTATAGGCTTCGTTAAGGGTTTGCAGCATATTAAAGGTCGTACCAGCGCCGATGTCGGTACCCATACCGACTTTTACCTTGCGCTTCCAGGCTTCCTGAAGCTTAAACAGGCCACTACCCAGGTACAGGTTGGAGGTCGGACAGAAAGCAATTGCCGAATCAGTTTCTTGCAGGCAATCCCACTCTTTGTCTTCAAGGTGAATACAGTGAGCGAACACGCTCTTTGACCCGGTCAGGCCATGATGGTGGTAAACGTCAAGGTAGCCATCCTGCTCAGGGTAAAGCTCCTTCACCCAGGCAATTTCATTTTTGTTCTCACACAGGTGGGTATGAACGTAAGTGTCCGGATACTCTTCTTTCAGCTTACCGGCCATCGCCAGCTGCTCTGGTGTAGAAGTTGGTGCAAAACGCGGTGTGATGGCATACAGCAAACGGCCGCGCTTATGCCATTTTTCAATCAGCTCTTTAGTCTGGTTGTAACCGACTTCAGGTGTATCCAGCAGATATTCCGGTGCGTTACGGTCCATCATGACCTTACCGGCAATCATCCGCATATTGATTTTTTCTGCTTCTTCAAACAGGGCATCGACAGATTCTGGATGAACCGTACCGAATACCAGCGCAGTTGTTGTACCGTTTCTCAACAGCTGCTTAATGAAGAAGGTCGACATTTCACGGGAATAATCTTTGTCTTTGTAACGGGCTTCTGTCGGGAAGGTGTAGTTATTCAGCCATTCCAGCAACTGCTCACCGTAAGCGCCGACCATTTCGGCCTGCGGATAGTGAATGTGAGTATCGATAAAACCAGGCATCACCATTTTGCCCGGATAACTGCGCACACGAACAGACGGTGGAACCCTGTCCTTTCCTTCGCTCCATGGGCCGACCCACTCAATACGGCCATTTTCAACCAGCAGCAAACCATCTTCGATAAAGCGAATATTTTTCTCGATGTCTTCCGGCTTATCGACCACATGGGCAATATCCAGAATAGATGCTCGGATCGCTTTGATTGATTGGGAATATTCCATAATTACCTCGTTTGATGTCCTTGTACTTCAACCTGCTTTTCCTTCATGAAACCTGTAGGGGGACGTCATGAACAGGTCCGGTACTGACCTTTTATCTGATTCTGTATTGGAGTACTTAATCGCTCTCTATATAAGCGTAAATCGTGCTTGCTCTGTTCTTCTGATTCTATTTACTGTCAGCTACGCTCAAGCTCAGCTTGCTCCTGCTGACGAGCGAGCTTCTCCTCCTCTTCCAGTGCGCGGTTACATGCCTCGCACTCTTTAATTTGTTCTTCCAAAGCCTGACGTTTCTCTTCGGCACTTTCGGCTTCATCGGCACGGTTGATGCCAAGCACGGTATTGAGCACAAGGGCAACCAGAGAGCCGGTTGTGATACCTGAACCCATGACAACCTGCATAGAATCAGGCAGTGAAGCCAGAATTTCAGGACGCACAGTTACCGCCATACCGGAAGCAACGCCGACGGCAATAATTAACATGTTACGTTTAGTAAAGTTGATGCGGGAAAGGATGCCGATACCGGCAGAAATGATCATGGCGAACATTACCAGTCCGGCACCGCCCAGTACAGGCGAAGGAATGGTAACCACAATACCGCCGAGTTTAGGGAACATACCGGCCAGCAGCATGATCACCCCGGTAACAGCAACAACGTGGCGGCTTGCGACACCGGTAATTGAAACAATACCGACGTTCTGGCTGAAGGATGAAAACGGTGTAGCGCCAAAGATGGAAGCCAGCGCACTACCGATACCGTCACACAGGATCCCTTTCGAGAGTTTCTTACCTGTCAGCTTGGTATGGGTCGCATCACTCAGGGCAAGGAAATCGCCGGTTGATTCCATGATGGTAACCAGATAGGCAATCGACATTCCGATAATTCCGCTAACCGTAAAACTCAGGCCGAACGGCATAATTTCCGGTAAAGCGAAATAAGCGGCGTTGTGTACCGGAGAAAAATCAACGATACCCATGAACATTGCTACGATATAGCCGACAATCATACCAATCACGATAGCAGCGGCGGAGATAATCCCTTTGCCGACCTGTGACAGCACAATGACCACCACAAGCACCAACGTACCCAGCATCAGGTTACTTAACTCACCATAACCATCCTGTCCGACAAAGCCACCGGCAAACCAGTCAACGGAAACCGGTAAGATAGTCAGACCAATCAGTACGACTACAGTGCCTGATACCACAGGCGGGAACAGCTTGCGGATCTGCGGCATAAAACGACTGCCGATGATCATCACCATCGAACCGACCAGCGAAGCTCCGAAAATACCGGACACCCCGGCATCAAGGCCGATGGAGATAGAGATCGCCACAAAGGTAAAACTGGTACCCATTACCACAGGTAAACGAATGCCGACCGGACCGACCCCTTTACACTGAATAATGGTCACCACACCGGATACCATCAATGCAGCATTAACCAGTATGACCATCTGATCTGTTGGCAGACCAATGGCGCTACCGACTACCAGAGGGACAGCAATAATCGCCCCCATAGCAGCAAGCATGTGTTGTAAGGCAAGTAAAATGGATGCCCCTACGGGCGGCTTATCTTCAACTTTATAAAAGAGTTTCATTTCAATACCATCCGTTTCTTTGCACTTCCCGGATCCGCTTCTGTCTGCAATGCAGCTTGCATACACAGATATGCAGCATCCCCGTGGAAAGATGGGACGAGTATAGAATCGATAACCTAGCCAAAATCCCCAAGGGCCTTTTCACCTGACATCAAGCCAGATGCTGCCTTACCCTATTCACCTCGACTGAAGTAGTTTCAGTCTCAACAGGCCAAGCTATGACAGCTCACTCGTTATCTAAAGAAAACGGCCATTTCCTATCCCCGTGGAAATGACCGTTTCTCGTATTACTTAGAGCTTATTCAGTCCGCGAAGTACCTTCTCCGGAGTGAAGTGCCAGTCTCGAATCCAGACACCACAAGCATCATGAATTGCACTGGCAATCGCAGGCGCCGCGCCGTTCACGCCGATTTCAGAAATCGACTTGGCACCGTATGGGCCCACAGGGTCATCACTTGGAACCAGAACTGCACGGAAGTCGCGAGGTATATCGCCAATCATAGGCGCGCCGTAACTCTTCAGGTCACGAGTCAGAGGTATACCGTTATCGTCATAAACAAGTTCCTCTGTCAGGCTGTGACCGATAGCTCGCATGCTGGCACCGTAGATCTGGCCCAGAGCCAAATCAGGGTTCACCGGCGTACCACAGTCAAGCAGAGCGTGGAACTTGTCCAGTCTGATTTCACCGGTACGGGTGTTCACAGCCACTTCAGCGAAGTTCGCACCGTACGGGAATGCAAACTCAGGTGTAGTAAAGCAACCAGAAGCCAGCAGCTGTCCCCAGCCTGTTCCGCTTTCTGCTTTATGCGCGATTTCAGCGTAGCTGACTTCGCCTTGCTTACCTTTAACCATGCCTGGCGCAACGATTTCAACATCTTCTACCGGCTCATCCAGCATCTCGGCACCGCACTTCAGGATCTTCTCGCGCATTGCTTCAGCCGCACGCTTCGCAGCATTACCGGAGAAACAAGTACCAGATGATGCGTATGCACCTTTATCGAATGGCGCATGGTCGGTATCACCAGAATGAATGGTGATCTCTTCCATCGGGCAGCAAAGCACTTCTGCAGTCAGCTTGTTGATCACAGTATCCAGACCGGTACCGATATCCGCAGCACCAGAATGAACAATGAAAGTTCCGTCAGAAGTCATCTTGATGCTACAGTTTGCCTGGTCGATATCAGGGATACCGGATTTTTGCTGAATGATGGCAACACCACGGCCAACTTTCCAGTCACCTTCTGCCGACTTAGGCGAATCCCATTCAATCAGTTTGCGACCTTCACGCAAAATGCCTTCAAGGGCACAGCTGTGAACCTTCGGTGCACTGGTAGGCATCTTACCTTCACCGATTGCAGCCAGGATCTTCAGTTCTTGTCCTTCTACAACACGGTTCTTCTCAACCATATCCAGATGATCGAGACCCAGCTCATCGGCCAGTTCTGCCATTGCCATGGTCAGAGCAAAGTTACCTTTCGGTGCGCCGTAACCCTGGTAAGCACCAGTCGGACAGATGTTTGAGTAGTAAGTTGTTACACGAAAATCAACGTTGTCACATGGGTATAGAGGTAGCGACAACGCAGGACCATTACTTGGTACTGTCAGCGCGTGGTTACCGTAAGGACCGGTATTGGCACGGAATTCCATGTCGATAGCAGTCAGCGTACCGTCTTTCTTCGCACCCAGCTTCACGGTTACTTTAGCAACGTGACGGGAAGAGTTACTGATGAATTCTTCTTCGCGGGTATGGTGGAAGTACACAGGACGGCCAGTGGTCCAGGTTGCCCAGGCACACACGTCTTCCAACAGAATATCCTGCTTAGAACCGTAGCCGCCGCCGACGCGCTCTTTAACGATGTGAACTTTGTTCTGCTTCACGCCGATGATTTTGGCAACCTGACGACGTACGTGCCATGGCACCTGAGTTGAGTCATGCATTACCAGGCGTTCGCCGTCCATGTAGCTGTAACAAATGTGAGTTTCAACTGGCAGTTGCTGTACCTGCTTAGACTCGTAAGTACGCTCGATAACCACATCCGCTTCGTCAAAGCCTTTTGCTAGATCACCGATGTGACCGCGAACACTGGCAGCAATGTTCTTGCGAGGGAAACAGCCAATCGGGAAGTTAACGATAATCTTGCCTTCACGTGGGTCGGCATTTTTGTTCTGCTCTTCCAGATCATCCGGCGCACCAACACCGTATTCGATTGGCTCGTTGTGGATGATTGGCGCATCTTCAGCCATGGCTTCATCGATGGTCATGACAGGCTTAAGCACGTCATACTCAACATCAATCAGCTTCAGTGCCTGCTCGGCAATTTCTGGGCTTTCAGCCACAACCGCAGCCACACGATCACCTACGTGACGCAGTTTCTGACCGAACATGCGACGGTCCAGCGGAGAAGGTTCAGGCGCACTCTGACCACCTGGAGTGTAAGGTACATCCGGGCAGTTCTTGTGAGTAATAACTGAAACTACACCAGGCAGAGCTTCAGCGTTGCTGACGTCCAGATGTTTGATCCAAGCATGTGGGTGCGGGCTGCGCAGCATTTTAATCACGCAAGCATTGGCTGGAATGCGGTCTTCTACATAACAAGGTTTAGCCTGAACCATTTTCGCCGAATCAATCTTCGGACAGTTCTTACCAACAATAGTCAGGTCGTCACGGAATTCAGGTGCAAACTGCTGATGGTATTCAGGGTCAGCCAAACGTTTTGAAGCCAGTTCAACCACTTCATAGAACTGCTGATAACCGGCATCACGGCTGAACAAACCTGATATTGCGTCGTCGATTTCTTCACGATTTGGCTGAGGGTTGTTTTCAAGCAGATGAGTCAGAATAAGTGCAAGCGCAGGATCGTTATAACCTGACTGAACCACACCCACATCAATCATGGCCTGCTGAACAAGGCTCAACTGGTTCCACTCACCCAGTGATTCAGCAGTGCGAACTTCCGCACCTTCAAGCTGAGCGGCAATCAACAGCGATGCGTTAACCAGCGTACCGTTGAATAGGATGACGTCTGAGCCAGCAAAGCCGAAACCGTCATCACTGTTGCGGACAGAATGCAGTCCCATACCGTGCAGCAGTTTCTGCACATCGTCGCCAAGACGACATTCTAAAGTCTGAGGGCGGCCGTTGAGGGTGAATTGAATTGTCATGGTTATGCCTCCTCTGCCATGTGCTGGCATTCTGCCAATAGGTCTGTCACAACGACCCCGGCGATGTAACGCTTGTATTCAACGCTGCCGCGAAGATCGGCAACTGGGTGGATCGCTTCAGCAACTGCCTGTTCCAGCAGCTCACCTTTAAGATCCTGGCATTCGACATCACGCAGGCGAACAGGACGGGCCGAGTCGTTATGCAAAGGAGAAACGCCATCCAGCGCAATCACCTTACTGCCGTCTTTTGCGATAGACACAGCAGCAGTAACGATAGCCAGACCAGCGGCAGAACGGGCAATGTTGTAACCGATACAGGCAAGGTTCACATCAGGAATAATCACCTTGGCAATCAGGTCACGATGTTCAGCTTCAATATAATCTTCTACGTCGCACTCACGACCATCAGCCAGAACCACTTTCGCTTTCAGCGCCATCAGGCTTGGTACTAAAAGTGCTTCCTCCTGACGAGCTGCAATCTCACCACCTAAAGTGGCCTGATTACGAACGTGGCGGGAATAGACAAAAGCAGAAGACTGCTTCAGCGCAACCGGCACCAATTCATGATCAATTAGTGTTTGCAGACGGCACATGGCACCAATGTGAAGCGCATCGCCGTGCTTTTCAATTTTATCGAAAGCCAGGTTGTCCAGAGAGATGGCAACGGTCTTTTCGGTTTTAGTCGGCGCGGCATTCACCTTGGAACCACCAGCAAACCAAGTTGCGATACCTGCATGCTGCCGCATTAAGTCGAGAGCTTCGGCGGTAGAGTCCGGCTTTAAGTAGTGTTCAATCATTTTTCTTACCTTTTTAGAATCCTACTTATTCTTAAATTCATGCTTCTCTTTAAGAAATCAGAGGTAATGAAGAAGTTTTTAAAAAATTCTTAGGAACTAAAAAGGCAACTATTGCGCCAAACTTGTCAGCCAATTGAATAAGAAACCAGATTCGTGAGCACTGTCAGAAATCGACAAAGAAATGAGATCTGAATCAATAGCAGTTTTTAGATTGATTAAAGGAATAAACAAGTACTCGGCGAGTTAAATAAGATTGCTTCTCAATTAAAGTAATTTATCTATCAAAATAATATTTTCACTATCAAATTGATAACTATCAGTAGTGAGAAAATGATTTAACTACATGACATTAAAAGCATTAAACCGCAGCCAGACTCCGAATATAAATTGTCTGCCTGATTGCTACACTCATAATTACGTCAGTTAAGACCAGAAAAGGCCTCACCATGTCTGCACAGACAGAGCTGTTTCGACAGCAAATTCATGATGCAGGAATACCCGATGATTTCTCAATCGTTGCCAGCCACCAAATCATTCCCGCAGAAATTCTGAATGAGATAGACCACTTTATTGAGGTCTTTGAACAGGTCACTACCCGTTCTGAGTGGGTGAGCTATATGCTCAACAACAATCAGGGAATTTCCGCAATTCGGCGTCATGAAACCTGCTTTTTCAGCGCATGGGATATCCATATACCACCTGAACACCCAGAAAGATGGCAGCTGATAGAATTTAATGACAATGGTTCCGGCTTCCTGTTTGCCGGATTACTCAACAGCATTTACTACCAGAATGTGCTGGTTAATCATGACAATAACAACCATATCATCCCTCCCCCGCCTTATTCTGAATTGTGCCGAATTATTCTGAATATGCTCAAAGCAGAAACTGATACTTTTTTCGACCAAAAACCTGATGGAATGATGCTAATTCTCGACGATGCAGCTTCACTAAACCACGGAAAATTCTCTGTAGAGCATCAACTAATGGCAACTATCGGACGAGAAGCCGGTTGGGAAACCGACATTGAAAGTCCGGAATCACTTCAACAGGACAGAGAAAGATTAACAACAAACGGCAAACCAACTGATTTTGTTATTAATCGCTCAACAGATTTTTTATGGCAAAGCAAGGAGCTTCAGCCATTAGTAAAGGCGTACAACAAAGGTAATGTTTATATCGCCCCCAACCCATTCAGCTATATCACCCGCAGTGACAAACAGTTACTTCAGTTTCTATCACGCCCAGATTGGGATGAAATATTGGCTATCAAAAGCAATGAACGGACGATATTAAGCAGACATATTCCTAAAACTTACCTGCTAGATGAAGATAACCTCAGTCAGTTAGCTGAACACAAAAGCGAATACGTTTTTAAACCCACACATGGTCACGCCAGCCTTGGCATACTCAATCGCAATGAAGTAGGTAAACATCGCCTGCAACAGCTGATTAGCAAAAAGCAGGATTATGTCGCCCAACACATTGCTGAGAAATCCGAGCTGATAATCAATGATTACATGCCCTTATGGGCTGACTTGAGAGTATGGGCATATAAAGGAAAGCGCTACCAACTCTCCGGACGAGCATCGGTCACTAAAGAACGGCTTGACCTGTCGCCTCCCGGTGGATGGCTCCCTACATTTGCCGCTACCGAATAAGACCTGATTCAGTTCACCTGATTAATTACCAACTGGTGAAGAAACTTAATAAAGCTGACCGCTTCTTTCGTAAGCTGAGTATTTTTCCTGGTAAGAATGTAGTACGCCCTGTGATGCCTGACTCTAAGATCAGGGAAAGGCATAATCAGGCTGTTATTCTCTATATGCTCTTTCACCAATTCATAACCACATAAAGCAACACCAAGTCCGGCGATTGCCATTGACATAACAACATCTGAATCCCCAGCTACATGACCTTGTTTTATATCCAGCCCCTGTATCGGATAATGCTTGTGCCAATATTTCCAGTCAGTCGCATCCCGCTCATGGATCAACAGTGCTTTACTAAGATCAGCTGCAGAAGCTAAGTGATTTTCTTCAGCATATAGCGGTGAACAAACAGGGACATAATTCAACCCAAACAAGAATTGCGCATCAAAGCCATCCCAGAGACCATCTCCCCATTTAACCGCAAGTTCTGTTTCTGGTAAGAAATCTAAATGGTGGGTTGTTAATACCTGTCGCACTAAAACATAATCATGCCTATTTAAATACTCTGGTAAACCTTTACTAATAAATAAACGGCTAAACACAGGTTCTGTTTCAATATTCAAATTATAGGTATTCGATTTTTCATTAAACTCATCAACGATATTCAGCAACGTATTAAACGGCATTTCTATTTTCTCATATAACCGCTTTCCATCTTCTGTCATTACTACTTTTCTTGAAGTTCTAAAAAATAGTTTAGTTTTTAATAAAGACTCAAGCTTTGAAACTTGTTGACTAATAGCTGGCTGAGTGAGATGTAAATCACGACTTGCTAACGTAAAACTCTGCCTGTCTGCGACAGCTTTAAAAGCCATAAACCAGGAAAGATGGGGCACTCGTGATGAATGGGTACTGTTTGAAAGGCTATCCATAATAAAACGTTATAGGTCAATAATATTTAATTGCTTCATCATACGTTTCACCTGCATGAAAATCCACTTCGACGAAAAACTCACCGTATCCATAACGTGTATTTATATGAGGTATAAAATGTTGAATGAGGTGGATGTACTACTGCCGGATGAAAATCCCGCAGCAAAGAACGACAAAACGTTAATAACGATAAGTCTGGTCTTTGTTTTTGCAACGATTGCATTACTCATGCAATACCCGGACAAGTCTCAGGAAGTCGCTAAAGGTTTGTTTCATGGCTTAACCAATAACATTGGTTCCATGGTACAACTGTTTGGCTTTCTAGCCGTGTGTATTGTTTTATTTGTTGGCAGCAGTAAGTTTGGTTCAATTAAACTTGGCGAAGGCAAAGCAGAATATTCAGACATGAGCTGGCTGTTCATGTTTATTTGCGCTGGTCTAGGTTCTGCAACTATGTATTGGGCATTCATGGAATGGGCATATTACTACAATGGTATCGGCCTTAATATTCCGGCTCAGAGCAATGAATCTTTGCGTAGCAGCCTTTCTTATGTCTTTTTTCACTGGGGAATTACACCTTGGGCAATTTATGCATTGGCATCAATTGCAATGGCTTACCATTTCCATGTAAACAAGTCTAAAGGATTGAATCTGTCATCATTGGTGGCTTCTATTCTGGGCCTTGATGAAAACAGTAACATCAGCCGACTGATTGGCCGCGCACTGGATTTAACCTTTTTATTTGCCACTTTCGGTGGTCTTATCCTGACGACGACAGTAACAATCGGCACCGTATCGACAGGCTTTGCTTCACTCTTTAATATTGAGAATACTTTCCTGCTTAAGGCAGTATTACTGGCATTTGTCACCCTGACCTTCACACTGAGCTCTTACATCGGTATTAGCGAAGGTTTGCAGAAAATCGCTCATATGGCCTGTGGCATGACCTTTGTGTTTGGCCTGATTGTTCTTTGCCTCGGCGATACCTCTTTCATCGTTGACTTCTTCGTCAACTCACTGGGCCTGAGCCTGTCAAACTTTGTTGAAATGAGCCTGTTTACTGACGTAACGAATAACGGCACGTTCAACAAAGACTGGACTGTCTTCTACTGGCTGTACTGGATCACTTACACCCCGGGCGTTTCAATCTTCGTTACCCGTATTTCAAAAGGACGCACTATCCGCCAGGTGATCTTCGGCCTGATAGCCGGTGGTTGTGCAGGTTGCTGGTTCTTCTTCGGCAGTTTAAGTGGCTACGCCGTAGATATGTTCAACTCCGGTGTTATCAATTCACCAGAAATTCTTACCAGCGTCAGCGGTGATCTTGCAATCGCACAACTGATAGCAAACCTACCAATGGGCACTGTACTTTCTGTCTTCTACTTCCTGCTGATGATGGTATTCCTTGCTTCTCACTTGGATGCTACCGCCTATACCGTTGCAGCCGTAAGTACTCAGGGCTTGAAACAAGGCCAGGATCCGACTCGTGCACTACGTCTATTCTGGTGCATCATGCTGAGCCTACTGCCTCTTGCAATGCTGTATATCAACGCATCGCTATCAACTTTAAAAACAGCAGTAACCCTTACTGCCGCACCTTTCATCGTGGTCCTGATCCTTTGCATTCTGGGTCTTAAGAAATTCCTGTCAGGCCATAACTTTGGAAAATAATAAATGAAAATCACTGATATTGAAGTTATCCACCTCCGTGTACCAAGCGCAGAAAAAACCTGCACCTGGGGTGAAGATGCCGTCATCGTAAAAGTTATCACCGATAGCGGCATTATCGGCATAGGTGAAGCAGACTCATCACCATCTGTTGTGAAAGCCTGCATTGAAACCCCGAATTCAAACCTGTACTGCTATGGGCTGAAATCACTACTCATCGGTGAAAACCCGCTGGAAATTGAACGTCTTTGGAACAAGATGTACTGGGCATCAAACTACATGGGCCGTCGTGGTGCTGGTATCCATGCTATCAGCGCCATCGACATCGCGTTATGGGATATTGCCGGTAAACACTACAACGTACCAACTCACACCCTGCTTGGCGGTAAATACCGGGACAAGATCCGTGCATACGGTACCTTCATTCCGGCTGACCGTCCGGAAGATAACAGAGATATCGCCCGTAAACTTGTTGAGCAGGGCTTCACTAGTATTAAGTTCGGCGGCGGTGTATTCGGTGATGATCCGGAAGTTGACGTTGAGATCGTCCGCAATGTTCGCGAAGAAGTGGGCGATGATATTGAAGTTCAAATCGATCTGGCTTCTAAATGGGGAACCTGTGGTCACGCACTGGAAATGTGCCGACGCATGGAAGAATTCAACCTTAACTGGGTAGAAGAGCCGGTTCTGGCTGACTGCCTGACCAGCTACGCTAAGCTGTCGGGTAAGGTATCGCAGAAGATTGCAGGTGGTGAATCCCTCACAACCCGATTTGAATTCAGTGACTTCCTTGAAAAATCTCACGCCGATATCGTTCAGCCGGATATCACACGCTGCGGCGGAATTACTGAAATGAAGAAGATCTACGACATGGCACAGATGCACGGCACGCGCCTTGTACCGCATGGCTTCAGCACAGGTATTCTGCTGGCTGCCTCCGTACATTTTCTTGCGGCCTGCGAGCATGGCACCTTAATGGAATATTCACAGAGTGACAGCCCGTTATTTACCGATTTGGTAGCAAACCGACTACCGTTTGAAGACGGTTTTGTGCCAGTGCCGGACAGCCCAGGACTGGGGATTGAGCTGAACGAAGATGTTATTGCCAAATACCGTGTTGAATAATACTTAAATCTGCAGGTAAGTATATCTACCTTCAGTAAAAAGAGTTAAGACAAAAAGGCATAAACCTTAGTTTATGCCTTTTATTGTTGAATGTGTGCTTTCTTGGGAAAGTGGTATTAACGAGATTCCAATGGGTAAGAACGGTAACTCCACAGACCGTAGGTTCTCAATGCATCACGGTAAATACCTAAAATTTCTTTATCGCTGGCCTGCTTTAGTTCATCTAACGGCTTATCCGGATACGCCACTGTATCGAATGTGATATTTTGAGGACCAGTTTGCCAGCTTGCGATTTCAAATAACGTTTGACCACGGCGAACATGGCTTGCCGAGCTAATAATGGTCGCATGCTTAATATTATGCCGTGCAAGTGCATAGCTACTGTAAAGTGCATTACCTACTGTGCTTGTCGCGTAGTTCTCTTCAATAATTCGGTCTGCGCTGATGCCATGCTGAATTAACCAATCAGCCATCAACTTACCTTCTGTTTTATGATTTTGTGGCACTCCGCCAGTCAAAACAATAAATGCCTTCGGATTTGCTTTCGCCATTTCCAGAGTCGTTTCCAGACGCTTAATTAAAATATCATGCATTGAGCCATCAGGGTTTAACGCATATCCCAGCGTTACAATTGCACCATTATCACCCAAAGACTGACCGGCCTTTTCCTTTAACGGCGTAGACAGAACACGGTCAACCGTGCTGAAGATACGCTTCAAATCCGACTCGCGCCCTTTATTCAGGGCGTAAATTTTCTCCATGTGCTTTTGTGATGCTTTATCATTGCCCTTGAATTTTTGCCATACAGCCAGGTATGAATGCGCATCTAAATCATCCGGGGCTACTGTCAGCACCTGTTCAAAAAGTTCAATGGCCCGATCAACATTCTTGTTATATATCTGAGCGTTAGCCGCAGACATAAGTAGATCGGTGCGATACGGTTCCAGCTGATACGCTTCCAACAAACGAGCGGTTACCATTTCCATATTGCTTGGCATCTTTGCCGTAAAGCCAGCATGAGACACTCGGGCCGGCGATTTAAAAGCTTTTACCGCATCCGCCAGTAATTGATCAACAACCTGACGTTTTGTAACAAACTGGCTGTATTCGACCTGAGCATGTACTGCCGGATTACTATCAGCAATGGAATAAAAAGGGGCAGAAAGTGTGATTAAGCTCCCCATTGCAATCGCAATTAGGTTCTTTTTCATTGTTATTTCCTGTTATTGGTTGTTTTGTTTATGTATTGATTTAATTCTCAGTATAAATTTACCAAGCAAAAAAACAGTGAAGCAGCACGCAAAATACTCCCAGCGACTTATCGGAAGCGTAAAATAGAAGTCGTTCAGCTCACATTTTCAGAAATAAATAACTTTTCAGCACCATTAAATTATCGCTGATAATTAAGATTACAGGACAAATTGGTTACCTAGGGTAAATTTCAGACTCTGCGTTAATTCATATACAATCTTTCTATCTGCCATTGAATCATCCGTTAGAGAAGCACTAACAAATGAATATCCAACACCTGAAAGCCTTTGTTTTAGCAAACCAGCTGGGCTCTATTTCCGCAGCTGCACGCGTGATGGGTAAACGGCAATCTCAAGTCAGTCAATGGATTTCAGATCTTGAAATTGATATGGGTGTGACATTATTCGAGCGAAGCGGAAACAAAACCTCACTCAGTACTGATGGTGAAATCCTGCTCCCGATGATTATTCATACCGTCAGTCAGGCAGAGAAGCTTTCATCATGTGCTGAAACACTATCACACAATGAACCTGTCTCGCTTCGGATTGGTATTGATAACTATATTCCCCAGACATGTGTCCAGGCACCACTGGCATCGATATTGGCAGAGAAAACTATAAATCTGGAGGTTATTACGGATGACCGTAGTGCACTGATGGAATTACTGGTTAATGAAGAGATTGATATTGTACTGGTGAGTGAACACTCGACACTACATTACAATAGCTACGAATACACTCGCCTGGGCGCTTATCAGGAAATACTGGTTGTCGGCCACCAGCACCCATTAAGTAAATTGGAAATAATCAGCACCAACGACCTCAGTGAATACCGCGAGCTCATATGGACTCGTGGGGAAGTAGCTGAAGACAATGATGTCGGATACAGCCCAAGCTATGCCTGTTTCAGTGAACTATCAACACTGGTCGGTATTCTTTGTAGCGGTATCGGCTATGCCTATCTGCCGAAGGATGTCATTCAACAAAAATTGGAAAACCAAGAGCTAATCCATTTAATAACGGATTTTGAACAAAGCCAGATCAGCCGTAGAGTTGAACTCATCTGGAAGCCCGGCCTTGTACAAACAAAATCTGGAAAAGCTTTGATTGAAGCTTTAAAAAAACATCATGGATTCAGATAACATCTAACTCAAGAAAACAGCAGTTACTGACAGATACAAACTCAGCTCATGCTGTTTTTGCTTATACGTGAAACAAAGTATCTAATCACTTTTTATTGCAGTTTTTAGAAAGTCGAGGAACACTTTGGTCTTTTGAGATAAATATTTTTTACTTGGATAAACGGCATAAAGTGAACTATTAGGGGTAACCTTGAAACTACAACCTATCTGCTTCAGCACGCCCCGACTAATGTCTTTTTCAACCAGAAACAGTGGGATCAGTGACACCCCAAAACCTGAACAGACAGCCGTTCTAATAGCAACTGAATCGTCGCAACTACAATGCGGCGGGGTAAACATAGCTTCCTTTTTCCCTTCATATAGAAAATGTAAATTGCTGTGAATCTTACTGTCTAACATCAATTTTGAGTGCTTTTTTAGCAATTCAATCGTTAGGTTTTTATCGCAAAGCTCATCTCGATTATCCTGATAATACCCTTCAGATGTCACCCAAATTAAAGGGGAATCAATCAGCTTAGTGGCAATTAAATCTGAATCGGGCAGCGGGCCGATTTGAATTGCCAGATCTATCGAGCTTGAATACAAATCCACCGCCCTGCCCGACACTTTCAATTCCAGATTTATATGTGGATACCTTTCAGCGAATTCAGCAAGCTTAGGCTGGATAAACTGAAGACAAAAACCAGCAGGCATTGATATCGTCAGCTTACCTTGTGGTTCATGGTGAAAGCCAAGCATAGATGCTTGTGTTAACTCAATTTGTTCCTGTAACAACTGACAGTGCTGATAAAAAGTTTCCCCTTCTTTAGTCAGCCTTAGCTGACGAGAGTTTCGTTCCAACAGTCGTATAGACAAATCTTCTTCAAGCCTAGTGATGCTCCTGCTAATGGTTGATTTAGCAACATTCAGCCCTCTTGATGCCGCCGAGATTCCCCCAGCATCAACTACAGCCAAAAATATTGGCATGTCATTAACGTTCCATTTCATGAACGAAGTGTCCAAGTTATGAATATTGTTGCCATTTTGAGTTAAATATAAGATCCCTGTCAATATTCACCTTTAACTATTTGAGTGAAAATGACATCGAATAAGCTTCCGAAATTCACAACCATTTTTGTCCTTCTTTCTTCAAGCGCACTGACAATTATGGCAGGCGCACTAATTGGCCCTTCTTTATCTCTTATCAATCAGCAATTTCATAATTCAGAGCTTGTAGCTATGCTACTGACAATGCCCTCTTTAGCTGTAGTGGTAACAGCTCCGTTGGCTGGAAAACTAATGAATTCAATTGCCAAGAAATGGCTGCTGGTTATTGCCCTAGCTCTATATGGCGCCGCAGGTAGTACCGGACTGTGGATGGATTCGCTCCAACTTTTGTTGCTGGGTCGATTTATATTAGGCGTGTCGGTTTCTCTCATCATGACGGTAAGCTCAACACTTATTTCAGATCTGAGCTCGGGATACGGGACATCCAAACTTCTTTCATATCAAGCGACAGCGATGAATCTTGGTGGCGTGATTTTTGTTGGCATTGGTGGCTACCTAGCTCAACTCAATTGGCGAATGCCATTCTCTATCTACTTACTGGCAATAGTTGTTCTAATTCTCGCTATTTTCTTCATACCAGATACCAATAAAACAGTCGAAAGCCATAAGGTTTCGGTAGATAGTGACACTTGGAAGTCAATAATACCATTCTATCTTTTGGGCTTTATCAGCATGTTTCTGTTCTATCAGATTCCTGTAATGTACTCATTTATAGTCACTAATGTACTTAACGCATCACCAACTCAAACTGGCGTTACACTTGCGCTGTTTAGTATTGCTTCCGCCATTGCTTCGATGCAAATGGCTAAGCTGTTTCGTCGCTATACTGAGTACCAGTTGATAGCCCTGGCATTCATTAACTACTCACTAGGCCACCTGTTTATCGCGATCGCTTCAAACTGGCCCGTAATGATAACCGGGGGAGTACTAACAGGTGTCGGCTTAGGTATCGCGTTCCCAACCATAAATAAGGCCATATCTTCCAGAAGCGATTTGAATAACAGGGGAATACTGATGAGTGGTTTTGTTAGTTGTTACTTCTTGGGTCAATTTGTTTCACCAATCGCAGTCCAATTGATGAGAATAGATACTTTACAATCTACTTTTTATATAAGTTCGGCTGGTGCATTTGTCTTGGGTATTTTAACAATCAATTTTAAGCAAGAAATCGTCAATACTCAGTCGCAATTAGGGTAATTCATTAAGCAACAACTCTTACAACTACTCTTACACGCTATCCGCTATCCGCTATCCGCTATCCGCTATTATAAGCTGAAAGCGCCTGTTCTTAGGCGCTTTCAGTGATTCAGATGCTCTTGTTACGAAACTTAATCATCAGCATCAAAGACAACCTCGCCCTGTAGCATTGTCATAAGAATATTAGTTTTAGCGATTGCTTCCGGTTTCAGTTTAGTGATGTCTTTATCCAGCACCACCAAATCTGCAGACTTACCCACCTCAATCGAACCTATAATATCATCAAGCCCTAAGCTAACCGCCGGATTAATTGTATAAGCATCAATTGCCACTTCAACACCCGGAAGCCCGGTGTTGCCCATTTTCAGGCTGTTAGCAATACCGACCAATGGATTAATGTCATGCACGTTCCAGTCACTGCTCAGGCTTACATTCGCCCCAGCCTGATAAATTCTACTTATCTGCATCAGAGAACGAGCCCGTTTTGCCCCGATGAAAGGCTCTGCCCAACTATGGTCATGCTGCGCTATATAATCAGAGCCAACCTGAAAATCAGCAGTCACATCGAGAAGCTTAAATCGGCTGATATCCTTAGAGTTAACCATCTCTACATGTGTCAACGTATAGTCACGATCTGATCCCTGCCGACGAGCATATTCCACAGCATTCAGCGACTCGCGAATACCACCATCACCGATAGCATGTATATGGGCTCCATAGCCGATTTTATCCAGCTCCGTCAGCCAGCTTTTCATCTCTGAAGGCGGAATATAGTTAATTCCGTATGGTTCATCCTCAATATACGTTGAAAGGTAAGGAGCCAATGTTTTAGCCGTACCATTGATCAGGATCCCGTCGCTGTACATCTTTACCTGATCCACAATCAATCGTGATTCCGGATCACGAGACTGAATGGATTTTAGGTACTTAAGCTGCGAAACCTGGCCATCCTGCGGATAAATCCATGGACGCAGCGATACCCTTGCTGTCAGCTCACCATTTTTCTGAGCTTCCTTCCAAACCTCATACCAGCCTCGTTTCCAGTACATCCGGCCATCGCCGATCGTGGTAATACCATGAGCAGCAGCTTCTTCGAGACCGATCATCAGGCCGTCATAGCTCTGATCAAACTTCCCTTTCAGGCTGTTCCAGGCCAGATCCATTACAAGATCGCCCGCGTTATCAAACAGAATCCCGTTTAAGTGACCGGTTTCACGATCTTTGAGGATCTTACCGCCCTGAGGTTCAGGTGAATCTTTGTTTATCCCAGCCAACTTCAACGCCTTCGAATTAACCCACATGGAGTGAGAAGTCTGTTCCATCAATACAACCGGCTGATCCGGAAAAATCTCGTCTAGTACTTCCAGCGGTGTACGCTCACTATCTTCATCAAGCACTGAATCAATTGTAAAGCCGTACCCCATTACCCATTCATTTGCCTTAGCCTGCTTCCGACATTGTTTTAGGTACGATATCTGCTCTTCCAATGTCGCATCGCCGTTAAGTTCGCAATTACCACCGACTTCGGAAGCCGCTTCAAACACATGGTTGTGATTATCGACAAAACCCGGCAACACCATCGCCCCTTCCATGTCGATAACTTCAGTTGTTGAGGTGCGATACTCCCCTGCCCTTCTGCTGTCACCGACAAAGATGATTTTGCCGTCAGAAATAGCAATTGCATCAGCCTCTTTATCGGCATAAACAAGCGCGTTGGTAATAATAGTGTCGGCATACTCTGCTGCCTGTGGCTGTTGTGCTGACATCAACGCGACTCCTAACAAAGCAAGCTTCGGAATTTTTCTCATGGATTTGTCCTTTAATATGAGCCAGTGTTCAACTGGTTACTGACAAAAAGCAGTACTGCCTGATGAGAGCAATCTTAAATAGAAAAGCATGACATGAAAAAATACTGACTATCTGAAAATCATGATAGTGAACTTTCGGTGCTAGTCAGATCAATTCATCTCGAAAAGAAAAAGGGCCAGCTCGTAAGCTGACCCCATAAAAAAATCAAGTATTCATTTATCGTGACCATTCCTAGTTAGAAACATCCTTCCGATGAAGTGGACTTTTATTTTGATTTCCATGCTTCATGATCTATGTCTAAATCAGGGAACTCATCTGGATTGAATACCGGATGCTCTGCCCCTTCTTTCAGCTTCTTCTTATAGTCCTTAAGAAGCCGAATCAGTGTCGGGAACAACATAAGTAAAGCCAACAGGTTAACGATAGCCAGTATTCCCATCATAGGATCCGAGAAGAAAAATACCGCGGTTGCGCCGGGGGCCACAGCACCGAGAAAAACAATCCCAATCACGATAATCCGAAGTGTATGCAGCGAAATCTTACTGTGGGTCATGAAGGTAAGGGCGTTCTCCCCCAAGTAGTAGTTATAGATGATCGAACTAATTGAGAAGAGCAAAATTGCTACGGTCAGGAAATACTGGGCCCAATTACCGACATGGGAAACCAACGATTGCTGAGTCAGTACAACACCATCAATATCTTCGGCTCCTGGAACATACACATCGCCAAGTAGAATGATGAAAGCCGTACAACTACAAATCAAAATGGTATCAATAAAGACTGAGAGTGATTGAGTAATTCCCTGGCTTACTGGATGAGTAACATCTGCTGTTGCCGCTACATTGGGCGCAGAGCCCAAACCAGCCTCGTTGGAAAACAGGCCACGGCGCAGACCTTGCGCCATTGCCGCCCCCATACCACCACCGACGGCTTCTTCCCAACCAAACGCGTTCGAAATAATCATCCCTATGACTGCGGGGATTTCAGTAATGTTGATTAGAATAATAATTATAGCCATGGCTACATAACCAATCGCCATAATCGGAACGATAACATCAGCCACTTTGGCAATACGTTTAATACCACCGTAAATAATAATTCCGGTCCCCACAGCCAGAGCAATACCAGTCCAGAGACGCTCAATACCCATACTGTCCTGAGCTGCACCTGCTACAGTATTTCCCTGAAACGCATTAAAGCCGATAGCAAAAGAGGCAATCAAGCACACGGTGTAGAGATATGCCAACCATCTGAAATCATTACCCAAGCCATGAATGATGGTTCGAGCCGGGCCACCACGAAATCCGTCATCTTCTCTTCGTTTAAATAACTGGGCAAGAGAGCATTCCACCAGACTGGTCGCCATACCAACCAGAGCAATTGCCCACATCCAGAAAACCGCCCCCGGCCCACCAAGCGTAATCGCGACAGCCACACCGGCAATATTACCGCCACCGACACGCCCACCAACGGACAGCAAGAGCGCTTCACGGCCAGAAATAGCATCCTTGGCTGCGGTTTGGTTTTTGTTTAACAAAACTCGGAACATGCGTCCAAAGAAGGTAAACTGAACAAATCCTGTGACGAGAGTGAAGAAAAGACCTAAAACAACCAGAAATGGTATCAATGCCCATCCCCAGGTGAGATCACCAATTAAGCCAAAGAAACTTTCTAGCAATTCCATCTCTACCCCTTATATTTCTTTTGAACCGTAGAGTGAATACCTACTCCAGCACAATCTTATATGTGTAAGTCATAGGCGGCATGGGCTGAAACACACATATATTTCCAGCCTTTGTGCTAACTAGCACCTTGTGATTTTCCCTGAAGTGCTCACAAAAACAGTCAGCTAGTCCTGAGTCGACAGTTGGTGAGAAGTATAGTCGCTCACTGCTCGATCAGTCGTCACATTCTGAGACGACCAGATCATCAGACTTATTAATAAACAAACAAATTGTTCAAAAACGCCCAATCTATACCTTTTCAGCATTAAGTGCTTTAAAAGCCCAAAATAACGCACTCTTTGCATATAATTTGCTCATGCTATGGAATTTATTCGCTTTAAAGCCTCTAAATTAGAAAATATTCAGCCACCAACCTTCAATTGTATGATATTGGCATTTTTTGTTGCATTAATCGTGTAACAACCTATTTTGACTTCCCCGGAAGGGAAATTCATTTTGGTGCCAAAGGTTTATGCCGCGAATTCTTTTACCGGTGATCAGAATAAACTGACACTTTACAATTTATGCAACCTGTTTAACTAAAAGAAAAAGAAGGAAACTCAGTCACCTAATCACTGAATCAGATTCACTTTATTGAGCAAATCACAACATATTTTTTAGTACGCCTTTTTGCGTGCAATTAATTACGACAGCCAGAACGCTGAAATTTCAAGCCTGCCTGAATTCAATATGAGGCCGGGACGGGTGTTTTTTTGCAGAAATCTGCTGATTTCAGACAAACGAATATACAACAAGTTTGAGGGAATATAATGAACTTAATTATTAAATTAGCCGCCGGAATTCTTTTTGGCATACTAATGGGAATGTTTGCTCCTGAGGTATTAATTCAATTTTTAATTACCATTAAATTACTAGTTAGCCAGTTAATTAAGTTTACCATTCCTCTGCTAATTCTATTTTATGTAACCAGCGGAATCGCAAACCTACCTAAGAACTCAGGAAAACTACTGGGTAAAACAGTCGGTTTATCTTACTTATCAACGCTGGGCGCTGGTCTTCTTGCCTTCACTGTTGCGGAAACTTTGTATCCAACGCTGTTAAGCGGCGCAGGTGCCTTGCCGGAAGCTAAAACAGTGCTGACTCCGTTCCTTGAACTTAAGATCCCGCCACTAATGAGCATTATGACGGCGCTGACCATTGCCTTCGTTTTCGGTCTAGGTATATCGAACACAGGCTCAGAAGATCTAAGACGATTCAGCAACCAGGGCTGCGACATCATCGAACTGTTCCTGAACAAAGTGATCATTCCATCTCTGCCTTTCTACATTGCAGCCGTGTTTGCCGACATGACAGTAAAAGGCACAGTATTCGCGACACTACAAACATTTAGCCTGGTTCTGCTGGCAGTTATCGCAATGCACTGGGTATGGCTGACTTTCCAGTTCATTACCGCAGGTATCGTTCAGCAACAATCTCCGCTGAAAATTCTGCGTACTATGATGCCAGCTTACCTTACTGCTGTTGGCACTATGTCTTCTGCGGCTACAATTCCGGTTACGCTACAACAAACCAAACGTAACGGCGTTTCAAACACTATTGCTAACTTTGTCGTGCCACTGTGTGCCAACATCCACATGTCAGGCTCAGTGATCAGTATCACCAGCGTTGCTGTGGCAGTAATCATCATGACAGGCGCAGGCCCGGTACCAAGCCTGCTTGAAGCACTACCGTTTATCGCTATGCTGGGTGTAACAATGGTAGCTGCACCGGGTGCACCGGGCGGTGCAGTAATGGCTTCTGTCGGCCTACTGGGGTCAATGCTGGGCTTCACAGAAGAAATGATTGCCTTGCAAATTGTGCTTCACTTGGCTCAGGACAGCTTTGGTACTGCCTGTAACGTAACCGGTGACGGTGTGATTGCTCTGATGATCGATAAGATGTCTTCTGAGAAAGATGAAGCAGCAGAAAATCTTGTCCTTGCCGAAGAAACAGCGTAACGCTTAATAAAACCAATAAAAAAACGTCCGACCATTCATTATGAATAGTCGGACGTTTTTAATTAACTTGAATCTTCCGTTATATAATGCTTTCGATATAACCCGAAAAAATTATTCCCCTCAGTGACTCTACAGTTCTCATGTTCATTTAATTAGCTTTGCTGTAATTGTCGAGTTTTGATTTATAACTTAGTTACAGTCAGTTTATACTCTGCCTGAGGGTGGGCATAGAGAGAAAAAGTAACCCAAGTATCCATTGATGTAACTTCAACCTCCTCTACCCGTATGTTTTTCTCTTCATCCGAGTAATAGTTGAAGACACGAAAGCCGTCACCATCCAAAGAATGCATCGCCTCGCCATCAAGAGATTCAATCGAAATGGTAAAACGCTCACCTTTAAATCCGAGAATTTTATAGATGCTTTGGTGTTCGCCGCCAACCTGAGATTGAACAATATATGAAGAGCCATTCTGGCTAATATCAAGATAGGTATAGTCCCGGCTGAGTTCTTCAGTATGGTATATAACCGGATTAGAAGAGCATGCCGCCAGAGCGGTAACAAACACCGGAACTAACAATGTTTTCAGAAATTTCGCTCGCATAACCGCTCTCCTCGTTCTCCATGAAACCAGTACATATCATCCTTTATCGATTCACAGTACTGTGTAATCGTCAGCCACAACCACTAGTAACCAACAAACAAACGATATCAGAAAGCCACTTTTCGTTCTGGCAAAGTTAGATCTCAGTCACAATATGCCGTTCACAATTCAATCAACAACTTCCAGCATTGCTGATAATCAGTCTAATGAGCTCAAATATAGAACAGACACTATTCAAGAATCATTAAAATACTGTTCGCGTTTTTGCTTTAATTATTGTTAATAACAAAATAAATTCATAGTTAAAACTGCACATATATTCATCAATATATTTCGAGCTTTAATCATTAAATTAATTTACAGAACTACCTGTCATCGAGCATTATTATTAAAAATGTGCACTTTTACGCATAGCCAAGATGCTCTTCCCCTGTAAAACCGCATTTTAATTAACAACAAAAATCAAACTGGAACATACCAAAGCACCATATTGCTTTGAACTCAAAACATTTGAGATGCGCATATTAAGAAAACATTTATTACTCCCCCAAAATTTACCGCACAAATAACCACCAGAAACGCATTTGCAAACAGAATAAAAACAATGCCTAATTGCACTTCGGTCAATTGTGACACTTTCCACAAGCCTTTACCTTGTTATTTAAATAACTAGTCAGGCGAAAAATAAATCTAATAAATTTAACTAATTAAGGAGTTTTGCTTGCGTAAAATTATCATTTTATGCTCATTAATTATATTTGGTTGTAACGGTGGTTCATCATCAGATGGTGCTGTATCACCAACATTAAATGAAGCGTCTCAAGAACAAACAACCTCAAACACAATAACAACAACAGATGCTATTAAAAAAGAAATTGCCTCAATACATATAACCTATTCACCAATCAGTGGTATCTCAGAGCCTAAAATATCATTTCAATCTGCTTTGCAGTTTACCGCCACAGCCTATTACGAAGATTACTCAAAACTTGATGTTTCAAAGCAAGTTAAGTGGATTAGCTCCGATCAAAGAGTTGGAACTACAACCAGTGCAGGACTACTCAAAGGAGTTAATGCAGGAACGACGGCCATAATGGCCCAGTTTAATGGCATTGATAGTAACACCATTGATGTGACGGTGACTGATGCTGAAATTAGACATGTACAAATCACACCTAAATCAGGTAATGCAAATAACCTTCCTGAAGGCGTTACCCTAACGATGGTAGCAACCGGTACATTCAGCGACAATACTCATCAAGAGTTACAAAGGGATGCTCTACACTGGTCAAGCAGCGAGGGGGCTGTTGCAAGGAAAATACAACCTGGTGTTTTAAAAGGAATTAACAAAGGGCGCTCAAAAATCGAGGCTGAATTTCACGGTGTTACTAGCAATACTGTCGAAGTCACAGTCACAGATGCCGTTGTAACTAAGCTTCGAATTAGCTCTGAATCAAGTGATTTGAATATTCCTGCTGGCTTTACTCAACCATTGGCTGTTACCGGAACCTTCAGTGATCTTACAGAGCGTGAACTATCAGCGCATGATGTTATATGGTCAACTGAAAATACCTCAGTAGCTACCGTTGAGGACAACGGTATTATCAAAGGTATAAATGAAGGTAGTACAACAGTCTCTGCACAGTACCATGATATTGAAAGTGAACCATTAACAGTCACAATTACTGATACTGCTTTGGATGAAATTACTATTACCTCATTGTCTGATGAGGCCAACAATGTCGTTAAAGGCTATAACTTACAACTTATAGCAACCGGCGTCTTCAACGATGGAACAAAAAGAAACATCTCGGATGAAGTTTCCTGGTCAAGTGATGATGACAGCTTCGCAATGGTTGATGATAGCCAAAGTGGTTTAGTTCATGGTGTAGAAATTGGCCGTGCCGTCATATCTGCCGAATTTGATGATAGGAGAACTGACTTTAACCTAAACATCGAGGATGTTCCTCCTAGCTTCTATGTGGCCATGAGTACATCTAATTTACCTAGCTATTTTCACAAGTTCATAAATAAGAGCGGGGAGATATCGTCTAGCGATTATGTTCATCTCAATTTAAGTGGCAGTGGTAGCAACATAATTGCTTCCGTTAAAACCGATGATCCAGTGAGAAAACAAGTAGATGAGCAAGGTCAAGTCATTCAAATTATGCGTGATGACAAAAACAATGTCATTGGTTTCTCCGGATACGTCAACGTTCTTGTAAGCAGTAAGCTTCATCACTTTGATGACAAAGCTTATACGACATTTTTCTCAGGTTATAACGCGCTTCATAACCGACAACGGAATAAAACATATCATGGCGATATATTTTATACTCCGGAGGTAAAAATAGGAGAGGCTCAGCCTAAAGCTGAAAAAAGTAACATTAGTATCCAATTTGATGCACCACGTTCCGCTTGCCTAATGACAGGATATGAAGAACTAACTTGCGATAATCTAGTTACTGATGAAAACGGTGTCTTTTCATATATTTTGAC
Organism: Photobacterium marinum; assembly: GCF_000331515.1. Taxonomy (GTDB): domain Bacteria; phylum Pseudomonadota; class Gammaproteobacteria; order Enterobacterales; family Vibrionaceae; genus Photobacterium; species Photobacterium marinum. Next base: position 112,593 of record NZ_AMZO01000021.1, read on the forward strand.
CAACAAAGATGGCCGTAGATATGGCGACCTGAAAATACACTTTTTTGGTGAAAACGGTGAATTTGCTACGGGATATATCTTTAGTGATGTTCCAAATAAACTGGGAATCCTCTCAATAAGTAGTAAATAATCACCCTTAGCAATTAAAACCCATGGATGGGTTTTTATTACTAAATATTAATACCACAAATAGCTGACATTCAGCATGCATCTTTTGTATGCCATCAAAACCATAACCTCATAACCAAAACTAAATATCCCGCATCACAGCCCCTGCCCCTCTCGCTCCCATCGTGATAGAATCCGCCACCTTACTTCTGTTATCGCCGCCGGCTATAGCAGTTTTGTATCATTACCAACCTGAGACTCTACATGCCGTTCTCCAAACTTGGATTAAGCGCTCCAATCGTAAAAGCTGTAAATGAACTTGGCTATAAAGCCCCGACTCCAATTCAAGAGAAGGCAATTCCTGTTGCGTTAACAGGTAAAAACCTGATCGCAGCAGCACAAACTGGTACAGGTAAAACCGCTAGCTTTGTATTGCCAATTTTAGAAATGCTTCGTGAAGGTCAAACTCAGCGCAAGAAACGTATTCGCGCGCTTGTTCTTGCACCTACTCGTGAACTGGCTGTTCAGGTTGAAGATAATATTGCGAAATACAGCAAGCACCTGAACCTGACTTCTCTGGCAATGTACGGCGGTGTTGACTCGAAGCAACAAAAACAAAAGCTAATTGAAGGTGTTGATATTCTGGTTGCTACGCCGGGACGTCTGCTGGATATGTACACCCAACGCGCAGTTCATTTTGAAGAAGTAGAAATGCTGGTTCTTGATGAAGCCGACCGAATGCTCGATATGGGCTTTATCGAAGACATCAACAAAATCATTGAGCGCTTACCGGAAGATCGCCAGAACCTGCTGTTCTCAGCAACGCTGTCAAAACAGGTTCGCGCGTTAGCAAAAACGGCTATCTATAACCCAGTTGAAGTTTCTATCACACCAGATAGCAAAGCTAAGCCTCAAATTGATCAATGGTTGATCACAGTCGATAAAGATAAGAAATCTTCGCTGCTGAGCCACCTGATCAAAGAGAATCAGTGGGATCAGGCACTGATCTTTATCGAAACCAAGCATGGTGCAGCTAAGCTGGTCAGCCAGCTGGAAAAACGAGGTATTAAAGCTGAATCTTTCCACAGTGGCCGTAGCCAGGCAGTTCGCGCTCAGCTATTGGAAGACTTTAAATCAGGCAAGCTTAACTTGCTGGTTGCAACTGGTGTAGCTGCCCGCGGTATTGATATCGAAAACCTGAGCCGTGTGATTAACTACGACCTGCCTTACCCGGCTGACGACTATGTTCACCGAATTGGCCGTACAGGTCGTGCAGGTGCTTCCGGTGAAGCGATTTCGTTCGTATCAAAAGATGATTTCAAAAACCTTTGTGCAATCGAAAGCCGTCTTGGTCACCTGATCACGCGTAAGGAAATTGAAGGTTTTGCGCCAAGAAAAGAAGTGCCTGTTTCGATCCTGAACTATGTGCCGAAGAGTAAGCGCAACGGCGGTAATCGCAATAACCGAAACTCAAAAAATAACGCCAATAAGCGCCCTCAAGATAAACGCTAATTGCCGATATAAAAAACGGGGGCTAAACAGCCCCCAAACCCAAAAGATATTTAAAAGAAACAAGAGGATACGATAAAGCTATTGCATGCTTAACTGGCTAAGCCAGCGACGCAGCAAATTAATGGATGCCTGATGACGGTAATCGGCAGTTGAGCGTTGGTCATCAATCGGGCGAATGATCTCGCTGTACATACCCACCACTTCATCAACGAAACGCGGCTTCGTCAGCTTTTCTGTCGGCTGACCGACAAGCAGTGATTCCAGTTCGCGACTACGTACGATTGTCGGGCCGACGGCTCCGAAAGCTACACGCCAGTCCACCACCTTGCCTTTACCTGTGCGACCTTTTACCACTCTAGCCAGACCGGCCACAGACACTTTGGTCAACGCATTAGCAGCACGCGTACCGACTTTGTGGTAGAAACTCTCTGGCAGATCCTGCTTTGGAATCACCACATGGGTAAGCATTTCATCGGCACGTAACTGAGTCAGCCCCGGTGCCATAATGAAATCTTCCAGAGCCATTTCACGCTGGCCTTTAAGCGACGACAGCACAACGCGAGCGTTCAGAAGGTACAGTGCAGGCAGCGAGTCAGCCGCCGGGGAGGCATTACAGATATTCCCGGCCATAGTGGCCCGGTTTCTCAAAGCCGGTGCGGCAATCTTGGCGACGCCCTGACGCAACACATCCGGAACCAATGGATGACTTTCAATTTCACTCAGAGTCACTCCGGCACCGATAAACAGTGCACAGTCAGGCGCGCCCTCGCCTTCCGGCTCAATCTCCGCTTCAGTAATGTGCTTTAGCTCATCAATTGCATCAACGAACACCACATCGCGGTCAAAAGTCGGGCTCATCCCCGGCCTGACACTATGCCTGACCATCAGGTCGGTGCCGCCGGAGAACAGGGTATGTTCTCCGACAGCCAGCTTATCCAGCGCCTGCTCCAAAGTTTCGGGGCGATAAACCTCTACCATAATCCCTCTCCTTTTTCCGCGGCAATCCGGGCTGCCTCGACAATCATGCCGTAGCCGGTGCAGCGGCACAGGTTACCGGAAATTGCAGTACGGATTTCCTGTTCGGTCGGTCTGGCATTGGTTTCCAGCAAAGCATACAGTGCCAGCACCATACCCGGAGTACAGAATCCGCACTGCACCCCTTTGGCTTCAAGCAGAGCGTCAATGACGCACTGGCCTTTTTCCGTCTGGCGCAGGCCTTCAAGTGTCATTACCTGCGCACCTTCAGCCTGAGCAATCGGCATCATGCAAGAGTTAACCAGCTTGCCATTGAACAGTACAGAACAAGCACCACACTCACCTTCGCCACAACCTTCCTTTGTCGCAGTTTTATTGAGATCACCACGCAAAGTATTCAGAAGTGACTGCATCGGGTCGGCATCTACCTCAACCAGTTCGTTATTCAAAAAGAATTCGATCTTCATCAGGCATTACCTCCGGCCCTTGGTGCTTTTACTTTTCTTACTGTCTGTTCCGGCTCTTCACCGTACAGCTTCTGGCAGATACGTTCCGGCGTTACCGGAATGGATGACATTGTTTTACCAATCGCCGCTTCAACCGCGGCAGCAAACGCAGCGGCACCACCGTTGTGAGTCAGCTCACCGCCACCTTTTGCCCCGTTAGGACCAAACGGATACGGGTTGTCGACATAATCACTGTCAATAGTCGGTACATCGAGCGATGTTGGTATCACATAATCAGCCATGGTCTTCTGGGCAAAGACACCATCCCGGGTCATTTCCATTTTTTCACAGCTGCCGTAACCCAACGCCTGAACCATACCTCCGTCGATCTGGCCTCTGAACACCACAGGATCAATCGCCCTGCCGATATCAAACACACCCCAGGCACCGAGGATCTCAGTTTCACCGGTGGCCATATCCACCTCTACTTCAACCACATTCATGCCGTAGCTGGTCGCCTGATAGGCGTTGCCCTGGTAGGTAGTCTGATCCCAGACGTGATAGTCTGGCTTGCGGTACACCTCTTCGAGCTCCTGAGGTTCGCCTTCTTTCCAGTTCAATTGCAGTTTCTGGGCTGCTTTTTCCAGCAGATAACCAACGATCAGAATTGATCGAGATGCTACGGTCGGACCTGAATCCGGTACCACTCCGGTATCCGGCACAGCAAGCTGAATAGTATCCAGCGGTCTGTTCAGAGTATCGGCAACAATTTTACGGAATGTCAGAGTCAGACCCTGGCCGATATCAGTGTTGGACGCAAGGATCTGAACAGTACCGTCAGCCAGTTTGTTAAGGCCAACTCGCGCTTTCACCAGAGTATCTTCCAAATCCCCAGCAAAACCACAGCCGTGCTGGAAGGCAGAGAAGCCAATACCGCGACGTTTACCGCTGCCTGCACAGTGCTCATCAGAACCTGGCTGGAAAGCATAAAGTGCCGTCTTGGTGTTGTAGTCTGACATGGACAGGATTTTTTCCATCATCTGATCCAATACCAGATCGCCGAAAATATCAGCACCGGTCAGTGATTTCGAATCAGATTTCAGGAAATGACGCATTTTAAAGGCCGCAGGCTCCTCGCCAAGCTGCTTGGCGACATGCGTCATATGGTTTTCCATGCAGTAACAGTTTTGCGGAGAACCAAAGCCCCTGAACGCACCGGTAGGAACAGTGTTAGTCGTCCAGGCGTGGCCTTCTACACGGACATTCGGAATATCGTAGACATTGGTTGCAGTGGTAATCGAGCGTTGCAGCACAATACCGGACAAGCTGAGATAAGCGCCGGAGTTAACATCAAACTTCACGTCCATCGCCACAATGTTGCCGTCGGCATCAATACCGGTTTTATAGTGGAACTCAACCGGGTGACGCTTTGACGTGAACATGATGTCTTCGCTACGCTCAAGCACGATACGAATCGGCTTTTGCAGTCGCTCTACAGCGACAGCCAGCGGTCCTGCCAGTACATCCGGGTAGTCTTCCTTACCGCCGAAACCACCACCGGTCGGACACTGTATAGCACGAACATGGTCATGACCAAGCACCACCGCCATACAGTGGTGGACATACCAAGGACACTGCATCGAGCCTTCAATTACGATCTTGCCATCTTTCGGATAACCGACGCATCCCTGTGTTTCCAGGTAGATATGCTCCTGATAACCCGTAGAGCAGGTATCTTCAATGATGGTCACTGCTTTCGCAAAACCGGCTTCGATATCGCCTTTTTCCAGAGAATGGTGATCGAGAATATTATCGTCAGCATGAATGGCACCATCAACCAAGGCTTTTGACTCGGCAATGGTGTAAGCGGGAGTGAGTGGCTCATAGTCAACGTGAATCTGACCGAGCAGTTGTTCGAGAACATCAGGATCCGAACCTACCACAAGAAAGATCACCTGACCGACAAAACGCACTTCATTATCTGCAAATGCAGGCCAGTCGATTTCGACGATAGGCAGCACGTTCTGACCCGGAACATCCTTGGCACCGAAGATATGATAGCCTTCTGGCAGTTCCGGGATTTCAACCGATTTAATTACGCCTCTGGGGCAAGAAGAGCGGTAGAACCGCCCTTCTAACAGTCCCTCGTAATGGCGGTCGGCAATATACTTAGCTTCACCTGTGGCTTCTTGCCACTTGAATCGAGTATTAACCGTATCCATAACGGGATCTCACATTGTCTAATCTAATTGATCCATTGTCTTCCAAAGACGCTGAGCCACCTTGCTTGCTTCGGCATAGATAGGAGCGACATCAAATGGGAAGGCACGATCCTCATACACAAAACGTCCTTCAACCATTACGCTGTTGACGTTGCCCGCGTTAATACCAAACGCAATGTGTCCCGGCAGGTTATCTGCCACGAACGGAGTCGGGCTGGTGTAATCAAGGATGGTCAGATCAGCCTTGTTACCGGCATCCAGTCGGCCGAACTTGGCACCGAAGTTACGGGCCAGAATTTCGTTACCGTTCCAAAGATGACGCAAGAAGCTGTCAGGCCATAGCGGACCACCGGCATCGCGGTGCTTGAAGAAGGCAAACTTCAGCTCTTCAAACATATCGGCACCGATACCGTCGGTTCCCAGAGCGACATTGTTGAAGCGGGTCAGCTTGTGGTTATAACCAACGTTGTTGTTCATGTTTGAACGGGCGTTGTGAACCAGGAAGCCGCCTTTGGCATTCAGGATGTCGATGTCACGGTCAGACAGGTACAGGCCGTGTGCCAGCAGGGTCTTCTCGTTAATCAGACCAAAGCTGTCAAGACGTTCTACAATGTCCTGCGCGTAGTGGTGATGGCTGTGCGTTACGTCGTAACGGTCTTCTGCCACGTGGACATGAATACCTCGACCAGTCGCCTGCACCGCTTCTGCCATCATGGACAGACCTTCATCTGTCACAGTAAATGGCGCGTGGGCACCGATGTGCGCTTCAACCAGGTAAGGTTCTTTACCTTCTTCTTTCGCACGATCAATCAGTTGGGCAAACGCGATGTTTTCCTCAACACCGGCAGACATTTCTTTCAGGCCACCGTTACGATCCGTGGTTTCGAAGCAAGTCATACCGCGCAGACCGGCTTTCAGGAAGCCTTTACGCAATGTATTCAGCGAGCCTGCGATGTAGTTTGGCGAAGCATGGTGATCTATCACCGATGTGCAGCCGTTCTTAATCGCTTCCAGAGAGCAAATCAGGCCGCTGTAGTACAGCGCTTCTTCATCCAGGGCGCGGTCCATTCGCCACCACAGATTCTTAAGAATCGAAATGAAGTCAGGGCTTGGCTTGATGTCAGCCATGATGCCGCGAGCCAGACCTGAGTAGAAGTGGTTATGGGAGCAGACAATCCCCGGCATAACCAGCTTGCCTTTCATATCCTTGACGGTAGCGTCCGGGTACTTAACCACTAAGTCAGTGCCAACTTCTTTGATCTCGCCGCCATCGATCACGATGTCGACGCCCTCTTTGATCAGTGCAGGTTCGAACTGCACTGCTGTTGCATTTCTCAGTAATATCATTCCTGATTCCTCACCTAGACATCTACTCTGCCAAGAAGATAGCGATGGTTCGCGTGAACATAGCTGATGATAGTTGCTTCATCGGCCAGAGATTCAGGCATATCCAGTTCGCTTTGTTCGTTAATGCTGAAGGTATAGGTTTCACCCTGAGTCCTTACCAGTACCTGCTCGCCTTCAATGTAGAAGCCCGCATTAGTGCTGTTATTGAAGTCGTCACGCAGGTTGAAGATAGTGAACTTATCTTTGTAAGGCTTGCTGTCGTATGGACAGAACTGGGCACAGTTACCACATTCGTTACAGTAAGCGTCAATGTGCAGTGTCTGGAACTTATCTTTAAAGCCAGGAATTGGCAGTGAGATATTGGCGCGGTTCGGACAAACATCGACACACTTGCTACAGATGTATGAACATTCAAGACAACGCTGTGCTTCCTGTTCGATGAAGGCTTCGCGGTCTGCTTCTTCAAGCTTGCTGGCTTCAATCAGTTGGACCTGAATATCACCTTTGCGAGAGTAAACACCTTCTGCTGTAACATCAGAAACCACTTCCATCACTTCATCCTGCTTTGCTTCACGAGCCAGGATGGTAGTTGCAGCCTTACGACCGCCAGAAATTGCAGATACGATTGAAGATGGACCAGTATGGGCATCCCCCATCAGGAAGACATTCTCTACACCGGTTTCACAAGTTTCTGCGTCAACTGCAGGCCAGCCGTCTTCACCCATCGGGATACCCATACGGCCAAGAACGTCACGGTTAGACTGTTCACCGACTGCAGTAACAAGAGCATCAACCTGAAGTTCAATGGTTTTGTCGGTAGCAACTGGACGACGACGGCCTTTCTCATCAGGCTCACCCAGTTCCATCACACGGGCAGTCAGCTTGCCATCGACATCGAACTGCTCTGGATTGGTCAGGAACATGAACTGAACGCCATCTTCCACAGCTTCGTCATACTCTTCTTTATAAGCAGGCATTTCAGCAATAGTACGGCGGTAAAGGATGGTCACCTTCTCAACACCGTCTACTTTCAGAGCGGCACGGGCGCTATCCATTGCCGTGTTACCGGCACCTACTACAGCAACGTGTTTACCCAGTTTCAGCTCTTCGCCGTCATTGAAGGCACGCAGGAATTCCAGTGACTTGTACACATTGGTGTTATCACCGGACAGTGAAATCGGGTTGCCTTTATCGGCACCGATACCCAGACAGATGTACTTGAAGCCGCTTTCTTTCAGCGCATCAACTGTGATGTCAGGGTTGCTGCCGTATTCGATATGAACACCATGAGCAGTTACAAAGTCGATATCATGCTGGATAGTTTCAGCTGGAATACGGAACTGAGGAATGATGTTCTTAACCACACCACCGGCATTCTTCTCTTTTTCGAAGATAGTAACCGGATGACCTGCACGAGCCATGAAGTAAGCCGCAGACAAACCAGCAGGACCTGCACCGATAACAGCAACAGGGTGCTTCGCAGTATCCAGATCAGGTTCATGCCACTTAGCTTTATAACCTTCCCAGCCTTTCGCCAGGGCGATCTTCTTCATTTCACGAATGTTCAGCGCACCTTCGTAGTCACGGCGGGTACAGTTGTACTGACACTGATGATCACAAATGTGGCCGGTGATAGCAGGCAGTGCGTTACGGGAATAAATGACTTCCAGCGCTTCAGTGTACTTGTGCTCACCCATCAGGCGGATGTACTCAGGAATATCCTGGCTGATTGGACATGCTGTGACACATGGCGCGATGTAGCAGTCTGTCAGCGGCACAGCTTTCTTCACGCTGATATCTTCAGGGCCACGCCATTCTTTCTGGGTGTATTCAGCAACCAGAGATTTCGCAGCCAACGCTTCCAATTTAACCAGGTCAATTTGCTGCATGCCCCATTCGTTGCTGGTTTCAAGCTCCATTGCACAGTCAGCAAGACGCAGATAACCACCAGGCTTAAGCATGTCTGTTGCCATTGTGATTGGGCGGATACCGGTTTCGAAGATCTCTTTGATGTTGAACTTGCTGGCACCACCAGAGTAAGAAATTGGCAGTGTACCGTTAAATTCGCGGGACAGTTCCAGCGCAACATTAATAGACAGCGGGAACAAGGCGCGGCCCGACATGTACATTTCTTTGTCTGGTAGGCGGCCTTTACGGTTCAGAGTACCCAGGGTGTTGGTCAGCTTAACGCCGAAGCCGATACCTTTCTCTTTACCAAGGTCAACCAGGCGGTGAAGCATAGCTTTGGCATCTTCAATCTGAAGGTCATGGCTAAATGACTCTTCACTCAATGCAACATAATCAAACCCGGCATTGTCCAGAATGCCACGTACACGTTCGAAGCCTAGCAGCGTCGGATTCAGTTTAACGAAGGTGTTGATACCCTTATCATCAATCATGTAACGGCAGATTGCTTCGATTTCATGAGGGGGACAACCGTGCATGGTTGAAAGGGTTACGCCGCGGGTAAGCTGGGTAGGAATAGTTTCTGGCAGCGCATTCAGGCGATCGATGCGATCTTCCAGACCATACTCTTTAATGAATTCAGGGTCGGCGATGAAAGCTTTAAGCTCTTTAATATAAGCATGGAAGCTTTCGTGCTGGCTGGAATCAACCATGTCATCGATATATTTCTGCATCGGTGCAGTCTGAATACCGGAAAGGTCATAACCAACACTCATGTTAAAGATGAATGACTTAGGCTCACCTTCACCACGAGGTGCGAACACTTCTTCCAGTAAGTGCAGAGCAATCCACGCCTTCAGGTATTCATCATAGGCTTTTAGCAGGGTGAATTCGGTTGACCATTCAGTGTTGAAACATTCATCTTCTGCGTCGATACATGGCTTAGCAAGTTCAAGCTGATCCAGTTTCTGAACTGTTTTCAGCTCCATGAAGCGACCACCGGTCAGCCAGGATGTGATGATGTTCTGAGCCAACTGAGTGTGCGGACCGGCAGCAGGGCCAACCGCTGTTTCACAATATTCTCCCCATACAGACAGGTCTTCAGTCTTTGCAGCTTTGCGATAGAACTGCTTCGCCGGAATCCCAAAAATCGACTGGCTCTCCTTATATTCGCTGAAAACGCGATTCAGAAGTTCGCCAAACGGAACGGGACGCATAATGTCTCCCATGATAAATCTCCTTGATGCTGTTTTTTTCTTCTTCTGTCACAGCCAGCACATTCGTTGTGCAATGCGTAGGGCTAAGTGTCATAGGCCAAAATAGTTCAGCCAGATATAAACCTCATTGAGCAACTACTGCGCCAAACTTTAAAAACAGGTTAAATAACAAGAGATTTCATGATTAATTTCGTGACCGATGTCGAAACTAGACTTAATTATGTGAACACAAACAAGACTTGCTAATTAATTAAATCAAAGTAATAATACTTTTCAAATGAGTATGATTATTAATTAGAACGTATTTTCTATCAATTTAATAAATTGCTATCACTTTGATACAAGAAAATATGATAGTGAGAAAAAATAATAAAAAGACAAAAGGGTTTAAAATATTTTCAAATAAACGCCAGCAAAAAATTACCTCCATTTTTTTTCGAATAATTATATTTATTCTCAATACCACAAAAGCAATTTATCGCCCTCATCAAATATCAGATTGATAGATAAATAACTATCAACTCTCAATTTGATAGATTCACTGTGAGCCACAACACAGTTTCTTATAAGCTTCAGGCGTATCCACATCAAGGTGGATTTCAGATATTTCTAAACCAATGTGGACCACATTATGGCGGTAAATTAAACGTTTCATTTTTTCTTCTATATTTGCCTGGCGTATATCCTCCTTTATAAAAGCAGGAAGTAAAACTGGATGGCCCGGTTTATCTTTCGTGCCAGGAAATACAGTAAACAAGCCTCTTGCCAGCCAAACCTTCTGATAGATTTTCGAATAAACGCAGGGCATATCGCCGTGGCAAATAAAAAAATGTTCGCTTTCAACATGCCTTACACCCTGCTGAATAGAACTGAACATTCCTTGCTTGTAGTCAGTATTCACTACCACTTTAACGTTCTGTTTTTCTCGGTATCGTTCAAGTAACTCTTTCCCTCGATAACCAACAACCAGAATTACCCGACTACAGAACTGAAGCGCGTTTTCGATACTTTCATCAAGGATCGTATGTTGTTGATAAGGTAACATCATCTTCCAGTTTCCCATACGAGATGACAAACCGGCTGCGGGCATAACGCAATCTAATTGTGTTGGTCTTTCCATAGCAATTTTCTCTTATTGCCTATCAGCCTTTAGGGAAGATTTACTCTTCCTTTCTTATAACTACTCTTGTCACAACCAGCTTATGAGGCCTGACATGAATTCTCGCCAATTATATTCAGACATATTTGAATATTCATATAATTCACCGTTGGTTATATCTCTAGTTGGTGGTGGAGGTAAAACATCAACAGCATTTTGGCTGGCTAAAGAATTCAAAAAAAGAGGTCATCGTGTATGTGTTACCACCACTACAAAAATGTATTCACCGAAGAAAAACCAGGCTGATAATTTCATTAAAATCGATAATTCAAACCTAGAAAGCATATCACAACTGACAAAAGACTTATCGGACCAAAGCGTCACTTTTTGTTATCAACACCTAATTCCCACCAACAACAAAAGTGAAGAAAATAAAGTGTCCGGCATCACATGTGATGACATTGAACAATTAAAAAATGGTTCATATTTCACAGTTTTTATTATTGAAGCCGATGGAGCAAAATGCTTGCCAATTAAAGCTCCTGACAGGCATGAGCCTTGCATTCCTATTTCTTCGGATATGGTTATCGGTGTCACCGGAGCAGAAATCATTAATACCCGGGCTATTCCCGAAAAGATACACCGCTGGCATTTATTTTCTGCCCTGACCCAGTGTTCCGCCGGTGAACTGATTGATCGGCGAATATTAGGAAATTTGATTGTTCACCCTCAGGGGCTGTTTAAAAACGCACCTGATAAAGCCCGAAAAATATGGCTAATAAACAAAATCGACCTGACTCATGACTACACCTCGCTGGTAAAACTGGCACAACAAGTTCTTGAGCAGGCCAACAATCTTGATGCCATCTGGCTGGCGACGATGAACAGTCAAGCACCGATTAAAGAAAGACTGGTAAAGCAGAAGTTGCCGATCGGCAATTAGCTTTATCTAGAGACATTGAGGTCACGATTCATGAACATCTTTGCTAAGGCAGCACAACTAGAAGAACAAAACACTCCATTCGCACTGGCTAATATTATCGAAACCCGCGGATCCGCACCTCGCCACTCAGGCCAGATGATCGTCAAGAGCGACGGCGCCATCATAGGTACTGTCGGCGGCGGCATGATAGAACGCTACGTCATCGAACAATCACTGGAAGCCCTACAGGAACGTAAACCACGCGTAGTTAAAGGCCGCATGACCCGTACTGGACCCGAAGCCATGGGGATGGATTGCGGTGGCGCGATGAGCGTATTTATTGATGTCTATGGCCTGCGTCCGAACTTAATCCTGATCGGAGCAGGTCACGTTAACCGTGCGGTTGCCCACGCAGCTCACGTACTGGGTTTTGATATCACTGTCGCGGATGCCTACGCTGACAGCCTGGCAGAAGAGAATTTCCCGGCAGGAACCAAACGTGTTCAGGGGCAGACGATGGAAGATGCCATCGATCAGCTGGATATAAACAAAGACAGCTACGTGGTGATTGCCACCAACCACCAGGATCAGGATGCAATTACCAAAGTCGTCGACTGCGACACTAAATATACCGGCCTGATGGCCAGCCGCCGTAAGGTACAAACTCTGTTTAACCACCTGCGCAGTTGTAACGTCAGTGAAGCCCATATTCAGGCAATCCACTCACCGGTCGGCTTCAACATAGGCGCTGAAACCCCGGAAGAAATTGCCATCAGCATCATGGGCGAGATCCTAAAAGTGAAGAACCAGGCCGCCGGTGGTCAAATGAAAGACGATACCCGCCTTAACCGCAACAAACTGGTGATGATCCGCGGTGCCGGTGATATCGCTACCGGTGTTGCGATCCGCCTGCATAATGCCGGTTTCAAAGTGGTAATGACCGATATATCACAACCTACCGTTATCCGCTGCACTGTTGCTTTCGCCCAGTGTCTGTATGGTGAATCGGTCGAAGTTGAAGGTGTTAAGGCGCAGAAGGCCATCACCACAGAAGATGTATTCCGTATTCTGGATAACAAACAAATTCCGGTTCTGGTTGACGAAGAGTGTGCCTCAATCGACAAACTCAAACCAACCTTCCTGATTGATGCCATCCTTGCCAAACGTAACCTGGGAACCCGACGCGACATGGCACCAATCACCATTGCATTAGGCCCTGGCTTTACAGCCGGTATTGACTGCGATGCGGTAATCGAAACCAACAGAGGCCACTACATGGGCCGGGTTATCTATAACGGCGCAACTCAGCCAAACACAGGAATACCAGGCAATATCGCCGGGTACACCCACCAGCGTGTACTGCGCGCCCCATGTGAAGGCATTATGCATAACCATGTCAAACTCGGCGATATCGTAGAAGAAGGGGATGTTATTGCCCATGTCGGCGATACACCGGTTATTGCACCTTTGGGCGGTATGGTTCGCGGCTTGCTCAATGAAGGGCTGACAGTCACCGATGGCTTCAAGATTGGTGATATCGACCCTCGTGGTATTGAAGCTGACTTCACAACTGTATCAGACAAAGCCCGAGCAATCGGCGGCAGTGTTCTCGAAGCAATGCTTCACCTGGAGCAAACTACTTTGAATTAGGATTTAAATCAATAATTTAGGCTATTTGCCGTGATACTATCGCGGCTATTAGGACATCAACGACATGGCTGATTCCGCACCTTTGGTCAGAAAGCTATCGACTGGTAAACCGGAACAGCCATCATGGAGTGAGTATCGTTATGAAAACACATAGCTATTTCCATCGTTTCGTTACCAGCGTGGTATTAATGTCAGCCGCTGCTATTGCCCTTAAAGGCTTTTATATGCCGGAGCATATAGCTCTGTTGCTCAGGGATACCGGACTTGCCCCCATGGTGTATGTTGATGTCCTTTCTTTTGCCCTTCCCCTTGCCTTAACCGTCTGCGCTTTACTGGCTATCAGCTCTCTAACATCAATCGCCCCGGTTGTATTTTGTCTTGGCATCTACGTTGCTCTTTCTGGTCTTGCGCTTTATCAGGGATTGCACTTCGACTGCGGCTGCTACCTGCCAGGCTCCGTTGAATCACAAGTCTACAGTCAGCTTGAACCACAGTTCATTATTCAGGCACTGATCACAGCTGTTGCTGGCGGTCTGTATGCATTCAACTTGCGTTTTATGAAGTGCACCGCAATGCATACAGCGTAATTTTGCTATTATCCGTTTTCTTTTTTTGCCGCCCTTTGCGGAAAACTCACACATTAGGAGTAAATCATGCCTTTCAGCAAACTACGTATTCATCGTCCGCGACGAAGCTTTCTGCTTAATGCATTCATTATCACTGCGGGTCTGATGATTGTTCCCCTGACGGCAAATGCCGGTCTTTTCGATGGCAAATTCAAGACTGAAGTTCAAACTGAACAAGTTGCGATTAAACTTCATAACGATACCCTTGCTGGTGGTTACCAGCTGATTGACACTCAGGGCGTGAAGAACCTTCTGGACAGCGGTAAAGAGGTGTTGGTTGTTGATGCAATGCCTTACAAGGACAGCTACAAAAAGGAGCACATTCCTTCAGCTCTTCAATTCGAGTTCCCGATTGCAGACATGCATGAATGGAACACAGCGCAAACTGACGGAAAATCGCTTAAAACCTTTACACAGTTACTGGGTGCAGACAAAGACAAAACACTGGTGTTCTACTGTGGATTTGTTAAGTGCGGTCGAAGCCACAATGCTGCAGCATGGGCTATTAAACTGGGTTACAACAATGTTTACCGCTACCCAGGCGGCATCTATGCATGGAAAGGCGCAGGCTTTGACACTGCTGGTGAATAAGCGGTTTATTTATTAACCTCAAAAATCAGCAAGATGAAAAGAAAAAAGGTGAGACACGTTCTCACCTTTTTTATTGATAATGCATACAAGCACTCCTTCTAATAATTACGCAGGAAAAATTTCCTGGAACAAGGCAGAGTTTGCAGTAACTAGTGGGCATAATTTCAAAAATTCTAACGCAGTAACAGGTAATTTTAACCAGTAATTAAAATGATATCTGTGAGTCTAGGGTCACCACCAAATTATAATGTTTAGTATCCACCAGCCCGACTGGCACCATGCCCAAATTAAACGTCCAGAAATCAAACGGAGCCAGTTTCAGATAAGGCTGCGCAAGTGGCACAACTGGCATATCAGTCTCTTCTTCATAACCCGTTGAACCGCCGAGACGCACCCCAAAGCCCATATATGATGTAGCATCATACTCAAATGCTTTGTACACCGCGACACTCTGACGGCGATAACTGTTCTCAAACGAAATAATACCGTAACCATCCACTTCGGCACCGAGGCCAAGATTTACTTCATTGAGATTAATACAATTATTACTGGGACAAAAATAATGCTGGCTGGCAATTGGGACCGTCATTCGTATATCACTTGCAGCAGCCATAGAGGAAGCAAAGGCGAAACCAATCGCTAATGCTCTTTTCATTTCTAAGTTCCTGTTATTTCTTAATCGTGATATTCATGGCGCACTAAACCACACCAGAGAATCACCCTTAGATTGCTGATGTTTAGTACCTTTATTTTTATTTCAGTGAGTTAGATTGATATAACAATATTTATCCTGACATACTCAATACTGTTATTCCTATCTTTCAGACATTTATCTTTCTTATAGCAACACCCTTTCTCTTTTTTAAATTAACAAGACAGTTTGCTGGTTCAACGCCTGACAATTCAGGCATCATTAATCACATAGGAGAACACATAATGACCAGTTTTCATTTTTAGTCAAATGTGAAATATCGATAATGCGCACAAAAAAGTCTTAGCGCTGAGAAAAACAGTGGTTGATTAAAATAATGTATTGAGAAATTTCGACTTTATATTTTCAATTATTTTTCAGGATGAGTTGTAATTATTTATGATCACCTGAACAAAAAAGTACTATTTCGCAATTTCACACCTTTTATATGCAACTGCAGCGACAAGGCCGGACAATATGCCAGCCTCAAACATCACAGGTTCAGTATAAAAACAGGTATAGTACTTACGAGCATGGCTGAAGCTCAGACATTATCAAGTCCCCCCCATTAACGAACACCCTCATCAAGTAGAGCCTCACCCAGCAAGACCCTCCTGCACCAGCAATTGAGTCAGTCGCTCAACGATCTCATCTATCAAGCTAAGAATTTGTTTATTGTCAGCAGCATTCGCAGAGCTGATTTGTAATAATAACGCAGTTAAATTATGTTCGAACAATTCCGGTAACTTATTACAATTATGAAGAGCAATATTGATAAGCTTTTTCTCTCCGGGATGCGGCATTTCATTTATGGCAAAAACAATATCAAAGTAACTAGCAATAAATTCTGCAATACGATGATTAACGCTAATAATATCATTTCTCGCCAGTGCCTTTTTAATCTGATTGCGATACGCAGGCATACTTGAGTTAAGCAATGGATAGTTTTTTGAAATTATATTTCTTTTCAATTCACCAGGATAACTTACTGAGTATTTATCAATGAGTATTCCAGCCTTTCCATCCCGTTCATAGAGTACTTTTGAGTTCAGAAGGTTATACCAAAAACAAGTGCTGTATCCGGTACTTGCCTGATAAACATTTACCACTCTATTTAATTCTTTATCCAGCCAGTCAATATTTCGGTATATTAATTCTATTTCTGTTCCGTCTTTCAATACTCCATCATCTTCTGTTTCCCAATATTGATTGTTAATTTCCATATATGAGCAGTATTGGTCAGTAATCTCTTTTCTCACCTCTACAGGAATGTCATTACTTGTGTAAATATAAACATCGTAATCTGATAGCTCATCATCGGCCTGAACGGCTCTGGAGCCGGCAAGTAAAATCGCGTCCACTTGCTCCAACTTTGAAAAGCTCTTCACCATTTCATCAAAGTAAAAATTGCCCACTTGTTACTCCTGTTGTGCTTAGCAGTTTAAAAACTGACAAAGAGTAACCGGACTGAATTACACAATATGTGCGCCTGACATCATTAACGAGCCCACGGTAAGCATAAATATGCTCGCGCTATCAATAATTAAACAGTGAATATCATTTTGATACTTGTTCTCTCAGGATCAGTTTCAATTTGAACGAATAAAACTTTTCATTACCTACGCATGTCACAATTTTATGGTCTTGATTCTAAAGAAGATCGACTTTCATGCTGCTCTTTGTGTTGATTCGACAGTCAATATCTCATCAAGATCACGTTTAACAACATAAGTAGCTGTTTTCACTTCATTCTGGTCTGAATCCTGCCTGATGCTCCCTGTCGAAGTTGCCACTGGCACCTTAAAGGTTTGGTTGTCCTGACAAGACAACCTGTCGGACACGTCACCGACACGCCAGTGTTTAATCATCCTCGATGCAGCAATTCAAACCAATAAGTTGTTTGTCATTGGCTAATACACCAGCCAATGTAAGAGGGAGCAATACATGACGCGTTACAACCAGGTAGGTAAAGGCCTACCACGCACAGACGGCCTGGCCAAGGTTACAGGTCAGGCAATATATGGAGATGATATTAAAATGCCCGGAATGCTGTATGGTGTGTGTCGCTATACAGATATACCCGCCGGGAAGATATTAAGCATTGACACATCTGAAGCTGACGCCATTGAGGGCGTAGTACGGATTGCTACTTTTGATGATATTCCCGGTGACCCTACCGCCGGTGTTATCATTCGCGACTACCATCCTATCTGCCGCGATTTTGTTCGCTATAGCGGCGATGTGGTTGCAGTTGTCGCCGCTGAGACCTACGAGGCAGCCTGCCTTGCCGCCGACAAAATTAAGGTCGAATATGAACTTTTCGCACCAATCAATACTGTCCATGAGGCACTGGAGCCCGACGCCCGGCTAATCCACCCGGAATCCGGTTCCAATATCGTCGCTGAACACCATACCCATAAAGGGGATGCAGCGATGGCCATAGAACAGGCTGAAATGGTGCTGGAGCGAACTTATCAGGTCGGCTTCCAGGAGCACGGTTATATCGAACCAGAATCGATTACCGCCTATCTTGATCCGACTTCCCGTGACCTTATTATCACAGGCTCGATCCAGAACCCGCACCGGGTTCGGGGATTTGTTGCCGGATTCATGGGACTAAACCAATCACAAGTTGATGTTCGCCGCGCCGTTATGGGCGGTTCATTCGGGGGTAAAGATGACGGTGTCGACCACCTAGCCTGTCGAACCGCACTGATGGCATCGCTGACCGGGCGCCCGGTCAAAATCACCTACACTCGCGAACAATCCATTATCGAAAGCACCAAGCGGCACCCCTACCACATGAACTATAAGGTAGGTTTCAGCCGGGACGGCCGCATTCAGGGTATCAAGATTGACATTCTTGCCGATGCCGGTGGCTACGCTGCTTGTACACCTTTCGTCACCTGGCGCTCCGTCGTTCAGGCTGCCGGCCCTTACGATATTGAACATGTTCGGGTCGATATTAAAGGCGTCTATACCAATAACAGTATGTCCGGGGCAATGCGGGGATTCGGTTCTCCTCAGATCATTTTTGCCAATGAATCCCTGATGGACGAAATAGCCGAAGCTTGCAACCTGGATCCGGTTAAGATCAGAGAAATCAACGCCCTTAAGCAAGGCGGTAAGAGTATTACCGGCCAATGCTTTGACAACCATACGGTTTCCGCTATTGAAGTGTTGGACAAAGCAGCGCAGCAGTCAGAGTTCCTTGCAAAACAGGAGCATTACCGTCGCCTTAATGCCAGCCGCGATCCGGTGAAATACGGTATCGGCCTGGCGCTGAGCTACCGGGGCTGTTCAATGGGGGCAGAAGGTGTTGATACTTCAAGCGCACTGGTGACAGTGAATGCGGACGGCAGTGTCAATGTCTCCACCGGGGTATGCGAAAACGGTCAGGGTCTGCAAACAACCATGTCGACCATTGCCGCCGAAGTACTCGGACTAAAACTTGCTGACGTCAACTTTGTAGAGCCACCGACGTCCTTAATTGCGGATGGCGGCCCGACTGTTGCGTCACGCGCGACCGTCACCGGCGGTAATGCGGTGAAAGACGGCGCTGAGAAGATCAAAGCCCGGATTTTCGATGTGATAAAAGCCGATCTCGGCGTCAGTCAGATCGACGAAACCCACTGGGCTGACGGTTATATCCAAAGCAAACACGATGACGAAAACAAAATCAGTTTTGCTGACGCAGCCAATAAAACCAAATGGGCCGGTGTTAACCTCGCCGCGTATGGCTGGTTCGATCAGCCCGCCATTCACTGGGATGAAGAGAAAGGCACTGGCTCGCCTTATTTCACCTGGGTATACGGCTGTCAGATCGTTGACCTGAAAGTAGATACCAGCACAGGTAAAGTCGAGCTGCTTGATGTCACTGCTGTGCATGATGTCGGTCAGGTAATTAACAAGGTCGGTTTTGAAGGCCAGGTCGCGGGCGGTATCGCTCAGGGATTCGGCCTCGGGGTACTTGAAGACTTCAACATTGAACACGGTAACGTTAAGTCCGAAAACCTCGACAGCTACCTGCTGCCAACTATTAAGGACATTCCGACACTTAATATTGAGGCTGTAGAAAACCATGACGCCGGAGGCCCGTTCGGTGCCAAGAGTATCGGTGAACCGGCTGCCGAACTGGCTGCCGCCGCAATTACCAATGCCGTTGCTTTTGCAACAAGTGTCCGGCACCGCCAATTACCGCTGACCCTTGAGCAAATTTTCCTTGGCTACAACCTGAAAAAACCAGCTCGTCAGAGTGAACTGGTTCATGCCTCGGAAGAGAAAAAGCAGACTCATCGCATCAACGGCTTCAGTGTTATTAATCCGTCATCACTGGATGAAGCACTGTCGCAACTGGCTGACGGTAAAGCAACGGCCCTCGCAGGCGGTACCGATGTGCTGGTACAGGGACGTCTGCAAAATTCTCCCCGTACACTCATCAACATCGCCGGATTAGCTGAATTATGCGGCATAGAAGAAACAGACTCTCACGTGATTATCGGTAGCGGTGTCAACTTCAACCGCCTGACAGAACATCCTGCTGTTCAGGACGCTTTCCCGCTGCTTGCTACCGCCTGTCACACTATCGGCTCAAACCAGATCCGTAACCGAGCTACTATCGGCGGTAACATCGTCAATGCTGCTCCGTGTGCCGACTCAGTTCCACCTTTGGTTGCTTATGGAGCCGATGTTGAACTTCGCTCGGTAGACACTACACGACGCATGTCGTTGTCAGAGTTCATTACCGGCGGTTACCGCACTGAACTACAGCAAGGTGAATTACTCACCCGGGTATTCATTCCTAAGCTGCCCCATCAGCATTTTGTCCAGAAATACAGCCAGCTCGGACGACGTAATGCCCTCAACATTACCCGCCTCAGCCTGACCTGCCTAATGGATTTCAATGCCGACGATTCGGTTCGGGAATGTCGACTGGTTGATGGTGCATTGTTCAGTAAACCGCAACGGTTAACCCCTGCCGAAGAAGTACTTATTAACCAAACGCTGACGGTTGAATCCATTAACCAAGCCATCGAGGTTTTGAAAGAGATGATAGACAGTGCGATCGGCGGTCGCTGGTCTGCTGCTTATAAACAGCCGGTTTATCTCAACATGTTCAGAGATCTGATGAACGAGATCCAAAAGCAACAGCAAGGAGAAGCATTATGAGTCTATTGGCAACTAACCTGACGCCAGTGGCATTGACCGTTAACGGCAAGGCATACCAACTTCAGGTTGACGGCAACACCCGACTTCTCGACTTGCTACGCAACGATCTCGGCCTGACTGGAACCAAAGAAGGCTGCGCAGTCGGCGAATGCGGAGCCTGTACTGTCGTCATGGACGGTGCAGCAGTCTGTTCCTGCATGATCCTGGCAGCACAATGTCAACTGGCAGAGATTGTCACTATCGAAGGCCTGAAAGACGATCCGCTTGCTCAGAAGTTACAGCAATCTTTCATTGAAAGAGGCGGCGTACAGTGTGGATTCTGCACGCCGGGTGTGATGATGAGCACCTGGGCTCTGATGAAGAAACAACCAAACCCGAGTTCAGAGCAAATCATGGATGCGTTGGAAGGAAACCTGTGCCGCTGTACCGGCTATCAACCGATCCTTAATGCGATCAATGCCGTTATCGACGACATCGCAGCGGATATAGCCAGCTAAATCAAATGGCTATATCAGCAGCAAACAAATAAAAACGTGAGCAAATGTCCGTTCCCCTGTTCCGGCAGGGGAACACACAGAATTCTAAAAAAATGCGCATGAGCGTAAGGACACAACTATGCAATTACTCTATACCCTCAATGAAAAGCCCCCCCAGGGGGTGACGTTTTTCCTCGCCCTACAACACATGCTCGCCTCGATCGGCGGTATCGTCACCGTTCCTCTGATCGTCGGCGGTGCCATCGGCCTTCCTGAAGGAGAAGTCGTCACCCTGATCAGCGCCTCGCTGTTTGTTTCCGGTATCGCCACTATTGTCCAATGTATTGGTGTCGGTCCCGTCGGCATTCGCCTTCCAGTGGTTATGGGATCCAGTTTTGCTTTCCTGGGTACCCTAATTACGATTGGTAAAACATCGGGAATGTCGACAATCCTCGGTGCAGCCTTTGTCGGATCCTTCATGGTGATCATTGCCAGCTTCTATATGGAACAAATACGTAAATTGTTCCCTAACCTTGTAAGCGGTGTAGTGGTAACCCTCATCGGTCTGACAATCCTGCCAGTGGCAATGAACTGGATTGGTGATGCCCCTGCAGGCGACCCATCCTTCGCTTCCCTGCCGAAGATCTTCCTTGCTGCGGCTTCTCTGGCTGTCGTGATCGGGGTATCGGTTTTCTGTAAAGGTGCGATTGCTGCTTCAGCCATCGTTATCGGGCTGGCCGTAGGTTACATCCTGGCTATTCCACTCGGTATGGTCGACCTGACTCAACTCTATGAAGCCCAATGGGTGGCCTCACCTGAACCGTTTAAGTACGGCATGACATTTTCGATGCCGGCAATTATCAGTATGACTTTGGTTTATCTGGTGGTGGTTGCCGAAGCTACCGGGGACTTCATGGCTCTGGGCAGCAACTGCCATGTTGATGTCTCAGGTAAGGATCTTAAACGTGGCTTACTGGGTGACGGCCTTGGCAGTACTTTCGGCTCTATGCTGTCAGCTATGCCGGTTGCCAGTTTCAGCCAGAACGTTGGTATAGTCGGGATCAGTGGTGTTGCCAGCCGCTTTGTGGTCGCAGTTACCGGTATTCTGCTGGTTCTTGGTGGCCTGTTCCCTAAACTTGCAGCATTGGCGGTAACGGTTCCCAAACCGGTTCTGGGAGGTGTCGGCTTTGTGATGTTCGGAATGATTGCATACGCCGGGATCCGAATGCTGCTCAATGCCGCCGATTCGCGCCGTAATGCGCTGGTTGTCTGTGTCGGCCTGGCATCCGGTCTTGCCGTGACACTGGAACCACGCCTGCTGCAACACTTCCCTGAAGATTTGCAGATGGTATTCCACTCAGGTATCACCACTGGTACTCTGGCGACGGTCATTCTTAATCAACTGTTGCCAAAATCGAAAAAAAAGCAGACATCTGACGGAAAAATGACTGCAAAAGGCATATTAATCAAACCGGACAAACGAGCATCCCGCTTGCTGGAAGCAAAAGCCCGTCGTGCAGCGCAGCTTGCAGCCAGTAAATAATTTAAATCAAGAACTTAAACACAAAAACAGAGCCACCTTAATCGGCTCTGTTTTTTATACACGCAACAACCTTAATCCCCTCCGCCACTTTGAAACAAAAACCCATAATCAATCACAAAAACATACAAACGTAAGACATGTAAGAGGCAGTTTTTTTCTTCCAACTTAAATTGACATACTTGTTAATAATTAGATACCCTTCCCACTGCTTATACCTAATAGGCATTACATATAAAAAACAAATAGCAGTGGTAATCATGAAAAAAGTAGTACTTGCAGCACTTCTGGCAGCTGCATCTGCGCCTTCAATGGCAACAGAAAACCTTTGGCGCGACTGTGGTATCGGTCACTGGATCGCTGGTCCGACATGGAAAGGTCTACCGGCTATCACCACTAACCTGGTTTGGGACCTTGGTTCAACCGCAACCACCTCTCACGTATCAACACCTTCTATCTGTGCTGGTCCATTCTGGGCTGCCGCTAAATTTATCAATGATACTTACCCGCTGATCGAACAAGATACTGTTCAGGGCAGTGGTGAGCACATGATGGCAATGCTAGATATCTTCGAATGTGATGCTGCAGCCCGTCCAGCAATCGTTAATGGCATCCGTCAGGACTTCGCAGAATCTCTTAACAACACAAATTACAGCAACATGGGCCAGTCCGAGAAAGCGGAAGGCTACTACAACATGGTCGTTGAAAACGTAAACCAGTTCTCAGGTCAGTGCAGCGCTGTTTAATGCTGAGCAACGGGTGAATACATAAGCGCAGGAAGATTTTCTTGCGCTTTTTTAATGTCCAGGCTGTTAAGAAAAACCAATGTTAAAACCAGTTTTATCATCTTTGCTATTAGCGATACTCAGTAACAATGCAATCGCAACAGAAAGCTATTTGTCTCAAAACCAACAAGCCGCATTGGCTAGCAACCTAGATAAACACCCACAATGGAAAAAAATACTTCATTACAAAAATGGAGAAAGCCAAATTGAGTCGAAGAGCTTCTTCCTTGATATAAATGGCCGAGCAGATCCCCAAAAAGAACTGTTAGCTACCATTGCTGCTTTTGAAAAATCAAATTCCGGTAGCTCTGATGTACCAGCTCAGTGTCGATTTCCGGCTCGCAGCCTTTGGCTGAAGGAACAACTTGGCAAAAGCATTCAACTACCAACTGTGTTCTGTCCTGACTTTCAGAAATGGCGGAATGAAAATCAGCTGGAATCAATCAGTTTGGTATTTGTAACCGGTTATCTCGGGAACCCAGCCTCTTTTTTCGGCCACCTACTGATGAAGTTCAACAAAAACGATGAACTCTTCACAACAGACTCACCTCTACTCGACAGCAGTATTAACTTTGGTGCCGATACAGGCCCTCGAGATAACCCGGTGAAGTACGTTGCTTACGGCTTGCTGGGCGGATACAACGCCAGCTTTACAAAAGGCGACTACTACCGACACGAATTCAGCTACGCAGAAAACGAACAACGGGAACTTTGGGAATATGAGCTCAATCTAACGGAAAGTGAGTTACGCCTGCTCGAAGCTCATCAGTGGGAATTAAAAGACAAGCAATACCGCTACTACTTCCTTGATGGTAACTGTGCCACTCAAATGGCTAACTTTATTGGAATTGTTTTAGATAGGCCGCTGCTGGTATCAAATCAACCGTGGGATATGCCTCTGGATATATTTAAATCACTGGCTGAAATTGAGCATCATGGTCAACCTCTGATAAAAGAGATTAAAAAGCGAGAATCTAAATTTTCACGCATTCGTGACAAATACCTGTCACTGACAACGCAAGAAAGAACGGCGGCAAAGGAGCTGACAAAAAGTCAGAATAGTCAGGAGCACCCAGACTATCGACAATTAGACAATCAAAGTAAGGCAAGGGTTCTCAACCTTCTATTTGATTATTACGAGTTGATCATTACCGATGGTGATGACAACGAAGTAAGAGCCGCTAAAGCTCGTAAACATCAACTAATGATGGAACGTCTTCAGTTGCCAGCAATGGATTTAGAGTGGAAAAAAGCAGAAAGTCAGCCCCCGCACCTCGCGCAAAATCCCAAAAAGCTAGGTCTAAGCAGTGGTTACAATAATGAAACAGGCTGGTTTGGTATGCTTTCCCTTCGGGCTGCTTATTACGACTACCTGTCGCTGGAAACCTCACGCTTCAAAGACTCCAATACCACATTCTTTGATGCAGAGATTAAATTTGATGACAAGGATGTATGGCTGAGTAAATTCGACCTGTTTAATGTTACAACGCTTAATATTTTACAGGTAGACCTGTTCGATGATAGCCGCTTTGCATGGAGCACTCGATTAACTCTCGAACAAAAAGACCTTAGTTGTCGTGATTGCGAGCGAACACGGTGGTATGGCGGTCTTGGAAAGGCAATCAAGATTCAGGACAAAGTCGCATTATATGCCATCCCTGAAGTTATGTATGACATATCTAACTATCATGATTCCACTGTAGGACTTGGGCTAGGTGCGCTCTACACCGCAAACACGAACTGGAAAACACATTTAAAAATCACCCCTGTGCTAGGCTTGGATAAAGGTGAAAGCAAGGGTCTGATATACAAGTGGGAAAACCGCTTCGGCAACGCCCAAGACCAGGATATTCGCCTGAGCCTGCAATACAATGAAGCCAGCGAAATCAGCCTCAGTTATGCTCGCTACTTTTAATTCTGTAAAAAAACCGGGCATTGCCCGGTTTTTTTATGTCTGATTTTTAGAAGCGGTAACCCAAACCAAGGGTAAATGTGCCCGCATTCTCATCACTGCCAAATGGCGCGTATTCGTATCCAGCATCGACAACCAAGTGATTTGTCACGTTAGCCTGAACACCAAGGCCGGCTGAGAACATGTCTTCATCACGTGGTATGTATGTCTTATTATTTATTTTGTCTTCAACAGAAATAAAATACCCTGCATAGCCAACAGTACTGTAAACACTCAGTACCGGATTCAGACGGTAAACCGGGCCAAGAGAGAAAGAGCCATAACCGTAAGTGGTAGTAGCTATTGTTACCAGCTTACCATTCTTCATATCCGCATAAGAACTGTCGTGACTACTACCTGTAAACGTTCCTGAAGCGATGAAACCCAAACGCGAGCCACCTTCATAGCGATATTTCAGGTTAAAACCGTTCAAATCATCAGGTGCTGAATCCAGTTTTGTTTTAGCAAAACTAGCAACCAACGTATGATCGCCAGCAATTGCAGATGTTGAAAAAGTAACTGCTGCAATAGCAGCAAGGATGATGTGTTGTGCTTTTTTCATTTTTATTTTGCCTCTAAAAGGTACTTTGTGAGCATTCCGTTTACAAGGAACCCACATGAACACCGTTCAATACGAGAGGCACGAAATTAATGATGAGCTTTCTCTCTGTCAATGTAAAAGCAAAGCCAAAGAGTGCTTTGGTTGTAAAACAACCAAAGCAAATGAAACAAATAGAACAATCACCTACAAATTAAGTGTCAGAAGTGACACGAGCATTTTTCACCTTTGAAAGGTAGTTAAAAGGTAAAGTTGTACTGTATTGTCGGCGTTATTAACGAACGACGTTCAGCACGAAGCGTCTTCTCTGAGCGACGCAGACGCTTGGCTTCATCACTGTTATTTCTCGAATTCTTATCAAGTTGCTTTAATTGGGCTGCTATTGAATTTAACTCCCGGTCAATCTCACGGATACGTTGCTCAACTCGATATTCCGCCCTGCCCTTATTGTATTGCTCAAGGAAAAAAGGGCTGTCGCAAACGCCATTATAGCCACCACCAGAACGGCCGATACGATAACCGTTATCGGGCATACAATAATAGGTCAGACCCAGATCATAACCATTGAACCACGCGGCCTGATCAACGGTGACATTAGCTTCCAGACAGTCTTCCGCATAATCGTTTACCCGTGATGACGGCGCACCATTTCGCCCATCCTGAAGGCCAACCGCATACCAGTCCGCAACTTTACATTCTTCAACTGACATACTTGAACAACCAGCCAATTGAGCCAGAACAACCATACACAGGGCGCGCTTATACATATAACCTCATAGCTAAAAATAACTTCTTATCGAAAAACGATAAATTATTATTGCCAACTACAATAATGCATGTCAATCTATCTGGCATAAATTATTCGGAGAAAATCACATGCACCACCAACAAGCCATTGAGAAGCTCAGTAAGCGATTGCTGGTATTACTATGGGCCGTACTAATTACAACGCTAGCTCTAGATTCCTTCATGTGGGTCTACGGTACCCTGGTCGAATCTGGAGATATTGTTGATGTGTCTTTTTCCTATCCGGTAAGCTTACCGCTTACCCCAGCTAAAATGCTGATGGGCTTTCCTTTTGCTATCCTACCGAGCCTTATTTATGCCGCGATGATATGGCAACTTATTCGCCTTTTCAGACTGTATCGTGATGGAAGAGTCTTCACTCTTAACAATGTCAATTGTCTTAAAAAAACAGCTAACCTAATGATTGCTTCGCCTTTTGTCGGCGCAATATCTGACCTGCTACTTGGTGCAGTTTTATCCATCGGTGAAGAAGAGTTGAACACCGGCCTCTATTTTTCAGACACTGGGTTGACAATTTTCATCATTGGGCTCATGGTGCGTGCCATCTCGCATGTCATGGCTCTCGCGAAGGACATGAAAGAAGAGCATGAATTAACAATCTAAGGTGACTTTGTGCCAATTATCATTAACTTGGATGTGATGCTGGCAAAGCGAAAAATGCGCTCAAACGAGCTTGCTGCCAAGATAGGAATCACGGAGCAAAATCTGTCAGTCCTGAAAAATGGACGCGCTAAAGCTGTGCGACTCGCTACACTCGATGCTATTTGTAAGCACCTGAATTGCCAGCCAGGAGACATCCTGGAATATGTTAACGACGAAAATGAGTAAGGAAAGCTGAACTCATCAACTTTGTTGACGCTATAGTTTCAATAGCCCCTGCAGGATATGGCTTCACATATAATTAGAGCCATACACCGTGGGGGCTTGGCGATAAAACATCCATATCTCTTGCTAAAGATTCATCCTTTAACCGTCTTTTCCCTGTCTATACTTTCAAGATTGACTTCAGCTCAGCCTTACATTGAAGAGCTGTATGTAGTCATTCAGAGAGAGCTTCTGTAGCCCACAGCTTCGCACTCTCCAAGTTGTGTAAGTCAAAATTGGCCATGACGCCAATTTGTCTGTAAATAAAAACCAGGGAGTTAAACGATGTCAAAAATTACTAAAAAAGCAAAATCTCTTAAAGCTGAAATCAAAACCCGTAAAGCCAAAGTTGCCAAGCAGCAAGGTAAACTGAAGAAACTTAAAAAAGCACTAAAAAGAATAGCTTAAGCTTTCATTCCAACCTATCTATATAGAATCCACCTTCTCGTCCAGCTGATCTCAAAATGAGAAGGTGGCTACTGCTAAACCTACCAATTCAAGCTCACAGTTTGCTTTTTTCTGACATAGTCAGAACATTTTTGAAACAAAAGTTCTCTACAATCCGTCTTGCCTTAACACAAAACACGACTATACCTGAGTAAGACAAGATATAACGGAAGCAAAAATGGACAATAATACTGAGACTTTAAGAGATGCAATCGGAACTATCTATTCAACTTTCCCTAAGCTTAACTATACTCCTCACCCTGATGACCTTAAGCTGCTTGCAGCCTATATGAAAAGCACGGAAAGCGAATACCCAAAGAGCCTGGATTTGCTACTGAGCGTTAATAACGCAGACATAGAACTTGAATTAATAAAATACAAACGCTTTTGATAAGGGCTACCTAAAGCCCTTATCTTCTGCTACTTATGGCCAATGTGATCTACTACCAGTGCTCAACCTCGATAATTTCAGCTTCGATAATATAACTCTCCGCTTTCGGCACTGACACCTTCAGCTCTTTCCCCTCACGTTGAGTTTTAGGACGGAAATAAGTTTCAGGCATACGCTTCACAGACGTCCAGATTTTGTCTTTCAGTTGTGCTAGTTCCTGACCTTTCTCATCACTAAGCCTTACCTGCATTTCCACCAGAACGACAGATTCAGTCCCCTGATTTGTCAGTGATGTCGGGATCACTAACTCGCCATTGCGGTATGTGGCAGGACGTAGCAAAACATCAACACCGGAACGACTTAATTGCTGAACATTCTTGTTGGCACCTGGAACAACTTTTACCCCTTGTACAACTGTTTTAACAGGAACAACCACCGGGACCGCAGCTATCGGGGCACTCACAGGCGCTGCAACAACCGGAGCCGCTTTCACAGGAGTACTTGTTGCCGAAGATTCAACCGGCTTTGATTCTGGGTGCTGTCTTTGTTCAACCGGCACGACATACTGCCAGGTAAAATCATCATGCAGAATGACTTGACGTCCGTCTTCAAGCGTCGCAACTTTAGGTGCCGCCATTGCGCTGCTTGCCATTGCAGTCATAGTAAGGCCAATCAATAGCTTTGG
Organism: Photobacterium marinum; assembly: GCF_000331515.1. GTDB lineage: Bacteria > Pseudomonadota > Gammaproteobacteria > Enterobacterales > Vibrionaceae > Photobacterium > Photobacterium marinum. The sequence continues at coordinate 141,578 of NZ_AMZO01000021.1, forward strand.
CAGTACCGAACAAATCCGGTTTAGTTTTCTCATTATTATGTCCTTATACCAATCGGGATAAGTATTTGCTTTTAACCTATCAATAAACTTAGCTGACAAATCATAAAATTATCAGTTCGCGCAGCCTATCATAAAAAAGGGTCTGACGGCCTTCATACACGTAACACATTTCAAAATTCGATCTAACTGAGTACTACTCAATATCACATTAACACCAAAGGGACTTTTTACCTCTGACCGATAAACGATCACACTCGTTTCTGGCTGATTTGACATAACAACCAGTTAAAAAATCGTTCTTTCAAATTCAAAAGTTGATGAACCAACAACAATCCAGCTCTTTGTTCTACCAGATGGATCTGCTAAGAAAAAAGACGAAAGTTGTCTTGCTCATAAATACCGCAAGAGCTTTTATTCACAGCTCAGAGCAACGCGAAACAAACTGTTCGCACTACCTATATGAAACAACAGAGAAGATTGGAATTATTTTGACTGAGGCTTAAAAAGTGTGAATAATGCAGCGTTTTTTTGCACGCAAATCACAAAATTATTAGATGATATGAAATTGATGAAATATTCCCCCTTAGCCTTGATGTTAACTGGCCTGCTGACAGGATGTTCTGGTGACAGTGGTGCAGGTTCAACCAACAACACCTTTCCTCACTCTTTTAATCTCGATGTTATCAGTGCAGGTACTACTGAAGCAAAACAGATGACCCTGAACTGGACATCCGCATCGAATAACAGCGGAGTGACCTACAGTGTGTGTGAAAAAGATACGACAAAAACCAATAACTGTAAGGTATTAACTTCGGTCACCGATGCACTGACCGCGACCATCACAGTTGACAGCTTGGTTAAAGCACTGTCTACCGATTACTTTATTCTAGCCTCCTCTGGTAATTCCACCAAAGCCTCGAATGAAGTATCACTGACCACAGATGCCGTTACTCGGATGATTGGTTACTTTAAAGCCTCGAATACCGAAGCCAATGATGACTTTGGTTATAGTCTGGCATTAAGCGCTGACGGCAGCATCTTAGCTGTGGGTGCTCCCGGTGAAGATAACGGGGTGAAAGGTATCATCACCAATGGTTCGGAAACTACCGATTCAGGTACAGAAACTGACTCCGGCGCAGTGTATCTGTTCAGTAAGGTAGCCGGACGCTGGACGCAGATCGCCTATATCAAGGCATCAAATGCCGGAGCCAATGATAAATTTGGTTTAAGTGTGGCATTAAGCGCTGACGGCAGCATCTTGGCCGTGGGAGCTTCAGGTGAAGATAACGGAGCGAAAGGAGTTATCACCAATGGTTCGGAATCCAGCGATTCTAGTACAGAAACTGACTCCGGCGCAGTATATCTGTTCAATAACATCTCTGGCTACTGGGCGCAGACTGCCTACATCAAGGGCTCAAATGCCGGAGCCAGTGATGAATTTGGTTCAAGCGTAGCAATAAGCGCTGACGGCAGTACCCTGGCAATTGGCGCAAGTGGTGAAAGTAACGGGGCGAAAGGAATCATCACCAATGGCACAGAAACCACGGATAACGGCTCAGCATTTGCCTCTGGCGCGGTCTATCTGTTTAACAATAATTCCGGCCGCTGGTCACAGAGCGCCTATGTCAAAGCCTCGAATACCGGAGCCAATGACAACTTTGGCTATCGTATTGCATTAAGCGCAGATGGCACCAATATGGCGGTGTCTACTCCATATGAGAGTAACGGGGCAAAAGGAGTCATCACCGATGGATCGGAAGTCACCGATTCTGGTACACAAACTCACTCCGGCGCTGTGTATCTGTTTAGCAAGACCTTGGGCAACTGGGCACAGAGCGCCTATGTCAAAGCATCAAATACCGGAAGCACTGATGGATTTGGTGTTGGTTTGGCACTAAGCGCAGATGGCCGCACCCTGGCGGTTGGGGCTAAATATGAAGATAACGGAGCGTACGGAATCATCACCGATGGCTCAGAAGTCACCGATTCTGGTTCACAAACTGACTCCGGTGCGGTGTATCTGTTTAGCAACGCCTCTGGCAGTTGGGCGCAGAGTGCTTATATCAAGGCCTCAAATAGCGCTCGAGGTAGCAGTTTTGGCTATGATGTAGCATTTAGCGCAGATAGCAGCACCCTTGCTGTGGCGGCAGTAGCTGAAGGTATCGAAGAATCAGGGGTCATCATCGATGGTTTGGAAACCCTCGTTTACAATCCGAAAAATATTTCCGGAGCTGTATATCTGTTCAAGAATGACTCTGGTCGGTGGACACAAAACGCCTATATCAAAGCTTCGAATACCGGAGCCAGTGATAACTTTGGCTGGCGTGTGGCATTAAGTTCAGATGGCAGTACCCTGGCTACGTCAGCAATAGGTGAAGACAATGGCGCGAAAGGGATCATCACCGATGGCTCGGAAATCACTAGCGATACCGGTTCAGCAGACGGTTCTGGTGCAGTGTATATCTATTAATATTTCTATCTGAAAACCCTCTTTTGGGGCTTTAGATTGCTGACGAACCCCACTTTTTCAAGTGGGGTTCTTTTTTATAGCGGCCGTACGCCGAAACATCCATCTTTGCTATCCCCCTATTAACTAAAAGGCCTGACAAAACTGCCAGGCCTTAGTCAGTAATCAAATGGCTACATAACCCTTTAAAATTAAGGAGTTAGTCACTTAATGACTGTCCAGCTCCACGTGCGGGGCAACAGAACCCTGCTTACGTGTTGCCATCTCCTCGTACAACTCCCACTTACGCTTAGCCACTTTCTGAGCATGTGCGGTGATTTCCGCAGCTGCTTCAGGGTTACTGCGACGCAGGATCTGATAACGGGTTTCATTATAACGGTAATCCTCCAAAGGAACCGTTGGACGCAGCGTATCAAGTGAGAACGGATTCTCACCGGCATTACGCAACGCAGGATTGTAGCGGAACAGAGGCCAGTGGCCTGATTTCACTGCCAATTCCTGCTGATGTAAACCGTCTTCCATATTAATACCATGAGCAATACAGTGGCTGTAAGCAATGATAATAGAAGGACCACGGTAGGCTTCAGCCTCACGCATTGCCAGCAATGCCTGCTGTGGATCGGCACCCATAGCAATCCGGGCAACATAAACGTTGTTGTAGGCAATTGCCTGCATCGCCACGTCTTTCTTGGTTGCCTGCTTACCGGCTGCTGCAAACTTGGCAACTGCACCCAATGGGGTTGATTTCGACATCTGACCACCGGTGTTGGAGTACACTTCGGTATCCATTACCAGCACGTTGATGTCTGCCCCGCTGGCCAGTACATGGTCAAGGCCGCTTGAGCCGATATCATAAGCCCAACCATCACCACCGACGATCCAGATTGAACGACGGATCAGCTGGTCAGCTACCGAGATCAGGTTAAGAGCGGACTCTGTACCAATCGCTTTAAGCTGCTCTTTCAGGGTATCAACCCGTTTAATTTGCGCCTGGATATCCGTTTCTGTCATCTGCTCAGCATGTAGCAACTGGTCCACTAGCAGCGGATCCAAATGCTCACGGTTTTCCACCACCAGCTGTTCAGCCATTTCATGCTGTTTCACCGCAGCCAGACGGAAACCAAAACCAAATTCGGCGTTATCTTCAAACAGTGAGTTTGCCCACGCAGGACCACGACCTTCGGCATTTTTCGTCCATGGTGTGGTTGGCAGGTTACCACCGTAGATCGATGAACAGCCGGTTGCGTTAGCGATCATCAGGCGATCACCGAACAACTGAGACATCATCTTGAGGTAAGGCGTTTCACCACAGCCAGAGCAGGCACCGGAGAACTCAAACAACGGTTGCAGGAACTGAGCACCGCGAACGGTAGAAAAATCGACCCTTGCGCGATCGTTGTATGGAATAGTGTCGAAGAATTCGAGGTTCTTCTTCTCTTGTTCCAGATATGGGCCTTTCAGCTCCATATTGATTGCCTTGCGTTCCGGCTGGTTATCGCTCGCTTCCTGAGTGACCATAGGACAAGCATCAACACACAAGCCACAACCGGTACAGTCTTCAGCGTATACCTGCAATGTATAACGGGTATCCGGGAAGCCTCGGGCGGTGATACCGGCAGACTTAAAGCCTTCCGGAGCATCTTCCAGCATAGACTTGTCGTAAAACTTGGCGCGGATCGCCGCATGCGGACATACAATGCTACAGTTACCGCACTGAATACAGTCCTGCTGCTCCCATACCGGGATCTTCTGGGCGATATTACGTTTTTCCCACTGTGTTGTACCAGATGGGTAAGTACCGTCAATCGGCAGCATAGAAACAGGGATCAGATCACCCTGTCCAGCCATCATTTGCGCAGTTACCTTGCGAACAAATTCCGGCGCCTGTTCCGGAACAATCGGCTTGTTCTGCTCGCTGGCGGTCACTTCCGCAGGCACTGTAACTTCATGCAGGTGAGCCAGGGTATGATCCACCGCTTCAAAGTTTTTCTGAACAACTTCAGGCCCCTTACGAGAGTATGTCTTCTCAATCGCCTTCTTGATCTTGGCGATAGCCACCTCTTTTTCCAGTACGCCGGACAGCGCAAAGAAACAAGTCTGCATGATGGTATTGATGCGGCTGCCCATACCAGTTTCACGGGCCACTTTATAAGCATCAATAACGAACAGCTTCATCTTGCGATCGATTAGTTGTTGCTGCATACGAGCCGGGAAAGTATCCCAGACTTTATCTGCCGGAGCAGGAGTATTCAGCAGGAAGGTCGCACCTTCTGTTGCATTAGCCAGCATATCGGTACTTTGAACGAACGTTGCCTTATGGCAGGCAATGAAGTTCGCCGACTGGATCAGATACGGGCTATTGATTGGGTGATAGCCGAAGCGCAGGTGAGAGACTGTCTGCGAACCGGATTTCTTCGAGTCATAGACGAAGTAACCCTGAGCAAAATACTCTGGATCTTCACCGATGATCTTGATGGTGTTCTTGTTAGCACCAACCGTACCGTCAGCGCCAAGGCCATAGAACATGGCACGAACTACATCTGTTGATTCAATATCGAAACTTGCATCCACTTCCAGATGGGAGTGGCTGACGTCATCAATGATACCGACAGTAAAGTGATGTTTCGGTGAATCCAGCTCAAGGTTGTCGAAGATCGCCTTAACCATTGCAGGTGTAAACTCTTTGCTCGACAGACCGTAACGGCCAGCAACCAAACGAGGCATTTGAGCAAAGTGATCCTGATTGTCCATTAATGCAGTCAGCACATCCTGATACAAAGGATCAGCATTAGCTCCCGGCTCTTTGGTACGGTCCAGAACTGCAATTTTCTTCACTGTCTGAGGCAGTTCCTGAAGCAGATGTTCAGCAGAAAGTGGACGGTACAGGCGAACCTGAAGAACACCGACTTTCTCACCCTGACCAACCAGGTGTTCAACTGTTTCTTTCACCGTCTCAACGCCGGACCCCATGGCAATCGCCACGCGTTCAGCATCCGGTGCACCGAAGTACTCCATCAGCTTATAACGACGACCGGTCAGCTCAGCCAGTTTGTCCATGTTGGCCTGAACAATCTCAGGAGTTTTCGCGTAGAACGGGTTGACCGTTTCACGTCCCTGGAAGTACACATCCGGGTTCTGAGCCGTACCACGGATGAATGGTGTATCCGGGCTCAAACCACGATCACGGTGAGCACGCACCAGCTCATCGGAAATCATGGCGCGGATATCTTCATCGGCGATCAGGCTGATCTTATTCACTTCGTGGGAAGTTCGGAAACCATCAAAGAAGTGAATAAACGGAATACGAGCTTCCAGTGTTGACGCGTGGGAAACCAGCGCCATGTCATGGGCTTCCTGAACCGATGACGATGCCAGCAAGGCAAAACCTGTACCTCTGGCTGCCATGATGTCCTGATGGTCACCAAAAATAGACAGGCCCTGTGCCGCGAGTGAACGAGCTGCAACATGGAATACCGCAGATGTCAGCTCACCGGCAATTTTATACATGTTCGGCAGCATCAGCATCAGGCCCTGAGAGGCCGTGAAGGTAGTAGTCAGAGCACCGCTCTGCAGTGCGCCGTGCACTGTACCTGCAGCCCCGCCCTCACTTTGCATCTCAGCAATAAGAGGAATGTTACCCCAGATATTACGCTTGTCTTCTGCGGCCCACTGGTCGGCGAATTCAGCCATAGTGGACGATGGGGTGATCGGATAAATAGCACAGACTTCACTTACACGATAAGCAATGTGTGCCGCCGCTTCGTTACCGTCGCAAGTATGCATGACGGGGGTCTTTTTCTCAGTCATGATCAGCTCCTACTCCGTTTCGGCCTCGACCATTTCGATCGCATGACAAGGGCATTGCAGGTAACAGGCTTCACACCCGGTACACTTGTCATAATCCACTTTGTATCCCTTACCTTTACCTAACGAGGTAATCGCACCTTGCGGGCAGGCTCCTAAGCAGCCGTTACACTCAAAGCAGTTACCACATGAGTAACAACGCTGAGCTTCGTACAGGGCTTCTTCTTCTGTCAGGCCGCCGACAACTTCATCAAATGATGTTGCGCGTTTAATCACAGGGATCGCAGGCTGCTCACTCTGTTCGGCATCTGTCTTGTACCAGAGATGCAGCTTGTCGAAACGGATAAGTGGTCGCTTGGCAACTTTGCTGTATGTCCGGTTATTCAGGAAGGCATCAATGTGGGCTGCGGCTTTCTTACCGTGACCGACTGCAATGGTAACGGTACGGTCACAAGGAACCATATCACCACCGGCAAACAATCCGCGGTAACCTGTCATCATCTGGTCGTTGACCGTGATAGTGCCGTCCCATTTGTGCTCAACACCCGGAATGCTTTCGGTAAGTTTGGTATCGATATTCTGACCCAGTGCCAGAATCAGCGAATCGGCCTCAACGGTTTCGAATTCGCCGGTAGGACGCGGACGTCCGGTATCATCAATCGCCATCTTCTCAAGCGTGAAGGTGGTACCGTCGATCTGGTTAATGGTACGCTGCCAGTGGAAAGTCACACCTTCTTCCATCGCTTCAACACATTCGAAATCATGGGCTGGCATATGGGCGCGATCCCGACGGTAAATTACCATCACTTCTGCTCCCATACGTCTTGCTGTACGTGCCGCATCCATTGCGGTGTTACCACCACCGTAAACAGCAACGCGCTTACCCAGTTTCGGCGCTGATTCCATTTCGATAGCACGAAGGTAAGACACAGCATCAATGACTTTACCCGGATCATCATTCGGAATATCAACACCACGACCAACATGGGCACCGATAGCCAGGAAGACCGCATCAAACTGGCCTTTAACCTTCTCTGCCAGCAGATCCTCAACCTTGTGGTTAAGTACGATCTTGATACCCATATTTTCAATTCGGGCGATTTCACCTTCAAGGATATCCCTAGGCAGACGGTAAGCAGGAATACCGAAGTGCATCATACCGCCGGCCATTGGCGCGGCATCACGGATTTCAACATCGTGACCTTTACGCTTTAGGTGATAAGCCGCCGCCAGGCCACTTGGGCCAGCTCCGACGATCAGGACGCGCTTACCGGTTGGATTAGCGTGGAAACGAACCGGCCATTTCAGCTCCAGTGCACGGTCGCCAAGGAAACGTTCAACGGCATGAATGCTGACAGACTGGTCAACATTGGCACGGTTACAGGCGGATTCACACGGGTGATAACAAACGCGGCCATGGATAGCGGGCATCGGGTTGTTTTTGATAAGAGCCTGAAACGCTTCTTCGTATTGCTCTGCCTGAGCTAAAGACAACCACTCCTGGATGTTGCTCCCGGTCGGGCAGGCGTGGTTACAAGGAGGAAGGGAATTGGAATACACCGGGAATTTAGTACGAACCGGCCCGGAGCCTTTCTTAATAGTAAGGTCAGGCGGCAGTGTCATATCCTTTGGACAATTGCTCATAGTGCTCTACCTTTATTCGGTAAATTAATGAAATACACCCTTCTTGATGTTTTTCTGTCGGGTACATTTCGCTGTTCGAGTTCAAGGGCAACTCGACTTTCTGAACGCTCACACGGTTTGCTGCTCCGCCCCGCAAAAGCAAGACAGAGCAACAAGCGTTAAAGCGTTAAGCTGAAACACAAGTACCGGCACGCTCGGCCAGCACATCTAATCCTTCTTCAAGGGCACCGATATAAGCGCGGCCACCAAACTGAGCAAAGTCAGCAGCGGCTTCAACTTTTGGTCCCATAGAACCCGCAGGGAAAGAATACTCACCCAACTCAGCCGGAGTTGTAGCGCGTAGGGCACGCTGCTGCTCTGTACCCCAGTCAAGGTACACTGCATCGGCATCGGTCAGGATAAGTAACTTGTCGGCTTTCAGTTGCTTCGCCAACAAAGTAGCTGCAAGGTCTTTATCGATAACACCTTCAACACCCTGGTAGCCGAATTCACTGCGACAAACCGGAATACCGCCGCCACCGCAACAAATCACAATCTGTCCGTCTTCCAGCAAGGTATGGATCGATTTTTTATCGATGATGTTGACAGGCTTCGGAGATGGAACCACGCGGCGGAAATATTCACCATCCGGCTTCATCGTCCAGTTGTTCGCTTCAGCCAGAATTCCAGCTTCTTCTTCGTTGTACACTGGGCCGACAAACTTGGTAGGGTCAAGCATGCTCGGATCGTCACCAGCAACTTCAATACGGGTCAGCAAGCTGGTCACTTCTGTTTTCGGCATCAGGTTCTGCAGTTCCTGAGCCAGCATGTAGCCAATCATGCCTTCACTTTCGGCACCCAGTACGTCCAGCGGATAAGGTGATACTTTGTCGTAAGCCAGATTCTGAAGTGCCAGCAGACCAACCTGTGGGCCATTACCGTGAACAATGGCAACACGGTATTCTTTAGCTATTTCAGCAATCGCTTTGGCGGCAATCTTTACGTTCGCCAACTGATTCTCAAAACTAGGCGCGTCGCCGCGACGCAATAATGCATTGCCGCCAAGGGCTACAACTGCGGTGGGTTTCATGGGAACTCCTTGAATTATTCTTTTTGTTAATTAACCTTCGAGTCTTACTTTTGATGCTCGAACGGCTTGCGGCGAATAAAGCGGCCATTCCCGGCTCTCCCCGTAAATTCGCCATTACACGCTACAACCCGGCCACGACTCAAAGTCATAATCGGCCAACCGTGACAGTTCATTCCTTCGTACGGGGTATAGTCGGTGTTGTCGTGTAGTAAATCGTGTGTGGTAGTCACTTGCTGTTCGGGATCAAACAGCACCAGATCGGCATCGGCACCTTTAGCCAGACAGCCTTTTTGCGGATATAACCCAAACAGTTTTGCAGGCAGGTAGCTGGTCAGCTCCACAAAACGGCTCGGGCTGATGCGCTTACTCATCACACCTTCAGAGAACAACATTGGCATCCGGTTTTCCACACCCGGCATACCATTCGGGCAGGCGCTGAAGTTATCTTTGCCGCGCTGCTTCTGGTCGTAGTAAGTGAATGAGCAATGATCAGTCGCAACAGTATCAATACTGCCGTCAATCAAACCCTGCCACAGCTTGTCACGCTCTTCCTGCGGACGCAGCGGCGGACTGAGGATAAATTTCAGGGCATCGTCCCGCTCATAACAGCTGTCATCAAGCAGCAGGTACTGCGGACAGGTTTCAGCCCATACCGGCTGATTGTTGCGACGGGCAAGACGGACATAATCCAGCCCCAGCCCGTTAGAAAGGTGAACGATATAAAGCGGCGCATCGCCAGCCAGTTTTGCCAGATTGATCATTCTGGCAATTGCCTCAGCCTCGCACTCAAGCGGACGGCTCTCGGCATGGTATTTCGGCGCTGTTTTGCCCTGCTCCAGCAACATTTCGCGGCGCATCGCTATCGCCGCATCATTTTCCGGATGAACCGTTGTCAGGGCGTTGACTTTTTTCAGTTGAATCAGTGCCCGTAATACGGATTCATCATCCAGTTTGTAACCGTAGGTCAGGTAGAGCTTAAAACTGGAAATGCCCTCTTCTTCTACCATTGAGGCCATTTCTGACAGAATTTCTTCATTAATATGCTGGATCACGCCATGGAAACTGTAATCAATGACCGCGTTCTCTTTGGCATATTTTTTATAAACCGCCAGCTGATGGTGCAAATTGCAGCCTTTAGGGCCAAAGCCCATATGGTCCACCACCGATGTTGTCCCGCCGCAGGCTGCTGCACGGGTTCCGGTATAGAAATCATCGCTGCTGCGGGCAATGCCGACATCGATATTGAAATGGGTGTGGACATCAATTCCCCCCGGCATCACATACAGGCCAGAGGCATCAATTACTTGTGTATCGGCAGGAAAAGCGGAGATAACGGGAGCAACATCGGCAATTTTGCCGTCTTTGATCAGAATGTCGGCTTGTTGAGCCTGTTGGTGGTCAACGACAAGTCCCTGCCGGATCAGAATGGTAGTTGATACGTCAGACGTCAGTTTATCCAAATCCACAGAGAAAGAACGGTGTGCAATCATAACGCTATCCTTCGTCTTACACATAAAACGGTTCTGCCTTGAACTTCCTGTTATGGCTGTCTGTTTCTACCCGGCCGTCAGGAAGGAAAATTCAGAAACAGAAAATCCATCCCGAGGGGGATATGAGGTCAATATAAAGGCAGAGCATATTGACACCCTCGGGACGGAAATCGGTATTAATGCTGATTACTCAACATCACTTATTTTTTAAGCTGCTGCAGGTACATTTGTGGAATAACTGCGTACATTGCAGCACAAGTTACCAGGTGATCTTTCCAAGTCTTTTCGTTTGGCGCGTGAGCTTCTGGCTCTTTACCAGGACCGAAGCCGATTACTGGGATGCCGTAACGACCCATGATGGACACACCGTTAGTTGAGAAAGTCCACTTATCAACAGTTGGTTTCTGGTCGAACAGTAGTTCGTAAGATGCTTCCAGTGTCTTAGTTGCTACGTGATCTTCATCGATCTTCCACGCAGGGAAGTAACACTCTGTTGGGTAAACAAGGCCGGTGTATGCAGGACGGTCGTAGTTGTACATAGACACTTTACCGCCGAACTTTTTAACTGATTCAAGCGCGCGGATTTCGTCCAGAGCACCTTCCCAAGTTTCACCCCAGGTCAGACGACGGTCGATAGAGATTGCACAGCTGTCAGCAACCGCACAACGGCTTGGAGAAGTGAAGAAAACTTCAGATACAGTCAGAGTACCTTTACCCAGGAATGGGTCGTCAGCCAGATTGCCAGAAAGTTTTTCAATGTCTTGAAGCATGTGGCCCATCTTGAAGATAGCGTTTTCACCACGCTCTGGTGCAGAACCGTGACAACTGATACCGTCAACGTCTACACGGATTTCCATACGGCCACGCTGACCACGGTAGATCTGGCAGTCTGTTGGTTCTGTAGATACTACAAACTCAGGACGGATGTTGCTTTCCTGGATGATGTACTGCCAGCACAGGCCGTCACAGTCTTCTTCCTGAACAGTACCGGTAACAAGCAGGGTGTACTCGTCTTCAAGGCCAAGATCTTTGATGATCTTACCTGCGTAAACCATAGAAGCCATACCGCCTTCCTGGTCAGACGCACCACGACCACCGATCACTTCGTCGTCTTCCATACCTTCGTATGGGTCGAAGTTCCAGTTGTCCATGTTACCCACACCAACGGTATCGATGTGTGCGTCCATTGCAATTAGGTGCGGACCGTGACCAATCCAGCCAAGTACGTTACCCATAGGGTCGATTTCGACTTTATCAAAGCCGACTTTTTCCATTTCTTCCTTAATGCGCAATACCACTTTTTCTTCGTCGCAGCTTTCACTTGGGATTGCGATCATGTCACGCAGGAAACGGGTCATGTCTGCTTTGTAGTCTTGGGCTTTTTCAAGAACTTTGTCGAAAGGGATGTTCATTGTCATTGTAATTCTCCTTGGGCCGGACGGAGGACATCGTATCCGGCATGATTAATTTCAGAGGCGCTGTACACCTTCTAATCCGGCGCACAACGCTTTTGTTTCAAATAGTTGACTATTCTTTTTAGGCTTTCATGTGGCTGTTTATTTCGGATACCGTATCCGGGCTAAACAGCAAAGAAAGTATTAAAGGGTCGGATGTTTGCCTTGCCACACCACCTCACGGTAGTGAACAGGGTCGGTATCACCTTCGGTATTGATCAGCAGGATGACTGAATCCTTGTTCAGGCCCAGTTTTTCCATTAACTGTTCACGTTCTGGGTGGTAGTGAACAGCGGCTAACATACCAGCACCAACAGCACCGGACTCTCCGGATACAACTCGTGGGTCATTGCCCAGAGGGTTACCAAGAACACGCATACCCAGAGCGGCTACGCTGTCCTGGCAGGAAACGAACTGAGTTGAGCAGTCGCGTAGTACCGGCCAGCCGATTGGGTTAGGTTCACCACAAGCCAGGCCAACCATAATGGTTGCCAGGTCGCCGTCTACATTGACCATGTCGCCTTTTTCGCTGATACCTGAGCGGTAGATACAGTCTGCCTGATCCGGTTCAACAACCACTGAGTGCAGTTTGTCAGCACCGAACTGGTCGCATAGGTAACCCAGTACGCCACCAGCCATTGCCCCTACCCCTGCTTGCAGGAATACGTGAGTCGGACGGTCGATATGTTGTTCTTTCATCTGGTCAACCGCTTCGGCTGCCATAGTGGTGTAGCCTTGCATGATCCAGGTAGGGATTTCGGTGTAGCCTTCCCATGCTGTGTCCTGAACCACTTTCCAGTCGTTCTCTTCGGCAGTCTTGATGGCAAGGCGAACAGTATCGTCGTAGTTCATATCAGTAACGATACATTCAGCCCCCAGGGCACGAATGTTGTTCACACGCTCGTCGGCAGCGCCTTTAGGCATGTAAACCACAGCGTTCTGACCCAACTTGTTTGCAGCCCATGCAACACCACGTCCGTGGTTACCGTCTGTCGCCGTGGCAAAGGTCATTTTTTCAGGGATATCGTTTTTCAGTTTGTCGAAATCAAAATCGTTGATATCGAGCTTGAATTCATCGCATAGCAAGCGGGCGATGGCATAAGCGCCACCCAGCATCTTGAATGCACAAAGGTCGAAGCGGTGCGCCTCATCTTTGACAAGGATCTTGCCGACACCAACTTCTTTGGCCAGGCAGTCGAGAGAATGTAAAGGTGTAGGTTGATAGCCTTCCACTTTTGTGTGGAACGCGCGGGCTTTTTCCGCTTCTTCAATGGTGAATAGAGGAGATTGCTGACCGTTATAATGGCGGTTATCGGCGATCTCCATTTTTAGAGAGAATGTAGACACGACCAGACCTCATTGAATCAATAGAGTGAAAAGTGCGGGGGTATCGGGACTCGTACCCCCGCGAAAGGGCTAGCATTAACCCAAGTGTTGTAGCTGTTACGGAACTTGAGATAGTGACGTCAAACAGTTATTTGACGCGCTTTTCTGCTTCATCAAGAAGCTGCTGAAGTACATCACCTGGTTCCTGGTACTTACGGTTCAGGATCATTGCTGCGATGATGTATGGCTTCCAGCTTGCTTCTTTGTAAGTTGGAATGCGGTATTTCTCGAATACTGACTCTTCAACTTCACCGGCTTCACAAGAAACGCCTGTGATATCGGCTGGCAGACAGTGCATGTATAGCGCTTCGCCGTCTTTAGTCAGCTTCATCATCTCTTCAGTGCAGTGCCAGTCTTTGTGGTTGGCGTTCTGAGCAAGACATTCTTTTTCAAGCTCTTTCAGGCCATCGTGGTCGTTAGCACGTAGCAGTTCAGTACGGCGACCCATTACCTGGTAAGGAGCCCATGACTTCGGATAAACGATGTCTGCATCCTGGAATGCTTCTTCCATAGTGGCAACCTGAGAGAAGCTACCGCCAGAGGCTTCTGCGTTCTTACGAGCTTCTTCAACTACTTCAGGGATCAGGTCGTAGCCTTCTGGGTGAGCAAGAGTCACATCCATACCGAAGCGAGTCATCAGGCCGATGATGCCCTGAGGAACTGACAGAGGCTTACCGTAGCTTGGAGAGTATGCCCAAGTCATTGCAATCTTCTTGCCTTTCAGCTTATCCAGACCACCGAAGTGCTCTTCCAGCCATGCAAGGTCAGCCATAGCTTGAGTTGGGTGGTCGATATCACACTGAAGGTTTACAAGAGCAGGACGGTGAGGAAGAACGCCTTCTTTCACACCATCATCCAGAGCTTCACCCACTTCACGCATGTATGCGTTACCAGCACCAAGGTACATATCGTCACGGATACCGATTGCATCAGCACAGAATGAAATCATGTTTGCAGTTTCACGAACAGTTTCACCGTGAGCAATCTGAGATTTGCCTTCATCCAGGTCCTGCTGGGCCAGGCCTAGCATGTTGATAGCGGAAGCGTAAGAGAAACGAGTACGGGTTGAGTTATCGCGGAACAGAGAAATACCCAAACCATTCTTGAATACGTTAGTAGCAATATTTTCGTTGCGCATAGATTTCAGTACTTGCGCAGTCTTCAATACACGTTCTAGCTCTTCAGGAGTTTGTTCCCAGGTCAAAAGGAAATCTTTATTGTGAAGATCAGATTTTAGTTCATTGATTTCCTTGATTAGTTCATTAATGCTTTTCATTTTTTATTCTTCCCAGTAATTAAATTGTTATGTCGTGGCGGCTGGAAAAAGTCTGTAGGGTCACAACAGACAACTGACTTCCATAATCCAATATCTGTGCCAACCAGGATTAATTACCGGTAATTTTTTTTATTTTCCCTCCAGCCCTTGATTTATAAGGGTTGGAATAAAGAAGGGCATTAAATTGCTCTCAAGCACATATATCTCTCACTATCATCAACTATCAGTGATAGCGACCAAAATGATAGTGAGCCCAAAGCTATTTATCATATTGATATCGCTATGTGACCTCGCTAACAATTCCTATTTCGTGGCGCGAAACCAATTGAAATACTGATATATATCAAGCTGATATTAAGTATTGTTGATTAACTTTGTTAAGTCTTTCCAAAAACAGACCTGTATTATGTTGAAAAACGCCCCGCAATCAGAACTCATGCAATTGCAGCCGACTATTCTGCGCTTTACCAAGATGCTTTCTGCCGTACTTCAGCTGGATGCTGAAGTCGTAGATGCTGATCTGGTTCGCATCGCAGGAACAGGGCCGTATAGCAAATTCTTTGGCAAAAAACTCAACACCAGCTCAAGGATTTTCCGATATATCCTTGAAACACATCAGGAAAAAGTAGTCGTCAAATCACGAACTGATCCTATTTGTGAAGGGTGTACAAATAAAGGAAGCTGCCGTGAAACTGCTTTCCTGGGCGTACCAATCATGCTTGAAGACCGCTGTATCGGGGTTATCAGCCTGGTTGCCTTCAGCGAAGAATCACGGGAACGAATAAAAGAGAACGTACAGTTATTTTCTAATTATGTTCAGCACATCGCACAAATTGTTGTGTCAAAAGTATTGGAAGGTAATGATAAAAGTGACGGCCTTGATCAGGTATTTAGCAGCCTGATTGAAAACATGGATCAGGGTGTTTTAGTACTGGATGAAAACAGCCGAGTTAAATACGGCAACCAGCCTGCGTTAAATAATCTAAATATTACCCTTGAAGAACTTTCACATGCTGAAATTAATATCCAGCCACTGTCTTTCCACAATAATGAACTAAAAGGGCATCAGCAGCACATTATTTCCCTTGGCGAACGACAAGAACTGGTTGTCGGCCAATTTCATGATGTGCGCGGGCATCAGCTTTTTTTAATGGCATTCCACCAGCCAAATAAATCTCTGGTCATCAATGAACCTGAGCCACAATTTTCGACAGTGATCGGTGAATGCCAAAAGATGCGCCAGCTGAAAACGCTGATCACCAGAATTGCCAGCAGCCCTTCCAGTGTATTAATTAATGGTGAAAGCGGCACAGGTAAAGAAGTTATAGCGCATGCTGTCCATAATTTAAGTGCACGCAGCTCTCAGCCATTTATTGCCATCAACTGTGCCGCTATTCCAGACCAGCTGCTTGAAAGTGAACTGTTCGGTTACGTCAAAGGCGCTTTCACCGGCGCATCCAACAAAGGTAAAACCGGTCTGATACAGGCCGCCAACAAAGGTACCCTGTTCCTGGATGAAATCGGTGATATGTCGATGACGCTGCAAGCGAAGCTGTTACGTGTGCTGGAAGAGCGTGAAGTAATGCCGATTGGCTCCAATACGGCTACGCCAGTCGATATTCGTATCATCTCGGCAACTAACCGGGATTTTGCGGAAATGATTGCTACCAATAAGTTCCGTGAAGACTTGTACTACCGACTGAATGTTATTCCGATCCACCTGCCACCACTTAAAGAACGTGAAGGTGATGTTGAGCTGCTAATTCGATACTTCCTTGAGATTCATACCCGCAAGATCGGCGTGTGTTATCCGGGAATAACCATTGAAGCGATGGCACGCCTGAACGCTTACCACTGGCCGGGCAACGTGCGTGAGCTCAGCAACCTGGTGGAGTACTTGGTTAACGTTGTACCGGAAGGTGACATGATCGATGTCGACCTATTGCCGCCATACTTTGAGCAGGCAAAGATCGCCAGACCTGCTGACAACGCCAAATCAGATGACTGCGCCATGAGCCTGGAAGAGATGGAAAAAATCCGCATTGAGGAAGCCCTGAACCGCCTCAGCAATCGAAAACTGGTCGCAGAAGAGCTGGGTATCGGTATTGCGACCCTATATCGCAAGATAAAGAAATACGGTTTAAGCAATCACTGATTCGTGTCGTACGAACAAAACGAAAAAAGCTGCCAACTGGCAGCTTTTTATTTAAACGGGCATAAACACAATCAGAAGCTGATAGGTCTGCGTCCTGTCGCTTTATCAGCTGGGCCGGATTTTTTCTCTGCGCCGGCTTTAGGCTTTTTATTTTTAGCTGGCTTACTCTTCGCAGTCTTCTTTGCCTGACTCTTTGCAGCAGCTTTCGAACCACCAGCAGGTTTCTTCGCGTGTTTTTCCGGTTTAGCTGGCTTGGGTTCAGTCACTTTAGGGCTTTCATCAACCGGTTGATCGCAAAGTACTACGTAATATTCGTTGTTAAACTCTATCACATCGCCATCATATACCTTGCAGCGCTTACGTTGCTCAAGTTCGCCATTCACTGCAACATAGCCTTCAGCAATAACAAACTTGGCTTCACCGCCACCGCTGACAGCATTGGCAATTTTCAGCACCTTGTAGAGTTCAATCGGCTGGCTGGCAACCTCAACACCAATCGCTTCTACTTCAATTTCTTCCTGCGACATCTTACAAACCATATTGGATAATTTCGCCCTATCTTACCTTATTCTCCCGCCCGGCATAACTGGCAATCCCCTGCTGTCTGCGATATGCTGCCGCCTCAATATTCAAACAGTAACCTATCAACAAGAATTATCTGTATGTTTTGTCCGTCCTGTGGTCAGCAAACCTTTATTGCCAGCTCAGAAAAATCTTTTCAGTGCAGTGAGTGTGCATTCACTTTCTTCAAAAACACGGCATCAGCAGTACTTGCTATCATTCGCTGCCAGGATGAAATTTTGGTTGCCGGAAGGGCCCGTGAACCAGGCAAAGGTATGTGGGATTTTCCAGGCGGTTTTGTCGATTATGATGAATCGCTGGAGCAGGCACTGTTCCGTGAACTGGAGGAAGAACTGGCTTTCAAAGCCGAAAATGCCCGCTATTTCGGTTCCTGCCCAAATACGTACCGCTACAAAGACGTTGTGTACAAAACCTGTGATGCCTTCTTTGCTATAGAGCTGAAGCAAAAACCAAACATGCAAGCTAATGATGATGTAGCTGATGTCAAGTGGGTAAAAACCTCGGAAATACAAACAGATAAGTTTGCATTTGACTCAGCCAGAAAGGCGTTAGCCCTGTACCTGGCGGACTAATGCTCCCCCACCAAAAATGCAATGGGACGATCTACGCCTTGTTGCTCATCCCTAACAAATTCAATCAGGGATGATGTTTTTTTAACCATCAAGCGACAGGATGTTGCCGTAGAGATTGATATCGAGGGTACACCTTCATGATGACTTTTAACAAAATCCATGTCTTTTCCAACCGACAAGGTAGCGAGTTCACAAAAGAGAAACCAACGCCATCACAAGCCGAACAGGAAGCAAAACGCCAGGCTCTTCTTGTCGCGGTACAAAAGAACGGTGGTCTTAACGTTTCAGAATGTCACCAGCGTTGAGCGTCTTCACTGCGCTGTTCGCAATAACAGGCGAAGTCAAACACATTCAACACCTTCTTACCTGACGGGTTTACCTGACTCTTTTTTGTTCGGGTAACCCGCCTCTTCTGAACTATATGCTTACCTCCCTTAATGATTCTCAGCTATGATTTCGTCATAATAAAGGGATATTGAGAAGACAAGGGATTTTAATATGTTCAACCGGCTGTTATCCGTCGTTATTTTCTGTCTGCTGTCGATGCCCGCACTGGGGCAAGAAAAATATTCTGAAGAAAGCATTTACGACAAACCACTGATGGAACGCTATGTTCTTGATGAACTTAAAGCCCTGCGTCAGGATCAGCAGGACCTGGAAAGACGGTTAACAATCGAGATCACCGATCGGGAACTGGCCGTTGCCGATAAGTCGATGAACTATGCCAATGTCACCGTTACCTACTTCTTCTACCTCATCGCCGGTGCGGCTTCCCTGTTCGCCCTGATAGGCTGGCAATCACTGAAAGAAATCAAAGAGAAAACGAAACAGGCCGCCGATCAGCAACTGGAAGAAATCGCCAACCAATATGAGAAGAAATTTCAGTTACTTGAGCGTGATTTGAAACGCAAAACCCGGATTATTGCCCAAAACAACAAAGAAATTGAAACCATCAATGAAATCCATAATCTCTGGCTACGATCCCAAAGCATGCAATCTCCGGAGCAGAAAATTGAGGTTTATGACGATATTCTGAAAATCCGTCCGGGAGATCTCGAAGCCCTAACTTATAAAGCCGATGCCGCAATGGAAATCAAGGAGTTTAACTGGGCACTCAGCATCTGTAACCGAGTGCTAGATCTTGATCCGCAAAATGCACACGCGCTTTATCAACGCGCCTGTGCCTACGCGCGTCTCGGCCTAGAAGAGCAAGCCCTTTTTGACCTTGAGCAGGCCATTATCGGCAGCGGATCATTTAAAGAGTTAGCAAGGGACGAAAAAGATTTTGAATCCTTGCAAGGCAGCGAACGATTTGAAGCAATGCTTGCCTTTACTGATTAGAAGCTCTCACCACAAGTGATACCAGACTGGGTAGTAATCAGCACAAACGATAGGATTATTGTCCAGTTTGGTATTACAGCATTAGCACTTTCTCCTTCGCTCCTGTAAGCTAGCCTCCCCCTGCCTCAGTGAGGCAGATCACGTATATCCAATATCCTGATAAAGAGATAATTCCAAATCCAACACTTCAGGTCCTCTGGTAATGCCGGCAACATTTCAGAGTGAATGCGAACGTATCGCAATTGGTATTGTTTTAATCTTAACTGAGACTATCTTATGAGTTTTGCCTCTTTGGGCTTATGTACCCCAATCCTAGAAGCTGTAGCCAACCAGGGCTATGAGAAACCCTCGCCGATTCAGGCCCAAGCCATTCCAGCCGTACTTGAAGGCAAGGATGTCATGGCAGCAGCACAGACAGGAACAGGCAAAACAGCAGGCTTTACCCTGCCAATCCTTGAGCGTTTATCTAAAGGGCCGATTGTACGTTCCAATCAGGTACGTGCACTTATCCTGACACCAACCCGCGAACTGGCCGCACAGGTCGGTGAGAATGTCGCAACTTACTCCAAGAGACTGCCACTAAGCTCGGCAGTCGTATTTGGCGGAGTGAAGATCAACCCGCAAATGATGCGCATGCGTAAAGGTGCCGACGTACTGGTTGCTACACCGGGCCGTCTGCTGGATCTTTACAACCAGAATGCCGTTAAGTTTAACCAGCTTGAAGTGCTGGTATTGGACGAAGCAGACCGCATGCTGGACATGGGTTTCATTCGCGATATCAAGAAGATTCTGGCACTCCTGCCAAAGCAACGCCAGAACCTGCTGTTCTCAGCCACCTTCTCAGATGAAATCCGTGAGCTGGCTAAAGGTCTGGTTAACGATCCGGTTGAGATCTCAGTTACGCCACGCAACACTACCGCCAAAACTGTTAAACAGTGGATTCACCCTGTCGACAAGAAGAAAAAGCCGGCTGTGCTGACCAAACTGATCCAAGACAACAAATGGAAACAGGCGCTGGTCTTTACTCGCACTAAACATGGCGCAAACCGCCTGACGGCCTATTTGGAAGCGCGTGATATCACAGCAGCAGCCATTCACGGTAACAAGAGTCAGGGTGCCAGAACCAAAGCACTGGCTAATTTCAAAAGCGGTGAAGTTCGAATTTTGGTTGCAACAGATATCGCAGCCCGCGGTATCGATATCGATCAACTGCCTCAGGTTGTAAACTTTGACCTGCCAAATGTTGCTGAAGATTATGTTCACCGTATTGGCCGTACCGGTCGCGCCGGTGCCGAGGGCCAGGCAATTTCCCTGGTTTGTGCCGATGAGTTCAAAGAGCTGACCGATATCGAACGCCTGACGCAACAAATTCTGCCACGCGAAGACGTGTTTGGTTTTGTTCCGACCAATAAGCTGCCAGAGCCATTGCCTCTGCGTCCGCTGAAAGCGAAGAAGCCTAAAAAGCCCAAGAAACCTAAAGCTGAGAAAGTGAATAACCAGCCTGATGGAAGTAACGGTAATAAACCACAAGGTAACAAACAAAAGAGCAATCAGGCAGGCAATCAAAAGGCAAAATCCCGACGCTCATCAGGTAACAACAAACCTGCAGGAAAGCCGAGCTACAAATCTGATGCTAAACCAACCGGTAAGCCAGCAGGCAAACCAAAAGGTCGAGCATCCGGTAAGCCTCAAGGGAAAAAACCTCAAAGCCAAAAGCCTCAGGGTAACAAAGCCCGTAACGGCAAGCCTTCCGGCACTGCTAAACAGCGGTAAAATATCATCACAGAAAATGCTTTAGCTCTGTGATCATAAACAAAACCTACCCAAAGGCAGGCATATATAATGCCTGCCTTATTTGATTCTTGGATTATTAAATATGGTTTCAGGAAAACGCCTATTACTTCCTTTTATCGGCCTGCTCAGTACACCGCTGATGGCTACAACGTTTGATGACCTGGCTACTCTTCCTGCGTCTGATATTCAAGTGATCGACTGTCGCTCCAGCAACCACTACAACGGCTGGCCCGAAGGTTCAGCAACCATTGGTGGTCACTATCCGGGGGCTATCAACTTCGATTCTGACTGGTTAAGCACCTTACGTCCGCCACATCTGGAACATTTGCTGCAGCACAAAGGTGTTAAGTTTGATAAAAAAACCTTCCTTTACTGCGGGCCGGAAAAAGCTAAGGTACTCAATGAACAGCTTCACTCCATTGGTATGGACAACGTTGCGGTAATTACGCAAAAGATTAGTGATTACAAAGGTGAAATTGAACGCCTACCTAAATTCCAGAAGCTGGTTTCACCGGAATGGTTAGAGCAGGTTATTAACGGCGAAAACACCCTCTACGCCCCTGAAAAAGGCTTTAAAGTTGTCGAAGTTGCCTGGGGACCACCGACTAAGTACCTGGCTGCCCACATTCCTGGAGCTTTGTACCTCAATACTAACGATATTGAATCTGAGCCATGGTGGAACCGGGTTGATGACAAAAAGCTGGCCGAAGTCATCAAAAACCTGGGTATCAGCTACGATACCACCGTTATTTTTTATGGCCGGGATAATACAGCAGCAGCTCGTGCAGCCAACATTATGATGTATGCAGGAGTTGAAGATGTACGCCTGCTAAACGGCGGCTGGAAGTCGTGGGTTAACGCCGGCTATATCACCGAACCGATGCTGAACTCAGCATCAGCAAATGTTGAATTTGGCCGCCCTATCCCATCACGCCCGGACCTGATCATTGATGTACCGGAGGCCAAAAACATCCTGGCCGATCCTAAACACAAATCTCTGGTCAGCATTCGCACATGGGATGAGTACATCGGCAAAACTAGCGGCTATAAGTACATCAAACCCAAAGGCCGTATTACCGGTTCCAAGTGGGGCCATGCAGGCTCGGATGCCTATCACCTGGAAGACTTCCGTAACCCGGATGACACCATGCTTAGTGCAGACTCTATTGAAGCCTTCTGGAAAGAGTGGGGAATTGAAAAATCCCATCAGGCTTCTTTCTATTGCGGCACCGGATGGCGTGCATCTGAGGTGTTTTTCTATGCTTATGTAATGGGCTGGGAAAACATCAGCGTCTTCGACGGCGGCTGGTTTGAGTGGAGCGGCGACCCTACCAACCCAACCTCGACTGGCGAAATTAAGCCATCGAAATAACCGCAGATACAACAAGAGCCATCAAAAATGATGGCTCTTTTATATGGCCACATTTTACATAGCAGCATTCAGTTCAGCTAACCGAGTTATAGCGAATAATTAAGGGTCAACGGAAAGATGTAATCGCCTCGTCATAAGATATTCGCTTACCAAACAAACGAAATTCTGCAGACTGGTCAAAACTGATTTTCAAATTAGTATTATCAGTTCGAAGAATCATATGAAGTCTTCTGCGCGAATTCAGATATTCAGTCACCTCCCGGGAAAGGCAACGCACAATCTCATCCAGCATTGATTTCACTGCTAAACCATTTTCTATCCGCAACATGATGCCATCAATAATCATTCCCTCAATCTTACCCCATGGACAAGGCGCAAACTGAGGTTGATTGTCTGTTGCCAGCTCAGCTTCAGGAATTAATTTACAGCAACGGGCAAAAGGAAAGTGGATGTCATAAACAACCTCTCCTGTATCCTGCCTGCGATAAATTTGCCTTACAAACCCTTTGCAAACAAACAACTGCTTAATCCAGTCCGGCTGATTTGCATGACAATCCGTGAAATAGACCAAATCGCCGACAGCAAACTGTGAACAGCCATCATCAGCACTTATTAACGGCACTCTTCCATCGCTAAGAAGTGGGCGGCGTATCATCCTGGTTCTCATCGTCATGGCTATTTCATAAGATTTTTTTGCATGGTCAAAACGATTCGGTCGAACGTCTCAATGTCTTCATGACTCAAGCCTTCTTTCATCTTTTGTGCAACCACAGCTTCTTCCTGAATCACTTTTTCCAGCAATTCAGTCCCTTCATCTGTCAGCTTAATCAGTTTACTGCGCTTATCTTCAGGATTGGGGAGCAATTCTATCCAGCCTCTTTTAGCCATATCTCTAATAACCAGAGATATCTGCGACTTGTCTCGATCCAAACCCTGTACAATTAAATTCGCAGTGCAATTTCCCACTTCATTAATGTAGCGAATACACTGAATATGCATAGCATTAAGGTTTAACGCCTTGGCCCCAACCGCGGTTTTCATCTTTGCACGATAACGCTGCATCAAATCAAACAAATATCTTGAAGTCATATCAACCATTCACGCCACCAAACCCGCTTAACCATAATTTTATTAAGTACGATATTCTCAGGCACATGGTTGATATTGTCAACCATGTGTGTAATACAAAGGTGAAACAAAGCCTCACCTAGCTCCATTCAATCGTTTGATTAAATTGCATAGGTCTGATTCAGATAACGCAAAATATCTTTCGATTCAAACAAATCAATACCTGTATTGGGGTCCATTAAATATGGCACCTGGACTTTTCCGTGTAATTTGAAAAAGTCATCCCGCTTGGTATCAGGCATTGGCTTATAAGGCAAAACCGTCCAGCGGAAGTTGGCCGGTCCCATATCCGAAAATTGTTGTTTGCCCAAGTTAATCAAAATATAAGTCAACTCAAGTTCACACAAGCACTCCCGGACGAGACGGGAAAAAGGGCTAGATTCAAAGCTGTATAGAATTAAAGGAAGCGCTGGCTGTTTCGATGCCCGCGCTTTAATGCCAGAACCCAAACGTACTCCTGTTGCCAGGTTTGAAGTCAGGTATTGCTGAAGTTTACAAACAAACCTTGAGGGAAGGTCTACCCCTTTATATTGTTTGAAAAGATAACCAGAAATATCTTCAGCGCCTTCCAACGCACATTGGTTCTCAGAATCAATAAGTATTGGCAGCCTGTTTTTACTGAATGCGGTATGAAACTTTTCAGTATTTTTTCCGCCAGAAGGACAAGGAGCAATGATCACATTTAAATTCAGTTCCGTCAGCACTTCCCGAACGAGCCGGCACTCCGGATCACCTTCCTGATCAAACAAAATCATCATTTGCTCTGGCTGCTTTTCAACTTTGCTCGCCACAGTTCCATTCCATAACCTGCAACTGGAAGCCAGCGTTGATGATGCAATATCAATCCAATAGTTCATCCTTTTAACCTGTTCTCTGACAAGATCCAAAGTTAAGAGTAAATAAATCTCAATAACATTAATGAGTCCTGTGTTGAAAATTGGATAAAAGCTATTTTCATACCTTACGATTAGTGATCGTTGAAAAGAAATTAAAAAAAATCACCATAAAGGGTGTTTTTAGTGAGAAGACTCTAATCCTGATTCATATGATGTATATAACAAAGCAAGTAAGACAATCTAAAGTAAGACGACCTAACAATTAAGTCTACAAAGCGAAAGGAATGTAGTTATGGGCATTATTAAACTATCAGCTGACAATATTCTGAAAGATAAAAAGTTGCATAACATCTGGTTAGCAGGTCTTGGTGCCTACGCAAAAAGCACAGAAGAAGTTAACCAGTTATCAGAAAAAAGCAAAACCCTGTTCGATGAGTTAGTCGAAAAAGGCCGCGCTATTGAGTCAAACACAAAAGAGCGTCTACACACTGAACAAAGCCACGCTTCTGTTGCTATAGAAGAACGCGTTCAGATGACAATCCAAAAGTTTGTTGGTCTGGATAACGAGCGACTAGACAATATCGATGACAAAATTGATCAGCTAACACAAAACATTGAAATGCTTGTTGCTAAAAAGCAAGAACAAGCAAAACCTGAAGAGAAAGAAGAAAAAGCTGAATAAGCAGAACTGAAAACCCTTCATCTTTTCAAATAATAAGGCCGCAGTCGCGGCCTTATTATTTTTTGTACATATTATTGCTGCAGCAGAATTAACTAAACGCCGATTCCAATGCCTCTTTAGACTGTTCAAAAGCGATTGTTAAATCTTCGGCATTAAGATGATCAATTGAACCTTCTTTCGCTGATTTTTCAAAATCCAGACATACTTTATGCAAACGAGTCAGTCCCATGGTTCCCGCTGCACCTTTAAGTGTATGTGCTTGCTTAGATACTTCACTCAGTTGACCAGCGCGAACTGCTTCCATCAATTTATCCAAAGTTTGAGATGAAGAATCAATAAACAGGCCAATCAGTTTAGTGACCTGAGCTTCACCTAATACCTGCAAATCGCTACCCAGCACGGTTTCATCTAAAACCGGACACTCTGTTTGTTCTGTCATCTCAACCCTCTCCAACTCTTCTTGATTAATATTGTTTTGTGTCTCGTCACTGACAACCGTACCATCAACCACAACGCGTTTTTCTCCAGCCAGTATGCTGCCAATCGTTTCAACCAACTGTTTCTCAACCAAAGGCTTCGGCAGGAATCCAGCAAACCCCTCGGCCAGATAACTTTCAACTTCCTCGCTAAATACATGCGCGGAGAATGCCACCATTGGTGTAGGCTCAAATCGGCCCTCTTTCAGGTTCGAACTTTCAATATGACGTAGACGATGAAGCAGAGTCACTCCATCCGTATCTGGCAGGTTAATATCCAGCAATGCCAAATCAAATACCTGTTTACTGTAAGCCTGTTCTGCCTGTTCACCATCTTCAGCAATCACCACACTATGGCCCAGTCGTTTCAGGAAACCTTCCGCCACCATACTGTTTACCGGATTATCTTCCACCAGCAGAATATGCGCCGGTGCCACTTTTTCCGCAGCACTTTCCACAACATGAGAAAGCTTGCCAGGAGCCAGACTCAGGGTGAACCAAAAACAACTGCCGACATCAAGCGTTGAGTGGACACCGATTTCCCCGTCCATCGCTTCAATAATGCGCTTACTAATCGCAAGCCCAAGGCCGGTTCCACCAATTGCCTGACGGCCTTCAAACGACTGTTTGAAAGCATCAAACATCGTCTGCTGCTCATCTTGTGCGATCCCAGAACCGGTATCTTCAACTTCAAACAGCAGATCACCTTTAACCATCGGATCCGGACGAACGATAATCGTCACTTCACCTTCTTCAGTAAATTTAATCGCATTACTTACCAGGTTAACCAGCACCTGACGGATCCGTGTTGCATCACCTACCCAGATGTCATTCAAGCCAGGTTCAATGTCACAAACGAGCTTGATATGTTTCGCCAATGCCCGATTTTCAAGCATGTCATAAACATCTTTTACCAGCTCAGACAAAGAGAAGTCTCTCGGACGGATATCAAGGTGTCCGGCTTCAATTTTCGAGTAATCGAGAATGTCATTAAGAATGTCCAGCAACGACTCACCGCTGCGGTTAATTACATCCAGGTACCGAGCCTGAACCTTATTTAGTCCGGTATCAGCAAGCAGTGAAGCTGTACCCAGCACCCCATTCATCGGGGTACGAATTTCATGGCTCATAGTTGCCAGGAAAGCTGATTTCGCGCGGTTGGCTTTCTCTGCCTCAGCCCGTGCTTCTGCGTGGTTTTTCACTTCTTCATTCAGCTTGGCATTGGCTTTTTTCAGTTCACTGGTTCGCTGAGCAACCAGACGCTCCAGGCTGGTCTTATGCTGTTGAAGTTCAAAACGGATCTTCGACTCAACCTGAGCCAGACGATGACGTTCATAAGCAGTATCACGGGCAACCATGATAGCCCGTCCCATTTGTGCCAGTTCATCATCACCTTTGATAGTCAGGCGAATTTCCAAATCGCCCCTTGCCAGCGACATCAGTGCTTTACTGTATTCATTGATCCGGCTGATCACGCGGGCATAAACGTAGCGCCACATGATCAGAACCAGTACCAGCATCCCCATAGCCGAAATGCCAATCAGACTGTTACGGGCTACAGTCAGAGTTTCATCAACTTTAGTTACCGCCTGTTGAGTACCTTCATTTGCCGCGGTGATGATGTCACTCACGGTCTGGTTAAGTTGCTGAAACAACACCAGGTTCTGCTGCTCCATTCGCTCAACATCTTTCTTGGCGTAGAGCAGTTGTTCCTGAGTGCCAAACAATACTCCACCGCGTTTAAGAGTTTTTGTCAGATCCAACAACTGTTCTGAACGACTCGGATCCTCAACTGATTTGACTCGGTGATGCATCACCGATACCGCATGGGTATAACGGGTTCTTAATCTGGAAAGCGCCTTGATACTGTCGATCTGGTTGGAATCATCCAGCATATTCAGCACCTGAAGAGACAGAAAGCGAAGTTCGAACAGACGCTCAGTCAGGTCCATATCCACTTCCACAAGACTGTCGAGCGCCTTAAATACCGCGGAAGTGTTTCCGTCATCAACCAAATCATAAATACGGGATACGTTAGCAATCGCGATGGTATTAGCATTAGAAACCTGTGACTGGGAAAGGGAGTCAATCTGCAACGTGGCATAAGAAAGCTCATCAGTCAGCATATTCACCTGACTTTGCAGGTCGATTTTACGGCCAACCAACAATCCCAGCATTGCAAGGTTATCGACGATGCTTTTTACGTCATCCTCCAGCTTGGTCATCAGCTTGGGATCAAACGAATATTGCTCCAGCTCTCGCAGGCTCGCTTTCAGCCCTTCGATGTGAATAGTCAGAGCTTTTCCCTGCCTTTCCCTCTCCTGCTTGTCATTTGACTTCGCCAGTACCTGAGCGGTGAAAATAATTCGGGTACTTAAGTCAGAAAGTTCACGTGCTTCAGCCAATGCCGGCACTGCCGAATTAATCACCGTCCGCTCTGTTTTGGCGACCAAAGAAAAGCCAGCGACACCAATAACCGCTGCAATAATCATCAAAGCAGCCATCATTGAGAAAGCGATCAGCAATTTTTTACCAATCCCGATTGGAGTGAATGTCATACAGGAGAACCACAACAGGAAAAATTAAGGTTTAACCACACAAAATAAAACATTACTATTTTGCCAGTGAAGACGGTCCAGATGCTAATAATCATGAATAAAATGCGGATTTTTTCCTTTTTCTTACTCTTTTTCTCTTTTCAGCCAGCGTTTGCAGCTGAAATTATCACCCATAAACCGCCATTTTCTAATGAGCGGCAATCTAAGGTGATCAAATACCAGCCGCTGAAAAAGGCTGCCAAAGCATGGAAAATCTGTGCCGTCTACCCACACCTGAAAGATTCATACTGGATTTCGATCAATTATGGAATGGTCGAGCACGCCAAGCAGCTGGGTATCAACCTGAAAGTGCTGGAAGCCGGTGGTTACCCAAATCTGGATAAACAGCAGACCCAAATCCAGGACTGTCAGCAATGGGGAGCTGATGCGATTATTCTCGGTACTGTTGACAGTGTCGCCTACAACGGGATTCTTTCCCAGCTGACCGGCAACATTCCGGTATTCGCGACCATTAATGATATCGATATGAAAGATAAAGATATCCGTGAAAGTGTTTATGCCAGAGTTGGCGTTGACTGGTATGACATGGGTCGGGCTGCCGGTGAATTTTTGGCGAAACGCCACCCAAAAGGCAGCGGCAAAGTTGATATTGCATGGCTGCCTGGCCCGTCACAACGCGGCGGAACCAAGCCTGTAACCCAGGGCTTCCTTGACGCAACCAAAAACAGCGATATTAATATCATCACGACACTTTGGGCAGACAACAGTAAAGAGCTTCAGCGTAACCTGATCCAGCAATTGTTTGCCGACAGACAGCACTTAAATTACATCGTCGGTGGTGCCGTGGCGGCCGAAGTAGCGATTAGTGAACTACGTGCCAACCACAAGCTGAAAGAGATCAAAGTTGTCTCAACCTACCTCAGTCATGGCGTTTACCGAGGATTGCGCCGAGGACGTATCCTGTTTGCTCCAACTGATAAAATGGCTCAGCAGGCAATGCTCTCGCTTGATCAGGCGGTACGTTTTCTGGAGAAAAAACCGATGGAGCGTGATATTTCACCCAAGATTGAATGGCTGACTCCAAAGCATTTACCTGCATCTGTCATTGCCGATTCACTGTCACCGGCTGAATTCAGACCGGCATTCAGTGTCTATAATCATGAAGTGCAGCGCTGATAGTTACTTAATCTGTGTCTATTGACATAAATGTGAAGTAATTCACCATCAGAATATAACTAACTACTCATTAATGTTAGCCACCTTTGATTTCAAAGCCTTGCGTTGTACATATCAAACCGGCTTTGCTATTAATGTGTGCCATTTTTTTCGTTAGTCATATACTGACTGGAGCCCTGGATGGACGTAACAACCCGTACCATGCAAGCCAGCAAGCACATTGCGCTGGTAGCACATGACAATTGCAAATCAGACCTTCTGCGCTGGGTAGGCGAGCATAAAGACAAGCTGGCCAACCACACGCTGTATGCCACCGGCACAACCGGTCATATTATCGCTAAAGAGACAGGTCTTACCGTCAACTGCATGTTAAGCGGCCCTATGGGTGGTGACCAGCAACTTGGTGCACTCATCGCCGAAGGCAAAATCGATATGATGATCTTCTTCTGGGATCCTCTGAATGCAGTACCACACGACCCGGATGTAAAAGCCCTTCTACGTATTTCTGCAGTATGGAACGTTCCTGTAGCAACTAACCGTGCCAGTGCTAACTTCATGATTTCTTCGCCAAAACTAAGTGAAGAAGTTGAAATAGAAATCCCGGATTACCAAGGCTATCTGGATGAGCGCCTTGATTAATATTTCAATCCTTTGATTCTCATAAGCCCTCTGCGCAGAGGGCTTTTTCATTTTTAAGCTCAGCCTCGTTTCTCATCGTCATTCTCATCACCAGCCTCTCAACATAATGAATTTAGGTTTATCTTTATAAAACTGTCATATTTCTTATTCCCGCGGTGATCTATGAAGGCATGGAAACTGACTAAACCTGAAGGGCTCAACAAGCTGAAGCTAGCCAGAGCTGTAAAACCAAAGCCTGCCAGTGATGAGGTCTGTATTCATGTTGCCGCAGCAGGGCTTAACCCGATGGATTACAAGCTGGCATCCTGGGGATACGCAACCTGGGAGTACCCGCATATTATCGGGCTGGATATCGCTGGAGTGGTTTCAAGCGTCGGAAAAGAAGTCTCTCACCTCAACCCCGGCGATCGGGTTTTCTGTTTTGCCGATCCCCGTAAAGCCGGCGGCTTTGCACACTATGCAACAGTCAAAGCCAATCTCCTCAGCCGAATTCCGGACAGTGTCAGCTTTGAGCAGGCAGCCGCCCTGCCCTGTGCCGGATACAGTGCCTGGCTGGCAGTTCACGATAAGCTGGATATTCAACCGGGTCAGCACATAGCTATAACCGGAGCCGGAGGTGGCGTCGGAGGGTTTGCCGTTCAACTGGCAAGAATGGCGGGAGCACATGTGTATGCCATAGCCGAACAGCGTCACCGTCATCGATTACTCAACTACGGCGCTGAGGCGGTCATCGATCCGACACAAGATAATGTCGCCATGCGGATTATCAATCTGACCGAAGATCACCTGCTGCATGCCGTCATTGACTGCGTATCGGCAAAGTCCGGCAGCATAATGAGCACACTGATTCGTTATAACGGCGAAATTGTCATGATAGCCGACCAGTTCAACCAAGTGCCGCTACTGGCAACTACTAAAGCTATCAGCATGCATGAAGTGGCCTTGCACGGAACTTATGCCCATGGTGCCCCCGAAGATGTCCATCACCTTGCAGACATTGGCAATACGCTAACCAGCCTAGTCGCAGAAGGAAAATTGGATCCTATGATTCAAGAGGTACTGCCCTTCGACAAACTGGCCGAAGGGCTAAAGAAATTGCAACGCCAGAAACACAGCGGAAAACTGGTCGTCAGTACAGGGCAGTTATAGTTTCGAAACTATCTCTGATATCGTTATTTCGCGGCTTTTACCCGCTTGATTTTATTAAATACCGAATATTTTTCATCAATCAACTCATTGACGAAAGGTGAGGTTTTTTCCGGTTCAGCACACACCCACACATGCTTTCTTGCTCGTGTCAGCGCGACATAGAAAAGGCGGCGCTCTTCTGCATCGGCGAAAGCCTCATTTCTTGCCTGAAGACATGCTGCCAGCCCGGTCTCACGATCCGGAGCCGGGAATACTCCCCGATTAACATCCAGAATGAACACGTAATCTGCTTCACGACCTTTGCTGGCATGACAGGTCATAAATTTCAAATCAAACTGAGGCCATTGCTTCTGCCAGGCTTTCAGCTTTTCCGGAGACTGGTTGTTATTGCGCCCCAACAGCAAGACAGATGTCTGCTCACTATTCTTGGAAGCCAGTTGAACCAATTCCTGCTCCAACAGATCCTGACACAGTAATGTCACGGCTTTTCGCTTCTGCTTCTTAAAGCTAGATAAGTCTTTCTGCAGTTGCTGCGGGTTCTGCTGAATAAATCGGTTAGCCACTTCACCAATCATGTTATTAAAGCGATAAGTGGTGTTCAGTTGCGTGACATGACTTGCTCCGAAGCGTTGCTCAAAGCCAGTAGTCAAGTTGACATCAGCACCGGCAAAACGGTAAATCGCCTGCCAGTCGTCACCAACCGCAAACAAAGTCGGGCGTTCCCGCTCCGACTGTTCTCGATCGACATTACATAAGGCTTCAATCAGGGCTAAGCGGTGAGGTGAAATATCCTGATACTCATCGACCATAATAAATCGCCACTCAGGTACAAATTTACCCTTGCCGACATACTCAGTCGCTTTTTGGATCATGGAGTTGAAGTCGATCTGCTTATTGTTTTTCAGATGCTGCTGATAAGCACGATAGCATGGCCACAGCAAAGCCAACTCACTTTTCATTCGTGCAGTTGAATGGCTACCGCTCTCTTCAATGGCTTTGCTTAAATCAGATTTACTCGCACCGCGCTGGCCAAGTAATTCAATATGCCGCCAGACCCAGGCAGCCAGCTGCTCGCTTCGGGCCTGCTTTTCCATTGAATTATCAGCTTTGAACCCGGGGATACGCCACTGTGTCAGGTGCTTCTGCCACCTTTTAGCCGAAGCATCATGCTGCCATTGCTCGGTCAATAACTCTGCAATCCAGTCGGCACGCGCTTTATCATCAAGAGCCAGAGGGGTGACGTTCGGCACCTCACCTTCTACAGCCTTAATGATCTGAGTCCCCAAGCTGTGGAAAGTTGCCACTTTAATTCTGTCACTAACTTTCTGCCCAAGACGCTCAGCCATTTCTTCTGCAGCTTTACGCCCGAATGCCAGCATCAGGATTTCTTCCGGCTGAGCCTGCTGGTTAGCCACCAGATACCCGGCACGAGCAACCAAAACACTGGTTTTACCGGTTCCGGCTCCGGCCAGTACCAGGTTGTGATCCTGATTAATAAGTACAGATTCTCGCTGAGATTCATTCAGCGGAGAAGATTCAAATGAATCAAACCATGATGACCATTTCTCTGATTGATTGTGAAGCCACTGCTTATTGCTGTTCGCCACCCAGTCAGCATTAGCTTCGTCGTCCAACCATGGATCCAATTTTTCAAATGCCATCGGGCGGAAAGAAGCAGCCAGTTCATAAGTCAGGCCGGTTGAAGAAAGTGACTGCTCAAGAAACTGCGTCAGCTCATGATGTTCGGAGTGACGTAAATAGATCGACTGACCGACGAAATCGTCTATGCGATTCAGCATTTCAGGTAAAGCCAGATCGAGCTTTTCAACCCGACCCTGAGCCCAATTACGATAAGCGTCCAGAAGAAACCCGGCAAATTGCTTGCATTGTTCCCATGGCAGGCCATGAACCGTCCAGCAATATTCCTGATCAGAAGAAGTGATTTCCAGACTTCCCCATACTACTCCGCGATGAACAGTAATTGCTCCGTCCCAATCATCGAATGGTATCTCTTCTGTTCCAGTATAACTGTCAAGAATCAGGCAGTTCTCACCCAGTTCGATACTGCAAAAATCCCCCTGAACTAACCATTGTGCTAGCCAACCAGCTGTCAAACGCATGCCGTCACCAAAGCTTCCTCATTAACACTATATACACCTGAATTCATAGTGGAGTTTATTGAATATTCAGGAACAAGTAAGAGTAACAAGAACTGCGGTAAGGCCATAGCGCCAGAACCGCTATTTGCGTAAAATTTCTGCTAATAAATTTATTAGTTATTATTTTTTTATCGCCACTTATACCCCTTGAGACAGGAACTTTGTTATCTTATGCGCACCTCCTAACTGACTGAACTAACATGCAAAACAGCCGCTTGAAACTTGCTTTGCGCCGTTATTGGGCAAATGACAGAATCAATTACAGTATTAGGGTTTTAATTGCGTTGGTCGGCGTTGCACTGCCTTGCTGGTATTTCAATGCTAACAATGAAGTAACCCCTCTGGTACTGGGTATCATCGCGTCAGCGCTGGCCGAGACTGACGATAACCTCAGCGGACGAATCAAAGCTCTGCTGATGACCCTCGCCTGTTTCATGTTTGCGGCGTTTTCGATCGAGATTCTATTTGATTATCCCGTTCTCTTTGCGATCGGGCTGTTTACGTCCACCTTCGGCTTCATCATGCTTGGCGCGATGGGAGCCCGTTATGCCAGCATCGCCTTCGCTTCTTTGCTACTGGCGGTCTATACCATGCTGGGTGCGGAGCACAGCCCGAACTTATGGTACCAGCCAATGCTGCTGCTTGCCGGCGCGTCATGGTATGGTCTGTTGTCACTAGGCTGGCAGTTGCTGTGGCCTAACCATCCGGTGCAACAAGGTTTGTCAGCAGTATTCAGTGAGCTGGCCTGTTATCTCGACAGTAAAAGTAAGCTGTTTGAGCCCGTCACCAACTTGCAACCGCAACCTTTACGCCTTGAAGCGGCCAGCCAGAATGCAAGAGTGGTTGCTGCCTTAAATACCGCCAAAGCGACTCTGCTGCACCGCGCCCGCCGCGGACACCCTAATGAAACTGGCGACAAATTCCTGAAGATTTATTTTCTTGCTCAGGATATCCATGAACGTGCCAGCTCATCACACTATCGCTACCAGGATCTGGCTGACACATTTCGTCGCAGTGATGTCCTGTTTCGTTTTCAACGCTTGCTGGAAAACCAGGCCGTCGCCTGCCGGGAGATAGCTCATGCTCTGGCTATGGGTAAACCCTATCGTCACGGTGCCGACAGTGTCAGAGCACTCGATGAACTCCAGGAGTCACTGCTGTACCTGAAAAGCCAGCAGCAGCCTCAGTGGCGAAGCCTGATAAACCAACTGGATTATCTGTTCAATAACCTTGCTACGGTAGAGCGGCAGCTGTCTAACGTCAGTAACCCGGATGTGGCTCAGACCGGAACAGACACTGAACTGGCCGACACCGAAGCCCGCAGCATGCAAGAGCGCTGGCAGCGGATCACCAGTCAGTTCAAACCCGACTCTATGCTGTTTCGCCATGCCCTGCGAATGGCTATCGCCCTGACAGTCGGTTACGGCTGCATCCAGGCATTGGAACTTGAGCGAGGTTACTGGATACTGCTGACGACGCTGTTTGTCTGTCAACCAAACTACAGTGCGACCCGACAAAAGTTGGTGCAACGAGTGCTGGGAACTTTAGGCGGTCTGCTGGCAGGTATTCCATTGCTATACCTGTTCCCTGGCCAGGAAGGACAGCTGGTTCTGATGGTGCTTGCCGGAGTGCTTTTCTTCAGCTTCCGCACAGCACGTTACGGGCTGGCTACAGCATTCATAACCCTGCTGGTACTGTTCTGCTTTAATCAATTGGGCGAGGGCTATGCCGTGATCCTGCCTCGTCTGGGTGATACCTTGCTGGGATGTTTACTGGCAGTACTGGCTGTGAGCTTTATTCTGCCGGACTGGGAAGCAAGACGCCTGCACAAAGTGATGGCATCGGCTATCACCACCAACCGAGATTATCTGGGACAGATTATCGGCCAGTACCGGATTGGTAAAAAAGACAGCCTGCACTACCGTATTGCCCGTCGTAATGCACACAATACGGATGCTCAGCTGAGTACGGCAATCAGCAATATGCTGGCCGAGCCGGGCCGCTACCGAATGGCCACCGATGAGTGCTTCCGCTTCCTGACACTAAACCATGCCATGTTGAGTTATATTTCAGCACTGGGCGCACACCGCACCCGACTGGGCGATGAAAGTACTCATCAGATCCAGCTGGTATCACAGGCCTACCGTCAAATCCATGCCCACCTTGAGTGCCTTGCAGAACAACTGGATGGCAACCAATGTTGTAATGCACCGGATTCCGATCTGGAGCTGGAGCAACGTCTGGCCCAATGGCAGGATGAGGACTGCGCTTCCGTCCGTATGGTGCTGCAACAATTGCACCTGATACAACGAATGCTGCCTGAATTACACTCACTGGCAAACAAGCTGGCAGCCAGAACCAATAAGGGTTTGTCATGATTTTAGAAACAGAACGACTTCGTATTCGGCATCTGACTGAGCAAGATGCCACATTCGCACTCAAACTCTACACAACAGAGCCTTTCCTGCGTTTCGTCGGAGATAAATCACTGAAAACGGCAGATGATGCCCGTCAGTACTTACTAAATGGCCCAATCAGTATGTATCAGTCACACGGTATCGGACTTAGCCTTGTCGAAATAAAAGAATGTGGTACACCCGTGGGTATCTGCGGACTGATCAAACGAGATACATTGGATGATATCGATATCGGCTACGGTTTCCTGCCAGAGTATTTTAATCAGGGATATGGCTACGAATCCGCTAAAGCGATGATGGATTTTGGCCGAAATGAGCTGAAAATCGATAAAATTGTCGCCATCACAACATCAGACAATGATTCCAGTATCCGATTAATTAAACGGCTGGGGCTGAATTTTGTCCGCAATATTGAAGAACCTGAAGGTGAGCCTGCTTTGGGGTTATATGAGATAACTTTTAATAGTTAAGCCATTATCAAAACTACCTCCAGAAAAGTTGACCACAAAAATAAAGCCCGCCATGAAAACCATGACGGGCTTTTAACTTCCTTTTGTATAGGCTAACTGTTATTTGGTTGTCACATCCAGTTTCAGGCTTGCACCCTCACTTGAAGGATCGCTAACTACAGTGACATACTGCCAACCGCTTTGTGGGTTGTTGATTGTCAGAGATTCCTGATTGCCTTCATTAGTTGACTTAGCAGAGAAGTAATTTGTTTCTGCCCATGTGTAAGGGCTGTAGTAAAGATCAATATTACCTTCACCGTGAGCTGTGTTGATATTGATGCTTTCAACATCATCGTTCACAAAGAAGTAGTAGTAAGCTTTACCGCCTCGGTTACTTACACAAACAGTCTCGCCGTAGTTGACCTGACCGTAGCCATATGGTCCCTGGTACTTACAGCTGTCCGGCACAACGCTCGGTGTTGGAGTGTTACCACTTAGCGAAGTGTCATCGCTCTGAACAGTCAGCAGCCAGTTGTACCATCTTTGATCCAATGAATAACCGATTGATGTATTGATGTAATTCAACCAGCCCTCTGCATCACCTGCACGAGCATATCCCATCAACTGATCAACCATCTCTGGTGCTTCTTCAAACATGAAGCGAACAGCCAGGTAGCCCCAACGATAGATACGTTCCTGACCGCTAGAGTAATTGTTGTTCATGATTTCACTCAGGCGATAGCTGCGCTGACGGGCAAAATCGATCGCTTCGTCATAACGGTTTTGGTGAGAGATGTACTCAGCCAGACCTTCTGACCACCAAACAGACTTACCGGTATCTGTACGGAAGTGATTGAACGGACCATACATATTGAAGCGGCCGTCCAGGTAGTGGATGTATTCATGGCGCAGGTTCCACACCAGAATGTCGTCACGCCAGGTTGCTTCGTGAGCAATAAAGCGAGCCTGATTACCTTCTACAGAAGGATCACCTTCCAGATACATACCACCGTTATCTGTGCTGATGCCAAATAACGTACCAGCATAGTTACGGTATTCATCAGCAGAATCGAAGATATTCACTTCCAGGTTGGTATTGAAATCATCAGCCACTGGCTGGTTGTCTGTTTTCAGTACTTTGTGGAACAAAGTTTCTTCAGCCGCTAACAGATCACAAGACTGCTGAAGCTCAGACTGCGTCATATTCTGAGCACGGATTTTGATGGTATCACTACATGAGTAATGAATGCTCAACACCTGATTAGCCAAACCTTCTTTCCAACCGCAGATGTTGAATTTTTCACACTCACCTGGGTTGTACGATTCCAACTGTCCGGCAGCAATTGCCCATGGGTTTGAATAACGATCAAAGTGAGACATAAAGTCTACGATGCCATTATTGATTTCAGTTTTAAATTCTTCTGGCAACTTCCAGTAGCGCTGATATTCAAGGAAGCGAGCATACTCTCTCAGCGCATCAGTCGCTTCATAGCTGTATTCAGAGTTATAGATATACTCTGAGTTCGCAACTTTCAACAAAGCCTGACGAAGCGCGGTATGCTGTTCAGCAGCCTTGGTATAGGTCGCATCCCAGCTAGCACGGTACAGCACGGTTAATGCGCTGGTCAGTGCATTACGGTGTGCCCAGCTTTGTAAATGCTCAGGACTGAATTCGTTTAAATAACGGGTAACAACATCAACACTCTGGAGATAATTTTTGCTGCTATCCCATGTTGTAAAGAATTCACCCAGAGTGCGTCCCTGATCTTCAGTCAGTTCAGAAATATGAGGGTTACGACTATATGCTTCTAACAACGGAAGCATAGCCTGATGTGGTTGGTTATTCTGATAAGTGAGCTGATTGTTATTATATTCTACGTAGAATGCACCACGCAGATAATAGAACAAGTTATACATATCATCGCCAGTTGACGAATCATATGTTTGAGCGATCTGAGCAGCCCTTCTTGCAACATCAATAACTTTAGATGGCTGATAAGTATTTACAGCAACTGAATCATTACGACGATAAAGCTGGCCGATACATTCACCCGAAGTTTCCCGAATAAAGTTAAATAACGCCTCACCAGATAGTGATGCAAACTTATTATAATCAGGGCAAGTATTGGAATCGGCAAATTCCATCAAAGAGCGAGTTTCAATTGGTGTTTTCTCGCGAAGTTCAACCTGTGTTGGCGCAGGAATGGTAATCGGAGCCATAATTTCAGCTGGAGACTGAACTTCCTGCACTGAAATATCCTGCTCAAAATTAATTACGCCAGATGGTGGTAATGGTTGATGATTCTCAGCATTATTTGCGAAAACCGGACTGCTAGCTAATAAGGAAGTTATCAATATTGATAATCCTTTTTTGGTAATAGCCATACTGATTCCTTTTCTTGATTATTATTTTTCGAGTAGATCTAACCCTCACGAACTGAGTCATGATTAAGATCATTTCTGATTTCTGTTGTGAAATTTCTTTTACCAAGAAATTATATTAATCACTCTACAATATATTTGAGACAGACATCACTTGATTTATTTATAGGTTCATGCCAAGTTTTGTTTTTTTGAACTTTGTTCCACCAAATAGCTATTTGACGATTTTTTTGTGCTGATTTAGGTGATGAGACTGTTTTTATGACTAATATTTATCCTTTTCAGCAGTCATTTATTACCTTAAAAATTGAAATCATCAGTAAAAATAAAGCCAGCAACTTTTCAGCTGCTGGCTTTTATTTACCCTAGATAGCTATTAATTAACTGGCGATCAGAGCCTGCACTTTCTCCTGCAGTCCACCCGCAGAGACATCAGCCGGGGCGACAGCTTTGTCGGCTACAACTTCCACTTTTGACCAGAAACGAGATGGCAACGTTGTAAATGCCCGACCGTTACAATGACTGAAGAACGATCCCCAGACACCTTTCAACCCAAGCGGAATAACCGGCACAGGATTTCGGCTGATGATCTTTTCTATCCCTTTCTTAAACTCGTTCAACTCACCTGTTTTAGTCAATTTTCCTTCAGGGAAAATACAAACAATCTCTCCGGCAGCCAGCTCCTCACTCACTTTGTCAAATGCCTGCTGATAAGTTTTCGGTGACTTGCCACGAGCACAAATCGGAATAGTTTTTGCCCATTTAAAGAAATACTTAACCACTGGGATATTTGCAATGTCTTTGTCCATAACGAAACGTACCGGACGAGGACAGGAACCGGCAATCAGTAAAGCATCCACATAACTGACATGATTACACACTAATACCGCCGCTCCCTGCTCAGGAATATTTTCCAGATCCTTATGGCTGACACGATAGATGGTATGACTCAATACCCAAATAACAAAGCGGAGCAAGAACTCATGAACCTGAGAAAACACATACAGTGAAACCAACACATTCAGCACAGAAATCATCAGAAATAACTGCAATATCGAAAGGCCAAGAACATTCAGCACCAGCACAGCAACCACCGCACTTAGCACCATGAACAAAGCATTCATGACATTATTGGCGGCGATAGTCTGTGCCCGACTTTTTTCTTCGCTACGTTGTTGAATAAGCGCATTCAATGGCACGACAAAAATACCACCACTTGCACTCACCAAAGCCAGATCTGCAAGTAACCTTATGTTCTCACCATGGTTCAGAAAAGCCGTAACCGTCATACCTTTTTCTGTGACCAGCTGTTGGCAGGCAAAATACAGATCAAAACCAAAGATGCTGATGCCAAGAGCGCCAATAGGAATAATACCCAACTCTATTTTTCCACCAGACATTTTTTCACAAATCAGGGAACCTGCTGCAATCCCCACAGAAAAAACGGTCAGTAATAAAGTCACCAACTGAGGATTACCACCCAAGAATTCTTTGGCAAAGTTAGGTAACTGAGTCAGGTAAGTTGCACCGATAAACCAAAACCAACTTATTGCCAAAATAGACAGGAATACAGTACGGTTTTCTTTTGCGTGACGAACGGTGCGAATTAATTGAGAAGCGGGATTCCAGTTCACCGAAAGCTCAGGATCATTGGCTTTCGCATAAGGGATCGAGCGACTGGCCAAGTATCCAAACACAGACAGCAAAAGTACTGATATCACAACTAACATTGTTGAAAACTCAGAATCAAACAGAAGTCCCGCACATACAGTTCCGCCCAAAATAGCGGTAAATGTTCCCATTTCAACAACGGCATTACCACCAACCAGTTCTTTACCATTGAGGTGTTGTGGCATCAAAGCGAACTTCACCGGACCAAAAAGTGCAGACTGTGCCCCCATCAGGAATAGCGCCACCAGCATCCCCGGCACAAACTGAAACCACACAGCCAGCGCACCACCGGACATAATCACTATCTCTGTAAGTTTAATCTTACGAATTAACGACGATTTCTCGTATTTATCCGCCAACTGGCCACCAATGGGTGAAAGCAGGAAAAATGGAAGAATAAACAGCCCAGCGGCCAGATTAATCAGTGCGGTACTGGATTCCTGGCTGTACAGCCCTGAAAAAGCAATGAATAACAGCAGCACATTCTTAAACAGATTGTCATTAAATGCACCCAAAGCCTGAGTCATAAAAAAAGGCAAAAACCGCTTTTTCCCCAGTAACGAAAACTGATTCATAACTTTTCCTCGTTGAAATCATCTGTCTTTGTGAGTTGATGTAGTTACAATACAACCCAATCGAACAATGTTCAATTAAAATTTACATTGTTTTTTATCATTGGAGCTAAATCAAGGAATTAATGAAACGAGATGAAAGCTGCGATATTGCCAATGACAAAGATAAGAAAGCCGTGACTATTGCCACGGCCTTAAGATTTAACTGATAAGCAAAAAGCAATCAGGCTTGGGATTCATCAAAAGTTTCCTGTAAAGCA
This sequence comes from Photobacterium marinum, assembly GCF_000331515.1. Classification (GTDB taxonomy): domain Bacteria; phylum Pseudomonadota; class Gammaproteobacteria; order Enterobacterales; family Vibrionaceae; genus Photobacterium; species Photobacterium marinum. Next base: position 182,538 of record NZ_AMZO01000021.1, read on the forward strand.
AACTTCAGATCATTTTCAGCTTGTGCCAGGGCCTTACCGGCCTGCTGGCGCTTAACCCTACCTTCCTTCACATGGTTTAGGGTATTTTTCAGCGTCTCAATAGTCAGTTCATTCACCTTCTGAAGCGACTCAATATCCAGAATACCACGCTGGTAGTTTTCCGATATCTGCTCTTCCAAGGCTTTCATTTTTTCAGCATTTTGAATGTACTGCTTATTGGTGTAGTCCTTAATTGAGCGCGTTACCTTCAATGCTTTCTCTTTTTCAAAATTCGAGATAGCAATCAGGAACTGACGTTTCCACAGCGGAAGGGTGTTATGAATGATGTCCTGGATATCTTCCATGAGCATCTTATTACCTTCCTGCGAAAGGCGAATTTGCGGTGCGGTCTGAATCGCTGCCATCCTAGTGAGACAAAGATTGTGCACCCGCTTCTCAAGCCGAGACATCACCTGGAGCGCATCACGATAAGCCTGGCTGTCCAGCGCATCTCCACTCTGATCTGCTTTATTTTTAAGCTCAACCAACTCAACATTTTTCAGCTTTTCGACACGGATTTGTCCGGCATGAATATAAATATCCAACTGATGTAAAAGTGACAGGTTTTCCTTGTAAAGCCCGTCCAGTTGTTGAATATCACTGGCTAACTTTACTTCCAGAGCTTCCAGTTTATCGGCCAGCTCATCCAGCTGACCTTTAATGCTATCGAAGCCTTTGACAAACTTACCAAAAGAGTAGAACAGCTCGCCAATCAGCGGTAAGCGCGACAAAAAGCTGCCCTTACCCAGCTCATCAAAGTAAGAGCTGCTCATATTGCTAACCATAGCCTGCAAAATTTCACCCGCATCCCCGGTATCTCTAGCCCTGACATCAGACAGAACCCGGTCAGAAAATGCGGTGATGCTTTGCAACGCCTCTTTGCCGAAAACCAATGTTGAAACCGTATCAAAAGGATTAAGCTGTTCAGCTAATGCCTCTGCCCGCTGTTTTTCGGTGTCACTCAACCGCACTTCAACAGCTATTGATGATTCTTGTGTCATAAGGTTCCTTCTTCACTGTAATTAGGAAACATCTGCCATCGATTTTGAAAAAGTAGAAATCATCAGCCAATGATTTATCGGAAGGAAAAATAATACTGTTCGTAATTTATTCTTTATTAATAGGCATCATCCACCAAAGCACCATATGCAATCTAACACACACCAACGATGTAAGTTTTGTCCTAAAAAAATAATTGCGGCTAAATTCACATGTGTTCTGATCGAATAAAAAAATACATACCCATTATTTCGGTTTGCTCTGGTTTTTCCCAACTACAGAACCAATACAGTACAGAAAACCACCAACAGACCAACTTGAGGATATTTTAACCATTAATTACTTATTTAGTGTTCAATCAAACTAGGTTTAACGGTAGAATCCAGCCTTCCTTTCCGAACAACGCTGTAACCATGATTGATTTCTCCATTTTGCCGGTGTACCTGACTGCGGTAATTGCACTTCTGCTGATCCCGGGACCGGATATGTTATTGATTGCCAGCTCCAGCCTGAGCTATGGCAAAAAAGTTGGTGTCTTTGCCAGCCTTGGTAATGCCACATCTGGCGTAATGCTGACCCTTTTGGCGGCTATGGGCGTTTCAGCCCTGATTGCGATGAACCCGTTTGCGCTGGAAGTACTTCGTGTACTGGGCGGTGCTTACCTGCTGAAAATGGGCTGGGACTGTATGCGCACCCAGGCAGCCGATGCTCCGGAAGTTGAGCAACAGTCTGGCCTGGCGATGACTCTGTACCGCCGCGCTGTGATCAGCAACCTGTTAAACCCTAAAGCTCTGATTTTCTTTGTTCTTTTTCTGCCACAATTTGTTTCCTCTCAGATAACAGCTACATCTGGTGAACAGATGCTGGTGCTTGGCCTGCTGCTGAATGTACTAGGACTGCTGTTTAACCTGTTTCTGGTCACTATGGTCGGTAGCCTAGGACAATCACTGCTGAAGAATGACAAATTCCGAACTAACCAGCATAAGTTTATGGGGCTGATTTTCTTCATTCTGGCTATTTGGCTGCTGGCATCTCAAATTCCGACGCCATAACCTTGCTTTCCGAATCACATAAAAAAGAGCGCCCGCAAGTTTTGCAAGCGCTCTTTTTATTTAACCAACTGATCTTGTTTTTCTGACTGCTTTAAACTCTTTACTGCTTATTGATTAGCAAAATACGAGTTTCATAAGGCCGTAGTGCAAAACAGTTACTCGGAGTCTGCTCCATCACCTCTCCATAGTTTGACAGTACGTACTCACCTTTTTCAGCTTCAATCTCTTGCGGCAGGAAGCACTCTGCTACTTCACCGTAGTAGTTGTTAATACAAACCAGAATTTGAGATTCAGACTCACGTTTGTAACAGAATACTCGGTCACCTTCCGGCATCAGATCGGTATAGTCACCGGTCGTAATCACCTCGATTTCCTTACGCATCGCAATCAGCTTACGGTAGAAATGGAAGACGGAGTTTTCATCGGCTACTGCTTTATCTGCGTTAATTTCCGGATAATTTGCAGCTACTTCCAGCCATGGTTGTCCCTTCGAAAAACCTGCGTACTGGCTATCATTCCACTGCATCGGGGTGCGAGAGTTATCGCGCGACTTTTGAGCCAAAATCGCCAGCATATCGTCCTCGCTAACACCCTGCTCGTTCACCATGATGTCATACATATTCGTACTTTCTACATCACGGTACTGCTCAATTGAAGTGTAGCCAGGGTTAGTCATGCCGATTTCTTCGCCCTGATAAACATATGGAGTTCCCTGCATCATATGTACCGATGCAGCCAGCATCTTGGCAGATTCCACTCTGTATTGCTGATCATTCCCCAGGCGACTCACGACGCGTGGCTGGTCATGGTTACACCAAAACAATGCGCCCCAACCTTTTGCGTTCAGGCCAAGTTGCCAGTGATTGAAAATTTGTTTCAACTGATGGAAATCAAACGGTGCTTTGGTCCACTTATCACCGTTAGGATAATCAACCTTCAGGTGATGGAAGTTGAACACCATAGACAGCTCTTTTCCGTCAAGCGATGAATACTGCTGACAGTGCTCCAGCGTTGTTGACGACATTTCACCGACAGTTACAGAACCATACTTCTGGAAAACGGCCTCACTGATTTCCTGAAGGTATTCATGAACACGAGGACCATCAGTATAAAATCGACGGCCATCACCGATGTCATCACTCGGGAAGTCCTGCTGTTTGGAAATAAGGTTAATCACATCAAGGCGGAAACCATCAACGCCTTTTTCAGCCCAAAAGCTGATGATGTCTTTCACTTCTTCACGAACCTTCGGGTTTTCCCAGTTCAAATCAGCCTGCTCTTTCGCAAACAGATGCAAGTAATACTGACCGGTTGCTTCATCCAGCTCCCAAGCGTTACCGCCGAATTTCGATTGCCAATTGTTTGGTTCTTGGCCTTCAACCGGATCTTTCCAGATGTAGTAATCACGGTACGGACTGTTTTTATCGCCCAATGCCGACTTAAACCAGGCATGTTCAGTCGAAGTGTGGTTAACCACAATATCCATCACGATTCGGATGTCGCGCTGATGAGCTTCTTCAAGCAGGTGATCAAAATCAGCCATGGTGCCGAAATCTGGATTAATGTTGTAGTAATCAGAGATATCGTAACCATTGTCGACCATCGGCGAACAATAGACGGGGGTCAGCCAAATCGCATCCACACCCAATGTATTCAGATAATCGAGCTTTGAAATAATCCCTTGAATATCGCCCGTACCCTGACTGCCACTGTCACAAAAGCTTTTAGGATAAATCTGGTAAATAGTAGCCGTACGCCACCATTCGAATTGCTCTTTCATCGTGTATTGCCTGATCGTTAATTTCTTTTCGAAGATGTGGCCGCCGGTATAACCGGCGACCCGAGAGAAGTGTTTGTTACGCAGTTTGGGGAGACTGCTCCAACTGACCTTTAGCTTGTGCACGTTTGTACATCACCAATGTCAGGGCAATCGGAACAATAACGGCCACCAGCATTGCTACCAGATAAACCATCCAGTACTGAGGCTGAATTGACAGAATGCCAGGCAGACCACCAACACCGATACCATTTGCCATCACACCAGCACTACCACAGATAGCGGCGGCAATCGCTGAACCAATCATGGCGCTCAGCATCGGAAACTTGTATTTCAGGTTGATACCGTACATCGCCGGCTCTGTAACACCTAGGTAAGCAGAGATTGCTGCCGGTACTGAAATTTCGCGTTCATTGTGTTTTTTGCTAATCCAGATGATACCCACCACCGCAGATGCCTGAGCAATGTTAGACAGAGCAATCAAAGGCCAGATTGGCGTACCGCCCATATCCTGCATCAGTTGAAGGTCAATAGCGTTTGTTGTGTGGTGAACACCGGTAATCACCAGCGGCGCATAAAAGAAGCCGAAGATCATGGAGCCCAGAACTGCAAAGTCACCTGTCATCGCAACTTTAGCCGCATAGCCGACACCATCACCCAGCATACGACCGAACGGACCGATGAATGCGTGAGCCAGAACCACCGCCAAGATGATAGAAACGAACGGTACGATAACCAGGTACAGATACGCTGGAATAATACGCTTCAAGTTGGTTTCAATAACTGCCAGAGCAATACCGGCCAGCATCGCCGGGATAACTTGGGCCTGATACCCGACCTTTTCAATCACAAACAAGCCAAAATCCCAGCTTTCAGGAACCTGCTGACCAATGAGGTAAGCATTCATCAGCTGAGGTGAAACCAGTGTGACACCCAGTACGATACCCAGAATCGGCGTACCACCCAGTTTTTTCACCGTAGACCAGCAAACGCCAACCGGCAGGAAGAAGAAGATAGCTTCACCGATCAACCACAGGAAGGAGTGTACCGTCGCCCAGAACTGACTGATTTGTGTCAGTGTCTGACCGTCGAACATGCGGATATCGCCGATCACATTACGGAAGCCAAGAATCAGACCACCGGTGATAATCGCTGGCAACAATGGAACAAAGATTTCGGCAAGGTGTGAGATCCCACGTTCCAACAAACTCATGTTCTGGCGAGCGGCCACTTTGGCTTCTTCCTTACTTGCGCCAGCACTACCTGTCAGCTCAGTCAGTACTTTGTAAACCTGGTCGACTTCTGTACCAATTACTACCTGAAATTGCCCCGCATTGGTGAAACAACCTTTCACCATAGGGATCTGTTCAATGTCCTTAACGCTAGCCTTGTCAGTATCGCTTAGCACGAAACGCAGGCGTGTCAGGCAGTGGCTGACACTGGCAATGTTTTCACTGCCCCCAATCAAGGTCACCAGACGCTCGATTTGCTGTCGATTAATCTTACTCATGCCGATATCCATCTTTGGTTTAATAGGAATGTCGTAGTTGTGTTTCGCCCAATGGGAATGTTCCCACCAATTGATAAGAATAATGACAAACCTATCGGAAAAATAAAATGGGAACATTCCCATAGCGTGAATCAGTTCACAATGTAGCGCTATTCTGCAACCACGATCACACTCTATAAAATGATCTTAGAATGCCTGCTACAAGCTTGCCTGCTGAGTCAAATGAGTCACCTCATGCTGGCCGTTAAGCTGTTTAATCAACAAGTTAGCAGAGGATTGTCCGGCCTGATGATAACCGGGGTCAATACTGAAGGTATTAGGATAAATAAAGGAGAGAAGATCTGTCGCCCCCACACCGGAAACCTGAATATCGGTACGGTTCAGTTCCTGAAGTCGCTTGGCAACGCCCATGGCTAGGGTATCACTGGCACAAACTATAGCCTGAGTTTTCGTCTTGATCACATCATCGGCCAGTTGATACGCACTTTCATGACTCAGTTGTCCAGTCTGATAACACGACTCAATACCAAAGCGCTGACAACACTCCAGATAAGCATTAAGACGCATCAGACCTGTGGTCTTATCACTCGGATCAACACCAACATAACTGATATTCTGCTTACCCTGTTCAATGAAATGGTTCATCGCCAGCTCAATAACACCCTGATTATCATAACCAACAGATGAAATACTGTCGGTATCTACCGCGATCACAACCGCCTTGTGCTTGAGCTTCTCAATTGATGACAAATCACAGTCAGAAAAACCAAACACAATCACCCCGTCTACATTACGTTTCTGCAGTACTGCAAGGTGTTCATTCGTTTTTTCCGCGCTGAACTGACTTTCCATGATCACAGCGTCGTAGCCAGCCTGGTAGATCACTTCCAGAATTCCGCGTACCGCTTTGTTTTCCGATGTGGAATCCAGACGAGACAAGATAATACCGACAACTTTCGCACTGCCGCCGCGCATCGCCTGAGCCGATTTTGACGGCACGTAACCCGACTCACGGATCACCTGCTCCACCTTTTCACGGGTTTCCGGCTTTACTTTCGGATCATTGGTAAGTACACGCGAAACCGTTGATTTACCAACACCGGCCAATTTCGCGATATCTAAAATAGTAAGCTTTTGAGTCATAAGTCAGTACAAACAGGGACAACGCCCTCTATTGTCACTGTCAGGACAAGGATTTCAATCCTTTTCCTTAACGCAAACTTAAATTTCCTTATATTCAGAACAAATGAGAGTAATTTTTATTTATGATGTCGAAGAAATACCAAAGTCTCGATTTATGACAAATACTTACAGTATACGGACATAACATGGAGCAGAATCGGATATGTTTGGTCGGGTGGCGGTATTTACTTGAAATTCCGTTCAGCCATCCCCATATCTATATCAAACTGAACGATGTTTGTTTGGTATTAAATGATAGTTAAAGCAATAAATTGCTAGAAGTCGTGTGTCGGCCTGTTCTTTTGTTTTCCCTTTTTAATAAGCCCGCACGAGTTAAAGCATAAGGAATTTTATGATTACTCACGTTGGCATTATCGATCAGGATCCGGTAAGACTTATCACTCCCTTACTCGATCACGCCATTCCTGCCGATAAAATGATTTTTATCGGTACAGAATCTCAGCAAGAACAATTTGAACGCCTGACCACCATTCTTATTCCCCGTAACATTCAGTCTGAATTCTTTATTATCCCAGACTCAATTAATGTCACGTCAATTCGCGGTCGACTTAATGAACTGGCAGAGCAACTGAAGCAGCAAGACTCAGAGATCTGGTTCAATGCAAGCTGCGGTCTTCGTCACCGTCTGCTTTCAGCTTATGAAGTTTTCCGCACTTACCACTGGCCAATTTACGTAATCGAACCTTACAGTGATGAAATGTGCTGGCTTTACCCTGCCGGTCGTGAGCAACAACAGGTTGAAGACCGTATTCAGCTGACTGATTACCTGACAATCTTCGGCGCGCGCTGCGAACTGCCGGAAAACAGTGTGCCGGAAGCACTGAATGACCAGCTTTGGGAACTTGGCCAGCGTTGGGCAAGCTCCGCATTGGAACTTGGTCCGGGTCTGGCGACTCTGAACTACCTTGCAACAACCTGCCGAAAAGAACAACGCCTGGATGTTGAACTGAGCGTAAAACAACAAGGTTATAAAGAGCTGGGGATGTTGTTGTCCGATCTGGAAGAAACCGGACTGGCCACCTACAAAGATGGAGTGCTGACGTTCAAACATGAAGAAGCACGCCGATTTGCTAACGGGGAGTGGTTAGAAAACCTGGTCTACAGTACGGTTCGAGCTATTCAGAATGAACTACCGACAATTCAGGACCACTCGCTGGGTGTACAGGTCTACCGCAAGATTGGTGAGCGTGAAGTTCGCAATGAACTTGATGTTGCAACGGTGGTAAACAACAAACTCCATATTATCGAGTGTAAGACCAAAGGCATGCGCGACGACGGTGATGACACCCTGTACAAGCTGGAATCACTGCGCGATCTGCTTGGCGGCCTGCAGGCTCGTGCCATGCTGGTAAGTTTCCGTCCGCTACGCCACCACGATCTGGTTCGCGCACAGGATCTGGGTCTGGCGATTATCGGCCCGGACCAGTTGGGTGATCTGCATACCCACCTGCACAACTGGCTCAAAGATGCCGGTGGACAGAGCCATATCCTTAACTGATTCTATCATGAGGTGCGAGATGATTCAGATTCTCGTACCTCACATTTCCCTTCCCTTAAAGATTAATTTCGAGCCATCGCTTCCCACCAGAACGCTTTCAATCAAAAACTCCACCTTACCTGCATAAACAACAGAGTACTTGCCGTCTGACCGAAAAGGCTTTCGTTACTGCCGTCAAATCGTTGGACCACTGCCAGCAACTGCCAATCATCAGCTAAGGAATAAGTATTACTGGCTCCGAGAAAAAACGAATCATCATTATAGTAAGTGCCGGAAAAAGTCAAGCGACTTAACGGAGTGATATCAAACCCGGCATCTGTATACCAACTCCACTCAGTAAAGCTCAGTGTTCTTGCCGTCAAGGGTAAATTCAAAAATAGCAGCGCATTATCAGGAGCCAATGGTTCTGAAATATACATCACTGAAGCTCGCGCCATCCAGTTACGTCTACCGCCGAAACTGTAATCCAACTCCAGTGTTGATACCGAAGTTGAATCCAATGGTTCTCCCCGCCATTCATCACGAGTCGGGCTAAACCAGGTGACTTCTCCCCTGAAGCCAGCCCCTTTGATATCCCCGGCGAAACCGGCACCTATCACTCTGTCAAGATTTGCTTTTCCAGCAATAAACTGAATATCCCAGCCCTGATAGTTGAACAGGTAACGGGCGGCATAGCTTTCCAATTTGTTATCTTCACTCGGGCTGTAAACCACTTCAGCCGAGCTGGCAAAATCAAGCTTGCGACTGACCATAAGCGCATCAGTACCTGAACGTTCCTCGTAATCAAAATCATAAATTGAATAGGAATTAAAGATATCGTTAGGATTCCAAAGCGCTGTCATTGCCCAGTTAATACGAAAACGACCGCCCCTTAACTGCCAGTCGTCCTTGTCCCAGTTAACATAGAGCCGATCAAACTGAGAGTTCCCGACGATGCCGTTCTTATCCAGCCAATTGGTCGACAAGTCAAAGTACCCCAAGTCCAGCTCAACCAACCGGCCAAATTCCGGGGTTTCAGCAGTATCCCCCCAAAGCAGACGATTTCGCATTCCTGCATTTAATCTAAAATCCGGAGTAACGCGATATTCCAAATTAAATCGCTGATGAATAAGGTGGTCTAACCCGTTGCTCTGTTGATCCGGAAAGTTACCGGTAGCCATATACTTCACATAACCAGTTAAATCCCAGTCCTGCTCAGGTTCCAATCCGGGTATTTGCGCTTGCGCAGTACCCATATTCCACACAACAATTAGCAAGCAGATAAGCCGACAAATTCTCTTCACTGGCAGCGATCCTCTGTCAGTTGCCCGTCCTCAAACACAATCACCCGCCGGGCACGTTTGATCACCCTGGGATCATGGGTAGAAAAAATAAACGTTGTGCCTTCTTTCTCATTGAGCTGCTGCATGATATCTAAAAGCTCTGCTGTACTTTGAGCATCAAGATTTGCTGTCGGCTCATCGGCCATCACAAAGCGAGGGCTTGGCGCTAAAGCCCGAGCAACTGCTACCCGCTGCTGCTGCCCACCGGACAACTTAGCCGGGATTTTATTTTGCTGCTCTGACAAGCCGACCTGCTCCAATAATGCGCAGGCGCGCTTACGACATTCCTTTTCACTATGTCCCTGAAGTTGCATGACAAATTCGACATTCTCCAATGCCGTCAAAACAGGCAGCAAACTGTAATCCTGAAAAATAAAGCCAATGTGGTCCCGTCGAAAAGCAATTAACGACTTTTCCGGTAATTCACTAATGTCACAGTCATCAATCAGCACCCTGCCCGATGACGGCTTATCAATTCCGCCAAGCATATTGAGCAAAGTGGTTTTGCCTGAACCCGACGGCCCCATAACGGCAACGAACTCTCCTTGCTCAATGGTCAAATCGAGACTTTTCACAGCATGAACCGGAAAATCAGATTCTTCGTTATATGTTTTGCAAAGCTGGCTTGTTCGAATTGTCATTAATGCTTCTCCGCCATTGCATCAACCGGGCGCTTTTTGAGGATCTGGTGCGCCGGGTACAACGCAGCCAGCAAGCTGGCTGCAACGACCGTTATAAAAACCATCTGGTAATCACTCACAGATACCTGAGGGTAAAGTGTGGTATCGACCCCGAATGCCCCCAGTCCTTCAGCCATTTTTCCCAATGGGATTCCGGTCTGCTGAAAAACAGCAACTAAGCCGATACTACCCAGTATCCCCAACACAGCACCGGAGACACCCAAGCAGGTTGTTTCCAGCATGATAAGCATGAACACCTTGTGCTTTTGCATTCCGACGGCCATCAAAACTCCGAACTCCCGGGTACGCTCGAATACCGACATAAGCATGATATTGACGATACCGAATGCCAACGCCACAACGTAAATCCCCAACATGATGGCATTGCTCGGCCCCATCTGCTTAATAATGGAGGCCAGCATTGGCTGAACTTCTTGCCAGTCGCGAACCGTATTCTGCGATGATATCTGAGCCTGCAATTCATCTTTGAAAGCAAAAGCATCATTATCATTTCCCAGCAGAATTGCGACTTCATGAACGCCATCGATGCCAGCCAGAGCACTTAAATCTGTTCGCCGGACAAATACATTTCCGTCATCAAAAGCCGATGACGGGGTTTTAAATATTCCGCGAACACGAAAAGCGCCACCGGTAACCTCACCGCTGGCACTGGTCAGCGTCAAGACAACTTTCGATCCCAACTTCAACCTCAGGCGCTCCGCCATTTTGACCGAGACCAATACCGGATTTCGCCCCTCGTCGGATAGCCATTCCCCTTGCTCAATACTTTCCACAATTGGTGTCACCTGCGCTTCAGCATCCGGTTCAACACCGGTAATCCTCACTCCGCGGGCACTGCGAGCAGACGCAACCATCCCATCTGCGACAAAGCGAGCTGACCATGCCTTCACATCCGTCAATTCGGCAATCGCTTGTTGCAGTTGAGATGCATCGACAATGGTTGCATTAATGTCGGGATCATTAAGATAGCGGCTGTTATGAACCTGGATGTGGCTGGTCTGCCAGGCGATGGCGTTATGGATCATGCTGGCATACATACCAGTCACAAACCCCATCATGCTCACTGCGCCAATCAGACCAAACACCATGGCACTGAGCATAATGCCGGTACGAATTTTATTGCGCCAAAGATTGCGCCAGGCCAGTTTAACCAGCATAACCGCCTCCCTTAAGTGCACTTACCAGATCCAAGCGATAGATCCGCCAGATCGGGTACAACATACAAAGCGCCAGTAACACCAGTACAGTGACGACCTGATCAATGAAAAGCCAGGGAGCCAGCATAACAGGCATAACAGGCTCCCAGCCCATCTCAAGGATCATTTCTGCAACTTCACCGGTCAGCGTGATTGGGTTGTAGTAGAACCAAATGAGAACCGGTGTTGCCACCAACAAACCGATAACGACGCCAATGATGGCGATAAACAGAGACTCAATACATATCAACAGAATCAGCTTTCTTCTGAGCAGACCGGTTGCCAGCATCACCCCAAATTCACGCTGGCGCTCCAGCGTCATCATCAGCAATGTGGCAAACAAGCCAAAACCGACGACCCCATAAAGCAAGTACATCATGATGATCCCGCTGACTTTATCCATCACAATTTGCTGCGACATTTCCGGCGACAGATCTTCCCAATCACGAACCTGCGCCTGCCCGCCATATTCACGGGTCAAATCAGTAACGGTTTGGGGCAGTTCAGCTAAGTCTTTGGTATGCAGCACCCAGGAGGTTACCTGCTGCTCTGTACTGTAGAGTGATTGTGCCAAAGCTAAAGGCATATAAACCAACTGGTTATCAAGCTGTGGCATCGGAAAATCGAGTAATCCTTTGATGGTATATAGCCCCGCGGCTGTTTGTCCCCGATAGCCCATCCCATAAAGGATCAGCTCACCCCCTACTTCAAGTCCGAAAAACTTCGCCAATCCTTCACCGATTAAGAGCTGGTCATCATCCGCACGGAGAAATTCACCGGAGCTTACCTTGTTTGCAATTCCGGAATACGCATCTTCCTTTTCAGGGGCTACACCCAATACCATCACCCCCTTTGATTTTTCTCCCGCCGCTGCAAGGGCAAAAGACTCAATGCGCGGCAATATTTGATTGATATTTCGATGGTTTCTGACTGGAGTGATAAATGCGTTGCTAGCAGGAAGCAGGTCATCAATACTCTGACTTTCAGAGAACTCTGGATGCTGTATTTGTATTAAACCAGTATAAAAGCGAGCGGCATTCTCTATGTTATTGGCATAGGTGCCTTCCTGCAGGCAACGCATGAAAAGGGATAACGCCAGAGCTAAAGCGAGTGCTGATGCGGTCAGAATTGTGCGCCGTTTTTGCCGCCATAAATTACGCCAGGCCAGTTTTAGTAACATAAAGGCTCCTGTAGCGTTAGTCGCGCAATGCCTTCATCTGACTCAGGGAGAAAAACCCGTCTTTGAGCGGAAAGTTAAACTGCGCCTGATGAATGATGATTTCCGTTTTATTACCCGGTTTATCCGCCGGTAACATTTCCATCCGGGTCGCCACCTGACGGCCCCCGAGGTTTCGGACATCGTAGGTATTCATGGTATTAACCAGCTCATCGAATTCATCATAGAACTCAACTTTCCGCTGCAAATAACTATTTTTGGAAATCCATAACCTCACCTTATTCCAGACCACTGGCGCATCCGGTTTAGCAAAGGCATCAATAACCCATGAAGGATCTTTATCAAACACATCATCCCTGACCATCTTGTGACGATAGTCCACCACAATGGAAGACTGGTTAATCAGATCATCATTGGTGAAATCCGATCCCATCCATGACTGACTCAGCATCGAAGGAGCAATTTTGATCACCCGCTCAATGCTGGGGATCCAGTTCCACATTTCACGCTGGCGCTTAAGCGAAGCACTGCCTTTATCTTTTGCCGGTGCCGTTACCAGCACCAAAGACAAGTCCAACCCTTTAGTCCAGCTTTTCATACTCATTGAGCGCGTCCAGTTCGGACGGATAATCCTCATCGTTGCTTCAGAGTAACTGGAATCACCACGCATTTGTAAATCGGACTGCCGGACAATTTCCGATGCTGGCTGCGCGTATACACAACCGGATCCAAGTCCAATCAAACACAACAGCATTAAAAAGAACGCACGCATAAGCTATTCCTTGTCATGATGGTCCCGAAATAACCGGTTGTTAAACCCGAAGATTCAAAATGCCCGGTAAAAACCTGAGCTATGTAATTAATATATAGACAGAAGAAGTAAGGCCGACAATCCGGTTGGAGATTTAGTCAATAAACAAATAAAGAAGTGTGAATTAAACAGTGCCAGCTAATAAGCGAAATAAATTAGAACCATAAAAAACGACGCGATACGCCGGTTATCTGTAATCTATTACACTCAAGCCCGTAGGAATTAATTCGATAACAAGGCGGAAGCGCACAGTTGATGACCATCAATGAGCACTTCCAACAAAGTCTTCATACGAAAAAACCGATGCCTAAGCATCGGTTTTATAATCATTACTGCTAACGACTAGCACGCAGGAATTTGCCTCAAGGTCGAAGAGGGAACGCGGAGTTTATATACATAAATGAGCATCCCCAATAAAGAAATTGAGATAATAAAAAAACCGACGCAGCGCGCCGGTTCTCTGTAATCTATTACACTCAAGCCCGTAGGAATTTAATTCGAGAACAAGGCGGAAGCGCACAGTTGATGATTATCAATGAGCACTTCCAACAAAGTCTTCATACGAAAAAACCGATGCCTAAGCATCGGTTTTATAATCATTACTGCTAACTTACTAGCACGCAGGAATTTACCTCAAGGTCGAAGAGGGAACGCGGAGTTTATATACATAAATGAGCATTCCCGATAAAGAAATTGAGATAATAAAAAAACCGACGCAATGCGCCGGTTCTCTGGAATCTGTTACACTCAAGCCCGTAGGAATTTAATTCGAGAACAAGGCGGAAGCGCGCAGTTGATGAGACTATCAATGAGCACTTCCAACACAGTTATCGTATTAAATAACAAGGGATTGGGATTACTCAGCCAGCATACGGCGAGCAGCTTCAACTACCACCTTGATAGAACGCTTTTCAGTTTCTTTCAGAGTCGCGTGATCAGGGATTTCTTTCTGAGTACGGTTGATGATAACACCTGCTACACAACCTGCACGTAGGCCAGAGCTTGCACACATGGTTAGCAGAGTTGCTGATTCCATTTCGAAGTTAAGCACGCCCATTTGCTGCCACTCGTCCATAGAACCTTGGAAGCGACGAACTACACGACCTGAGAATGTATCGTAACGCTCTTGGCCTGGGTAGAAAGTATCACTTGATGCTGTTACACCTGTGTGTACTGTTGCGCCGTCTGCATCACAGGCTGCTTTCATTGCTGTAGCAACGCTGAAATCTGCTACTGCTGGGAATTCCATTGGAGCGAAGTGCAGGCTAGCACCGTCAAGACGTACTGAACCTGTAGTTACAATCATGTCACCAACGTTGATGTGTGGCTGGATCGCACCAGTTGTACCTACACGTAGGAAAGTACGAACACCCAGCTGTGCCAATTCTTCAACTGCGATAGAAGTAGATGGGCCACCGATACCAGTTGAACAAACAACAACAGATTTGCCGTCTAGCTTCGCGCGGTAAACAGTATATTCACGAGCACTGGCCAGAAATTCTGGGTTTTCCATCAGGTTTGCAATCTTTTCAACACGGGCCGGATCACCTGGAATAATAGCCAGTTCAGCACCATTCAGATCTTCTTTTGTTACACCTAGGTGGAATACAGCGTTGTCAGACATAGTCATATCCTTTTTATACTTTACCGCGAAATTAAGGGGGGTCGCTCGAGGCCTGCGGCTATGAATCAAATAATTAAAAAAACTAAAAAAGTTGTTGTTTTGACAATGCTTTCAAAAAAAGCATTAACAAAACACAAGGCTAAAGATAGCCGATAGATTTTTAGTTTTTAGTGATTGTAGTCACATTAAGAGAAATAGTATGAATTTCATTTTTCACCCCAGAGAGAGCTAGATCACATAAAAACGGTTACCTTTGCGCTTTATCACAAAATTAATCTCAATAAAAAAGCATCGCACAAGGCGATGCTTTTGAATGTTTTTCCATCAGAGCATTAAGTACGTTTCACTTTTGACTCAAAGCGTAACAACCTCAATGCATTCAATGTCACCAAAGCAGTCGCTCCACTGTCAGCCAGAACTGCGACCCACAGACCAGTCAAGCCAAGTAAGGTCGTTACAAGGAAGACCCCTTTCAGCCCCAGGGCAATAAAAATATTTTGGCGAATATTGCTCAGTGTCGCGCGGGACAACGCTATCATTTCCGGCAACTCTGAAATTCTGTTATGAGTCAGGGCTGCATCTGCGGTTT
This sequence comes from Photobacterium marinum, assembly GCF_000331515.1. Lineage (GTDB taxonomy): Bacteria > Pseudomonadota > Gammaproteobacteria > Enterobacterales > Vibrionaceae > Photobacterium > Photobacterium marinum. Next base: position 198,036 of record NZ_AMZO01000021.1, read on the forward strand.
CCAGCGCCACATCAGTACCTCCACCCATTGCGATACCAATGGATGCGGTTTTCATTGCTGGCGCATCATTAATACCATCCCCGACCATCGCCACTTTGGCATTTTTATTAGCAAGTTCAACCTCAGTTACTTTATCTGCGGGTAACAGGCCAGCACGATAATCAATATCGATCTCTCTGGCGATAGCCGCAGCAGCACGCGGATTATCACCGGTTAGCATGACTGAATGAATCCCCATCGCCTTAAGGATTTTAATCGCTTCACGGGTGTCATTACGCAGATTGTCTCGCCATGCAATCAAGCCAACAGGTTCATCGTTACGAACCGCGACTACCAGGGTTTTGCCTTCACCTTCCAGCAATTCAGCCTCTGTTTTCTGTCCTGCTGTTAACTGTACTGATGCAGGCAAGCGATCCGCTGCAGCCAGCAATAAGGTATCACCACCAATTACCCCCTGAATGCCCTTACCCGGCAAAGCTTCTCGTTCATCGGCTACATCCAGCTTTAATCCTCGCGCCTGAGCCGCATTAACCACAGCCTGTGCCAGCGGGTGCAACGAACCGTCCTCAACAGCTGCGGCCTGATAAAGCAGTTTGTCCTCATCACCATCCCAACTTACAACATCAGTCACAACTGGCTTACCCTGAGTCAGGGTACCCGTTTTATCAAAAGCAACGGTTTCGATATGCCCTAACTGCTCCAATGCAGCACCACCTTTAATCAGGGCACCACGTTGTGCTGCTGCCGCCAGGCCCGAAGTAATCGCAGCCGGAATCGAAATAACCAAAGCACAAGGACAAGCAATTAGTAACAGAGTTAGGCCTTTATAAATCCACTCACTCCAGCCCTGACCGAACAACAACGGCGGAATCACGATGACTAATGCCGCCAACGCAATCATGGCCGGAGTATACAAACGACTAAAGCGATCAATAAAACGCTCCAGCGGTGCTTTTCGGGATTCGGCATCTTCAATCAGGTGAAGGATACGGTCGATGGCATTATCACCCTGTTCAGAAACAATTCTCAGCTGAACCTGCTTATCTGAAACCAGACAGCCAGCCATCACCTTTTCACCACGCAGGCGTTCAACCGGAACTGACTCCCCGGTCAGCGCACTTTCATCGAAGCTTGCTGAAGTTTCTGTTAAAACGGCATCAGCAGGCAGACGTCCACCCGGTGCCACTTCAATCACATCACCTTTTTTAAGCTCTTCTGCTGCAACTTTTTCTCTGGTGCCGTCCGGGCAGATAACCAAAGCTTTTTCAGGAACAAGATCCATCAAAGCTTTAACACCACTTCGAGCGCGGGCGGATGCGTAACCTTCAAGCTGTTCACCAATCAAAAACAGCAACAGAACCATTGCGGCTTCCGCAGTTTCACCTAAATACAATGCACCGACTGCTGCCACTGTCATCAGGGTCTCAATCGAAAACGGTGTTCCGCCCTTTGCTAAATTGATAGCTTGTTTAACAATCGAGATCAGACCGATTAGTGTGGTCAGCGTGAAAGCTATCAGGCCGTATGTTTCCGAGCTGCGATTAATCAGAACCGACACCGCCATCATGACAGCAATGGTTAAAACAGGTATATACGGCCTGATGGTATTATGATTTTCTGTTTCTTCTTTATTACCGCGGGCAGAAACCAATGGGAAACCCGTTTCCTTTGCTTTTTCTTCGACAGCTATTGCCAGACTAGCACCAACACCGCTTACCACAAGCTTTTGGGTGGCAAATAAAACTTTAGCACTCTGCAATCCATCAACGACAGATAACGCTTTTTCAAGCTTACGGGCACAGCTAGGACAATCCATATTCTGGATTTTCCAGCTCAGGGTTTGGCCATTTGATGATTTGAGCAGCTCTTTTTCCAGCTCCTGCTCATCAACGTCATTAACATGATCAGAGCAGCAATCGGAACGACAAGATGAAGGTGATACTGACTCTGACGGAGCGGAACTGTCTGTTTGGAAAATAGAAAATGTGAAAGAATTACCGATAATTTTCGAGATGGAATTAATAATAAAGGACGGTTTTCGCCCGGCAGGATCATCATCGGAGCCAGGATCGCCGCTGCTTTCTGAATCTGCATAGCAGATGGTTGCTGTACCAGCAGAACAGCAGCACGACTCAGTCACCCCATGTTCTACGCGAACAGAGCTGGCATTTGCTGCTGCTTGCTGAACGGTATGAATATGTGTTTTTTTGTTATTGCATTGAGCACACATGGTTTTACTCCTATATGCGATTATTTCCCATTTGCAATAACTATAAACCTTGGAGTCGACTCAAAGGTCAAGAACAAAATAGGTTGCGGCTCACTTTTTCAGTTTCTCTAAACTTATCGCAATCTGAGCAGCCAGCATGGCGTTATTGAAAACCAATGCGATATTGGCATTCAGGCTTTCTCCTGACGTTTTATTAGCAACTTTTGCCAGTAAAAACGGCGTAGTGTCTTTCCCCCTGATACCAGCCTTATTCATTTCAGTAATGGCACCAGTAATTACGCTGTCCATTCGGGACTTTTCCATGGCGTAATCTTCAGGAATAGGATTGGCAACCACAACACCGCCTTTTATTCCCATATCCCACTTAGTGTTCAGTAACCGAGCAACCTGCTCCGGCGAGTCCAACTGACAATCAACATCAAATCCGCTTTCTCGACAATAGAAAGCAGGAAGTTGCTGAGTTTGGTAACCGACAACCGGCACGCCCTGCGTTTCCAGATATTCCAGTGTCAGGCCGATATCGAGCACGGACTTTATCCCCGCGCAAATCACTGCCACATCCGTATTAGCCAACTCTTGCAAATCAGCGGAAATATCAAATGTCTCGGAGGCACCACGGTGAACGCCACCAATACCACCGGTCGCAAATACACGAATCCCGGCCATATTTGCCAGGATCATGGTCGATGCTACTGTTGTCGCACCATCTGATTTAGAACTGACAATATACGGAATATCCCGCCTGCTGACCTTAACAACGCCCCTTCCGGATTTAGCGAGATATTCGATTTCGTCATGGGTAAGGCCTATTTTCAGTCGCCCGTTCAAGATCGCAATAGTCGCCGGTATCGCACCACTAGTTCTGACAATCTGTTCCACTTTTAAAGCCGTTTCAGCATTTTGCGGATACGGCATACCGTGGCAGATAATGGTCGATTCCAGAGCGACAACTGGTCTCCCCGACTGCAATGCCTTGTTTACTTCCGGATGAATATCCAGATAATCCTGACACATAGGCGTTCCTCGGTGCTTGGGTTATGTTTGGATATTAATCGCTAATAACAACAAAGCCATCGCAGGCAGAGCATAAGTTCTTAACGCAGTCGCCTGAAAACAACACTGTTATCTAAAATGTCAGCCCAGCGCTGATAATCCAGCCCCATGTCAAAAATGTATTCAGTGATCAGGCTGCGGGCTGTGGTCAGCAATGCCTCGGCCTTCCAGGGCTTTTCAAAATAACTTTCAATGCGGGCACGGTTAATCGCCTCAATCGTATCCTGATGCGTTGCCTGACCTGTTAGCAGCACTTTCTTAGTCTGAGTAAACCGCATGTCCTGAGATATTTCAGTTAACAGCTCTACCCCGGTTTTTCCCGGCATCACATGATCCGAAATCACCAGTGCAATAAACTCCCCTTCTGCATCAAGCTCGTCGATCAACTCAAGTGCCTCATCCGCTGATTCACAATCCTCAACATTGAAGAAGTCATTCAGCGGCGCTAAATCCTTTAAAACGGCACTTAGCACTTCCCTCTGATCATCTACACAGATGATATTAAGTTTTTCCATGACCATCCCTTACGTGATTGGTAGTTTAATCCGAAATCTTGTTGTCTCCGGGTCACTTTTAAGCGCAATCGTGCCACCGTAGCTGTGCACAATTCGCTGGACTATCGCCAGACCCAGACCTAAACCAAATGAAAGACCACCCTTTTTAGTGGTGAAATTTGGCTGGAATATTTTTCTTCGGGTTGCTTCATCTATCATAGGCCCGTTATTGCTGATAGTGACAAGCAGACGATTCCTTGAATGCCGGGTTGTAATTTCCAGCTGGGGCTCAGGTGTCCCTTCCATTGCATCACAGGCGTTCTTAATGATATTGACCCAAATCTGCACCAGTTCGGTGGAACTGGCCGACATTGATGGCAACTCACCGGGCCGAAGCAAGACATTGACCCGACGCAGGTTACTTTGGAGCAATGACAATGATTTATTGATGGTGTCGTTAAGATCGATATCTGGCTGGCGAACATTATCAGTTCCGCCCAACTGCTTCACTGAACGGACAATACAAGTAGCGTGTTTGGATGCCAGGCGCATGTCATGCAAATCTCGCCCTAAATCCCAGTACTGCAATGCTTCATCAAGGTTTGCTAACCAGGAAGCAGGGATTTCACCTTGGGGCTGCGCCCGGGCCAATTGCCTTGCCTGCTCCCGTCCTAGCCCGTACATTTCCTGTAACTCACGAGCTCTTTTACGCACTTGTGCCGAAGGTGCCTGCTGACCATGATCAATACCGAGTTCAAGGAAGTGGCTGACCTCCGGTTTGCTTTCTTGCAAGAAGCGACAAATTGCGCCCTGCAAACCTTCGGTTTTGCTGCTCAGCACCCCCACTGCATTATTGAGTTCATGGGCAATACCCGCTGCCAATTGTCCCAGCGTGGTCATCTGCTCGGCAGCATAAAGTTTCTGCAGCGCTTTTTCTTTTTCAAAAGCCTGCATCCCGGCCAGCACCTGACGCTGTGCAAGTTCATGCATCATCACCGGCATAAACTGCTCACTGAGTGAACCGTATACCTCTGGTTCAACGGCCTGGGTGTCAAGATCGATCCAGGCCAGCTCACTGTCTGTTTCTGCAATCACCGTTGTTGATGCCACCAGAGTACGGGAAAAAAAACTGTGAACACCAAAAAACATCCCCTGTCGGACCCGGAATATCCTCGCCGTCAGGCTGTTATTATCATTTTGCAGATACCCGCACAGTTCCCCTTGCTTTACCCAATACAGCCTGTCATTGAAACCATCCTGGCGCAGCACCTGCGTCCCGGCCTTTACCGAAATCACCCGTTCAGGATCAGTAAAATAAATATCAATGATGCGCTGTAGTGTTTTCGGCTGGTACATGTATTCTCCGTAAACTAATTGCAACCCAGGCTCTTCTGAACTCAGATATGATCAATCATGTGCAGCAACCAAATCATGACGAAACTCAGCACGATACCAACTACACCGATAATAACTCCCACCCGCGCCATCTGATTGCTTTCAACATGACCTGTCGCATGCGCCAGCGCATTCGGCGGTGTACTGATCGGCAGCGACATCCCCAATGAAGCAGCAAAGGTCACCACTAGAATCAAGGTGATCTCACCGCCAAGCGGAACAAGGCTGACCATTGAGGTTCCTAGCGCCGCCATAATAGGCATTAAGAGGTTTGCCGTAGCGGTATGTGACATGAAATTGGCCATTGTCAGACACAGAATCGCCGAGCCGCCCAAAACAACATATGGCGAATAGCTGTCGAACGGGATACTGTGCACCATCAGGCGGGCAAGCCCGGTCTGATCTAACGCCAGTCCGAGTGCGATACCACCAGAAACCAACCACAGCACGTCCCAGGAAATCTTCTTGAGATCTTCCTTGTTGATGATGCCCGTCAATGAGAAGACCGCTACCGGGATCAGTGCGACCGTGTATGCGTTCATACCATGCGCCGACCCCATCAGCCATAAAATAATCGTCAGGGCAAAAGTGACATAAACCGTGATTGCCTTCGGCGTTTTGAGAAACTTACCTTTGATAGTCAACTCTATTTTTTCCTGTTTGGCCGGATAAAGAAGGTTTATCAGCCCCCAGGCAAACACCAGTAATATCGCAACAAACGGCACACCAAAGAACATCCACTCACCAAAGGTGATCAGGTTATCACCTGTGAGGTATTTCAAAGCAATCGCATTAGGCGGAGTACCGATAGGAGTACCAATACCGCCGATATTAGCCGCGACCGGAATACAAAGTGCGAAAGCGATTTTTCCCGGATCTTTACTACCAAACAGAGCGATAACCGGTGCCAGAATCGACAGCATCATCGCCGTAGTTGCGGTATTAGACATAAACATCGAGAAAACAGCGGTGATCAGCATCAGGCCAAACATCACATACTTTGGTTGAGTACCAAACGGCCTGAGCAATACACGTGCAAGGTTTACATCCAAACGATATTTGGTTGCCGCCATAGCAAGGAAAAAACCACCAAGAAATAGCATAATGATTGGGCTGGCAAAGGCAGCCATAATATCGCTGTAATTCAGCAGTTCACCGAAATGCGGCTGCCCCTCTGCACGACGGAACAGGTAAAGCCCTTTATCCGACAGCAACAGCAATTCCAGCACAATAATCACAACAGACGTGGCATAAATAGGAATAGACTCGAACACCCAGCACAGTGCAGCCAACAGGAAGATAGCAATAACTCGCTGCTGAATAATGGTTAGCCCATCAACAGGAAACGCCGATGCAGGCAAAATTAAGATAAGAAGCGGTATAAGGATCGGTATGATGTACTTCAGATATTGACGCATGTTGTGATTATTCCCTTAAAGCAAAAAAACCTGTCCTTCATGCCTGTATTCATCCTTTATTTTTTATTGGGAATTCTTATTGGAAGAAATAGCACTCAAGCATGAGCAACTGCCAACAAATGATTTACTGCTGGCAGATATATAACCAAACGACTTCAGAACTCACTGCCGGACTCATACCACATCCGAATTAGTGAAATTGTTTGGATATACAGCTCTTTTGCAGGTTACATTGTGAAGAAAAATGAAGGCGTGAACTTAGAATCAGATCACTAAACAAGTGAATTATAAATAGTTTTCATCTGATTTGTGATGCTATGAGCAAGGCAGTAATACAGTTTGAAGTCACTGATTAAACAGAAGATAAAAGCTTGTTGTAAATAAAGAAAAGGCGCAGTTTGCGCCTTTTCTCAATCAAATGTTCTCAGTAAAAATGCATTACACCGGATGTTTAAAGCAGTCACCAATTTGGGTACTGATGGCACTTAGCACATCACGACGGGTGATCACCCCCACTAATTGCCCGTTATCAACAACCGGATAGATTTTTGGCTTTTGACCCGCCATGGTTTCAGCCAGTTCAATAATAGAATCATCTGGAGCAACGGTCAGGACATCCTGGCGCATGCATTCACCAACATTGTGGGTATCCTGACAGTGGTAACCTACCTTCAGTAACTTATGGATCATGTCCTGCTCTGACAGGAAACCGACCACTTTACGATTCTCATCAACTACCGGCCCACCGATTTGCTTCGCCGTCAGTAGCTTGTCCAATGCCTGGGATAGCGACATCTTAGGGTCGAATGTTACCGGGCGCGCATTCATGTAATCTTTAACTTTTAACGACTCCATGCATCCCCCTTGAACTCATTGTTTATGCTAGAAAAACAGGCTATTTCATATTCTTCTGCCTGTTGCCGTTAAATTAAGTGTCGCCTATTTATCCCAATTTACTAAATAGAAATAAGTAATTTTATCAATAGGTATCTTCTATCAACTAACCGTGTTTTACTTCTGATACAAAAAACCCGCTGTGCGAGACAGCGGGTTTTAACATTCAATATCTCTGGTTAGTTACATAAAGAGCATCAGCAACATAGCCAGTGGCAGTTGGTCACCTGAAGCAAGGATAATCTTGTCACCTTCAATCTTCATATGCAGCGAGTACTTTTCTTTATCCTTTGTGATAATGTCGTTCTGCTCCATCATGGTCGCTTTCTGATGCAGTGCCGGATCCGCTTCAACCAGTTCAACCGGTAAAACCAGGTTAATTTCCCCGGTCAGCTTTTCTGCTACCTGAGCCAGGTTCTGGGAAGCTCGCGCAATACCCGGAGCCACAACCATATTCAGGTTGCTCTTCACATCCCCTTCCGGCGTGACGATACTAAGATCATCAATAGAGAATTTCAGACCTTTAGCCACCAGCAAATCCAGCGCCAGAGCTGCTTCTTCAGCCTGTTCAGGTGTGATCTGCTCATTCAGGTCTTCAGCCATATTGCCAAGGCGACTGATGGCCGGATAGTTCAGATCAGCAAATGACACATTAAAGCGGAAATCACGATACTCTCGGCCTTCCAGCGACACGATCTTATCAATGCGCATCATATTGGTATTCGTCAGCAACTGATCGGCTTTTGGCTCCTCAGACGATGCCGACTGAGCAAGCACATTATTCATTGCCAGCTCAACGTTATCGACTTCAACACTTTTGTCACTGCTAAGATCTTTGAAGCTCACATGCTGCAAAGAAACATCCTGGCTGCCAATCCAGAACTGACCGTCTAACTTACCTTTACCACTCCCTTTCAGGCCGGTCAGCGTCATGGCTTCATCTGCAGTGGTAATAATGGTTGCCTCTGGCAGATTGTAGCGGAACTCACCAGCACCTTTGGTATCAATCGTTCCTTCAAAAACCAGAGCCTTAATATCAGCCTTAGCTCCAAGATCATTCTTATAGTTCATTGGATTGAGCGTGATATTGAAATCAGTTTTGCCGTTCAGAGCGGTTGATGAAGTAAAGCTGATAGGTGCTACGTCTTTGCCCCACATGCTGTCAGCATACGGCTTAAGATTTTCATCCAGCACCAGCTCACTTGAAGAAGTCACCTTCATGATGCCGTGCTCGACTTTATGATGTAAATGCCAGACAGTCGGCAGGCCTTCATCTTCAAAAACCGGCTTCCATTCTTCATTGATCTCGATGCGGGATACTGCATCAGAACTCAGGTAACCACGGTCGTAACTTTCGTTGCTGATCGTCAGATAAGGATTTTCATACTGACCAACTGTATCCTGGTAAACCTGCTCACCAATCTGTCCTGTTGCTAGCGGCCAACACAGTGCGATAGCTACGGCACCGCCAACAGCACCAACTTGTTTTAACATTCTGTATCCCAATCTCCGAGAGTGAAAAATACAGTGTAACACACCAGGCTAAACAAACGCTGCATAACCTCTATTTATCAACGACTAATGATAAAGCTTTGTAAGCCGCATCTCAGTCTCTTCTGTTGGTTTCTTATACACTCTAAGTAATAACTCCAACAATAAAACAGGAAGCCGAGGGTGAATAACTTTGTCATTGTCTGTCTGGATGACGATCCAATTATTGTTGAGCGCCTGAATAAAGATCTGGCGCCCTTTTCTGCGCTCTTTGATATCTGCAATGCGTACAGTATTGATGAAGCACTCGACACCTTGCAGTTCATTGAAGAGAACAACCAATCTGTTGCCATGGTGATATGCGATAATGAGCTGGGCAAAGATAATGGGGTCAACTTCCTGGTTCGACTCGATCAATATCCAGTTTCCGCTCAGGCCCGTTCGATCCTACTCAATGACAAGCCGCAGCTTGACGATATCATGCAGGCGGTTAATGAAGGTCGACTCCACTATTGCCTAACTAAACCCTGGAACAGAAAAGAACTTCATCAGGTTCTGCTCAAAGAACTGACGACATTTGTGCTCAAACACCCGACAGAAGACTGGCTGAGCTACAGCCAGGTGCTCGATCACCGCCGGATCCTCAACGCTCATATTGAAAGACAGATGTCGAACTTTCGTTCCGGCTTTATCCAAAATACCAATGAACTTGATGATGCCAGCCTCGCCCGCCAGGTTGCCGATGCCTTGTATGAATTCTTCGACGGCAACGATGAAGATCGAGCTTGTCGGACTTACAGTGAAAACCACCTGCTCACTGTCGAGGGTGAGCCGAACAACTTCTTGTGGTTTATCACAGAGGGAGAAGTAGCGCTTTATAAAAAAGACGAACATGACTGTAAACATGAAGTGGTGCGGGTTAGTGCAGGTCACTTAGTCGGCGGCATGTCATTTGTTACTGGTGAGCCTTCATTTTCTACCGGCGTCACTTTAGGTAAAACCAATGTCATTAAACTCGACCGACAGCTATTCAACAAAGTGATGAATTCCAGAAGTGAGCTGCTACCCCTGTTTACTAACTTGCTGCTACGTAACTTCAACCGTCGTCTGCAGGGCAGCATTCAGACAGAGATGCAGTTACAACAAACACTGAAAACTCTCGATGAGGCATACCACCAGCTGGTGGAAAAAGAAAAGATGGCCATGCTGGGACAACTGGTCGCAGGCGTCGCCCACGAGTTGAACAATCCGGTATCCGCAATTTTGCGCGGCAGCGATACCCTCAAGCAAACCATCTGTAAACTGACCGATACTCAACTAAGTTACGAAAATCAGACCAGAGGCAATTTCATCCTGCAACAAGCAATGCAGTCACGGCCTCTTTCTACCTCTGAAACCCGCCAGCGAGCCAAACAACTCGAATCTGTTCTCAATGATCGCCAGCTTGCCCGCAAAGCGGTACAAATGGGTATTGATGAGCAAAACTATCTTGAATCCTGGTTGTTACCGCAAAAGTCACAGCTGAAATCCGTGATGGGTGAATGGGATAACTATTATCAAATGGGTAATTTCCTGCGGTCAATTAACGTCTGTGCCCAACGAATTGCTGATTTGGTCAAGAGCCTGAAAAGCTATGCCCGGCAAGATGATGAAACTGTGCACTGTGTAGATCTTCACGAAGGACTGGAAGATACCCTGGTCATTTTTGAGAACCGATTAAAGCGCCATCATGTTACTAAAGAGTATTCCGAATTGCCGTCGCTCAACTGCCAGCCGATAGCACTACAACAAGTCTGGACTAACCTAATTTCCAATGCGCTTGATGCTATTGATGAGCCGGGGGAAATTCATATTAGCACCCGTTTTACCCCGGACTCTGACCAGAAAAAAATCGATGTTATTGTGCAAGACAACGGGAAAGGGATCCCACCCGAGGAACAACAGAAAATATTTGAACTTAATTACACCACCAAACGAGAAGGCAACTTCGGCTTAGGCATAGGATTGTCTGTTTGTCAGCAAATCATCCACCAACACGATGGTGTCATACGGGTTGAATCTGAGCCCGGACAGTTCACCAGGATGATAGTGACGTTACCAATTTAAAAGGAGGCCGTATGAACAAATACCTCATCTTATGTGTTGATGATGAAAGAGAAGTGCTCGACAGTGTATTGCATGACTTAAGCGAGCTGGAGGAACACTTCATTATTGAAGCGGCGGAGTCTGTTGATGAGGCCAAGGAAGTGCTAGCCGATACCATTGCGGATCATATCCCCCTAGCCCTGATCCTTTGCGATCATATTATGCCCGGTGAAACCGGCATTGATTTCCTGATTGAGCTGAAACATCAGTCTGAAACTACTCTTTGCCGACGGGTTCTACTGACCGGACAAGCCGGGCTGGAAGAAACCATTCAGGCAGTCAACAACGCCAGCCTGGATTATTACATTGCCAAACCATGGGATGGCAATCAGCTCAAAGAAGTAGTGATAGACCAATTGACCACCTACGTCATTGAAAATGAAAAAGATCTAATGCCATGGGCACGAATCCTTGATACAGCAAGAATAATGAAAGCACTCAGTGAGAGACGCCTGACCCTGTCTGATCTTTAATAGCTAACAGGTAATATCTGCCCTGTTATTGATATTTGTCATACAAAACTTTTCGGCGAGCTTGGAAAGTGTTATGTTCATCACATAAACAATGTAAGCCAGCCGAAAAGGTGATCCATGAAAGTAGCAGTCTTCAGCACCAAAAAGTACGATCAAAAGTCATTCGAGCTTATAAACAACAGCTATCAGCACGAGCTGGTCTTTTTTGAATTTCGCCTGACAAAGCAAACTGTAAAGATGGCGCAGGGATTCGATGCCATATGTGCGTTTGTTAACGATGATTTGAGCCGTCCTGTGCTTGAAGAACTGGCCGCAAATAATGTTCGCCTTATCGCTATGCGCTGCGCTGGATTCGACAAAGTGGATCTAGATGCGGCGAAATCACTGGGTATTCAGGTAGTACGTGTCCCGGCCTACTCTCCGGAAGCTATCGCCGAGCATACCTTAGGCCTGATGATGAGCCTTAACCGTAAAATCCACCGAGCTTACCAACGCACCCGTGATGCCAACTTCTCCCTTGAAGGTCTGACTGGATTCAACTTCCACGGAAAAACCGTTGGCGTAATTGGCACAGGTAAAATCGGCATTGCCACTATTCGCATTCTTAAAGGTTTCGGGATGAACGTAATGGCTTACGACCCTTATGAAAATCCTCTCGCTGTCGAGTTAGGCGTCACTTATGCTTCACTCGATGAAATCTACCAGCAAGCTGACGTTATCACACTGCACTGCCCGATGACTGAAGAAAATCATCATATGCTCGATGCTGATGCTTTTGACAAAATGCGTGACGGAGTGATGCTCATCAATACCAGCCGCGGCGAACTACTTAATTCCAAAGATGCCATTGAAGCACTCAAAAACGGCAAAATCGGCTCGCTGGGAATTGATGTCTACGAAAATGAACAGGATCTTTTCTTCGAAGATAAGTCTAACGACGTTATTAAAGATGACGTATTCCGCCGACTGTCTGCCTGCCACAACGTTCTGTTTACCGGTCACCAGGCATTCTTGACAGAAGAGGCTCTGGGCAATATCGCCGATACTACCCTGAAAAACATCGCACTCTTTGGTACAAGTGACATCTCTGGTAATGAGTTAATTTAATAATTATGGATGGCGGGAGTCTACTCCCGCCTGATAGCTCTCAGATCACTAACACCACCAATCTCTATCAGTCTTCCAGCAGCACAACATTCGCGGTTCAGATCACGTTTATTTGTGAGTTTTGCTGCATTTTCACTCTAATATCAACCGAAAGAACAACATAGTGGTGCAAAAATCTATGATTGATGCCCTTTGTCCTTTAGAATGAGGCCATTATTTTTTGGCTCCACGGACTAATTTTCATGCGTAAAACACTTCTTGCCGCTGGCCTGATTCTGGCGTCGATTTCAGCAGCCCATGCTAACACTCAAACCATGAGTAACTTCAGCTACGACTACGCTGAAGCGCGTGTTGGCATTAGCCCTCTGACTTATGGTGCAGGCATTAGCAAATCGATTCACCCGAATGCTCATGTTATTGGCCATGTTGACACTGAATTTGACGACGATTGGGATCTTGGTCTGGGCATTGGGTTCCATGCTCCGGTAAATAACTGGGCAGATATTACCGGTGAGCTAAAACTGCGAAATACTAAAAATGAGCCAGAACTGAAAAGCTCAAGCAGTAAAACAGGTATGGAAGTTAACATTGGTATCCGCCAGTGGCTTGGCCCACAATTAGAAGTTGGCGGTCAGGTAGGACACCTGAACATTGACGATCATGAAAAAACAATCGGTCATGTATATGCTCGCTTCCATGCTACAGAGCTGTTCTCAATCGGTATTATGGGCCGTCTGAATGATGTTTACGATGATCAGATTATGCTGACCACTCGCTTCAAAATGTAATCCAGTACTCGAAGCACAAGAACTTAGAGTTCAAGATATATCAACGCCCCCAAATAGGGGGCGTTCTTATATCTAAGCTTCTATTCTCAGATTTCAAGCGTCTTTCATATCTTCAGTCTCAACTGTCAGCCAATCAATGAAAGCCTTTATTCTCGGTGACATTGCCATTTCACGTCGGCACACAATGTAATAATTCAAAGGAGACTGAACGGGCATCGCAAATGGCGTCACCAGACATCCGGATTCAAGTTTTTCGACGATAAAGGAATTACGCCCCATCGCAACACCAATACCCTGTTCTGCTGCTTGCAGAGACAAATCGGCACGATCAAAAGTACAGCCAGCTTCGGGTAGTGTTACATCATAACGTTGAGCCCAATATTGCCACTCATCATTGCGACCAGCCCTCGCCCATGGCGCGGCATCATGAAGCAACAGACAGCTAATTAGTTTTTCAGGATTTTCATACAACTCGTGAGCTAACGCGTATTCATGACTGCAAACCGGCAGCATACTTTCACCCATTAGCTTTTCAGAATAAAGGCCTGGATATTTACCATTACCAAAATAAATGGCGCAATCAAAAGATTCAGTCTGGAAGTCCACCAATTCGTTGCGGGTACGAAGATGAAATCGCAGAGCGGGATATTTATCAATAAATCTTTTTAGCCTTGGTAAAAGCCAGCTTTGAGCAAATGTCGGCGGTACAGCCACATTAAAATCACCACTTAGTTCCAACGTCTTGAGATCTCTGATCTCATGAGCAATATCACCAAAATTTTGAGCCACTACAACTTGTAGACGCTTGCCTTCCTCAGTAAGAACTAACTTTCGTGGCTGACGAATAAAAAGTTTTACCTCAAGGCTATCCTCAAGGTTTTTAATCTTATGACTAACGGCACTTTGAGTCAGGCACAATATCTCAGCCGCACGAGTAAAACTCATTTGTTCAGCAGCAATCAAAAAACAGTGCAACCCGGAAAGTACAGAGCCGGTTAATTTTGGTAATCGCATTTGGCGTCAGTTTTCAATTTCAAATTTCTGCGCCATCTTATACCTAATTGCAGATTAAATGCAGGGGCCAGAGATAAATCAGGGCAACAGTGAAACTGTAAGCCACCTTAATTCAGATGGCTAATTAACCTGTTTAACCTTCAAGAGATCGTAAAAGCCCCTGTTTACGGTCTTCTTTTAGTAGTGTCCAGTGACAACCATCAATTGCACCAGCAAACATCCATAGTAACTTGAGGTCAATATCTTTTCCGTGTGAGTGGCGTACTTTGCGATAAACCTCCGCAGCCCCGAGCGAAAGAAAGCTGTTTACATCTGGCACCCCAGCTTTTTTAACCATACGCTCTAATGTAAGGCGCATATTCGGCAAGTCACGCAATCGCTTGTGTTGTTCTGATTGTTTATAAGCCTTTTCCTTTTGCGATACCTCAATAGATTGTTTTACAAGTTCACTGCATAACTCTTTATTATCTAAAAAGAGTTTAGTTACATCATAGTAATTTACGACAGCCGTAGTACTGCGCTTAATATGCTTAAATTTACTGCAATCAAGAACCGTTAACTGTTGATCAAGGCCTTCTCCACCTCGCAGGAAAATCGACTGATCAGTTAGAATTGCATACATGGCATTATTAATAAAAATGCCCGTCCCCCCGAACATTGAGCGTTTATCATAACTGCCAAATTCGCGAAGATAATTAAAGAAGTCAGCCTTTAACGATCGCACAACTCATTCCTCCGTTAAACGTTAGTGGTCGTTTTTCTCTCCAGTAACGCCAAACAAAAAAGCGTCAACAAATTGACTTTGACACATCAAAAGCATAAAAGCCACATATGAAACAAATAGCATTAGAATTTGAGATTTGAGGCATATTATGAGTTGCAAAAAAAGTGAAAAGGGACAATAAATGACCATTTCTTTCTGCGTGAAACCTCTCAAAAAACGACTAAAAATTCGCCAGCAACCTATCGTTATTCTTGTAAGTGAGTGCTATGGCTATTATTAATAAGTGGGGGGTATATCATGTCAGAGATTTCACTATTACCACTTTCGAGACATCTCCTTCCGGAAGGGA
Source organism: Photobacterium marinum (assembly GCF_000331515.1). Lineage (GTDB taxonomy): Bacteria > Pseudomonadota > Gammaproteobacteria > Enterobacterales > Vibrionaceae > Photobacterium > Photobacterium marinum. The sequence goes on from NZ_AMZO01000021.1 coordinate 213,611, forward strand.
GACTCGCTATTACCATAGCTGAAGATAGATATATCCAGATGGTAAAACAATCGCTGGCAGGAGAAACGGATTTTGCGCTGTGCATGCTAAACCAAGATGAAGAACAGAACGAAATCAAAAAACTCCCAGCTATCGCGACCACATGCAAAATCATCGATTTTGATTCCGATGAAAACAGCCTGCTGAGTATTGTTGTCGAAGGGCTACAGAAAGTACGCTTACTGTCGATCAGAATTGCGGATAATGACCTACTGATGGCAAATTACCACCCCTATCCACATTGGGAGCCAACTCTAGTTGACGACACAACCGAATGTCTGTCAGAAAAGCTTAAACTTTACTATTCTTCTCAACCAGAAACCGGCGCATTATATCCTGACCCTGCCTATAATGATCTCACTTGGGTCTGTCAGCGATGGCTTGAAATACTTCCACTCGAAGTACACTACAAGCAGCTGCTAATTACTCAGGAAAGTGTGAAACTGACGGTTCGTTTTCTACTTAAGCTACTGGATAACAATGAGTTCCCGACACAGGATATAATCTAACCGTACACAGTAAGTATTTGCATTTTTTTGCATTTTTAACCTGTTTATCAGCAATGGCACAAGATAGAATGTACGCCTTGATTTCGAGTTAGTAATTGTAATGGCACACGTTTCTTTTTTTTGGCTTAAACCAGAGAATGACAAAATAATAAAAGGGCTGGAATCTGAATTCTGCTCCCTTGTGAAAGACGCTGTAAAACAGAATCGTCTTACGCTTCCTCCCATTCCGGATGTCCTCTCCAAGCTTCAAGCCCTTTGTAAGGAAGAAGAGACAACCATTCGCGACGTCGCTAATGTTTTGCTTGATGATCCCGGTACCGCTGCTTACATTGTAAAAATCTCTAATACAATGATGTTTAATCGCCGCAATGTGGTGTGTCACGACATTCAAACTGCGGTGAGCCGGTTGGGGATTCTTCGTGTCCGCGATATTGTTACCGCACGAGCAATTGAGGAACTGAAACGCCAGAGTAACTTCGGTGTTTATTGTAATGAAATTCTACACCAGAGTGCTGTCCGTTCACGCCAGCTTGCCGCAACCATGGCATTAATCAGCCAGGGTTTAATCAACTACAATGAAACACCAATCGATATAGAGCCAGAAAAATCACTGCTGGCCGGACTGTTCGCTGATATCGGTCTGTTCAGTCTGGTTAATGAATACAAGAATTATTTGGATAGTGGCAATTTCCTAAGTTTCGACATTGCCAAATATGTTTTTGAGCACTGCTGCCAGGAAGCCAGCCTTCTGACTCTGAAACACTGGGGATTTGATGAAGACTACCTTGAAGTCGCATCAAACACTGAAATGCCTTACCGGACACGTCCGAATACTTCTTACCTCGACATCGCCCGTATGGCAAACCACCTGCTGCTCTACAAAACCAATGATGATGCCATTGAAGATCACGACGTCGAAATGGATCTTGCGGGAGCCGAAGTGATGTACGAGCTGACCAACATGCCTGATGACGAATTTAATTATCAGATTCGTAACATCATCAAAAATAGCGGATTTTAAGTATCCGGGTTAATTCATTACAACATCATTGAACAGATATTGACCGTTTCTCATTGATACTGATAAGCTGCCGATTGCATTGCAAGAGGCAGCTTTTTTCTGACTATTTACCAGTCTGATACCAAGCAGGCTCCGGCAATACTCATACAGCTTTAAACAGTACCAGCACAACAAGCGTAAGGACACACATGTTTTCGGGAATGCTTTATATCTTTCTGCCATTGGTTATTGGCTATCTGATCCAGGTCGATAAGCCATCTGTAGTGGAGTTTATAAATACCCAAACCAGCCGCCTGGTACTGGTTATCCTTTCTCTAATGGGCCTCAGCCTGGCCGGACTTGATAACCTGGGACAAAACCTCAATCAAATCCTGATTTATACCTTTGTATTTTTCACCTCAATCAGCCTTTGTAACCTGATCGCATTACCCATTATTGATAAACTCTGGCCAACAGATACCAGTCAGGATCATCGTAAACTTCCTTTCATAAAAATGGTGATGGAATCTGTAAGGCTTGTTCTGGTTGTCGCTGCAGGGTTGATTGTCGGTCTAATGGCTAGCATAGACTTAAGTTGGGTAGATAAGGCCAGTGAAGTGATTCTACTCCTTCTGTTGTTTTTAATCGGTATCCAGCTACGTAACAGCGGAATGACGTTACGCCAGATCCTGCTAAACCGCAAAGGAATAACCATCGCCTTGCTGATTGTCGCAACATCATTACCTGGTGGCGTAATTGCAGCTATCCTGCTGGATCTGCCTCTTACCCACGGGTTGGCAATGGCATCCGGCTTTGGCTGGTATTCTCTAACCGGCATCTTGATTGGCGACAGCCTAGGCCCTGTCTTTGGTGGCGCAGCATTTTTAAATGAGTTACTAAGAGAACTGATCGCACTGAGTATCATCCCTATGCTAATAAGCCGCTTTCCAAGCACCGCAATTGGCTATGCTGGCGCAACAGCAATGGACTTTACCCTCCCGGTCATTCAAAACTGCGGTGGTATACGCTGCGTACCAGTAGCCATCGTCAGCGGCTTTATTCTCAGCCTGCTGGTTCCGGTACTAATCCTATTTTTCCTTTCTCTATAATTTCATCATTACCTAGAGCGAGAGTCCGACAGCTCTCGTTTTATTCTTGTTTTGTGTACTCTGTAGGGCTGTCGATGGTAAGGGCTTATTTTCTTGTTTGACCCACAATAATTTCCAGCATATTCCGGGCAAGACAGACTCGCAGCTACTGTTTTCTTGCTTTCGGCTATTAGCTCTAAGTTGTAATAAGCGGATAGCTATAAACGCTTGAATGACTGCGACCCTTTCCAGATTATCCTTTGACTGAAGTTGTAGTGCTTCAACGTCGATTCCATCGCTTTTCCACGCCTTGTGGAACTCTTCAACCAACCAGCGCTGTTCGTAGTAACTGATTATCTCTTGGGCTTGCGCTGTCGTTGTCACTGGCTCTGAGGTCAGTAAGTGGCACTCCAATTTCTCGTTGCTATCACCTTGCTCTTTACAACCAACATAATACAGAGAAAGTGACTTACCACATTTATTAGCCGGAACCTTAATCGTAATCTGGGCAAAGCGTACATCTAAGCATGCGAAAAGGTTTGTTGAGCCCATTCTAAAGTAGAATTCTCTATCATGATGATGAACTTTACTCATATTGTGTAAGATCGGATCGCAATAAAGAAAAAGAGTTCAAAAAAAAGTCCCCCGCCATGAGGCGGGGGACTTGTGTATAAGAGACAGGCCGAAGCCTCCCTTTAGAACAGAGTGATTTACAGAACCGTATTAGTTGTTACGGATCCACTCATCCATGTCAGATTTCAGGTTGTCAGACTTAGTACCGAAGATTGCCTGAACACCACCACCGGCAACAACAACACCAGCTGCACCCAGTTTCTTCAGTTGTTCCTGATCTACATTGTCAACGCTTGCTACTGCAACACGCAGACGTGTGATACATGCATCAAGACCAGTGATGTTCTCTTTACCACCGAATGCCATTACCAGCTCTTTAGCCAGTTCTGAACCAGTAGCAACCGCACCCTTCTCTTCCTCTTCTTCACGACCTGGTGTTTTCAGATCCAGAGCACGGATTACCGCAGTGAATACAACGTAGTAAAGCACAGCATAACCAATACCCAGAGCAACCAACAGCAGCATATTATCAGCGCGTGGCGACTGTACAACGAAGTCAATGAAACCGTTAGAGAACGTGTGACCGTGTACAACACCCAGAGAGTTAGTCAGTACATACGCCAGACCAGCAAGGATTGCGTGAATACCGTATAGAACAGGAGCAACAAACAGGAATGAGAATTCGATTGGCTCAGTAATACCAGTCAGGAATGATGTCAACGCAGCAGAAGCCATAATACCCATTACTTTTGCACGGTTCTCAGGCTTAGCAGCGTGAGCAATTGCAAAAGCAGCAGCTGGCAGACCGAACATCTTAAACAGGTAACCACCCGCTAGCTGACCAAAACCATTACCAGCAGCACGAGAAGCATCATCAGCAGTTAGGAAACAAGTCATGATACCATTTACTTGCTCACCAGCGCTGTTCACACAGCTACCTGCTTCATAGAAGAACGGTACGTTCCAGATATGGTGAAGACCAAATGGAATCAGAGAACGCTCAATAACACCGTAAATACCGAATGCTGTTACTGGGTTTTGGTTTGCAGACCAATCAGAGAATGCAGCAATTGCAGAACCAATAGGTGGCCAGATGAAAGAAAGTAGGATACCTAGTGCAATTGACACAAAACCAGTGATGATTGGCACTGCACGTTTACCGGCAAAGAAACCAAGATATTCTGGCAACTGAATACGGAAGAAGCGGTTAAATGCCCAAGCAGCAACACCACCAGATAGGATACCGCCCAATACACCAGTGTCGATTTTTTCAACACCCAGCACGCCAGCCATAACTGACAGCGTTGCCGCCATGATGCCATAACCAACGATAGCAGAAAGACCTGCTACACCATCGTTGTTGGTAAAGCCAAGAGCCACACCTACAGCGAATAACAATGCCATCTGGCCGAATACCGAACCACCGGCTTGTTCCATGATGTGAGATACAACGTCTGGAAGCCAACTAAAATTAGCGGCACCAACCCCCAGCAGAATACCCGCTACCGGCAGAACCGATACAGGCAACATAAGTGCCTTACCGACCTTCTGCAGGTTAGCAAAAAGGTTTTTAAACATACTGTGCTCCTGAGTGAGATGTTTTAATTAGATATCAAGTCAGTGCAAGCAGACCTACCCCCGTAGTCATAATGCTAGCACCACTTTTATTTTTTATTACGGCATTAAGTATAAAATGCGTTGATAAATATAACTTGATGACTATCAAAAATACCAATGCCCCGTGAAATAAAATTTCAAAATAAAATATAGATCACAATCACAAAAACGCTAAATATCAGCCGCAAATTAAGTTAAATGCATGTTTTTGTTTAAAAAAACACACAAATCACATTAAACACTAAGCATGTAGCATTATTTCACTTCTGTAAGTATAGTTTCTTTACGTAACGAAATTACATTAAGCCAATATCGCTTAAATATCACCCTATTCAGATGGTTAAGCAACAAAGCATGGTAGGGAAGATAAGTGATAGATAATAAAAAAGGAGCGATTGCTCCTTTTTTATTCAATTAACGTTCGGCTTGCGAAAAAAGCCTAAAGAAGTTATTCGTGGTGATTTCTTCCACATCCTGAACAGACACACCTTTTAATAATGCAATATATTCAGCGACTTCACGAACATAAGAAGGCTGATTCTGTTTCCCGCGATATGGAATTGGTGCTAGGTACGGAGAATCTGTCTCAACAAGCAAGCGCTCTAATGGCAAATTACTGACCACATGTTTAAGATCACTGGCCTTATTGAAAGTTACAATACCAGAAATAGAAATATAGAAACCAAGCTCAATTGCTTCCTGCGCCATTTCCAGGCTTTCAGTGAAACAGTGCAATACACCACCACATTTCTCAGCACCTTCTTCACGCAAAATTTGCATCGTATCTTCACGAGCCATCCGGGTGTGAATAATCAGCGGTTTTTTCAGCTCAACCGCCAGACGTACGTGCTGACGGAAAATCTCTTTCTGCTGTTCCGCCAGCTCTGGCTGATAGTGGTAATCCAAGCCGGTCTCACCAATCGCAACCACTCGCTCATGTTGGGCATATTCCCTCAGCTTATCGAAGTCAAATCCAGCTTCAATATCCAAAGGATGTACGCCACAAGACGCAAACACATTGTCATGCGGCGCAATCATTTCCATCATGGTCGGAAAACTTTTCAACGTTACCCCGACAGAGAGAAAATACTCAACACCTCGTGCCTTTGCCTTGGCTAACACATCATCAATTCCTGTATGAAGTTGCTCATAATCCAGTTTGTCCAGGTGACAATGTGAATCAACTAACACAATTTTTTCCTCAATTTAATTCATTTATCCGTGGCTGATAAAACCAGTCAGCCACTCAACAATCAGCAACTCTTCGTTTAATCCTGAATGCATTTCAAGCTGTCGATGGAGTTCATTTACTTTGCGTACCTGACTCAACAATACAGCCAGATTCACAGCAGCAGCCACTGCCTGAACCTTATTTAAAGACTCACTATGTACAAAGCAGTTACTGACGCCTTGCTGGTACTTAATACAATCAACCAGGAAGTAACTCAGCCATTTCAAGCTGGCACGCCCTTCACTAGTACAGAGGCCCGCCACTTCATAGATACCGGTAAACGGTGGCTGAATGAAAGCCGTAAAGGCTTCAATAAGGTTTCCATGCCGAATATCTTGTCCTTGCTCTACAAACTGAAGCGTCGCTAGTGGTGCCCCACTATTTAATCTTACCGCTTCAAGCTTAATAGACTGCATCATCTGCTGCTCGACCCAACGCTTGGTATCATCTTCGTTCGGCATTGTCAGACGCCACTTGTTACAACGGCTATTAATTGTCGGCAGCATGTTATCCAGTGACTGCGCCGTCAAAATGAACTGACAATCTGCAGGCGGCTCTTCAAGCGTTTTAAGTAAGGCGTTTGCTGCCGCTTCACCTAATGAATCCGCATGATCAATCAGAATTACACGCTGGCCACCAAGCTGCGATGTTTCCACTGCCCAACGATTACACTGTCGGATAGTATCAACCCCTATCTGCTTTCCTTCCTCAACTGGTGCGACATAGTGGAAATCCGGGTGAGTTTCTGCTTCAAACAGCTTACAGCTGTGACACACTCCACAAGGTTCTGTATCACAGTTCTGGCAAAGTACAGTCCTGGCAAGCTGTTTCGCTAGCACTTCACGCCCGCTGCCTTTTTCCGCCAGCAATAACACGGCATGATGCAAACGCTTCTGGCCCAGCAACAGCTGCCAGTTTTGCCATAATGTCTGTTGCCATGGGTAGAGCATACTAGTTTTGCTCCAACCAGGATTGCAGCGCCCTGGTGATATCAGCAGTAACGTCCTCAAGCGACTGGCTCGCATCAATAATAGCGACCGATGGGTCGTTTTCAGCAAGCTCAAGGAAACGAGCACGGGCACGGTGGAAAAAGTCGATATTCATCTGTTCAATACGATCAAGCTCGCCACGGCCTCTGGCCCGCTCAAGGCCAAGCACAGGATCGATATCCATGTACAAAGTAAAGTCCGGGCGGAAATCTCCAAGCACAGTATCACGAAGATTCTCCATCAATGCCTTGTCAAATCCACGACCACCGCCCTGGTAAGCCTGCGATGACATATCATGACGATCACCGACGACCCAGCGCCCTGAATCCAATGCTGGCTTGATAACGTTATCAACAAGCTGAATACGGGCAGCGTATAGCAATAGAAGTTCAGCCATATCGGTCAATGGCTCATCCGGGTGCCCTTCTTTAACCAACTTACGCATCTGCTCAGCAAGTGGCGTACCGCCCGGTTCACGAGTTAGTTCAGGAGAGTCTATTCCATGTTCGGCGAGGACTTTAGCTACCTGTTTTATGGCCGTGCTTTTTCCGGCCCCTTCCAGGCCCTCAATTACGATAAATTTACCAGTCATTATTTTTTCTTTAGTGTTCTTAGGTACGCACGAACAGCACGGTTGTGCTCATTCAGCGTTTTAGAGAATTTGTGACCGCCTTTACCATCAGCCACAAAATAGTAATACTTGCTATCATCAGGTCTGACCGCAGCCAACACCGAAGCTTTGCTTGGCATGGCAATAGGAGTCGGCGGCAAACCGAAGATGGTATAAGTGTTGTACGGCGTTGGAGTACGTAAGTCACGCCTGCGAATATTGCCGTCATACTTATCGCCCAGCCCGTAAATTACAGTTGGATCGGTTTGCAAGCGCATTCCCTTATTCAAGCGGTTCATAAAAACCGATGAAACAGTAGCACGCTCATTATCAACAGCCGTTTCCTTCTCGATAATCGATGCCATGATCAATGCTTCATAACGGTTTTTCAAAGGAATAGAAGCATCACGATCCTGCCATGCTTTATCTAACACAGAAGCCATCTCGTTATAGGCACGTTTAAGCAATTCCAGATCTGTTGTACCAGCTGTGTAATGGTACGTTTCTGGCAGCAAATATCCTTCTAATTTACGGACATCTGCTCCAATTGCCTTAGCGATCTCTGCTTCAGACATTCCTTCTGTTTTATGGACGACTTCTGGTGCATCAGCCAGTTGCTTCAGCCAGTCAACGAAGCGATCACCTTCAAGTAAGGTAATCGCGAACTGGTGCTCTTTACCGGAAGCAATCAGTGCCAGTACATCTCTCAAAGTACCGTTATTCGGAATTAGGTAAGAACCTGTCTTGATGTGCGCCAGTTCGGGCTCTAAGCGAACAGCCCAACGGGTCCAGCGTGAAGCGGGAATAATGTCCTGGCGAACCAACTGATTCACCAAACCACGATAAGATGTGCCCGGCTGTACCTTAACCAATACCTCAGTCTGGTTGGTAACGGGTTGTTCTAATAATGTTTTCACCTGTTGATATACCCAGCTGGCTCCACCAGCGGCAATCAGGCCAACGAGAACAACTGCTATTAACAACTTCTTTAGCACGTGTACAACCTCTTGTTTAGCAATGTCAGCGCATCTCGCGCCAAAAACAGATTTCCGTTTATTTGTGTTATTGGAACTAATGCCATCAGAGCATTAGTAATAAAGACTTCATCAGCACAAAGCAATACATCGAGCGGCTTTTTGACAAACTCAAGACAATACGGGCTATCGTCAATAAGCTCGTTCACATGAGCCCGCATCACCCCGTGAACACCGGACATATCAAGCTCAGGCGTGAAAATGGTATCACCTTTACGCCAAAAAATATTAGATGCAGTTGCTTCAATAACGTGACCATTCACATCCAGAGCAACAGCGTCTAACCAGCCGCTTTGTTCCGCTTCTTGTTTGAGCAGCACCTGCTCCAGCCTGTTCAGGTGCTTAAAACCTGACAGCATAGGAGAAAGTGAAAGACGTTGCCGACAAACCCCCAGCTCAATACCTTCTGATTGCCACCGGATATAATGTTCAGGCCATGCAAAATCAGAAACAACAACCTGAGTGTCACAACAACCGGAAGGACTATAACCACGCCCTCCGCTTCCGCGGCTTAGCAATATCTTAATTCCGCCTTTTTCAGGATACTGTGCAGCCAGTTGGAAAACGATCTCTGCCAGCAACGACCAGTCAGGAGGCGTAATCATGAACGCTTCCACATTCTTTTGTAGTCGTTGAAGATGCAACGCCCAAAGCCTCGGCTTTCCCTGCTCCACTAAAATAGTCGTAAAGCAGCCGTCACCATATTGCATGGCCCGATCCGAAACAGGCACATGCATTTGCTCTCTGCCGTTGACCAGAATCATTGTTTTCACGCCCATTATCTATAAAAAAACGGCTCGGTGCATAACACCGAGCCGTCTTATGATAACAGGTTATCGTTAAATTTTCTTAAATAGCAACGAACCGTTAGTACCACCGAAACCGAATGAGTTACATAGTGCGTACTCAAGGTTTACCTGACGAGCTTCACCTGGTACATAATCCAGATCACAGCCTTCATCAGGGTTATCAAGGTTGATTGTAGGCGGTACAGCCTGATCAACCAGAGTCATAGCTGTGATGATGGATTCAACAGAACCAGCAGCACCCAGCAGGTGACCAGTCATAGACTTAGTTGAAGAAACCAGTACTTTGTCTGCCGCAGCGCCCATAGCGCGCTTGATGCCCAGAGTTTCAGCAACGTCACCAGCAGGTGTTGATGTACCGTGCGCATTCACGTAACCAATTTCTTCAGCATTGATGCCAGCATCACGGATTGCCGCTTCCATAGCAAGCGCACCGCCAGAGCCGTCAGCACTTGGTGAAGTCATGTGGTAAGCGTCACCACTCATACCAAAGCCAACAAGCTCTGCATAAATTTTCGCACCACGAGCTTTCGCATGTTCATACTCTTCCAGTACCATCATACCGGCACCGTCACCCAGAACGAAACCGTCACGGTCTTTGTCCCAAGGGCGAGAAGCAGCTTGTGGATCGTCGTTACGGGTAGACAGGGCTTTAGCCGCTGCAAAACCACCCATGCCTAGCGGAGTAGATGCTTTTTCTGCACCACCAGCCAGCATTGCATCAGCATCGCCGTAAGCAATCATACGTGCAGCATGGCCAATGTTATGAAGGCCAGTTGTACATGCCGTAGAGATAGCGATGTTTGGACCACGTAGGCCATGCATAATAGACATGTGACCCGCGATCATGTTTACGATTGTTGAAGGAACAAAGAACGGGCTAATTTTGCGCGGACCTTTTTCCATCAGTGCCTGATGGTTGGCTTCGATAAGACCCAGACCACCAATGCCAGAACCAATAGCCACACCAATACGTGGTGCGTTTTCTTCAGTTACTTCAATACCAGAGTCTTTTAATGCCTGGACGCCTGCTGCGATACCGTATTGAATGAACAAGTCCATTTTGCGGGCATCTTTCTTGGTCATGTAATCTTCACAGTTGAAGTCCTTGACCATACCAGCAAAACGAGTAGCAAATGCGCTAGCATCAAAGTGCTCAATATTGCTGATACCGCTAGTGCCGGCCAGAAGAGCTTTCCAAGAAGACTCAACGCTATTGCCAACAGGTGACAACATACCCATGCCAGTAACAACTACGCGACGTTTTGACACGATTATTTCTCCGGGAATTGAGGATAAAAAAGTTAGAAATTAAATCAGGCGGTCATGGAGACCGCCTGGAGGGAGTTCTTATTACTCAGAAGCGCCAACAACGTAGTCGATAGCAGCTTGAACTGTAGTAATTTTTTCAGCTTCTTCGTCAGGAATCTCAGTGTCGAATTCTTCTTCAAGAGCCATTACTAGTTCTACTGTATCTAGAGAGTCAGCACCTAGATCGTCAACGAAAGAAGCTTCGTTCTTAACTTCAGCTTCGTCTACACCCAGTTGCTCAACGATGATTTTTTTTACGCGTTCTTCGATGTTGCTCATACTAATCTATTTCCTTAAAACAAGAATTCGCTAATGCGATTTGCTGTAGTTTATTCATTACTGCAAAAGTTGCAATACATAAGGTGCTGGTCAAACCACGATTTGGTGCTAAAACAAGTTGAGTTTGACCTGCATCATCAAGTAATGCAACTTTTTTGGTTAAATCATGTACATGCCGCCGTTAACATGCAGGGTTTCACCGGTTACATAACCAGCATCATTTGATGCCAGGAATGCAACAGCTGCAGCGATTTCACGTGGGTCACCCAGACGACCAGCAGGAACTCCTGCAAGTGTAGCAGCACGTTGCTCATCGTTCAGGGCTTTTGTCATATCAGTTTCGATAAAGCCTGGAGCAACCGTGTTTACAGTAATACCACGTGAAGCCACTTCACGAGCCATTGACTTGGTAAAGCCTACCAGACCTGCTTTTGCTGCTGCGTAGTTAGTCTGACCAGCATTACCCATAGTACCCACAACAGAACCGATGTTGATGATACGGCCATAGCGCTTCTTCATCATTGCACGTAATACAGCTTTAGACAGACGGAAAATAGACGTCAAGTTAGTATCCAGAATGTCTTGCCACTCGTCGTCTTTCATACGCATCAGCAGGTTATCGCGAGTAATACCAGCGTTGTTAACCAGAATATCAATGTCACCATATTGTGCTTTGATATCTTTCAATACTGCTTCGATAGACTCTGGTGAAGTTACGTTCAACGCCATACCTTTACCATTGTCACCCAGGTATGCGCTAATTGCTTCAGCACCACCTTCAGATGTCGCAGTACCAATTACTGTTGCGCCACGCTCAACAAGAATTTCTGCAATAGCACGGCCAATACCACGGCTCGCACCGGTTACCAGAGCAATTTTACCTTCAAGGCTCATTGTCATTCCTCTTATAAAATAGCATGCAGTCAGTTGTTTATCGGAGAAGGTTAGTTACCAAGCTCACAAAAACAGACTGCAAGTTTACTTGGCTGCTTCCAGGCTTGCCGAATCATTTACGGCAGAACCGCCAAGCGCACGGTTAATACGTTTTGTCAGACCAGTCAGCACTTTGCCCGGGCCCATTTCAAGCAGGGTCTCAATGCCTTCTTCAGCCATACGCTCAACAGACTCAGTCCAGCGAACCGGACCGTACAACTGCTTAACAAGCGCCAGTTTGATAGCGGCAGGATCTGTTTCTGTCGCAACGTCGGCGTTGTTAATTACCGGAATAGCCGGTGCATTGAATTCGATGCTCTCAAGCGCAACAGCTAGTTTTTCTGCTGCAGGCTTCATCAGCTCACAGTGAGAAGGCACAGAAACAGGAAGCGGAAGCGCGCGTTTAGCGCCCGCTTCTTTACACAGAACATTTGCACGCTCTACTGCTTCTTTATTACCGGCAATAACCACCTGGCCTGGTGAGTTAAAGTTAACTGGTGAACAAACCTGATCTTGTGCAGCTTCTTCACATGCCTTAGCAATCGCATCATTGTCCAGGCCAATGATTGCAGACATTGCACCAACGCCAGCCGGAACAGCTTCTTGCATCAGCTGACCGCGAAGCTCAACCAGCTTCACCGCTTCTTTAAAGTCGATAACACCAGCACAAACTAGTGCAGAGTATTCACCAAGGCTGTGGCCTGCCAGTACTGCTGGCTGCTCACCGCCCTGCTCTTGCCATACACGCCAGATTGCTACAGAAGAAGTCAGCAGTGCAGGCTGTGTGCGGTGAGTCTGGTTCAGGTCTTCAGCCGGACCATTCTGAACCAATGCCCACAGGTCATAGTCCAGAGCTTCAGATGCTTCAGCAAACGTTTGTTTTACAACGTCAAACTTCTCAGCCAGTTCTGCCAGCATGCCAACAGTCTGTGAACCCTGGCCAGGAAAAACAATCGCGAACTTAGACATTCGAGAATCCTTATTCTTGTTACTGATAATTCAGCATATCAACGAACTACCCGCAGCTTTAAACTTCACTGACAAAACCTTACTCAAGGACGACAGTACAATGCGGATAGCTACCTAATTTTACTTACAACTTTAGCAGTTCCGATAATGCGCGCAGTTTAACTGCCCTTGAGCAAAATCAGAACTTAACCAGAGCAGAGCCCCAGGTAAAACCGCCACCAAAGGCTTCAAGCAGCAAAGTCTGACCGCGCTTGATGCGGCCATCACGTACCGCTTCATCAAGTGCTGTTGGTACGGTTGCTGCCGAGGTGTTGCCGTGACGGTCAAGAGTCACAACCACCTGATCCATCGGCATCGACAGTTTCTTCGCCGTTGCCGAGATAATACGTAAGTTGGCCTGGTGAGGAACCAGCCAGTCCAGTTCAGACTTGTCCATATTATTGGCAGCCAGCGTATCTTTAACCAGACGGGAAAGTTGAGTTACGGCAACCTTGAATACCTCATTACCTGCCATATACAGCCACTTATCTGCGCTGAATTCTTTACCATGATCTGGCACAGCCAGGCTCAGCAGGCCGCCGAAATGACCATCGGCATACAGGTGGGTTGAAATAATTCCCGGCTCTTCGCTTGCACCGACAACAACGGCGCCAGCCGCATCGCCAAACAGAATGATCGTAGAGCGATCATCAGGATCACACTTATGAGAAAGTGCATCAGCACCGACAACCAGCACATTTTTTGCCATGCCAGTTTTGATATGTTGGTCGGCAATACCAAGGGCGTAAACGAAACCAGAACATGCAGCGGCAATATCAAAGGCCGGACAACCTTTAATATCCAGCATTCCCTGGATTTGACAGGCTGCAGATGGGAATGAATGGCTCTGGCTTGTCGTCGCTACAATAATAAGATCAATGTCTTCCTTATTAACACCCGCCATTTCAATAGCGTTCAAAGAAGCCTGATAACCCATTACTGCAACTGTTTCATCAGCAGATGCAATGCGACGCTCACGAATACCGGTACGGGCAACGATCCATTCATCGCTGGTATCTACCATTTTTTCCAGATCGGCATTGGAGCGGATCTGTTCAGGCAAGTAGCTGCCGGTACCTAAAATTTTGCTATACATGAAGACTAATAATGCCTCTCGAGTAAGACTTCTTCCAAACGGTCACTGATTTTTGTCGGTATTTGCCGTTTGACCTCGTGTACCGCTTCGCCAATAGCATTAGAGAAAGCGGAAATATCAGCACTTCCATGGCTTTTGACCACAATACCGCGCAATCCTAACAGACTTGCACCATTATACTGGTCGGGGTTCAGCTGTTTTAAGCTCTCAAACAGGTCATTAAACAACCACTTAGCAACGAGTCGCTTAAGCGGGTTGTTAGTAACAGCTTGCTTGATACTGCCTATAAACAGGTTCGCTACCCCTTCACTGGTCTTCAGGCTCACGTTACCGACAAACCCGTCACACACGATAACATCGGCACGTCCACTATAAAGTTCGTCACCTTCAAGATAGCCGATATAATTAATGTCGGGAGAGTTTGCCAGCATTTCAGCACAGCGTTTGACTAAATCATTTCCTTTAATCTCTTCCTGACCGATGTTCAACAGAGCAACCCGCGGAGAAACTCCGTTCCTCTGTTCGGCCAGCACAGCTCCCATCACCGCAAATTGAAAAAGCGTATCGGCATCACACGATACATTGGCCCCGAGATCCAAAAGCCAGGTCTTTCCCCGGGTCTTGGTAGGAATAGCAGATACCAGTGCCGGACGATCTACGCCGGGAAGCTGTTTCAGGGTATAGCGGGATAATGCCATTAATGCCCCTGTGTTCCCTGCGCTTACACAGGCATCAGCCTGTTTATTCGCAACGGCATCCAAAGCAGCGCGCATGGAAGAGCCTCTGCTGTGTCGCAAAGCATGGGACGGACGTGTATCGTCAGCGATGACGTGTTCGCAATGAACGACGCGAATTCGAGGATGGTGAAGTTGGTTTAGAAGAGACAGCTGAGATGTGATCGCACTCTGATCACCATAAAGAATAACTTTTAGCTCCGGGTATTGTAACAGTGCCTGCACGGAGGCAGGCACTGTTACTTGAGGACCGAAATCCCCTCCCATTGCATCAAGTGCAACGGTTAGACCACTCAAGGCTCAACCTTATTTGTTGATAACCTTACGGCCACGGTAGAAACCGTCAGCTGTCACGTGGTGACGTAGGTGAGTTTCACCACTTGCAGAATCTACAGATACAGCTGCAGTTGTCAGTGCATCGTGAGAACGACGCATACCACGTGCTGCACGTGATTTTTTGCTCTTTTGTACGGCCATTAACCCTACTCCTGTTAAATTACTTACTTAGATTTTTCAATACTGCAAACGGATTCGGACGCTCATCAGCAACGGGGATCTCACCAAAAGTCATGTTTCCGCTGGCTTTACAGTCAGCTTCATCATGCATAGCGACTTGAGGTAGTTCCAGAATCAACTCGTCTTCAACGATTTGAATCAGGTTGATCTCACCATTTTCGTCGACGTCAGCCGGCTCATAAGCTTCCGGAAAATCATCTGCTTCCTCTGGTTTGAGGAGCGGACTATAACAGAACTCAACACGGTATTCGTGTTTGAACTCTTCCTGGCATCGCTGACAGGTCAACATCACTTCAACATCTGCACAACCGCGCATAAATGCAAGGTGACGTTGGTCAAAGTCAAATGATAAGGTGACGTTTGCATCACGTGTTACGCTCTGTGTTGACTCAGCCAGACGCTCAAGAAGCTCGGCTTTGATGATTCCATCATAGTCGAGTTTTTTCTGAGCAGCGCGAACCGGATCAACCGTTAGCGGCAATTTTACCTTTTGCATAGGGCGCGAATATTAGCCTTCTAATCAGTTTGAGTCAAAGGAAATGTGCGCGAATTAACAGCAATTAGTCAATTCACCTGTTCACGATAAAGCGCTTTGCGTCAATCGGAGACATTTCCGCCTTTTTGTCTATTATCTGCCTGACAATCAATAAGTTGATCTTAACCATCACAATGAACAAATAACACACAAAAAATGACCAAAATACGACCAGCAACTATTCAGCCACGGCGTACTTTCAGTATGGCGGATACTGAATAAATACCCGATGATATTTCACCGAGTCAGATTCCATCAAAACAATAAAAACCGACCATAGCTTCAATACCAATTGCCCGTTAGACTAACACAACCTAAAACCATCCGTGTAACACTATGACACAACCTCTGCTGTTAGCATCAACCTCTCCTTTTCGAAAAGCTTTATTGGATAAATTCCATTACCCGTTTGATACCGCCAGCCCTGAAACTGACGAAACACCGCTACCATATGAAACTGCCGAGCAATTAGTCCAAAGACTAG
This sequence comes from Photobacterium marinum, assembly GCF_000331515.1. Lineage (GTDB taxonomy): Bacteria > Pseudomonadota > Gammaproteobacteria > Enterobacterales > Vibrionaceae > Photobacterium > Photobacterium marinum. Next base: position 230,003 of record NZ_AMZO01000021.1, read on the forward strand.
CTGAGGCGAAAGCGAAGGCTTGTGCCGCTCAGTATCCAAATCACCTTATCATTGGTTCGGATCAGGTTTGTGTTATCAACGGGCAAATCATCGGTAAACCACATACTGTTGAGAGAGCCTGCCAGCAATTGATGGAAGCCAGCGGCCAGACAGTGACTTTCTATACAGGTCTTTGTCTTCATAACGCCAAGACAGACGAGAGTGATGTGCTTTGTGAACCTTTCCATGTCCACTTCAGGCAACTCACGGAACACGAAATCCGAAATTACGTTGAGCGAGAGCAACCGCTGAACTGCGCAGGCAGCTTTAAAAGTGAAGGATTAGGCATCGCTCTTTTCGATAAGCTGGAAGGCCGGGATCCAAACACACTGGTAGGATTGCCATTAATTGCCCTACGGGAAATGCTGGCAAAACAAGGAGTGCAAATTCTTTAACTCCTCTCCATTACCCCCACCCAATATTTCAAGTATGAAAAAAGGCGAGAGACACAGTCCCTCGCCTTGGTTAACAACTCACACCAATAAAGAATGAATCAGTTGCTCTTACGCAAATGTTCAATCGCCTTTTGTAGCTTAGACTCCATTGGTGCATTAATTTCCATCTCTTCTTCGGTCTTCGGATGGGTGAACCTGATATTCGCGGCATGAAGGAAAAGTCGATTGAGACCCGTTTTCTTCGTGTAAGCATCAAAGCGAGGATCACCGTAACGATCATCCCAAGCAATCGGGTGACCGGTATACTGACAGTGAACCCGGATTTGGTGGGTACGACCTGTTACCGGGCTAGCCTGTATCAGAGTTGCCTGATCTAAACGCTCAATCACCTTAAAACGGGTGTCAGACGGCTTACCGTTCGGATTAACACGAACGATACTGTTTACTTCGTTTTTCAACAGCGGTGCAGTCACTTTCTTACAGCTGGCTTTCCACTCACCCATCACCAGTGCAAAGTAGTACTTTTGCACTGTCTTGTTACGGAACTGCTCCTGCAACTTACGAAGCGCTGAACGCTTCTTCGCCACAAGCAGGATACCGGAAGTATCTCGGTCAATACGATGAACCAGTTCGAGGAATCGGGCCTGCGGGCGCAGCGCACGCAAAGCTTCAATGGCACCGAACTTCAAACCGCTGCCGCCATGAACTGCCGTACCGGATGGTTTATTAAGAATCAGCATTTGGTCATCTTCATAGATAATGCAGGATTCTAACTCTGCCACCTTATCCAGTTTTGTGCTTATCGGCGCTTGTTCTTCTTTTTGAGGAACCCGCACCGGCGGAACACGGACAAGGTCACCGTCACACAATTTATATTCAGGTTTTATCCGTTTTTTGTTTACTCGAACCTCCCCCTTACGCAAGATACGGTAAATCATACTTTTGGGAACGTTTTTCAGCCGAGCCAGAAGAAAGTTATCGATTCGCTGGCCTGCAAAGTCATCTGTAATCTCGATGAATTGCACTTTTGGTTTATCATCTTTCATAGTTTTTGATTCTATCACGCTTACAAAGCAGATTGCCGCAAAAAAGTCACCCTGCTATGATTGCGTGCGAGAGTAGGAAAATGTGCCTACGCTTGTAACACTATGAGCAAATTATCACCTAAGTGATTATTAATTATGCAGCCCCGGTGAAAAACGCAGCACATGGCGTAAGACGTTATAGTCAGCGGAGTGATTTTTAGTGCATTCGATTAACGATTTTTTTTATTGGTGTGAGAGATACCGCCGCATAAAACGGTGATACCAGCTGTATATTCCCTGATCTAATCATCTTGTTGCAGTTGGTCGATACGTGTTGCCAGATAGCGCTCCTGAATTCCAGCCGTGAGGTTGCACGAACAAACAGACTTGGAGTCAGGCACCACCAATATGAACTCGTTGTTCGAGTCACTAACACAACGACAAAAACGAGTACAATAGAATGAAAAGAATGTTGATTAACGCAACTCAAAAGGAAGAGTTGCGCGTCGCATTAGTTGATGGACAGAAGCTATTCGACCTAGATATCGAAAGCCCTGGCCACGAATCTAAAAAAGCAAATATTTATAAAGGCCGTATCACCCGTATCGAACCAAGTTTGGAAGCAGCGTTCGTTGACTATGGTGCTGAACGTCACGGTTTCCTTCCACTAAAAGAAATCGCTCGCGATTATTTCCCGGCAGACTACACCTACCAGGGCCGTCCTAACATCAAGGAAGTCCTGAAAGAAGGCCAGGAAGTTATTGTTCAGGTTGATAAGGAAGAGCGAGGCAACAAAGGCGCGGCTCTAACCACTTTTATTTCTCTTGCTGGTAGTTACCTTGTACTGATGCCTAACAACCCTCGTGCCGGTGGTATTTCACGCCGTATCGAAGGTGAAGAGCGCACTCAGCTAAAAGCGGCACTAAGCACACTGGATCTGCCTCAAGGTATGGGTCTTATCGTGCGTACAGCCGGTGTCGGCAAGTCAGCAGAAGATCTGGCTTACGATCTGAACTACCTGCTGAACCACTGGGAGCGAGTAAAAGGGGCAGCTGATTCTGCACCGGCACCTTTCCTTATCCACCAGGAAAGTAACGTAATTGCCCGTGCAATCCGTGATTACCTGCGTCGTGATATCGGTGAAATCGTTATCGACAGCAAGAAGATTTACGATCGTGCCCGCAACCATATTGAGCAGGTACGCCCGGACTTCCTGTCTCGCGTTAAACTGTACGAAAACACAGAAACACCGCTTTTCAATCACTATCAAATCGAAAACCAGATCGAGTCGGCTTTCCAGCGTGAAGTGCGTCTTCCTTCAGGTGGTTCAATTGTTATCGACCCGACTGAAGCCCTGACTTCAATCGATATCAACTCAGCCCGTGCAACTAAAGGCGGCGATATCGAAGAAACAGCACTGCAGACTAACCTTGAAGCAGCCGACGAAATCGCTCGCCAGCTTCGCCTGCGTGACTTGGGTGGCCTGGTTGTTATCGACTTTATCGATATGACACCGGTTCGTCACCAGCGTGAAGTTGAAAACCGTCTTCGCGAAGCTGTTCGTATGGACCGAGCTCGTGTACAGATCGGCCGTATTTCCCGTTTCGGTCTGCTTGAAATGTCCCGCCAGCGCCTGAGCCCTTCACTGGCAGAAGCGAGCCACCACGTCTGTCCGCGCTGTAGCGGTACCGGCGTTATCCGTGACAGTGAATCTCTGTCACTGTCGATTCTTCGTCTGATCGAAGAAGAAGCGCTGAAAGACAATACATCGCAAGTACTTGCGATTGTTCCGATCACTATCGCGTCCTACCTGCTGAACGAAAAACGTAAATCTGTACAGCACATCGAAAAATCTCACGATGTGCGCGTTATTATCGTTCCTAATGCAGACATGGAAACACCACACTACGACGTTGTTCGCGTTCGTAGTGGTGATGAGCATGACACGCTGTCATACCACCTGCCTCGTACTCTGGAAGCGATGAAAGAAGCCGAAGCAGCGGAAACGACACCTGAACGTGTGGTTAAGAAGCGTGAAGAGCCAGTTCTTCAAGGCTTTGCTGCACCAAAAGAACAACCTCAACTTAAGAAAGCTCCTGCGGCAAAACAAGCGGCAGCGAAAACACAGAAAGAAGAGAACAAACCAAGCCTATTCAACCGCTTATTCTCTGCTCTTTCAAACCTGTTCTCTGGTACCCAGGAAGAGGTAGAAGAGAAGCCGAAAGAGAAACAAGCTAAGCGTGGCCGTCGAGGTGAACGTCAGGAAGACCGTCGTGGTGAGCGCAAAGACAGCCGTCGTGGTGAACGTAAAGAACGTCGCGGTAAAGATTCACGTGGCCGACAGGAAGCTGAGCGTGATACTCGTGAAGCCGGTGAACAGCAGCCTAAACAGCGCCGTCGCGGTGAAAAAGCGAAGCAGGAACGTCAGCAGCCTGAGAAACAGGCTAAGCAGCGTCAGCAACGCAGCGAAGATGCTCAAGAGCAAAAGCGCCAGGCTCGTCGCGAAGAAATCCAGGCTCAGAAGCAGCGCCGTAAAGAAGCTCAAGCAGCGAAAGCTGAAAAAGCCGCTGTAGAGGAACCTCGCGAGCAGGAAAAAGAGAAAGAAAAGGCAACTAAGGTTAAGCAACGTCGCCAGCGCCGTCAGCTACGCAAAAAAGTGCGTATCACTGATGAGCCGCAAACTGAAGTACAAAGCCAGAAGACTGAGCCAGTAGCAGAAGATAAGAAACCTTCTCCGCTACAGGAGCAAGGTATGGCTATGGCGAAAGAAGCGCAGGCTCAGCATACACAGCCTGAAAAAGCGGAAACTGAACAGGCAGAGGGTAACGAGCAGGAAAATGGCCAGCGCCGTAACCGTCGCTCTCCTCGTCATCTGCGTGCAAGTGGCCAGCGTCGCCGCCGCATGCGTGATACCCGTCCGGAGAAAGGAGTTGATACTGAAGCTGTTTCTGACGCAGTAGGTCAAGCTGTTGAAGAAGTGGCAGATACCCTTGACGCAATGGAGAATGTAATCTCTGTTGTTGAAAAACCAAAGGCTGTGCGTCTGACATCAGGCGTTGCATCTCCTGAAATGGCTATGGGTAAAGTCTGGACTCGTGCAACTAAACCGACAGTGAAAGAGGTTGTCGAAGAGCAGGCACCAGAGAAAGCTGAAGCTAAACCAACGGAAGTAGTTACAGAAGCCAAACCAGCTACAGCACTGGGTGGTGTGGCGATACCTGAACTGGCAATGGGTAAAGCTTTCCCTCTTCGCAGTGAAGAAGCACAAACTGAGCAAGTAGTTGAAACACCAATTGCTGAACCAGTAATGGCTGAAGCTGCACCAGCTAAGGTTGAAGCAGAAACCAAGCCAACTGAAACTGTAGAAGTTGCAGTAGAAGAAACCGTTGCTGAAGAAGCTGTTGCTAAGGTGAAAACTGAAGCAGAGACGACTGCACACGCGATTGTCACAGCGACCTCACCTCGTGGCCGTCACGCTGTTTCGGCAATGGCTAAAGCACCGGCTCCGGAAGAAACCGCTGATAGCACAGTTGTTGCAATCGCACCGTTGCGTGAAACTCGCACAAATGCCCGTGCGGCAGGCAGCCAGACAGCAACTAATTTTGCTACGGCGCCAATGACAAAGCCTTCAGTGAACTAAGTCATTAAAATCAGTAAAAAGCCATGCTTAATGCATGGCTTTTTTTTGGCTGAATTTTCTGATTGGTCATTTTTTAGTTTTTAGCGGCTTAATACTACAGATATCAAAGAATCTTATTGTTGCTAACACTTTTGCGCTTAAACTGCGCTTGAAAGTTGAACTAAATCACAGATTTCTGTAGCATTCGCAACTTCATTTGCTCTTTAGATAACTGAACCGGAACAAAACCAAAGAAAATGTTTGAATTCCCTCAATTTTCGCGTCAAAGCGTCAAAAATGACGTTCTTTCAGGGCTTACCGTTGCCCTGGCACTGGTACCAGAAGCCGTTGCTTTTGCTTTCGTTGCAAGTGTCGATCCAATGGTTGGTCTATACGCCGCCTTTATCGTAGGCCTGGTAACAGCTGTTCTGGGTGGCCGCCCTGGTATGATCTCAGGTGCAACTGGCGCAATGGCTGTCGTAATGGTAAGCCTTGTTGCTGATCACGGCGTTCAATATCTGTTTGCAGCAATCATGCTGGCAGGTGTTTTGCAGATCGTGGCAGGGGTATTCAAACTGGGTAAATTTATCCGTATGGTACCGCACCCGGTTATGATCGGTTTTGTTAACGGTCTGGCTATCGTTATCTTCCTTGCCCAGCTGGGCCAGTTCAAAGTGCCAGACGCATCCGGTGCTCTACAGTGGATGCAAGGTACGCAGCTTTACATCATGCTGGGCCTTGTGGCGCTAACAATGGCAATCATCCACTTCCTGCCTAAGCTGACTAAGGCTGTTCCATCTTCACTGGTTGCCATCATTACAGTAACAGCACTGGTACACCTTCTTGGCCTTGACTCCCGCACGGTTGTAGACTTCGTACGCACAATGAGTGGCGATGAAACTGCAACCCTTGCCGGCTCTCTACCGACATTCGCGTTGCCTGAAGTTGGCTTCAACATGGAAACGCTGCAAATCATCCTGCCGTACTCTCTGATCCTGGCAGCAGTTGGTCTTATTGAGTCTCTGCTTACCCTAACTGTTATTGATGAAATGACAGGTACTCGTGGTCAGGGCAACCGTGAATGTGTTGGTCAGGGCATTGCAAACATGACATGTTCTGTATTTGGCGCAATGGGTGGCTGTGCGATGATCGGCCAGTCAATGATCAACATTAACTCTGGTGGTCGTGGTCGTCTTTCAGGAATTACCGGCGCTGTAGGCCTGCTGCTGTTTATCCTGTTTGGTTCAGACCTGATCGAAATGATCCCGCTGGCAGCCCTTGTCGGTGTTATGTTCATGGTTGTTATCGGTACGTTTGAATGGGCGAGCTTCAAGATGGCCCGCAAAGTACCTAAGCACGACTTCTTTGCCATCATCCTGGTAACCTGTGTGACCGTCGCAGCCGACCTTGCTATCGCTGTTGTAGTGGGTGTGATTTACTCTGCACTGGTATTTGCTTGGGAGCACGCGAAGCGTATCTATGCAACAAGCCATATCACTGAAAACGGCTCTAAAGTTTATGTAGTGAATGGTCCTTTGTTCTTTGGTTCAGCGTCACACTTCCTGGAGCTGTTTGATGCGAAAAATGACCCAAGCGATGTCATCATTGATTTTGCAAACTCTCGCGTTGCCGATCACTCAGCTATCGAAGCAATTGATACTATCGCAGACCGTTATGGCAATCAGGGCAAGACCCTGCATATCCGCCACCTGAGCCCTGAGTGTCGATCTCTGCTGAAAAAAGCCGGTAACCTAGTTGAGGTTAACCTAATGGAAGACCCTAGCTACAAGGTTGCAACCGACACCCTGGCATAATATTGCTGTTTATGAAAAACGCCCGCAATTGCGGGCGTTTTTTTATCTGGTGCTGATTTTCTCAAGCAAACAGTCAGTCGCTTCTTCAATCAAATCGAGCACATATTCAAACCCACGGACACCACCGTAATAAGGGTCCGGAATTTCAACTATTCCGCTTTCTGAATAATCCAGAAACAGGCCGAGTTTATCTTGATACTGCTGCGGGCAAATACGTTGCAAGTCATCCAGATTCGCTTTATCTGCGGCAAGAATAAGATCGAAACGCTCAAAGTCATTTGCGACCACCTGGCGTGCGCGGATCCCGGAAAAACTATACCCTCTTGCTTCACCTGCGGCTCTGGCGCGCTGATCAGGTTGCTCGCCCTGGTGATAACCAATAGTCCCCGCAGAATCAATTTCAAGTGCAACACCACGGTCTGTTGCCTTAGCGCGAACAACCGCTTCAGCCGTCGGTGAACGACAAATGTTGCCCATACAAACAACAAGTACTCTGTAGGTATTATTAGACATATCAATTCCTAGTGATAATATACGCAGCGCTAATAGAAATACTATTGCTTAGCCACTGATTGCATTCTGATTCGCATTCAACAAGATAATATACATTCCATATTACGTAAGAGGGAACCTCATCGTGGTAAAAAAAGTCGCTGTTTTATATGGTGGTTCTTCAAGTGAACGCAACATCTCATTAATGTCTGGTACTGCAGTTTCCGGAGCCTTAAAGCGAAAAGGTTACGATGTTATAGACATTGATGTTGACGAATCCTTTGATTTCACAAGCCTGCCGGCACTGAATATTGATAAAGCCTTTCTGGCCCTGCATGGCGGTGACGGAGAAGACGGTACGATCCAGGCCGCACTCCAGCTCTTGAATATTCCTTACACTGGCAGTGACCACCGTGCATCTGCTGTCGGTATTGATAAAGCGATGACCAAAAAAGTCTGGCAGGCCTCCGGCATCACGACTCCTCGCTTCTTCGAAATCTACCAGTCCAACTACCAGAAAGATGCACTGCCTGCACTGCTTGACGGTTACAAATTCCCTCTTGTCGTAAAACCGGCAACTCAAGGTTGTAGCATCGGTATTAACCGTGCAAACAACCTTGAAGAACTAGAGCGCTTTATTGACGAAGCATTCAAATATGAAGACAAAGTATTGATCGAGAGCTTTGTTTCCGGGCGAGAGTTTACGGTAAGTATTCTTGGTGACAGGGTATTACCAACTGTAGAAATCGAGCACTCTCACTCTTTCTTCAGTCACGAGGCGAAGTTTAAGTCATCAGATACCCGCTACCACTGCCCAGCCAATCTGACACTTGAGCAAGAAGAAAGGATCCAGGCGCTTTCTCTGGCAGCATTCCGCGCCCTGAATGCATCCGGATGGGGACGCATTGATGTGATTGCTGACGAAAATGATCACTTCTATGCCATTGAAATCAACACTGCACCGGGTATGACGGCGCGAAGTGTGTTCCCTCTGGCAACGGAACAGGTTGGCATGGACTACGACAATACCGTCGAGGCCATCCTTCACAGCATCTAATCCGATGCCGAAATATTAAAACGCCCCACGAGCAGGGCTTAGCCCTGCTCTGTTTCATTTAGCGTCGCCTGATACGCGGTCAGACGAATGAAATGCACAATATCCTGAGTAAAGCGGTCAACTGTATCCCTGATCTGCTCATATTCCAGCTCAACCTTATCATTTTCCAAGATACCTTTCGCAAGGATCACCCCAACCCGCTCTGCCAGAATTTCATCTGTTCGGCTGTCCACCAGCTGAGATTCAACTAAAATACGCACATTACGATCCCTAGTGCCTAAAAGCGCCTTCGCGCCACCAATTAGCACTCCGTACGGCAGTACTTCGTTGATTTGCAAATCTTCCATATCCGTACTGGCGCGGCTAATCATAATCTTCAGCGTGGCGGTATCCACACCGGATCTATCGACTAATTCAACACCCTGACCAAGCTCAGTTTTAAGCACATTCGTTAATCGCTGGGAAACCCGTTTCAGCACCGGTTCCGGGATCTGCCGTACCGCTGTAGCACTTTGATGTAGTCCTACCGACTCGATAAGCAGCTTGCTGTATTGGGAGATTTCCAACGCAGGTGATACCCACTGCATACCCGTTGCATCACTGATATATTCAACTTCAGTCATCTTGTCACGATATACGACCAGATTACTTTGCTGCTCATCTTCGGTCGGCAAGCGACTGGAACAACCACTAACAATAAAGCTGAATAATAATATCAATAATGATTTGTATGGCATGATTGGGTCTCGTCAGGCAACAGTAATTATCATATACGGTATATCGTGCCATATATTAAGAGCGGATTCTATACACTAATTACTGCCGACGATGTAATTTCCGTTTTTTTAGTTGATGCCATTGCCATAGACGCTTAGGTGGCGCAAAATTCCTTAGCCGAATACAGCGGCAAAACCAGCCTTCACCATTGCCATTAACAGGGAGAGTGGCATCCATGTTTTCTATTGCTTCACCCATCACGTCTTCTGAAAAACAAATCCGGAACAAAATCGACAATAAAACCAAGCCTGTCGGAGCTCTCGGCCAACTGGAAGATATCGCAACACAACTGGCATTGATCCAGCAATCTGAAACCATCACTGTCAGTCAGCCACACCTACTGGTTTTTGCCGGTGATCATGGGGTCGCCAAACACGGGCTGAGCATTGCCCCGAGTGAAGTAACAACGCAGATGGTGATGAATTTCCTTGCCGGTGGCGCAGCCATAAACTGCTTTTGTCGCACCAGTGACATGTCCCTCAAAGTCATCGATGCCGGAACTAAAGTTGAAGCGGAAGATCACCCGCAGCTAATAAAACAAAGGCTGGGATATGGAACAGAAGATTTTAGCCAACAAGCCGCCATGTCTCCAGATGCTGCCCTACGAGGTATTAATTATGGTGCTGCACTGGTTGAAAAACTTCATCAAGATGGTTGTAACCTGGTCGGATTCGGCGAAATGGGGATCGGTAATACCAGTAGTGCCTCGGCAATTATGGCTGCTATTTTAAAAATTCCTGCCGACGAATGTATCGGACGCGGAACAGGTATCGATGATACGCAGATGCAACGGAAGCAAGCACTGATCACCCGTGCTTTGGATTTACACCGAGAACGACTTGATGATCCGATGCAGATCCTTGCCTGTCTCGGCGGATTCGAGATAGCTCAAATCACCGGAGGAATGCTAAAAGCAGCAGAGTTGAAAATGACAGTGCTTGTTGACGGATTTATAGCGACAGCCGCCGCTATGCTGGCAACGGCTATGCACCCTGAAGCTAATCATTACTTCATCTACTGCCATTGTTCCGAAGAATCCGGCCATCAGCGAATGCTACAGTATCTTAACGCTACCCCCTTACTGGATTTAGGCCTGCGGTTAGGCGAAGGAACCGGTGCTGCACTGGCCCTGCCATTCATTCGAGCAGCCTGTGAGTTTTACAATAATATGGCAAGTTTCGACGATGCAGGAGTCACCGTTTGAGTTCCGACAGCCTTGTGAATAATTCCGAAGAACAGTCTCTTCAACACGAGGAAGCGGCTGGTTTGAAAGCACAGTGGCAAATATTTCTGGTTGCCCTGGCTTTCTTTACCCGAATTCCGATCCCTGCGGATACCCCTTACTCCCCACAAAGGCTAAATCAGGCTAACCGCTACTTCGGAGCTGTCGGCCTGATTGTCGGCTTGATTAGCGCCGCTGTTTACCTTACTGCGCTCATAGTCCTCCCACCAGCAATTGCTGTTGCACTGGCCATGATAAGCAGCTTGCTGATTACCGGGGCCTTCCATGAAGACGGGCTGGCCGATGTGTTTGACGGCTTCGGGGGCGGCTGGCAGCCAGAACAAAAGCTGGCGATCATGAAAGACTCTCGTATTGGCACTTACGGAGCGTGTGCGTTGGTGATGGCATTAGGCCTTAAGTGGCTGGCTCTGTCATCAGCAGCGGAAGTTGACGTATGGCTACCAGCACAGTTTTTTATTATCGGACATACACTGAGCCGGATATGCGCAGCCAGCCTGATTTTCTCGTACCCCTATGTCCGGGCAGATCAGCAAAGTAAGGTTAAACCACTCGCCAATCAGCAAAGTCTGCACGATTTGTGGGTTTTAATTGCTACTGGATTGATTATATTACTTATACTGCCACTAGAATCCGCATGCATGCTGACAGCAATATTGCTGCTCACCCGTTTTCTGTGCGGAAAATGGTTTAACCAACAGCTTGGTGGCTATACCGGTGATTGCCTCGGAGCAGCTCAACAAATATGTGAAATTGCCGGATATATGACGTTACTGGCATTACTTTAACTCTATGCTCAAGCAATAAATCCAGTACCCAAAAGTGAATAATATGAAGGGCTCAGCATGACTGAACAAAACAATAAAGACGAACGACATAAAGCACGTCAGCAAAAAATCAAACAAGAAGTCGATGCCCGAGTTGAAGCAGCACAAGATGAAAAAGGCCTGTTCCTAATCATCACAGGTAATGGCAAAGGAAAATCAACTTCAGGTTTTGGCACTATTGCCAGAGCAGTCGGACACGGACAAAAATGTGGCGTAGGCCAGTTCATCAAAGGCACCTGGGATTGCGGCGAAAGAAATCTGCTTGAATCCCATGGCGTCGATTTCGCCGTTATGGCCACGGGCTTTACCTGGGAAACACAAAATAAAGCAGCGGATACAGCCGCCGCTCAGGCAACCTGGGCTGAATGTAAGCGAATGCTGACTGATGAGCGCTATGATGTCGTGTTACTTGATGAGCTGACCTATATGGTCACTTATGGCTATATCGATTTAGAAGAAGTGATTGAAGCTATCGCCAATCGTCCTGCGATGCAATCTGTCATCGTTACAGGGCGAGGAGCTCACCGCAGCTTGGTGGAAATAGCTGATACTGTATCAGAAGTTCGTAATGTGAAACATGCTTTCGAAAGCGGTATCAAAGCCCGACAAGGCGTTGACTGGTAACCAACGATTACCTCTCATACAATTTATCAGGAAAGGAAGACGACTGGCTCCTTTCCTTTCTCCTTCTCAACTATGTCTGACGATACTCCCCTCTATATCCAGCTCTACCACCAAATCACCAGCAACGAACAAAGTTTCATCACCTGTATCAGCAATACACCATCTATCAGCAGTGGCGGACAGTTTGTCTTTCCGTTCCAATATTCGTTTATATAATAAAGGCATTGATAATAAACATAATCACCTTACGCTTAAGGAATACCAATGCCTTCAAATTTACCCAAAGGATTCAGCCACCGGTTTTTAAAGCTGTTCCATATTCTGGAAGCTATTTTACTGGTTGCTATCACCCTTGCGACCATTGCTGCCATGATCAGCGAGTTTGTTCATGTCTATGTGAACAGAGAAATTAAACTGACCGATATCCTGTTGATGTTTATCTACCTTGAAGTACTGGCGATGGTTCAGCAGTTTATTACCCACGGTAAAATTCCGGTTCGCTATCCAATCTACATTGCGATCATGGCCATTGCCCGTTATATCACCCTAGGTATGAAGGAACTAGATGGAATCTTCGTCGTTTGGTTATCACTAGCTGCTTTTATCCTGGCTGCAGCAACCTTAATCATCCGCATAGGCCATCATTACTGGCCTTACGAGATAGTAACAGATCCAAATAAGAATCAACCGGAAGACTGAAGCTACTGAAACAAACATCCTCGCAACTAAATAATCTGTGCCTAGATACGATAAAAGGGAACCTCGGCTCCCTTTTAAATATTAATTAATTTTGTTTAGCAATATTATTTATAGCAGCACTAGGACCGAGCCAGTTTCTGGTGTTTTCTTTTATAAAAGCTTAAAGCTCTCTCCAGTGCTCTTTCATGCATCTTTTCTCTTAGCTTTTTAAAATCATTCTTTTTATTCACAGGCGACCTCACTGATGCAGTGAAACATTCGAATTATATAAACAAGAGTAGTCTATTCATTTGAGTTATATAACTTTTTTTTCATCAATGACACGAGCAAGATCTCAAATGCAATTGAAGGCATAGGTGAGATATAAAAAAATGCCAGTTCGCAAAAGCGAACTGGCATTTAGCTTTCATCAAAACAGGTAATTTATACAATAACCTGAGCGATGGTATAACCGATAGTACAGGCTGATACCACACCAATCAGGCCAGGCACCATGAAGCTGTGGTTAAAGTACCATTTACCGATCTTAGTTGTACCCGTTACGTCAAAGTTACAGGTTGCGATATCTGATGGGTAGTTAGGGATAAAGAAGTAACCATAAGTAGCCGGCATCAGACCAATCAGCAATGCCGGGTTCAGACCCATTGCGATACCAACAGGAAGCATCATACGCGCTGTCGCTGCCTGGCTGTTAACCACTACAGACACAATGAACAGTGCCAGTGCGAATGTCCATGGGTAATCCTGAACCATTTCAGTAATACCAGACTTAAATGAAGGCATTGCATACTGGAAGTAAGTATCACTCATCCATGCAATACCGAAGATCGCAATGGCTGCCACCATACCAGATTTAAATACCACACCCTCAGGTACTTTCTGTACATTGGTACGGGTAACCAGAAGAATCAGACCACCGAATGCCAGCATCATCATCTGGATAATAACAGACATCTTGATTGGCTTAGCGTCACCGATGGTGCGGATTTCAGGCACCATAGCAACAACAACGATTGAAGCCAGCGCCAAGATGAAAAGCAATACTGCATGCTTGGCTGAAGCTGGCAGCTTCTCATCAAGAGATGTTGATGTAGTATGCAGGATCTGATCGCGCCACAGAGGATCTTTCAGACGACGCTGGTACTCAGGGTCATCTTTCAACTCTTTACCACGACGCATGCTGTACAGAGAAAGCAGCAGAGTACCGCAAAGCGTTGATGGTACAGTAACCATCAAAATACTCAGCAGGTGAATACTTTCCTGAATACCTGAAAGCTGAGCCAAGTAGTAAACAACTGCAGCTGAAATCGGACTACCTGTAATTGCCAGCTGAGATGCCACAGAAGACGCCGCCATCGGACGCTCAGGGCGGATACCGTTTTTCAGTGCAACGTCACCGATGATTGGCATGATTGAGTAAACCGCGTGGCCAGTACCCAGCATAAAAGTCATGGTGTAGGTAACCAAAGGACCTAAAATTGTTACACGCTTAGGATTACTACGCAGAATACGCTCCGCCACTTGAAGCATGTACTTCAAGCCACCGGCGGCTTCAAGGATCGATGCACAAGTTACAACCGCCAGGATAATCAACATTACCGTAATTGGCGGCGATGTCGGCGGCATGCGGAAAATAAAGACTTCGACCAACAGACCAAGGCCGGACACCACGCCCAGACCAATACCACCGAAGCGGCTGCCTGCATACAACACGAGAAGGAGGAATACAAATTCCAAATACAGCATACCCGTTATCTCCCTATATCGAAAAATGCGGCCCTCACTATGAGAGCACAATACTTTAGGGGTAGATTGCCTGCAGTATGCTGCTTCGCTATTGACAGAAATCAAATAGCTTCAGCTAATATTTACTAACTCAATGATATGTGAAGGCCACCTTAAAAACGGCGTACCGTAAAGATATATGTGCTACAAGAATTGACGCATATATTCACCGACTATTCACATTGTGCAACATTTTGTCATGCACGTATTTCGTGCCAGCATTAAACACCAATATGAATTGGCTTAGGGCACTCTTTTATATGGCATAAGTTTGCATCAATATCCTGATTGCCTAACAGTCTTAACCATAAGGCTGGCAAATGTTTCGGACTGACTCTCGGCCCTTCTAATCTTTGTGGATCAGTAACCGCCCAACTTCCTTCACTATTCTGACTGGCAAGAACAAACTGGAAAGGCAGATACTCAGCTAAGCCTAAGCGCAAGTCCGTTACTTTGATACTAGCTCCAACCTGTTCATATTTAACAAAATGATGGGTGAATGATTCCAGCATATTCAGATAAACTGACTTCTCCGCTAATAGCCAGCTACCACGCTCTTTCGCTAAAAAATCAACGTCTGGCTGTTCATCAAGCAGTGAGGTTAATCCTTCCCAATAGGTTTCACCATCAAGCACGACAACCCGCCAAAGTACGGTATTGATCGGCGTCGGTGTAATAAATACCGGACTACCGGCCAGCGGTGTTCCGTCCAACTGCTCCCTTACCCGATCCTCAATAATATTCAGAGCGACAACGGACCAAATCAGATAACAGGAAGAGATCACCAATCCAATACGACATAACCTTGCCATCTGCTGGTGCCATATAAGACCAGCAACAAGCATAAGTAACAACGGAAGGGTGTAGAGCGGATCAATAATAAAGATACTGGAAACAGCGACGCTCACCGAAAACGGCCACAAGAGCTGTGTACCGTATGACGTAAATGCATCAAGCAGCGGATGAGTGATCAGGCAGGCAGCAATCAACAACCACAAATGTCGAAAACTGAAACGAGTCGGCCACCACTTGTGCCAGAAGCCCGCCAACAAAAGTGAAAAAGGCAACAGAACGAGCATGGAGTGACTAAAACCACGGTGTTTCACCATATCTGAAACCGGATCACCGTAGCTTATTAACACATCCAAATCTGGCAGCGTTCCTAGAGCAGCCCCAGCCAAAAGGATTTTAGGCGAACATTTTCTGCCGGCGACAACACCGGCAACTGCCGCACCTAACGCTGCCTGAGTCACTGAATCCAAGAAAACCTCCTTTACCCTTTTACTGCATCCTTTTCGACAACCAAATTCAACTGCCGACATATTCCGACAAATCATATCAAATTACGAAAGAGTGATGATAGAAGTTCAGCGCAAAAGTATAGTAAACAAAAGTAAAACTACGGGTTCGGTCGCAGTTCAGTTAATTACAATTCGCTACTTTAAATCAGGCAACATTAATTCACTCGGATAAAGGGGAGATGCAATGCCAAAAAAAGTTTCTGAATTCATGACACGCAAAGTCATTACCATTCAGCCGGAAGCCGGACTTCGTGAAGCTTTCTTTGTTATGCGAGATGAGGCTATCCGCCACTTGCCAGTGACTAATGAAGATGGTGAACTCATCGGAATCGTGAGTGACCGCGAACTGCGGCGTCCGCGCTGGGTCGACGAATCGCCGGACATCGGCCATGAGTACGACCTTACGAATGACTTACACATCGGTGATGTCATGATCAGGGATGTTGTTCACGTCCGAACGTATGACACTCTAACCAAAGCGGTCGGCACTATTCTGGATCATAATATCGGTGCAGCTCCGGTACTGGATAAAACCGGAAAACTGGTCGGTATGCTATCCGCAGTTGATCTGCTAAAAGCCTTCCAGGCCACTTTAGAATCACAAAAAGCCAATAAAAAGAAAAAAGTGAACGCCTAATCATCGATTGGAATCAGACAGACAGCTAATACAGAAAAAGGCTTGCTACAGTAGCAAGCCTTTCTGTTATCTGAATACCATATCCGATCTGAGCTAATTCAAACCGGATATGAACGAACACAGCTTAATTAAACAATCCTTTCAGCAGCTTATCCGCCGCCTTCTTGATTTCATCATCTTTGACTTTATCGCCCAGCAACTTCTCAAGGCCGCGTTCAACTTCCTTGTGAGCTTTCTTTTCAAGCTCATTGTTTTCTTTCAGCAACTTAGCAAGGTTCAGTGAAAATTTAGGATCACTCCAGTTACCTTTCACATCAATCGGCACAGTTAAGTCCGCCACCTCATCAACACCTTTACCACCCTGCCCTTTACTGGTCGCAACAGCAGAAGTGCTGACCGTAAAATCAATGTCTTCACTAACGAGGTTTGTCTCACCGTTACCATCAATGCGCAGCAGTGGCGAATCAATATCCAGGTTATTGGTCGATGCTTTACCAGCACCTAGCTTCAGCGTAGCTGTCATGGATGAAAAATCAGTTTTGCGCTCTTCCTTAACATATTCAGTTGAATGACCTTTCAGCTTCGCCTTAGCTTCACGGATCATCTCTGGAATATTTACGCCATAGATAGCCCCGTCGGCAAAATTAATATCAATCGCACCAGAAATGTTTTCACGGATGCGCTTTTCTGCCAAGCCTGTACCTGTGACGTTAACAGTAATATCACCTTTACCCGCCAGTACATCTTTATCGGCCAGATCAACCAATAATGGCTGGATCTGAACACCACGGATCTGCTTGCTCACCTTATAGGTCGGCAACTTACCGTTAGCATTAATTGTTGCCTGAGCTTTGACACTACCGTCATAAAGGTTTGCCGCAAGCTGCTTCAGCGTCAGCACACCTTTGGCGATCTTCATATCAACCAGGACATTCGCCAGCTTTGCATTGGCAGCTTTCAGTTTACCCAGTTCAACAGTACCCGCGACATCAAGCGTCTTCAGTACAGAAAGATCTGGTTCCTGATCTTTTGCAGCCTGAGTAGCCGTTCCCGCGCTACCAGCTTGCCCTGCCTGACCACCGTTTCCAGAAGCAGTCTGAGTCTGCTCTTCTTCTTTTTTGGCATTATCCAAACCAAGGAAGGCATCAAGATCGATATTGTCACTCTTCACGGCAAAACGAATTACCGGAATATCAGCACTCTTGAATGAACCGTTACCATTCACGCTGATCTCATCAATATCTGCTTTGAACTGCTTCAAGGTAGCCATACCCTGCTTCACATCATAATCAGCATCTGCTGCTAACTTCACCGCCATTTCAGGACGAGGCAGTGTCGCACCTTTCAGCCCAGAATCCAGTACCAACCCTTGCAGCTTCACAACGTCCATTGCTTCGTTCAGCATAAAGCGGGTTTCACCTTTCGCATCAAAGGTTAAATTTGGCACCTGTCCCTTCGCGCTGAAGGTAACCGACGACCAATCCCCGGTTTTAAGCTTATCCAAGGCCAATGTGACAGAAGAAATATCATTAACCTTATCTTTTGCCAAGGCTGACAGTTGCAGATTCTTCAGCTCAGCATTGTTCAGCTCAGGAACAATAAACAGCTCAGTAGCACCTTTAGCCGAGAAATTCATTTCACCGTTCAGGCCAGTAATATCGAACTCTGCTTGTGCCCACTCACCCGGTGCGAAACGGCTCAGATTAAAGTTAAGCGCCGACACATTTGTCAGTGTTCCCGCCCTATCATCACGAATCACGGCACTGGCATTCACCAATTCAACACCAGCCAGACTGATAGTCCAGACTTCAGCTGCTTTTGGCTCAGTTTGAGTGGACGGCTCTGCTACCGGGGCTTCATCTTTCACAGAAGGTTCAGCTTTCACTTCTGTCTGTTGCCCAAGACCATCAAGGTTTGATAGGCCATCTTTGCGAGTCTGGATAAATACCCTGCCGTCATGGAGGCTAACATTGCCAATTTCCAGCTGACGCGAGAACAGCGGCATCACAGATACAGACAGCTCCGCACTTTCAAGCTGCACCATGTTTGGTTCGGCAAAACCTTCCGGGTTTCTGAATTCAGTTTTCCCCAAAGAAAAACCGATACTAGGGAAAAAGCGCCAGCTGATATCACCGCTTACCACTAACTCCCTTCCTGTGGCTTTTTTTACCTGTTCAGCAATCAATGGCTTAAACTGATTAGGATCCACCAACGCCAGCAAAGCGCCAATGCCCACTACCACTACAAGTAATACCGCCAACAAAGCGTATAAAAGCTTTTTCATCGCGTCCTCGTGTTATACGTCAACATTCATTGATCATCTGGAATCCACCCCGATCAACGTTTTCATGGCTACTACCATGAGTTATATGCCTGATTAAAACAAAAAAACAGGCAGCCGTTAAGGCTGCCTGTTCATTATTCGATACTTAGTAACCGATAAAATTAAGGCTGACAATGTCAGCCTTAATAAACAGTTACGATTTTAGCAGTCGTGCAATGTGTGCTTTCAGCACGTCAATCGCAATTCGGTTCTTACCACCACGAGGAACGATAATATCTGCATACTGCTTAGAAGGCTCAATGAACTGCATGAACATTGGACGAACTGTCTTCTGGTACTGCTCCAGAACAGATTCCATAGTACGGTCACGCTCAGCTACATCACGCTGAAGTCGACGAAGCAGGCAGATATCCAGAGGAGTATCCATGAACACACTTGCGTGCATCAGTTCACGAAGACGAGGATCAGTAAGAAGCAGGATACCTTCAAGAATGATCACCTTCTTCGGCGTCATTGTTGAAGTTTCAGTCATGCGGGTATGTTCGCTGTAGCTGTACTGAGGTACTTCAACAGCTTTACCTTCCACCAGCTGCTGCAGGTGATCGCAAAGCAAATCGTGGTCCAGCGCATTCGGGTGGTCGTAGTTAGTTTTAACCCGCTCATCCATGGTCAGGTGACTTTGATCGTTATAGTAACAATCTTCCGTGATAACACCGATTTGATGATCACCGACTTTTTCTTTTAGCTCTTTATAGACTGTGTTGGCAATCAGACTTTTACCGGACGCAGAAGCACCTGCGATACCGATAATTACGCATTGGTGTGAGTTTTCAGACATATCAGAAAGCACCTGTAAGACAAACGTAGCGAGGTAGAAACACATATTTAAACAACCATCTGTGCCGCTCACAGGCATCAGATAGCTATTCGAATAGGTATAAATAAACCGCCTGATTATAGAGATTTATGCGGCCGGATGCCAGCAAAAAAGAGGCATCCGGCACATTTGCCTAGATTGTTTGCACAATTGTTTCAGTAAAAAGGTTACATTGTGCGAATTGTAATCTGCTCGGCCACAGGTTCGCCTTGCCAGAACAATCGGCTGGCGACTTGTCCTGCCAGTTCTATGTATGCAACTGCCTGCTCAGAATCCGGTGAAGCCGCTACAGTTGGTTTACCACTATCTATATCTTCACGGATCTTGATATGAAGAGGAAGTTGCGCCAATAGCGGAACTGAATGTTCAGCTGCCATTCGCTCTGCACCACCAGTACCGAAAATCGGCTCATGGTGTCCGCAGTTACTGCAAATGTGATAGCTCATGTTTTCTACAACACCAACTACCGGCACCTCAACCTTGTGGAACATATTGATACCCTTGATGGCATCAGCCAGCGCCAGATCCTGAGGCGTAGTGATCACAACAGCACCGGTAACCGGAATTTGCTGCGCCAGCGTCAACTGGATATCACCGGTACCCGGCGGCATATCGATAACCAGATAATCCAAATCCGGCCACCATGTTTCACTGATGATCTGCTCCAGCGCCTTCGACGCCATCGGCCCACGCCAGATAGTCGCATTTTCTGCAGGAACGAGATAACCAACTGAGTTTGTATACAAACCGCATGATTCTACAGGCAGCATCATTGTGCCGTTAGGCGACTGCGGCTTCTCGTCCTGAGTTCCCAGCATTAGCGGAACTGACGGACCATAAATATCTGCATCGAGCAAACCGACCTTTGCGCCCTGCTTCTGTAACCCCAGAGCCAAATTAACTGCCGTGGTCGATTTACCGACACCGCCCTTGGCAGAGCTCACTGCAATAATGTTCTTTACACCCTTAACAGGTGTTTTTTCTCCGGTTGCCAGAGGCGCAACCCGGATGGTGACGTTGAAAGCCATATTCTTGGCAACGTGGTTGAGCTGCTGCTGAGTAATAATCCATTGCTCAAGAAGCTCAGCAACTGATTGCGCGGCGAAAGGCAAAGTGATCGTCACGACACCTTCAGCTGATACCGATACCACATGCGGCGTATCAGCCCACTCATGATGAAGCCATGGATGCTCAAACTGGTTAAGCCAACGGCAAATATCGGCAACATTTTCAAAACGGGTCATTGAGTCACTACTCATCGTATTTAGCGCTCCATTCAATTTTGTCCCGCACATCCTACCACCAAAGCTTATTGACCGCTGCTACAAATACCTCACCTTTCCACTCTGTTTTTGATACTTAACCCTGCCTTATTTATAACGTAGCAATAACGCAAATTTACCTTTTACTTTTAGCGCTAAGCGTTTATTTATTCATCGATTTATGCCGCTTACAACGTACTGGCACCAAACTTAATCGCCGGAACCGTTTTTCAGCCATCGAAACCGCCTAATATCACCGCTTGACGCTAGGAAATACGGCGTCCTTCAGGTACTATCTGGAACTTACTATCTTTATTACCCATCATGAGCGAAAAAGTAATTATGGCTGCAAATCCAAGAAAAATTCTGGTGACCTGCGCCCTACCGTACGCTAACGGTTCTATCCACTTGGGTCACATGCTTGAGCATGTGCAAGCGGATATCTGGGTGCGCTATCAGCGCCTTCGCGGCAACGAAGTTCATTTCATCTGTGCAGACGATGCACACGGTACTCCAATCATGCTTAAGGCCCAGCAGATGGGTATGGAACCTGAGCAGATGATTGCCGAAGTGAGCAAAGAGCACCAGGCTGACTTTGCTGGCTTCGATATCAGCTTTGACAACTACCACAGCACGCATTCTGATGAGAACCGCGAGCTGGCATCATTTGTCTACACTCAGCTGAAAGAAAAAGGCTACATCACCAACCGTACAATTTCTCAGCTTTTCGACCCTGAAAAAGAAATGTTCCTGCCGGACCGTTTCGTTAAAGGTACCTGTCCGAAGTGTAAGGCAGAAGACCAGTACGGTGATAACTGTGACAGCTGTGGCGAAACATACAGCCCGACTGATCTAATCGATCCGAAATCAGCAGTTTCCGGAGCTACACCGGTAATGAAAGATTCTGAGCACTTCTTCTTCGACCTGCCTCAGTTCGAAGGCATGCTGAAAGAGTGGACCAAATCTGGTGCCCTTCAGGATGAAACTGCAAACAAGATGCAGGAATGGTTCGAATCCGGTCTTCAGCAGTGGGACATCTCACGTGATGCGCCTTACTTCGGTTTCGAAATCCCAGGTGAAACAGGCAAATACTTCTACGTATGGCTGGATGCACCAATCGGCTACATGGGTTCATTCAAGAACCTGTGTGACAAGCGCGATGACCTGAATTTTGATGAGTTCTGGAACAAAGACAGCTCAACCGAACTTTACCACTTCATTGGTAAAGACATCGTTTACTTCCACAGCCTGTTCTGGCCAGCAATGCTGGACGGTGCCGGTCTGCGTAAGCCAAACAACGTATTCGTACACGGCTACGTAACCGTAAACGGTGCGAAAATGTCTAAGTCTAAAGGTACTTTCATCAAGGCCGGTACTTACCTGAAGCACCTGGACCCTGAGTGCCTGCGCTACTACTACGCAGCGAAACTGAATAACCGTATCGACGACCTGGACCTGAACCTGGAAGACTTTACTCAGCGCGTAAACAGCGATGTAGTAAATAAGATTGTTAACCTGGCTTCTCGTAATGCTGGTTTCATCAGCAAGCGTTTCGAAGGCAAACTGGCTGAAAACTTCGCAGAGCCTGAGCTGTACGCTGAATTCGCAGCAGCCGCAGATCGCATTGCTGAACTGTACGAAAACCGCGAATACAGCCGCGCTATCCGTGAAATTACTGCACTGGCAGATAAAGCTAACCAGTACGTTGACGAGAAAGCACCTTGGGTTGTTGCTAAAGAAGAAGGTAAAGATCAGGAGCTACAGGAAATTTGTTCTGTAGGTATCAACCTGTTCCGCGTTCTAATGACCTACCTGAAGCCGGTAATGCCTCAGCTTGCTGAGCGTACAGAAGGCTTCCTGAACGAAACCCTGACTTGGGAAGGCATTGCCCAGCCACTGACTGGTCATGAAATCACTAAGTTCAAGGCTCTGTTCAACCGTATCGATCCTAAGCACGTTGAAGCAATGATTGAAACGTCTAAAGAAGACGCGGCGGCAGAAAAAGCAGCAGCAGAGCAGGCAGCAAAACCTACAGGCCCGCTAGTTGATGAACCGATTGCAGAAGAAATCGAGTTTGATGATTTTGCTAAGGTCGATCTGCGTATCGCTAAAATCGTTTCTTGTGAAGAAGTGCCAAAAGCGAACAAGCTACTGAAACTTCAGTTGGATCTTGGTGGTGAAACTCGCCAAGTGTTTGCAGGCATTAAGTCAGCTTACAAACCTGAAGACCTGATCGGCAAGCACACTGTAATGGTGGCGAACCTGAAACCTCGCAAGATGAAGTTTGGTATGTCTGAAGGTATGGTTCTTGCTGCTGGCCCTGGTGGTAAAGATCTGTGGATTCTGGAACCACATGAAGGTGCTCAGCCTGGCATGCGTGTAATGTAATTAAGGCATTACAACGACAATTCCGTATAAAAAGGGGCTTCGGCTCCTTTTTTTTCTCCTCATCTCTTATACCACTTGGCCTTTCTTACTTAAGCCTCACCGCTATCTTTCTCTTCTTTTACTTTTATTCCGCATTATTTTCCCTTGTCTTAAAATGTAGGCAATGAATAAACATGACATTTTATTCATTCAAATGCATTTAACAGCATTTAATAGAAAAGCGACTTTAAATAGCCAAAACCTCTGAGTGCCTACAGTTCCATTAACCAAATCATTACCATCACTCTGTATCCGTACTTAAAAGAAGATTTTATAGGCAAATTTAGATGTTAACGGCTATTTTTATCTACATCAGAAACCGGTAATAAATCGGAATAGAGATCGCTCTATTTTGCATTTAGAGCCAAATATCGCGGTAAAAACGGTTAATTATCAATCGCAAGGTTAAATTCAGGTTAATTTTAATGTTTATAAGATGCCGTTCTGACGAAAAAAGTGTGATCTGAAACATACCTTTATGTTTTATACGGCATTTTACTTCGCCTTAACACCTAAACTGCTGTTACCCTGCTCCGCGCTCTGGTGAATGATTTACAGAGTGAATATTTATAAGGAGTGTTTATTTCATGCCAACACAAAATAAAAAAATGTCCCTAACGGCCCGAGTAATCCTCGGCATGGTATTGGGCATATTGACAGGATTCGCTATTCGCTCCCTTTTTGCAGAGACTTCATTTGTTCACGAATACATAGTGAATGGCCTGTTTGACGTTGGTGGTGCAATCTTCATTGCTAGCTTGAAAATGCTAGTCGTACCGCTCGTTTTCGTTTCCCTTGTTTGTGGTACCAGTACGCTGAGTGACATCAGCACCCTTGGTCGCCTTGGAGGGAAAACTCTGTTGTTCTATCTGACTACAACAGCAATCGCTATCACCCTGGCACTGACCATGGGTAACTTGTTTGAACCTGGCGCAGGTGCAGATCTTTCAGCAGCAACCACCTTTGCTGCAAAAGAAGCTCCATCTCTGGGTGATGTGATCATTGGTATGTTCCCAACCAACCCGATCAACTCTATGGCGAAAGGCAATACACTGCAGATCATCGTTTTTGCGATTCTATTCGGTGTTGCAATCAGTGCTGCCGGTAAAGCCGGTGAGCGCATTGCTGGTATCTTTGCCGATCTGAATGAAGTCATCATGAAGCTTGTTGCTTTGCTGATGCACATCGCACCTTACGGTGTGTTCTGCCTGATGGCGAAACTGTTTACCGGTATCGGCCTGGATGCTATCTACAACCTGATGGGTTACTTCTTGGTACTAACCTGTACCCTGTTGCTTCATGGCCTGGTAGTTTACAGCACCATGCTAAAGGTATTTACCGGCCTGAGTCCGAAGACGTTCCTAAAGAAAATGGAAGATGCCATCATGTTCGCATTCTCCACAGCGTCTTCTAACGCAACAATTCCAGTTACCATGGAAACAGCAACTAAGCGCCTTGGTGTAAGTAACCGCGTTGCTTCATTTACTGTCCCACTAGGTGCGACCATCAACATGGATGGTACTGCCATCATGCAGGGTGTTGCGACAGCCTTCATCGCTCAGGCATTCAATATTGACCTGTCGATGGGTGATTACATGGCAGTAATCCTGACAGCAACTCTGGCATCTATCGGTACTGCCGGTGTTCCGGGTGTAGGCTTAATCATGCTGGCAATGGTTCTGAACCAAGTTGGTCTGCCTGTTGAGGGTATCGCGATCATCATGGGTGTTGACCGCCTGCTTGATATGATTCGTACCGCGGTAAATATTACCGGTGACAGCGCTGTAACTTGTATTGTTGCTAAGTCTGAAGGTGCACTTGATATGGATCGCTTCATGGATCCAACTGCGGGTGAAAAAGATGAGGAAGTCCATCTTCACAAAGAAGCCAAAGCTGCAAACTTTGACTGAAGTAGCAGAAGTAACGATTGAAGAATAGCGACATAAAGGCCCCGCAAGGGGCCTTTTGCACCATATTGAGGCATGCCTGCCCCAGAATGCACCAACATTTTCCCACTCTAAAACAACCAAAACATATCCTACTGATTATTAACAATAAATATTGTCAGATTTCGGTTTCTTTCGGGGCATACTAATTGCAGAAATCCCGATACAGCATTACTCAATGCGGGAGGGAACTATGCTATTTTTAATGCTTTCAATCGCAATTACAGCTGGTATCGGCTTTTATTTCTATCGCAATAAGCAGAATAACTCCCGACTTCAGCAACAATTCAATCAGGTTATCGGACTTCGACAGCTCATCCACCTGTTGCGTTTCCATCGTCGCAAAACTCATTGGGTGCTAAGTCATCCTCACACAGAGAACCATGATAAAGCCCTCAATGAATCACTGGCTATTCAGAGTTTGATAAAAACATTGCTCAGTCAGGCTGATATGGCCCATAAACCAATGTATCGTATTCTGATGAAGCGAATTACGGTACTACTTAATGAATGGCCCCACTATTCACTTCGGCGTAATCAGGTTTGTCATGGCAAAACAATCCGCCATGTCATGTATCTGATTGACGATACCATTACCCAAAGCCTGCTATGTGCCGAAAAAGATCCACAGTTTAAGCACTACCAAAAAATCTGGCCAATTGTGCTCAATGCAATAGACAGTCTGAGCCGTTTTCGCTACTCCATTGAGAACTATCGGCCCGAGCGGGTCAGCAACCACCAGCGAGAGCTGGCACTTCATGCGAATATTATTAACCGCCGGATGAAACAAATCGCCCATTTGAACCATCGCACTATTTCACATCTTCAATTGGATGAGCTGCGGGCAGAATTTGATGTGATCCCGCTTCAAGATAATAATTTAACAAATAATAAAGAAAGACTTTACCAATATTCACTGAAACTTTCTGATACTATTTATTTACTGTTCGACATGGTCTTAGTGGACATTGCCGAAGAGCTTTCAGTCCACCTCCCACCTATTCCCAACAAATCTGTTCAAAATACAGTCATCAAGTTGAATACGAATTAAAATCATTATAAAACCTGTCGCTTATATAAATTGACGCAATATGTTTTATATAAGGACGACACATAATGAGAAGAATCACCTTAGGGGCGACTCTGTTAATCCTGGGAACGGTACTTGCCGGTTGCCAGGATAATCAGGATCAACCAGCTAACCTGAGTACAGAAGCGAAAAGCAAACGCCAAATTGCACAGGAGCTGAGTACAAACTATCAAGACTTCGAAACACAGCTAACAAAGCAAATCTCTGAAGACTATACCAGTGTGCCGCTGAATGAACTGGTCGCTAACAGCGATGATAACGATCTGCAGGCAATGGTCTTCAGCGCCGATCAAGCTGCTGTAACCAAACGTGGTATCAACGGTGAAACCTCTTCACTACTAAACATCAGCCTTGCAGATCCAGAAATGATTGCAAAGCTGAAGGATGGTGAAAAACCGCTGTTTACTTACCAGCCTGATTCTGTAGAAGCTGGCGACACAATCGAAATGTTCGACATTAACGGTGAGACTGTGTTTGGCAGTGCCGATGTTCTGCCAGAACAACCTGTTTTCATCGTAGGTGTTAATGAAAAAGAAGCGATGCGTGCTGGCCTGTCTGTTATGCAATCTGCGTTTGAAGAAAATAACATGCCAGGCTTTGCAAACCAGCTAAAAATTGCAGATACGACAGTTGATGATAAAGAGTTCATCTCAACGACTGTCCTGAAGAAAATTTCTCTTCAGGATGACCACGAACCGTGGATTTCAGGTAAAGCTGAAATTTACGCGCTGGTAAGTGGTGTGAGCCCAAGCCGTGATGAACCAAAGTTAGATGTAGTGGAAATGCCTTACCTTGATTACCAGGGTAAAGACTATTACCCGAATCAAATCATGATCTACTGGGACCGTTACCGCTGGGGTGCTGCAAACATTGTTCTGATGGAGCACGACAGCAACACTAACTACCGTGATTTGGCGAAAGTAATTGTGAAGGCAGCTTCTCAGATTATTGCCAGCCAGGTTGACGGTGGTGTACTGAGTGCAGCGATTGTCGGTGAATTGGTTAACGAAATCATCAAAGTAATTCCGGATGATGCCTTTACCAACAATGACGATCTGGTCGACTACTACTACACCATTGAACAAAATCAGGTACTGACCGATCAGCCAGGCGCATCAGGTAATGCCATGGCGACGTTTGAGCCTAAAGATATTCAACGCACAAAATAAATAAACTCATCACTGTTACTACATAGCTAACAGTGATGACTTACCATCAAGATTGCGTCATAAAAAAACCCAGCCATAAGGCTGGGTTTTTCTTAACTTACGGCAATCAATTAACCGATGTATTCAGCACCGTTCATGTACTTACGCAGTGCTTCAGGGATGCGGATACGACCGTCTGCTTCCTGATTGTTTTCCAGAATAGCAACCATAGTACGACCAACAGCCAGACCAGAACCATTCAGTGTGTGAAGCAGTTCAGGTTTCTTCTCGCCTTTACGACGGAAACGAGCCTGCATACGACGAGCCTGGAAGTCCCACATGTTAGAACATGAAGAAATTTCACGGTAAGTTTCCTGAGCAGGAACCCAAACTTCAAGGTCGTAAGTCTTAGTTGCACCGAAGCCCATGTCGCCAGTACACAGAACAACTTTGCGGTATGGCAACTCAAGCAGCTGAAGTACTTTTTCTGCGTGACCAGTCAGCTCTTCAAGCGCGTCCATTGAATCTTCAGGACGAGTGATCTGAACAAGCTCAACTTTATCGAACTGGTGCATACGGATCAGACCGCGAGTATCACGGCCGTAAGAACCGGCTTCAGAACGGAAACATGGTGTGTGAGCAGTCATCTTAATAGGCAAATCTTCTTCTTCAGTGATAGTATCACGAACCATGTTTGTCAGCGGTACTTCTGCAGTAGGGATCAGCGACATACCGATACCTTCTTCAGTAGCTGGCTTAGTGTGGAACAGGTCTTCACCAAACTTAGGCAGCTGACCTGTACCAAACAGGCTGTCTGCATTTACCAGGTAAGGTACGTACATTTCAGTGTAGCCGTGCTCTTCAGTGTGAAGGTCCAGCATAAACTGAGCAATTGCACGGTGCAGGCGAGCGAACTGGCCTTTCATTACGATGAAACGTGAACCAGACAGTTTAACTGCACTAGCGAAGTCCAGACCGTCACCCATTTCACCCAAGTCAACGTGATCTTTAACGTCGAAGTCGTAAGCCTTCGGCTCACCCCAACGAGAAATTTCTACATTCTCATCTTCGTCTTTACCGGTTGGTACAGAATCATGAGGTACGTTTGGTACAGATTGCGTGATAGCATCCAGCTCTGCCTGAATATCAGCCAGACCTTTCTTCGCTTCATCCAGCTCAGAACCCAGGTTACCAACTTCAGCCATGATGCGTTCAGCTTCTTCGTGATCACCTTTAGCTTTCGCTTGACCAATGGACTTCGATCGCGAGTTACGCAGAGCCTGAAGTTCTTCAGTCTTAACCTGAAGAGACTTACGTTTTTCTTCTAGGGAACGTAGTTGCTCAACATCCAGAGTGAAACCACGGCGCGCTAATTTTTCGGCTGTTGCGTCCAGCTCAGTTCGAAGTAATTTAGAATCTAGCATGCTAATCCTGTGCTCGTTGTGTTCTAAAATGCAGATTATTTAACCGGATTGATGGCTAAATAACTTTTAATTCAGAAGGCGTTAGGCAACCTAACGCTGATCATTCAACAATACCCAAAAAGCCTTATTATTGATAGCGCTTTAACGCGCTTTTTGCATCTAAAGAAGCAAGATAATCTAACTTTTCGGCAATTTTAGTTTCCAATCCCCGATTTGTTGGAAAATAGTAACGAGTTCCTTTCATTTCTGGTGGTAAATAAAATTCACCGGCAGCGTAAGCGCCCGGCTCATCATGGGCATAACGGTATTCCTGACCATAGCCCAGCTCTTTCATCAATTTGGTCGGTGCATTACGAAGATGGTTCGGCACTTCATAATCGGGATGATTGAGCGCATCTTGCTTAGCTTTGTTGAAGGCAGTATAGACAGCATTACTTTTCGGCGCACAAGCAAGATAAATTATCGCCTGAGCGATTGCTCGCTCACCTTCGTAAGCGCCAACACGGGTAAAGCAATCCCAAGCAGAAATCGCAACCTGCATCGCCCGCGGATCGGCATTACCGATATCCTCAGAAGCAATCGCCAGCAGACGACGCGCAACATAAAGCGGATCACAACCAGCCTGAAGCATACGGGCAAACCAATAGAGTGCTCCATCCGGGCTTGAACCCCGAATCGACTTATGGACCGCAGAAATCATGTCATACCAAAGATCGCCTTTGTTATCGAAGCGGGCGATTTTCTCACCGGCGACTTCAGCCAACAGCGGCAAAGTGATCTGTTTAACGCCCTGAGAATCCTCTTCTGCCATGTCAATCAGCTGTTCAAGATAGTTCAGGGACATGCGAGCATCACCGCATACCAAATCTGCCAAGCGATCTTTTACATCGTCAACGAAACAAAGGTTCGTATCACTGACACCACGATTCTTATCGTTCAGTGCCTGATCAATCACTTGCAGAATCTCATCTGTTTCGAGGGATTTCAGCTTATATACCCGGGCACGGGACAAAAGTGCGTTATTCAGTTCAAACGACGGGTTTTCTGTCGTGGCGCCGATAAAAGTAACCGTTCCGTCTTCAATATGCGGTAGAAAAGCATCCTGCTGGCTTTTATTAAAACGATGCACCTCGTCCACAAACAGAATGGTTCGGCGTCCGGCCATCTTGTTGTCACGAGCCTTATCAATCGCAGCGCGAATATCTTTAACGCCGGATGTTACCGCCGACACCCGCTCAACTTCTGCATTCGCGTAGTTTGCTGCCACTTCAGCTAAGGTTGTTTTTCCTGTTCCCGGTGGTCCCCACAGAATCATAGAGTGCAAATGACCAGCTTCAAGAGCTCGACGAAGTGGCTTACCCTCACCTAGAATGTGGTGCTGACCAATATATTCATCAACGGTACGAGGTCGCATTCTTGCGGCCAGCGGGCGGAAATCAGAAGAAAAATCCAGGCTTAAGTTATTCAAAATAACAACCCTCAAATACAGAAAAAGGTGGTATCAAGTACCACCAGTTTTAAAGAAGTTTCACGTTCAGAGACTCAGCTCTAAAACATATTAATTACGCTGGTCATCCAGCTCGACACCTTTTGGCGGTGTGAACTTAAACAGATCACCAGTTGGCGTACGCGCAGTGAATTTACTGAAACTGAAGTTACTACGCTGACCATCTTGCTCAACTACAGTAAAGCCTCGCACTTCACCGTTCTGGGCCACTGTTACGACAAATTTACCGCCCTGAACCGTTTTGTCTTTTGGCGTCAGAGTAAACGTATCGGCAGTCTGAGCGACATTGTATTTTTCCCAGTCGGCAGCACTGTTTCGAGTTAACAGCACAAACGGCGTCTGCTCAGTTGCATCTTTCAGCCACATCGCCGTCACCTGCTCAACAAAAGGGCTGTAATACCACAACGTTCTGCCGTCAGAGATCAACAGGTTTTCATCAGGCACCACGGTATTCCAGCGGAAAAGATTCGGACGCTGAATAGCGACATCCCCCTCGCCTTCAACTAACAGATCACCTTCCGGGCTAACAACCTTTTGTTTGAAATCGGCACTGAAGGCATTCACCTTGCTCAAACGAGCACTCAACTCCTGCTGAGGGTTGGCCCATGCGGCAGATGACAATAAGACAGGCGCTGCGATCAGCAACCCCATGACTACTTTTTTAATCATTCTCTTTACCTTGTAGTGATTCCATTTAGTCTCGTGGTGGCGGTGGCGGAGCCAATACCTCACGGTTACCATTATGTCCCGGTGCACTGACAATGCCGTGAGCTTCCAATTGCTCAACAATTCGCGCAGCACGGTTATAACCGATCTTAAACTTGCGCTGGACACCAGAAACTGAGCCACGGCGGCTTTCAGCAACAAATGCTGCAACCTGATCAAACAACTGATCCAGATCGTCATCACCACCTACCGGAGTCTCACCTGGCAGCAGACCTTCAGCACCCTGATCGGCATTGAGAATACCATCGATATACTGTGGCTTACCGCGGGCTTTCCAGTCGTTTACTACGTTGTGAACATCGTCATCGGAAGCAAACGCCCCGTGAACGCGCACCGGATGGTTCTGACCTGCTGGCAGATAAAGCATATCACCCATACCAAGCAAAGATTCAGCTCCGCCCTGATCAAGAATGGTTCTTGAGTCAGTCTTGGTAGATACGGTAAAGGCCATACGGCTTGGAATATTTGCCTTGATCAAGCCAGTAATAACATCAACCGATGGGCGCTGAGTCGCCAACACAAGGTGGATACCGGCAGCACGTGCTTTCTGAGCCAATCGAGCAATCAGTTCTTCCACCTTCTTACCGACCACCATCATCAGGTCGGCAAATTCATCAACGATCACCACGATACTCGGCATTTTTTCCAGTCGTGGCGGATATTCATCCATACTGTCACCAGGCTTCCACAAAGGATCATGGATTGGGTGACCAGCAGCGGCGGCCTCTTCCAGCTTGGCGTTGAAGCCGGCCAGGTTACGAACACCGACGGCAGCCATCAGCTTATAACGACGCTCCATTTCACCAACACACCAACGTAGCGCATTGCTGGCATCTTTCATGTCAGTAACAACTTCAGTCAACAGATGCGGGATCCCCTCATAAATTGAAAGTTCCAGCATTTTCGGGTCAATCATGATGAAGCGGCAGTCTTCAGGCTTACACTTATAAAGCAAGCTCACAATCATGACGTTCACACCAACCGACTTACCTGAACCTGTCGTACCGGCCACCAGCAAGTGAGGCATCTTACTCAGATCAGCAACAACCGCTTCACCGGCAATGTCATAGCCCAAAACAATCGGCAGTGCAGCTTTCATGTTCTGGAAGCGCTCACTACCAACCACTTCTGACATATACACGGTTTCACGGTTTACATTCGGTAGTTCCAAACCGATATAAGGCTTTCCCGGAATGACTTCAACCACACGAACAGCAGAAGCTGACAATGCACGCGCCAGATCTTTTGCCAACCCGGAAATGCGGCTAACCTTAACTCCCGGTGCCAGATCCAACTCATAGCGGGTAATAACCGGTCCCGGATATACACCAACCACTTTAGCTTTGATCTTATAATCAGCCAGTTTATTTTCAACGAGCATCGCCGTCTGCTTTAGCTCTTCCTCACTGGCCGGCTGTACATTCTGTTTGGCCGGTGCCAGCAGATCCAACGTTGGCATCGGTGATGTCGGAGCAGGCAAATCCGCCTCTTTCTTCATCAGGAACGGATTATCAAGGCCAGCAGCATGAGCCTCCGCTTTTTGTGCATCCCTGATTTTCTTCAGGAAGGCTTCCTCATCGCTCATTTCCTCTTCATCTTGTTCATGAGAGGCGCGCTCGAGCTCAGACATGCCGTCCTGAACACCAATTTCAATATCATGACTGATAGCCGGAACCTGTTCTTCTTCAACAGCAACCGTATCAGTAACGTTCGTTGTTGATACCTGTTCAGTGACCTGTTCAGTGACCTGTTCAGGTATCGGTTCGCTTATCGTCTCTGATACAGGTTCCGATTCTACGGACTCAGTCTGAACTGAATGTGAATATTCTTCAGGGGATTCAACCACAGATTCCTGTATCGGAGTCAGAACTTCAGTTGAGGCGAAAGCGGAATCAACAACAGGCTCTGACTGGCTGTTTATAGGTTGAGGCTCTGCCACTGGTGACTGCAATTCTGGTGTATGAATCACTGGTTCAGGCTGCGGTTCCGGCTCTCGCTGAACATCTTCCACAGTCAGTGGTGGCTCAACAGTCTGCTGTTCAGAGAAGTCAG
Source organism: Photobacterium marinum (assembly GCF_000331515.1). Lineage (GTDB taxonomy): Bacteria > Pseudomonadota > Gammaproteobacteria > Enterobacterales > Vibrionaceae > Photobacterium > Photobacterium marinum. The sequence goes on from NZ_AMZO01000021.1 coordinate 263,077, forward strand.
AAACCTCAGTTTCTTCCATATAAACAGTGAAATTTTCATCCCGCTCGAGTTCCCGCTCAAGCTCGGAGATTGTCATACCTTTTGCTTGCGTGGTTGAGGTCACAGGGGCCTGCGGTTCAGGAACGTCTGTCGAAGCTTCAGCAATCAGTGTTGCACTATCATGCTGTTCAACAACAGGTTCCGGATGCTGAGCTGTAACAGACCTCGCTCGCTCCGGCATCACAATCTTAGGTTCTGATGATTCATGACTCCAGTCAGGTTCATTCAGCAAAGGTTCTTTATGATCAGCAACTAATACGTCATCGACTTTGTCTTTACTTGGAGCCAGCAGGACATCATCAGCATCATGGGCAAGCTCGGGCTCAGGAGAAAGCTGACTGGCATAAGATGTCTGCTTCTCACCCGGAATTTCAGCCTCAAACGGCGTCAAGGTTTCTGATTTGTCAGAGCGGAACTTATTGAACAACCATGCAAAAGCCTTCAACGTCGTCTCGCCTAAAGTATCGACAACCGTTAGCCACGAAATGCCGGTAAACAACGTAAAACCTACAGCCCAGAAGAACATCAGAACCAGAGTCGTTCCGAGGATATTAAATATCGGCAAGGCCATATTAGAAACCACATCACCGATCACACCACCTGATGAGAAATACCAGATGTCATCAAAATTCAAGTCTGCCAGACCACAGCCGGTAAGAAAAAGCAGGAGAAGCCCCAGTAAACGGGTACCGTAAATCATGTAATCAATAGATTCACGTTCTTCACGGCGACGGAAGAGAATCCAGGCCCCCAAAACTATTGCAGCTGGTAGCGGGTAAGCCAGAGAGCCCAAAGTAAACAAGAAGGTGTCAGCAACTAGTGCACCCAAAGCGCCTGCCTTGTTCTGCACCGGCCCTTCCCAGGCCGTTTGCGACCACGAAGGATCAGCCGGGTCAAAACTGACGAGGGCAATCATGATAAAAATGGCGGCTAAAATCCCCAGGATCAAAAAGCTTTCTAGCAGGCGCTGCCCTCCTGAAAGGCGCGGTTTGGGCTGCTGTTTGCCTTTAATTTTCCTCAAAAAACACTCCGGTGTAACTATCTTCTTATTTTTCGCCTGAACCGATAGCTATCCCCTGCACTATCCGCTTCTTGTGCATGTCAGGATAGTTCGGCGGTTCTCCCGCAATCATTCAGGCGGCTTCAAATCTATCGCACTATCTTATACTACTTAGCGTCACTTTTTGACTAATAAAGAGATGTAAAGGACGATAAAAACCATCCCTCAACATAGCGCTTATCCTATTGTAAACGCGATCGCTTCAGATAAGTTCATCCCTGTGTCAATTAGCCTGACAAGCGCTCAACTTTTAATCACATCGACTCAACAGTAAAATTGATAAGATGCAGAAACAAATCAAGCGGCCGAAGCCGCTTGATTATTGACCGTTAAGACGGTGATGTTGCAGAAATTAGCGAGTCTTAATAACCAGGTTATTGGTCTGCTTAACTTCTTCCATTACAACATAGGTACGAGTATCGTTCACGCCCGGTAAGCGCAGCAGGGTTTCACCCAACAGCTTACGGTAGGCTGACATATCCGATACACGGGTCTTGAGAAGGTAATCGAAATCACCGGAAACAAGGTGACATTCCTGGATATCCTCAAGCTCCTGAACAGATTTGTTAAACTGTTCAAATACGTCCGGGGCACCACGATTAAGCGTAATTTCGACGAATACCAAAAGAGAGGCATCAAGGAACTGAGGATTTAGCAGCGCAGTGTAGCCGCTGATATAACCCTGACGTTCCAATCGGCGAACACGTTCAAGACATGGAGTTGGAGACAAACCTACACGTTTAGATAACTCGACATTTGAAATACGACCGTCTTTTTGCAGTTCATTCAGGATGTTACGGTCAATTCTATCCAATTCCTTGGATGGTTTCTTCTTGGTATCTACCATTTTTTATTCCACCTTCTTACTTCCTTGCAAAAAAATATACTACAACTTTTTAATTTTTAGAATCAAATACTCTGATAGTCAAACTATACTGCCTTTATCTTCGCATTTACAACCTTGTCAATAGCAATTAGAACTACGATGCCAAGGGAGAAGCAGGATGATCATTGGCGTTCCCAAAGAAATTAAAAATCACGAATATCGAGTTGGACTCGTCACCAGCAGTGTTCGTGAACTCGTTTCCTTAGGCCATCAGGTACTCATCGAAACCAATGCCGGTGCAGGTATTGGTCTTTTTGATGAAGACTACCAGGCTGCCGGTGCTTCTATTATTCCAACTGCCAAAGAAGTTTTTACCAGATCAGAGATGATTGTCAAAGTAAAAGAGCCTCAGGCAGAAGAAAGAGCTATGCTCCGCGAAGGACAAATTTTATTCACTTATCTCCATCTTGCACCAGATTTTCCACAAACAAAAGACTTAATCGACAGCAAAGCTATCTGTATCGCTTATGAAACAGTCACGGATCATTACGGAAGATTGCCGTTATTAGCCCCGATGTCGGAAGTCGCCGGCAGAATGTCTATCCAGGCTGCCGCCCAGGCTTTAGAGAATTCTCAGGGGGGACGAGGACTGCTTCTCAGCGGTGTTCCGGGGGTAGAACCGGCGAAGGTCATTATTCTGGGTGGAGGTGTTGTCGGATCCAATGCGGCAAGGATGGCTGTGGGAATGCGGGCAGATGTCACTATTCTGGATCGCAGCCTGGATACACTCAGGGCCCTTGACCGGGAATTTCAGGGCAAGGCCAAAGTTATCTATTCCACCGACGAGGCTATCGATAAGCTGGTACCCGGAGCGGATGCCATTATCGGAGCTGTGCTTATCCCCGGAGCGGCTGCGCCAAAGCTCATTACCGCAGAGCACGTAAAGATAATGAAAGCAGGTTCAGCCTTAGTCGATGTCGCTATTGATCAGGGAGGATGCTTCGAAACATCGAAGCCAACGACTCATACTGAGCCGATATATATTGTTGATGATGTCGTTCACTATTGCGTGGCCAACATGCCGGGAGCTGTAGCCCGAACATCAGCCTTTGCTCTGAATAACGCAACCCTTCCCTATGTGGTTAAACTGGCTCAGCTTGGCTACAAGCAAGCGCTGCTTGATGATCCGGGCTTCCTTGCCGGGCTAAATATCATGCGAGGAAAAGTCACCTATAAGGAAGTCGCTGAAGCCTTCGACCTGCATTTTACCGACCCGGCAGTAGCGATAAGCATGCACTGACTTATCCTGTTGATAAATAGCGACTTCTAACTTTCGGGAAGCTTTTTCAGGCTTCCCGTTTCTGTTTTCAGCAACCTTGCTTTACAACGAATCCTTACCAAGCATGTCATCATCAGGGCGAGACAGACTTGGGACTCTTTCATTACGCCATTAATTTACCTACAATCAGCTTTCTACATGATAATAATCTCATTTCAGCCTGGAGAAGTAATGAGTAACGTAAGACATTGTAAACTGCTCATCCTTGGTTCTGGTCCGGCTGGCTACACAGCCGCTGTCTATGCAGCCCGCGCTAACCTAAATCCGGTGATGGTAACAGGAATGCAGCAAGGCGGTCAGTTAACAACAACCACTGATGTGGAAAACTGGCCTGGTGATGCGGAAGGCCTGACTGGCCCGGCGCTAATGGAACGAATGAAGGCGCACGCTGAAAAGTTCGAGACTGAAATCATCTTCGACCATATCAGCGAAACAGACTTCAGCCAGCGTCCATTCCGCCTAAAAGGCGATAATGGTGAGTACACGTGTGATGCGTTAATCATTGCTACCGGCGCTTCGGCAAAATACCTAGGATTAGAGTCGGAAGAAAACTTCAAAGGCCGTGGTGTTTCTGCCTGTGCAACCTGTGACGGATTCTTCTACCGCAATCAGAAAGTTGCCGTTGTAGGTGGTGGTAACACTGCCGTTGAGGAAGCACTTTACCTTTCCAATATTGCTTCTGAAGTTCACCTTATCCACCGTCGTGACACATTCCGTTCAGAGAAAATTCTGACCAAGCGTCTGATGGACAAGGTTGAGAATGGAAATATCGTCCTGCATACCAACCGAGTACTGGACGAAGTGCTGGGTGATGACATGGGCGTTACCGCCGTTCGTATCAAAGATACTCAGTCTGAGACTACCGAAGATCTGGATGTAATGGGAGCCTTCATTGCAATCGGCCACCAGCCAAATACACAAATCTTTGAAGGTCAGCTAGAAATGGCCAATGGCTATATCAAGGTTCAGTCTGGCACTGAAGGTAATGCGACACAAACCAGCGTTGACGGTATTTTCGCTGCTGGTGACGTTATGGATCATACCTACCGCCAGGCAATTACTTCGGCAGGTACTGGTTGTATGGCAGCACTCGATGCTGAGCGCTTCCTGGATGCCTTAGAAGAACAACAATAATAAATCTGGCCGCTTTTACCTGAAGCGGCCGCAAATGAGCCTTCTCTTTTTCTGATAGCTGCCCGTCGCAGCTCAAGAATTCTTATGGATAAAAAATTACAACGCAATTTAACCAAGTGGTTGAAATCACAGAGCAAACTGGCCAAACGCTGGCTGATTCTAAGTGTCGGACTTGGTTTCCTTTCAGGGTTGCTGCTTATTGGTCAGGCAGCCTTTTTAGCACATATCCTTCACCAACTTATCATCGAACATACTGACAAATATCAGCTGGTCGGCAGCTTTTTCGGCCTGATTGTAATTGTTGGTCTTCGGGCCGTCTGTAGCTGGGGACGTGAAATCTGCGGCTACCGCTGTGGCGAACAAGTTCGTCTCCACATCCGCCAACTTATTCTGAACAGATTACACGCCCTGGGCCCTGCCTACATGAAAGGCAAACCTGCCGGTACATGGGCAAGCCTGGTGCTGGAACAAGTTGAAGAAATGCAGGATTTCTTCGCTCGCTACATTCCACAAATGTCGATTGCGGTACTGGTTCCACTGGTTATCCTGTTTGCCGTGTTCCCGCTGAACTGGGCAGCAGGTTTGGTCTTCCTAATCACTGCGCCACTGGTCCCTATTTTCATGGCTCTGGTCGGGATGGGGGCTGCTGATGCCAACCGACGCAACTTCAAAGCACTACAACGCCTGTCCGGGCATTTTTACGACCGCCTGCAAGGTCTGTCTACACTTCGACTGTTCAACCGTGCTGAAGTTGAAGCTGAGAACTTGCATGCCGCATCGCATGTATTGCGCAAGCGCACCATGGAAGTACTTCGTCTGGCATTTCTTTCATCTGCTGTTTTGGAGTTTTTCTCTGCCATTTCGGTGGCGATCGTCGCCGTTTACTTCGGTTTCACTTATATCGGTGAGCTGGATTTCGGTCACTACGGTACGTCAGTTTCACTCTTTACCGGACTGTTTATCCTGATTCTGGCACCTGAGTTCTACCAGCCTCTGCGCGATCTGGGCACCTTTTACCATGCCAAAGCACAAGCAATCGGTGCAGCGGAATCCATTGTTGAATTCCTGAATACCGAAGCAGATGAGATGTCGGCAGGTTCAGAAGAACTGCCATCGCCGGAAACGATTCAAATCAACGCAGAAAACCTTGAAGTACTAAGCCCTCAAGGTCAGGTGCTGGCTGGTCCGTTAAGTTTTGATATTAACTCCCAGGAACAAATTGCGCTTGTCGGTCCAAGTGGTGCCGGTAAAACCAGTTTGCTGAATGCCCTGCTCGGTTTTCTGCCATACCGCGGCAGCCTAAAAATTAACGGCATCGAACTGAAAGAACTGGACCATAGCGAATGGCGCCAAACTATCAGCTGGGTCGGTCAAAACCCGCTTCTGGTTCATGGCTCAGTACGAGACAACATTACACTCGGTAATCCATTAGCGACTGATGATCACGTAAGCCAGGTAGCACGCCAGGCCTATGCCGATGAGTTTATCGGTCGCCTTGAACAAGGCTACCAGCATCAGGTCAGTGATCGCTCCGGAGGTCTGTCGGTCGGTCAGGCCCAACGAATTGCTGTTGCCCGTGCCATGTTGCAAAACGGTGGCTTCTGGCTGCTGGACGAACCGACAGCCAGCCTGGATGCCAACAGTGAACATCTGGTTCTGGACAGTCTTGCCATGGCTACTAAAGGACAAACGACCCTGATGGTCAGCCATCGACTTGACCAGCTTTCAGTAATGGATCGGGTTCTGGTGATGGAAAACGGCAAGCTGGTACAAAACGGTCACTTCGACCACATTAAACATCAAGGGTTACTGGCTGACATGCTGGCTAATACTGACAAGAGGGATCTCGATGCGTGATTTAATCCCTTACCTGAAACTATATCGTAAACACTGGTTCGGCCTGACACTGGGTATGCTGCTTGGCCTGGCAACCCTGCTGTCTGCCATGAGCCTACTGACTTTGTCCGGCTGGTTTATTGCCGCATCGGCTGTTGCCGGTTTGACGATCGCCCGTGAGACGTTCAACTACATGCTGCCGGGAGCCGGTGTCCGTGGTTTTTCGATGGCCCGAACTGCCGGTCGCTGGGGCGAACGTGTCGTCAGCCACAATGCGACTTTCAAGCTACTGGCAGACCTGCGCCTGTTCTTCTTCCGTAAGCTGACACCATTGATCCCGGGCCGCCAGGCAAACCTTCGTGATGCAGATCTGCTAAACCGCCTGGTTGCGGATGTCGATGCTATGGATCATGTCTACCTGCGTCTTGTCAGCCCACTAATTGTGGGGGTTATCGGGCTACTTACGATAACGGCTTTTCTTGCCTGGTTTGACCTGACTGTCGGACTGATGCTGGGCTTCATCCTACTGCTGCTGATGTTTTCGCTACCGGTTATTTTCTACCGCCTAGGTAAAACTAATGGCGAAGCGCTGACCTATGCCAAAGCCAATTACCGGGTGAAGCTGCTTGACTGGCTTCAGGGGCAAGCTGAGTTACTTCTGTTTAATGCCGAAGAACGCTATCGCGAACAAGCCCTGTCTGAACAGGATACCCTTCTGGCAGCGCAACGAAAGATGGCCAGCCTGACCGGTCTTGCCAATGCTATCCTGATGGCGGCAACAGGCTGGACTTTAGTCTTGATCACCTGGATTGCCGCTGATGGTATAGGCGGAGGAACACCGGATCCGCTCGTTGCTATGGTGGCCTTCGCAACCATGGCAAGCTTTGAACTGATGATGCCAGTTGCCGGTGCGTTCCAGTATCTGGGACAAACGCTGACTTCAGCACGCCGCCTCAATGAAATCATTGAAGCAACACCTGATACGCCGTTTGATCCAGAAGGCCACGAGGCTCAGGTTAACGGTGATATTGCTATCGACGATATCAGTTATACCTACTACGACAGTGACCAACCTGTGCTGAAGAACATTTCTATCAGCCTGAAACAGGGCGAGAAACTGGCTCTGCTCGGCCGTACCGGTTGTGGTAAATCCACCCTGCTTCAACTACTGACTCGTAACTGGGATCCACAGCAAGGTAAAATTAGTATTGATGGTGTTGAGCTACCGAAGTGGCAGGAAGCTTCGCTACGTCAGGCTATCACAGTCGTCAGCCAACGAGTGGACATCTTTAACGGCACCCTGCGTGAAAACCTGCTGATGGCAAAACCTGAGGGCTCAGATAGAGAGTTCAGCAAGGTATTAACGAAAGTCGGCCTTGAGACCCTACTTAAAGGTAAAGGTCTGGATACATGGCTTGGAGAAGGTGGTCGTCAGCTGTCCGGTGGTGAGCGTCGTCGTATCGGGATTGCCCGTGCTCTGTTGCATGATGCCCCTATCCTGCTGATGGATGAACCAACCGAAGGTCTTGATCGCCGAACTGAGCAGCAGATCATTTCTTTGTTAATCGAGCATGCAAAAGAGAAAACCGTTCTGTTCATCACCCACCGCCTGGTCGGTCTTGAAGAGATGGATCAGATTTGCCTGATGGACGAAGGGGAAATCATTGAGCGCGGTAAACACACTGAATTGCTGGCGCTGAATGGCCGCTATACTGAACTGTGTAACCGAATCTAAGATCCGTTGATACAAAAAAAAGCGAGAGCCAAATGGCTCTCGCTTTTTAGTTTTTTCTTTCAGTATCAGAATGTTTTATCAACCCTGACACCGTCGTCGAAATACAGAATCCGGACACTGTCACCACGTTGGAAAAGCATTTGCTGATCAACATCCTGTATTACATCAATCAACTGTCCGTCTTCTGCTTTAATCAAAATTTCAACCAAACGGTAATTCACAATTTTCTGAGTCGGTTGACGATGGTGAGCAATACTGGCTCCGGCGACCGCACCAACAGCTGTCGCGACTTCACGTCCGCTGCCGCCACCGAACTGATTACCTACCAAGCCGCCGATAACACCACCTAACAAGGTTTCCCAGCCATTACGCTGTGAGTTCACGACTTCCTGATGGGTTATATAGCGAACAGAGTCAACTTCCCCGAAGACTACCTGATTGACGGTACGGGCTTCATTTCGGTTATACGGTGCAGCAGTCACTGCTATTGGTAGTAATAGCAGTAACATTAATAGCCTTCTCATTTTATAATTTCCCCAAGACTGGTAATTTATCCTTATTTTATGCTCTGACCGACCTAATAAACAGAGATAGCATGCGGTAAATATTCCGACAGCTTTTCAGGCCGGCAACACTATTTTCAAAACCAGATACACAGAACTTATGGCAATTTACTTACCGGAGCTTGACCCGGTGCATATTCAATTCCCGGTGACCGAAACGGCCCTGGATGAACCCAATGGCTTGTTGGCGTTCGGTGGTGATTTACGCCCGGAGCGACTGATCTCAGCCTACCGTCACGGTATCTTTCCATGGTACTCCGATGGCGAACCCATTCTCTGGTGGAGCCCGGCCCCCCGTGCCATCTTTCTTCCGGATCAGTTTAAGCCCAGCAAAAGCCTGCGTAAGTACTTCCGAAAATCAGGGTATCAGGTCACCCTGAATAAAGCCTGTCACGAGGTAATCCGACTGTGTGCCGACAGCCGCGGGGCGGAAGAGACCTGGATCACCGATGAAATGAAGCAGGCCTACCAGCTGATGCATAACCTCGGGCACTGTCACTCAGTGGAAGTCTGGCGCAACGACGAACTAATCGGGGGCTTATACGGCATTCAGGTCGGCACCATTTTTTGCGGTGAGTCTATGTTCTCGCTGGCAGATAACGCCTCGAAAATAGCCCTGTGGATATTCTGTCAGCATTTCACAGCTCATGGCGGCACTCTGATCGACTGTCAAATCATGAACGACCACCTTGCTTCACTCGGCGCTGTCGAAATTGAACGCGGACCTTTTATGCAATTTTTACAATTGCAAAGAGATGCCATACTTAAAGAAGGCTGTTTCCAACCGCGGGAGCTATATCAGGCATAATCATGACAAGCTATAACAAACTTTCACTTCGGATTGGCCTTACCCCTGTGTCGCCATGTAATTATTTACCAGATGAACAAGAGCAGTTAGGCGTGGTGATGGATCATCACTGGCTGACAGCACCGGGTTATGGCGTACTGATTGCCTCGGGATACCGTCGCAGCGGTACCGCCGTTTATCGTCCGATGTGTCAACAATGCCATGCTTGCACTCCACTCCGGATTGACTGTGAACACTTCACACCATCCAAAAGCCAGAAACGACAGCTAAATCAGATGAAACAGCTGCGCTGGGAATTTAAAAGCGAGCTCGATAATAATTGGTTTGAGCTCTATGAAAAATATATCCGGGCCCGACATGCTAAAGGGAGTATGTACCCGGCCAACCGTGAGCAATTCTATGATTTCTGTACCGCAGAGTGGATGGATACTCTGTTCCTGCACGTCTATGAAAACGATACTCTAGTGGCCGTTGCTGTCACAGATGTGTTTCATGACGCGCTCAGTGCGGTATACAGTTTTTTCGACCCCGACTCTCATTTATCTCTCGGTACATTTTGTGTGTTGTATCAAATCCGATACTGCCAGCTAACCGACAGAAAATGGCTCTACCCCGGCTACCAAATCGATGACTGCAAGGCAATGAACTATAAAGTTCGCTTCAAGCCTTACCAGAAACTACTTGATGGTCACTGGCAATAAACATTCATTACATTGATTTGTGTTTACGTAGTACCCAATTCGGCAAAAAAATGGAGAAAATACGTTTTAATAGGTCACAGTAGCTGACAAAGGATTAGAGCAAGGGTAAAATTGCGGCCTAAACTTTACACTTAAACAGTTTCGAGGCATTATCCAGCCCGATCAGAAGAATGGCTGGTAGCCTAAGAGGATTCAATGGCAAAAGAAGACGTAATTGAAATGCAAGGTACTGTACTTGATACACTACCTAACACTATGTTCCGCGTTGAGCTGGAAAACGGTCACGTAGTTACCGCTCACATCTCTGGTAAAATGCGCAAGAACTACATCCGTATTCTTACTGGTGACAAGGTGACTGTGGAGCTGACTCCATACGACCTGTCTAAAGGCCGCATCGTCTTCCGCGCGCGTTAATCTTGTACCAAGATTAAAGAGACAAAATAAAACCCGGCATGAAGGCCGGGTTTTATTTTATCTGAAAATCCATTCAGCCTATCAAGCTGGATGATAATCACGTGAATCAGCGTAAAAAATAACCGCCATAAAGGCGGTTATTTTTATTACTTAGTAGCGATTAATGAACAGGTTCCATCTCGCTACTGAATTGGAAATCCAGCTTGTCATCGACCAAGTCAACTCGCACAGAGCCTCCGTTGACCAACTCGCCGAATAACAACTCATTAGCCATTGGCTTCTTAAGGTTATCCTGAATTACCCGTGCCATCGGACGAGCACCCATAGATTTATCGTAGCCTTTATTTGCCAACCACTCACGGGCAGCCGCAGACACTTCCATTGAAACACCGCGGGCATCCAACTGAGCCTGCAGTTCAACAATGAACTTATCCACCACCTGAGAAATAACCTCTTTTTCAAGATGGTTGAACCAAATGATACCATCGAGACGGTTACGGAATTCCGGCGTAAACACTCGCTTGATTTCAGACATCGCATCATGGCTGTGATCCTGCTGGATCAAACCGATCGACTTACGTACTGTCTCTGTCACACCAGCGTTGGTTGTCATCACCAAAATAACGTTACGGAAATCCGCTTTGCGACCGTTGTTATCAGTCAGCGTACCGTTATCCATAACCTGTAGTAGCAGGTTGAAGACATCCGGGTGAGCTTTCTCGATTTCGTCCAACAGTACAACAGAGTGCGGACTCTTAATAACCGCATCAGTCAATAGCCCCCCCTGATCGAAACCAACATAACCCGGAGGCGCACCGATCAGACGGCTCACAGTATGGCGCTCCATGTATTCAGACATATCAAAGCGCAGTAGTTCAATGCCCAGTGTGCGAGCAAGCTGAACGGTTACTTCTGTCTTACCGACACCGGTCGGACCGGCGAACAAGAATGAACCAACAGGCTTATTCTCTTCCCCCAGACCTGCACGGCTTAGCTTAATAGCTTCAGATAGAGCATCGATAGCCTCATCCTGACCGAACACCAGCATTTTCAGCTTCTCATCCAGAGTCTGCAGAACATCTCGATCACTCGATGATACTGACTTCTCTGGAATACGCGCCATTTTGGCAATCATTGCCTCAATGTCGCTGACATTAACGGTTTTCTTACGCTTGCTGGCCGGAGCCAGACGGCAGCGAGCACCCGCCTCATCAATAACGTCAATTGCCTTATCCGGCAGGTGACGCTCATTGATGTATTTGGCCGACAATTCAACAGCCGCACGAATTGCCTTATTGGTAAAGCGAACTTCGTGATGAGCTTCGTACTTCGGCTTCAGACCCATCAGGATCTTAGTGGTGTCATCCAGTGACGGCTCTACAATATCAATCTTCTGGAAGCGGCGTGACAGCGCACGTTCCTTCTCAAAGATATTGCTGTATTCCTGATAAGTCGTTGAACCCATGCAGCGGATCTTACCGCTACTCAACAGCGGTTTGATCAAGTTAGCCGCATCCACCTGGCCACCAGAAGCTGCACCGGCACCAATGATAGTATGGATTTCATCAATAAACAGGATGGCATGCTCTTCTTTTTCAAGCTGCTTCAAGATGCCTTTGAAACGCTTCTCGAAATCACCGCGATACTTAGTACCGGCAAGCAATGAACCGATATCCAGCGAGTAAATCACACAATCTTTGATGATATCCGGCACCTGGCCTTCAACAATGCGCCAAGCCAGACCTTCAGCAATCGCAGTCTTACCCACCCCGGCTTCACCTACCAGCAACGGGTTGTTCTTCCTGCGTCGGCACAGTACCTGTACCGTTCGTTCAAGTTCAAAATCACGACCAATCAACGGATCGATACCACCGGCACGTGCCAACTGGTTCAGGTTAGTCGCAAAATTTTCCAGTTTATCTTCAGAACCCTGCTCTGCACGCGGCTCATCACCGCCCACATCCGGACCATTCAGATCGTCGTTATCACTGTCTTTAACTGTACCGTGAGAAATGTAATTAACGACATCAAGACGACTAATGTCACTCTTCTTAAGCAGATAAGCTGCATGAGATTCCTGTTCACTAAAGATCGCCACCAGCACGTTTGCGCCGGTCACTTCGCTCCGACCAGAAGACTGAACATGGAAAACCGCACGTTGAAGAACACGCTGGAAGCTCAGTGTTGGCTGAGTTTCACGACTTTCATCATCTGCCGGAATCAAAGGTGTGGTCTGTTCAATAAATGAATCAAGCTCTTTACGCAGCTTATCCAGATCCGCACGACAAGCTAACAGTGCCTCTTGCGCTGCGGCATTTTCCAACAATGCCAAGAGCAAATGCTCGACAGTCATAAACTCATGGCGCTTTTCTCTCGCTCGTGCAAAAGCACCGTTCAAGCTAGCTTCAAGTTCTTTGTTTAGCATAAGGCACCTCCCCTAAATACCACTTAATTATGGTGTGCCGGAAAAAGTCAGGCTTTTTCCATCGTACACAGTAGCGGATGTTCATGCTCCTTTGCATACATCATCACTTGTGCCACCTTCGTCTCGGCGACTTCAGCGGTAAAGGTTCCACATACTGCTTTCCCTTCATAATGCACAGTAAGCATCAACTGTGTTGCTTTCTCCAGATCCATGGAGAAGAACTTCTGTAACACTTCTATCACAAAATCCATCGGAGTGTAATCATCATTGTTTAAAATTACTTTATACATCGATGGCGGCTTAACCTGAGTCTCTTCCTCGTCTAGTACATCAGACTCAGGAATAATCCATTCATATAACTTGCTCATAGTCTCATCTTAGTCATTTGTTCAAGTGCTTGCTACATCATCTCACGTACAACCACGCATTTTATGAAAATGTTATAATATGCACTTGACTGTCTAGCTCATTTTACTAAAGTGTAACCTGTATTTGATATTAACTGCATCAAAATAGCATTAGTATGCAAATCGTGTTAAAAGAAGTGGCTACTAATGCAAAATGGAACTTGAATGCAAAGAGGGATGTAAAGCATGGCAACAGGTACAGTTAAATGGTTTAACAACGCAAAAGGCTTCGGTTTTATCTGCCCAGAAGACGGTGAAGGCGATATTTTTGCACACTATTCAACTATCCAGATGGATGGCTACCGAACTCTCAAAGCGGGCCAACAAGTCAACTATACGGTTGAAACTGGGCCAAAAGGTTACCATGCCAAAGAGATAGTCCCGGTTGAAGCTGATGCTATGAAGTAAACCACTTCAACTTTGTACGTCATTTCCAAAAGGTGAGCAAAAGGCTCGCCTTTTCTTTACCTGATACAAATACTTCGCAGCCTTAAGAGGCTATCACTCTCTCTACTCGACACCGGTTCCGGGCGAAAAACAAGTTCCAATAGTGAATAATTAATGAATATTTTCGCCTTCATTTATTAACATTTTTATAAACAATCCCAGGCTATTTACCCAATCACCTTTTATCATAAGCTAAAATCTCACTGCGAACATCAACGTTCAGCCACTCATAGTAAAAATGAGGGGTACCGTCTCAATTTCAATCATTTAATACGATAACTTTGATGTCGAGCCACTATATCTCCATTAATTTGGGCTGTTCTCAAACGAGTAACAACACTCTGATTGGATCGATTATTGTTCTGTTTGGTATCAAACAAAAATGCCCGGCCAAGGCCGGGCATTTCGTGATGATTCAAAGTCGGTATGACTTACTTCATCTGCTCAATCATATCGTCAGCAAATTCAGAACACTTACGGAGCGTCGCACCATCCATCAAACGCTCGAAGTCATAAGTTACAGTCTTATTACTGATAGCCGCTTCCATCGAGCTGATGATCAAATCAGCAGCTTCTGTCCAACCCATATGACGCAGCATCATTTCAGCCGAAAGGATCAGAGAGCCAGGGTTAACTTTATCCTGACCAGCATACTTAGGAGCAGTACCGTGTGTCGCTTCAAACAGAGCCACACCATCACCGATGTTGGCACCCGGAGCGATACCGATACCACCAACCTGCGCAGCAAGAGCATCAGAAATATAGTCACCGTTAAGATTCATAGTTGCGATCACGTCATACTCGGCAGGACGCAGCAGGATTTGCTGCAGGAATGCATCGGCAATGCAGTCTTTAATAATAATTTCTTTGCCGGTATTCGGATTTTTCATCACCATCCACGGGCCACCATCCAGCAGCTCTGCACCGAACTCAGCAGCAACTTCATAGCCCCAGTCCTTAAAGGCACCTTCGGTGAACTTCATGATATTGCCTTTGTGAACCAAAGTCAGTGAATCGCGGTCATTATCGATCGTGTATTGAAGAGCGGCACGAACCAGACGTTTTGTACCTTCTTCTGAAACAGGCTTAATACCGATACCACACTGCTGTGGAAAACGGATTTTGGTAGCACCCATTTCTTCCTGCAGAAACTGAATAACTTTATCTGCTTCTTCTGTACCGGCCTGATATTCGACACCGGCATAAATATCTTCCGAGTTCTCACGGTAGATAACCATGTCAGTCAGTTCAGGTTGCTTAAGCGGGCTTGGTACACCTTCAAAATAACGAACAGGACGAGCACAAATATACAGATCCAGCTCTTGGCGAAGAGCCACATTAAGAGAGCGGATACCACCACCGACCGGGGTAGTCAGCGGTCCTTTAATTGCAACTTTGTACTCTCGGATGAAATCCAGGGTTTCTTGAGGCAACCAGGCATCTTCGCCATAAACTTGTGTAGATTTTTCACCCGTATAGATTTCCATCCATTCAATCTTACGGTCGCCGCCGTAGGCTTTATCTACAGCCGCATCGACAACTTTAATCATTGCAGGGCTTACATCAACCCCGATACCATCACCTTCAATATATGGGATAACCGGGTTGTTAGGAACGACCAGTTTACCTTGTGCGTCCAGAGTAATCTTATGACCATTTGCTGGTACAATTACTTTACTATCCATTTAAATCTCCTAGCGTCCATTTGTTATCTTTTTGTAAGATGCGCGCAAATCATACTTGAAATTTTATCGATACGCCACTCAGGATGTTTTTCGCGTATAATATGCCCGTCAACTTAGTATTCCTTGTATAACACGCTATTTATGAAGCCAAACACCTCACCTCGTCAACAAAGACGTTCAACTAATGAGCGTAGAACATCAAGAAGAATTAATAAACCTAAACGTCCTCGTGGACCACAGAAGATCATTTTATTTAACAAACCATATAACGTTTTGACCCAGTTCACCGGCGAACCGGGAGATAAAACACTGTCTGATTTCGTCCCGGTAAAAGACATTTACCCGGCAGGAAGGCTGGATAAAGACAGCGAAGGTCTACTGGTTCTGACTAACGACGGCGTCCTCCAGGCACGACTGACCCAGCCGAAATCCAAGCAGGCAAAAGTGTATTGGGTTCAGGTCGAAGGCTCACCAACAGAAGAGCAGCTCGATCAACTCCGAAAAGGCGTCACCCTAAAAGACGGGCCGACTTTACCTGCTGGCGTTGAGCGCATGGAGGAGCCAACGGTATGGGATCGCGTTCCGCCGATCCGTGAAAGAAAAAATATTCCGACAACCTGGCTGGCAATCACTCTAAAAGAAGGCCGAAACCGTCAGGTTCGCCGCATGACTGCGCATATCGGTTTCCCTACCCTGCGTCTGATCCGTTACCAAATGGCTGACTGGACAGTTGACGGGCTTGCGCCGGGCGAATGGCGTGAAGTTAAGCTCCCGACTAACGGCGAATAACTTCTGATCAAACAATCACCTGCCGACAACTGTTGTCGGCAGCTCTCCCATTTTGATTTAAAAAAGCTACACATTCTTACTGGCATCTACTATCATACCACCACGCAAACGTTTGCGTGACATTTAAAGCAAAGTAACTAGTTAAGAACAAAGACATTATTATTCTTGGCTCATGCTGGCTTAGAGCCCAGAAAAAACGATGGTGAACAGAGATCAAAAAAGCCAATAAAATTATTAAAGTGTGATTCTGCTCTCGCTCTGTTTCAGTAAAAAGCTTTCTGTTAGAATTACGCTCTTAACACCATTAATGATTGAAGAGAAATATGTCAGATAACAGCCAGAAAAAAGTCATTGTCGGCATGTCCGGCGGCGTTGATTCCTCTGTATCCGCTTACTTGCTGCTTCAACAGGGCTACCAAGTGGAAGGCCTGTTCATGAAGAACTGGGAAGAAGACGATAATGAAGAGTACTGCTCAGCAGCAGAGGATCTCGCAGACGCACAAGCTGTATGTGACAAACTAGGTATTCACCTGCACACCATCAACTTTGCAGCTGAATACTGGGACAATGTCTTCGAGTACTTCCTTGCAGAATACAAAGCAGGCCGTACTCCGAACCCTGACATTCTTTGCAACAAAGAAATCAAGTTCAAGGCATTCCTGGAGTTTGCCGATGAAGTTCTGGAAGCCGACTACATTGCGATGGGTCACTACACTCGCCGCAGCTTCCCGACTCAGGAAGGCGAGAAGCCACAAATGCTTCGCGGTGTCGACAATAACAAAGACCAGAGTTACTTCCTGTACACACTGAGTCACGAGCAGATCGCGCGCAGCCTGTTCCCGGTAGGTGAACTGGAGAAACCAGAAGTTCGCCGCATTGCTGAAGAACAAGGTCTTGTAACAGCAAAGAAAAAAGACTCAACCGGTATCTGCTTTATCGGTGAGCGTAAATTTACTGAGTTCCTGAGTAAATACCTGCCGGCACAGCCAGGCAAGATTGAAACCGCCGAAGGTAAAGAGATCGGCGAGCACCAGGGACTGATGTACCACACTCTGGGCCAACGTAAAGGCCTGCATATCGGTGGACAGAAAGGCGGTAACGGCAGTGAAGACCCATGGTACGTTGTCGACAAAGATGTTGAGCGCAACGTACTGATTGTTGGTCAGGGTAAAGATCATCCGCGCCTGAAATCAGAAGGCCTTATTGCTTCCCAGCTTCACTGGGTTGATCGCCAGCCTATCCGTGAAACGCTGAAGTGCACAGTGAAAACCCGTTACCGACAGCAAGATATCCCATGTACCATCATCCCTATCGATGATGAAAACATCAAAGTTATCTTTGATGAGCCTCAAATTGCTGTAACACCGGGCCAGTCTGCTGTGTTCTACAACGGCGACGTATGTATGGGTGGCGGTATTATTGAGAAGCGAATCTAAAGGAGTTGTCGCACGTGGCACACACTTTATATGACCGTACTATCGCATTTGCAGGTATTTGCCAGGCAGTAAAACTTGTCCAGAAAGTGGCCCGCGACGGCCACTGTGACAACGATGCGCTGGACGCTTGCCTTAACAGTATTCTTGTTACTGACCCGGCAAATACCCTGGAAATTTTCGGTAGCGAATCGAATTTGCGCATTGGCCTGGAAACGCTGTCAGACGAAATCGACAATACACCGTCTGGCAATGAAATTACGCGTTACCTGGTCAGCGTTATGGCACTGGAACGTAAGTTGTCCAGCCGTCGTGACAGCATGGCACAACTGGGTGACCGAATTGATACGGCGAAACGTCAGGTTGATCACTTCGAGCTGCTTGAAGACCAAATGATCAGCAACCTGGCCAGCATTTACCTTGATATCATCAGCCCGCTGGGACCTCGTATCCAGGTTACAGGCACACCGGCGCACCTGCAGCAGCAAAGCGTTCAGCATAAAGTGCGAGCCCTGCTGCTGGCTGCTATTCGCTCAGCAGTACTGTGGCGTCAGGTTGGCGGTAAACGTCGTCACCTGATCTTTGGTCGCAAGCAGATGGTCGAGCAAGCCAAAATCCTGCTGGCCCGCTGCTAACCTTTTTAATTGATCCTGCCCTTATCCGGCATGTTCATTTTTGTCGCCCTGCCTGTGTCGTAAACCTTTTACAGATACAGCCCGGCGATTTTGTAACACATTGTATTAACCCTCTAATTAATCAGGAGAGAGCAACATGGAACTGTCAGCATTGACTGCTGTTTCCCCGGTAGACGGTCGCTACGGAAGTAAAACAAGTGTACTTCGCAGCATCTTCAGCGAATTCGGCCTGCTTAAGTACCGCACCATCGTTGAAATCCGCTGGCTACAAAAACTGGCTGCTACTGATGCTATCGTGGAAGTTCCTGCATTCAGCGACGAAGCAAACGCGTTCCTTGACCGTATTGCTGCTGAGTTTAGTGAAGAAGATGCGCTTCGAATCAAAGCAATCGAGCGCACAACTAACCACGACGTAAAAGCTGTTGAATACTTCCTGAAAGAAAAAGTTGCAGAAGTACCAGAACTACACGCAGTGAACGAATTCATTCACTTTGCATGTACATCTGAAGATATCAACAATACTTCCCATGCACTCATGCTGCACGAAGCACGTGAGACAGTAATCCTGCCTGAAATCCGCAACGTCATCGATGCAATTAAAGCTCTGGCAAACGAATACCGCGAAGTACCTCTGCTTTCTCGTACCCACGGTCAGCCAGCTTCCCCATCAACAATGGGTAAAGAAATGGCAAACGTTGCATACCGTATGGAGCGTCAATTCAAGCAAATCAAAAACGTTGAAATTCTAGCGAAAATCAACGGTGCTGTTGGCAACTACAACGCACACCTTTCTGCTTACCCAGATATTGACTGGCACCAATTCAGCGAAGAGTTCATCACTGAATCTCTTGGTGTGACTTGGAACCCGTACACAACCCAGATCGAACCACACGATTACATCGCTGAACTGTTTGATGCTATTGCACGCTTCAACACTATCCTGCTGGACTTCGACCGTGACGTATGGGGCTACATCGCACTGGGCCACTTTAAGCAGAAGACAATTGCCGGTGAAATCGGCTCTTCAACTATGCCGCACAAAGTGAACCCAATCGACTTCGAAAACTCTGAAGGTAACCTGGGTCTGGCTAACGCTATCTTTGCTCACCTTGCACAGAAGCTACCTGTTTCACGCTGGCAGCGTGACCTGACTGACTCAACAGTGCTTCGTAACCTGGGTGTGGGTTGTGGCTACGCTATCATTGCTTACACTTCAACTCTGAAAGGTATCAGCAAGCTGGAAGTTAACCAGGCTGCACTTGAGGCTGAGCTAGACAAAAACTGGGAAGTACTGGCTGAGCCTGTACAAACAGTAATGCGTCGCTACGGTATCGAAAAACCATACGAGAAACTGAAAGAACTGACTCGCGGTAAGCGTGTTGACGGTGAGGGCATGCGTAACTTCATCGACGGCCTAGAGCTTCCTGAGCACGAGAAGACCCGTCTGAAAGAGATGACGCCAGCTAACTACATCGGTGATGCAGTGAAGCTGACTGACAAGCTGTAAAGCATAAACGTCATGAATTATCCAAGGCCGGCATCATGTCGGCCTTTTTATTGCCTCAAACGCAGCCCTTCCCCCTTGTTTCAAAATAACAGCCACCAGCAAGTACCAATACGGTTAGTAAGTAATGCGCTATAATCGCGGCAATGCTCAACAACAATAATGACTATATGTATCAGCTGACTTTTTCATTTGAAGAATTCCTTGCCGAGTACTGGCAGAAAAAACCGACCATTATTAGAGGAGGATTTAATGATTTTGTCGATCCTATCAGCCCCGACGAATTGGCTGGTCTGGCAATGGAAGAAGAAGTCGATTCCCGTTATATCGCCAAGCGCGGTGACGAGTGGGATGTACACCACGGGCCGTTAACCTTCGATAAGGTACCAGAAAATAACTGGTCTTTCGTTGTCCAAGCTGCAAACCACTGGCATGAAGGCGCAGCTCGCCTTGTTACACCTTTCCGCCAGTTGCCAAACTGGCTGCTTGACGATCTGATGATCAGTTACTCCACTCCCGGTGGCGGCGTTGGTCCTCATATCGACCAGTATGATGTATTCATCATTCAGGGGTCAGGTAAGCGCCACTGGCGCGTCGGACCTAAATCAGATGATTACGAAGAAAAGTGTCGGCATCCTGCTCTACGCCAAATAGAAGACTTTGAGTCAATCATTAATGAAACGCTTGAGCCCGGCGATATCCTATATATCCCACCAGGCTTCCCACATGATGGTTACGCAATCGAAACCTCAATGAGTTTCTCTGTTGGCTTCCGTTCACCGAAAAAACAAGAGCTTCTGAGCAGTTTTGCTGACTTTGTTATTGCCAACGAGATAGGCGATTCCCACTACCACAACCCGGATTTACCAGCTCGAGAAAACAGTGGTGCAATCCTTGATACAGAATACCGGGCTCTTGAAGGAATGATGCGCAGTCTGCTTGATGAACCAGAAAGACTGAAACAGTGGATGGGGGAATACCTCAGCAATAGTCGCCACGAACTGGATATCATTTCCGCGGAACCGCCATGGCAGATCAGTGAAACTTACCAGTTCCTTGAAGAGGGGGAAATCATCAAGCGCCTTGGTGGCCTACGTGCTTTCTATTATCCGGAACAGCCCCATATTCTTTATATCAACGGAGAGCGTTTTGAACTACCACCTGAATGCGGCCACGCGGCAGGTTATCTGTGCGATGAGGAACAGATAACCCGTGAGCTGCTAGGTAAGCAGCTGGATCACCCGGCCTTTATGGCTCTGCTGACTCAGCTTATCAACCTTGGTTACTGGTACCCTGTCGAATAACCCACACCAATCCCATTCCCAAACGGAATAACCAAGCAAAAAAAAGCGCGGCTTTTACACCGCGCTTTAAGCCTGTCACAGGCTTGAATTAATGTACATTCAGACAGGCAACAGAGTGAACGTCATTACCCAGAAGCTGTGGCTTTTTCTCTGCACAACCCGCAGATGCCTGAGAGCAACGAGTTCTGAATACACAGCCAGATGGCGGATTCATCGGAGATGGTAACTCGCCTTCCAACAACTCTATTTCTTTCTTGCGCTCAAGAGCCGGATCCGGAATCGGCACTGCTGACATCAATGCCTTGGTATATGGGTGCTTAGGCTCAGCAAACAGCGCATCACCTTCACCCAATTCAACCGCATTACCCAGGTACATAACCAAAACGCGATCTGATATGTGCTTAACAACCGACAAATCGTGTGCAATGAAGATAAGGCTCAGGCCCATTTCTTTCTGTAGCGATTTAAGCAGGTTAACTACCTGAGCCTGGATAGACACATCAAGTGCTGAAACAGGTTCATCACAAATCACCAGTTTCGGCTTCAGGATCAAAGCTCGGGCGATACCAATACGCTGACACTGACCACCGGAAAACTCGTGTGGGTAACGGTTAATCACGTTTGGCAACAAGCCCACTTTCGCCATCATTCCTTTAACCTGCTGCTTCACTTCATCTGCAGACATTTCCGGATAAAAGGACTTCAAAGGCTCGGCGATAATTTCACCTACCGTCATACGCGGGTTCAGCGATGCCAGCGGATCCTGGAAAATCATCTGGATTTCTTTACGTTTCTCGCGCATACCGGCATGGCTGAGCTTCGTCAAATCCTGACCAAGCCAAACCACATCACCATCTGTTGCTTCAACCAGGCCAATTACAGCACGGGCAAAGGTCGACTTACCACAACCGGACTCACCCACCACGCCCAGGGTTTCCCCCTCATAAAGACGAATATCAACACCATCAACCGCTTTCAGTTTCAGGGGTTTTGTCCACGGCCATGCTGACTTCTGAGCGATATCGAAGTGGACTTTCAAATCCTTAACGTCCAGCAATAATTTTTTCTGTGCTTCCATTACAACGCCCCCATATCAGAAAAACACGCACGTAAACGACCGTCAGCAAACCCCTGCAGCACAGGTGCTTCCTGCTTACATCGACTCGACACCCTATGGCAGCGCTCCTGATAAGGACAACCAACAGGCAGATGCAGCAAGTTAGGCGGGTTACCTGGGATAGTTGGCAGTTCTTCGCCTTCGGTATCCAGACGTGGAATAGCTTTCAACAGGCCTTCTGTATATGGGTGGGACGGCTTATAGAAAATCTCATCGATTTTACCGTACTCCATCGTACGACCGGCATACATCACCAGTACTTTGTCACAGCTACCGGCAACAACACCGAGATCGTGAGTGATCATAATGATCGAGGTATTAAAGTCGCTCTTTAGCTCGTTAAGCAACTCCATGATCTGAGCCTGTACAGTCACATCAAGGGCAGTTGTTGGCTCATCGGCAATCAGAAGTTTCGGACGACAAAGCAGTGCCATCGCAATCATCACGCGCTGACGCATACCGCCGGAAAATTCGTGGGGATACATTGAAATACGCTTGCGTGCTTCAGGGATTTTCACCGCCTCAAGCATACGGACGCTCTCTTCAAATGCTTCTGTCTTACCCATACCCTTGTGCAGCATCAGCACTTCCATTAGCTGATCACTCACCTTCATGTATGGATTGAGAGAAGTCATCGGATCCTGGAAAATCATCGCGATCTGCTCAGCACGAATCTTATTCAGTTCCTTTTCCGGCAGATTAAGGATTTCACGACCTTCAAACTTAGCGCTGCCACTAATCATGCCGTTTTTGGCCAGCAGCCCCATAATGGAGAATACAGTCTGGCTTTTACCAGAACCAGATTCACCAACAATACCTAAGGTTTCCCCGCGTTTCAGGGAAAAATTCAGATCGTTAACCGCGGTGACGATACCGTCTTGTGTTTTAAATTCTACGCGTAGATCTTTGACATCTAATAAGCTCATAATACTTCCTTATAACGTTTCGCCTTTAGCCCTCAGCGTATTGCTAACCACTGTGAGCTAAAGAACTACTTGTCCTTATCTGTCTTTTGGATCCAGTGCATCACGCAAACCGTCACCCACATAGTTAAAGCAGAACAGGGTTACGACCATAAATGCAGCAGGGAACAATAGCTGCCAGATTGCAACCTCCATAGTCTGAGAGCCTTCCTGAAGCAATGCGCCCCAGCTAGTCATAGGCTCCTGAACACCAAGGCCAAGGAAACTCAGGAATGATTCTGTCAGGATCATCGCCGGTACAAGTAGGGTTGAGTACACAGCAACAATACCAAGCACGTTCGGTACGATATGGCGGGTAATGATACGCCAGCGGCTTACGCCGGAAACATGGGCTGCTTCAATGAATTCCTTACTGCGCAGTGACAATGTCTGACCACGAACGATACGCGCCATATCCAACCATGAAATCGCACCGATCGCTACGAAGATCAACATGATGTTACGGCCAAAGAAAGTTACCAGAACAATAACGAAGAACATGAAAGGAATGGAGTAAAGGATCTCCAGAAGACGCATCATAATGCGGTCGGTTCGGCCACCGATAAAACCAGAAGTCGCACCATATAATGTACCGATTACTACGGCAACCAGCGCACCAAGAATACCCACCATCAGGGAAATACGACCACCAACAAGGGTACGGGTATACAGGTCACGACCAAGACTGTCGGTACCAAATAAGTGGCCTTCAGGACCAAAACTCGGTGCTGCGTGCAAAGCATACCAATCGGTATCATCAAACGCATAAGAGCTGAACATCGGGCCGAAGATAACCGCCAGTGTGATCAGGAACAGAATAGCCAGGCTGAACATCGCGGCTTTATTTCGCATAAAACGAATGCGCGCATCTTGCCACAGGCTGCGGCCTTCAATTTCCAGTTGTTCTGAAAATTTCTCTACGGCCTTCACACTATCTTTTTTTGTAAGCATCATTTGTCAGGCCTCCTAGTAACGAATCTTCGGATCAATGTACGCAAGCACAATATCAACGACTGCGTTGAAAATAATGGTCAGCGTACCGATAAGAATGGTGATACCAAGAACCAGTGAGTAATCACGGTTAAAGGCGGCGTTAACAAATAATTTACCGATCCCCGGCAGACCAAAGATGGTTTCAATAACAACCGAACCGGTGATGATACCGACGAAAGCCGGGCCCATGTATGAAACAACAGGTAGCAAAGCAGGCTTAAGCGCATGTTTGATGATGATGTAAGGGTAACTCAGGCCCTTCGCGCGAGCAGTACGGATAAAGTTACTGTTCAAGGTTTCAATCATGCTACCACGGGTGATACGGGCAAAGGTGGCCACGTAAAGCAGCGACATACCAAACATCGGCAACAGCATATATTTAACCGAGCCATCGTTCCAACCACCGGCAGGCAACCAGCCAAGATTGATTGAGAAGATATAAATCAGAACCGGAGCAAGTATAAATGAGGGCATCACCACCCCGGCCATGGCCGTCGACATAATGGTATAGTCCAGCCAACTATTTTGCTTCAAGGCCGCCAGAGTTCCGACTGTCACCCCCATAACCAAAGCAAAGATAAATGCAAAGAAACCGATCTTCGCCGATACAGGCAAAGCTTTTGAAACCAGTTCATTTACAGTGAAATCTTTATATTTGAATGACGGGCCAAAATCACCCTGGACAATATTGCCAAGGTAAGTTGTGTACTGCTCAAAAACAGGCTTATCAAGACCATACTTGGCTTCGATATTTGCCATAACTTCCGGCGGCAGCGGGCGCTCGCTGGAGAAAGGATTACCTGGTGCGAAACGCATCAGGAAAAAGGAAATTGTTATTAATACCAACAAAGTTGGTATTGCTTCAAAAATCCGTTTTGCGATGAATTTAATCATAAACTACACCGTTTATATTTCAGTCTGTGACAGTTAGGGTGTTGTCAGTATCAAAAAGATACAAACAACCAGCACTGCCCCCATCCCGGGAGCAGCGCTTAATTTATTTTTCAGCTGCTTCTTAGTCAGCCTTAATATACATATCTTTTGAATACAGTTTGTCTTCGGCGTTATTGGCAGGGAAACCACCAACCTTAGGGTTAACTAAGCGAGCCTTAACATACTGGTAGATAGGGGCAATTGGCATATCCTTGGCAAGCTGTTGCTCAGCCTTGCTATACAGCTTCTCACGCTCACTGTCAGAAGTTGAGCTAAGCGCTTTCGCCATAATGTCGTCGTATGCCTTGCTGGTGTACTTTGGATCGTTGGAGCTGTTATTACTCTGCATCAGAGACAGGAAGCTGGACGCCTCATTGTAGTCACCACACCAACCAGCTCGGGTTACGTCGAAGTTACCCTGGCGGCGGTTATCCAGGTACGTTTTCCACTCCTGGTTTTCCAGGTTCGCTGTAACACCAAGATTCTTCTTCCACATAGAAGCAATGGCTACTGCAATCTTCTTGTGGTTTTCAGAGGTGTTATACAGCAGTGTAAACTCCAGCGGATTGCCTCTGTTGAAACCGGCTTCGTCTAACAACTCTTTTGCTTTGGCATTACGCTCTTTCTGAGTCATCTTGCCGTAATCTGGCATCACAGGATTAAAGTTAGCTGTGATTTCAGGAGTCAGAAAATAACCCGACTTCTGGCCCTGGCCCAACAGAGCTTTCGTAATAATGTCTCGGTCAATCGCATATGACAGAGCTTTACGAACACGAACATCATTAAACGGCGCTTTCACATTGTTGAAGCCGTAATAATAAGAACAAAGGTTACCGACAATACTCACGTATTCCGGATGTTCCTTCTGCAAACGGCGGAAGTGTTCATTCGGTAGCTCGTTAGTGATATCAATCTCACCGGCCAGGAAGCGATTCATTTCTGCAACCTGGTTTTCAATCGGCAAGTAAGTTACCTGGTTGATAACTGTCTTGTCATTGTCCCAGTACATTGGGTTACGTTTCAGAACAATACGCTCATTCACAACCCATTTATCAAGAACATAAGCTCCGTTACCAACGAAGTGCTCTGGCTTAGTCCAGTCGTTACCATACTTTTCAACAATTTTGCGGTTAACCGGCTTAACTGTTGTATGACCCATCATCTTCACAAAGTATGGAACTGCAGACTCTAGCTCAATCTTCAGCGTATGATCATCAACAGCAGTTACACCAAGAGTCTCTTTGTCAGCCTTACCTGCAACGATTACTGCTGCATTCTTCATGGTAGTCATTTCCAGATACCATGAATACGGAGAAGCGGTAGCCGGATCAACAGCACGCTTAAAACTGTACACAAAGTCCGCAGCGGTCACGGGATCACCGTTCGACCATTTAGCGTCTTTACGAAGATGGAAAGTGAAGGTGCGGTTATCTGTTGTTTCCCAGCTTTCAGCAACACCAGGGATAGTGTTGCCTTTTTCGTCTTGGTTGACTAAGCCTTCAAGAAGATCACGAATGACGTTAGATTCTGGTACACCTTCAGTTTTGTGAGGATCCAGAGAGGCAACTTCGGTACCGTTACCGCGAACAAGTTCCTGCTTTGCAGCAAGCTTCACGCCAGCCGGTACATCAGCAGCAAGAGATGAAAATGAGGTTGCTGCAACGGCCATACCAGCGCTCATCAACAGCGCCTGAGTAATTTTGTTTTTATACATGCATTAACTCCAATACATAATTCGATACGTCCATGACGTTCTTCAGCCGGCGCATAAAGTGTCAGCAATCTCTGCATCATTAATCCTAAACAACACAAAGCAAACCGAAGAATTGGTCAAAACATTATCAGGCATTGAAGCAATTTACCACAAATCGATTACAAAAAATGACAATATGCTTAATATTACCCTTAATACCAAAACAAACAACCATATGTCCGATTTATGACAGCTCAATCTGTCATAAAAGCTACCACATGAAGCAACTTCCGCCAAAAAAGCCATGAAAACGAATAAAATAAACAAAAAATCGTGATTTTGAGCATTTTATTAGAACAAAAGTTTACCAATATGCAACACACCGCCAAAGAATAGACAACATGATTCATAATGGAAGATTTGGCACAAAAAAAGCGCCCACAACTGGGCGCTTCGAAGAAATCCTGTCATTAATGATAATTACTTATTTTCATCATCAATCTTAAATTCTGGCGAACTATTACCCATAGGTTGTTGTTTTTTCTCAACTAATTGATCATCACCATGAGGATTGATCACTTCATCAAATAAGCCATCATGATTGATTTCACCCATCATCTGCTTGATTCTTTTATTTGATACACGCTTGTGTTTCATGGAACCCTCCGCTGTTAACCTAGGTCATTTCAGCTTCATCATGCTTACAACAGAGACAAATCATTGAACAATCTGTCATTAAAGCAACTGATGAATAAATATCCTGAATTGAAACATCTACCCGAATTTTCAGGTCAGGTTTTAAATATGGCACATAAGCTAAAGAACCGCCTGTCGCTCACAATTTAATAACGAAAGCGAATAAAAAAAACGCTTATAGATTAACTTTTCACATAAACATTTGATGCCAGATTTCAAGTATCTATAACAAAGCAATAACGCTACTATTTGCAGTATCGAACAGTCGCCTGATTGAAGTAAAAAAAGGTTCAAACCATTTGGGGGGCTGAACGATATTCCGTTCCCGTTCCGTTGCATCTTGAGAGTTGAAAATGAGACCAGCAGGTTGTTTTCCCCCACCAAGTCCTTCCCGTGTTCGCCACGGTTACGTGCCTCCGGCACACAAAGCCAAAGGTGAACATAAAGGTACCAAGTAGTTTTTCGTACCTTTAATGCTTCTCATAGCCCCTCCGGCAGGGGCTATTTTTATATCTGAAGTACTTCAACACTATTTGCTTAATCAGCAATAAGAAAGGCAGCCAACTGGCTGCCTTTCTTTATGACTTTGATTCTGTAGCTCAATACTCTTTCTCTGGCACCAAAATGAATTAATGCAGTGGAATTTTCACCAGCCAGATATCATGTTGCTCTTTCAGGTAACCGCCCTGCTCAGCAAGATTCTTGAAATAACCAAGGCGATGATGTCCTTCCAGCAAGTTAAACGGTGCTTGTAATACCCTGCCATTAGTCGCGTGAAGATCGCGCTCATAGTGCAGAACGATAGGTGCTACTGGCCAGGTACCGTTTGTCTGCATGTTCTGCACCAACCAGCTACGCTGGAAGATCGTGTTATTCATGCGCCGTGCAAACAAATTAACAACATCATCATGCGGAGTTTTAATCTTGCTGATGATATCTTCTGTGCCCCAGCTCTGCTTAGTAAAAGTCATTGCCTGAAAATCCAGCCACCCCCAATTACTCAATACTCCTTTCCAGTGGCGATAAACCCACTCTTTCAATACTTCCTCGGGAAAATGCGGCAACATTTCCTGTGCCTTCGCACGCCACTGTTCCCAGGGCTCACAATTTCTACCACCAAAGCCGTCTGGTGCAATTTCGTAGAGTAACCGATCGCTTCTGATCATAATCCCACTCCTCTCACCGAATAACGCCAAACTCAATAACCATTCACTTGCAGCGGCTATTTATGCTTACAACTTAAACCTAACACAGAGACTAATGAAAAAACACCCGAATATTAGAGAAAGATTATTCACTGCTTTTTTAATGAACCAGTTGGGCAGAAAAAACACACCCAATAAATAAGGGCTAAAGATGTTAACAACTTGTTTTGAGAGTTTCGCAACAAATAAATATTCGAATAGACAAGAGAAGTCCGAATGCCAAGATATGCATTCAAAGCTAAAATCGAGGGTTCGAAGTCAAGAGGTGGGGATTATAAGCCTGAAAGAAAATAGTAAACCAAGAATAAAAACGGGTAGAGACTTCACATCTCTACCCGATTGATCGTTCATCGAGAGGTATCAGCACCAACCCGAATGATGTCAGTGTCAATTTACTTCCAACGATCAGCTGCAGTCGTATCTGTTTCTCGCGCATCAACCCAGCGTGATTCCTCAGGCGTCTGCTCTTTTTTCCAGAAAGGGGCTTGGGTTTTCAGGTAATCCATAATGAACTCACAAGCCTCAAATGCAGCACCGCGGTGTGCACTGGTAACACCGACGAATACAATCTGATCGCCAAGTTCTAAATCACCAACACGGTGAATAACACGGGTTTTCAGCAACGGCCAGCGCTCACGAGCTTGTTCAACAATCTCTGCCAGAGATTTTTCAGTCATCCCCGGATAATGTTCCAGTGACAAACCTGTCACGGAGTCACCCTGATTGAAGTCACGTACTTTGCCAATGAAAGTCACAACTGCACCGGCATCAGTGCCTTCAGCCAGCTTTGCGTATTCATCAGCAACAGAAAAATCTTCAAACTGAACTGAAATCATCATCAGCCTCCAGTTACCGGTGGGAAGAAGGCAACTTCGTCGCCATCTTTGATACTGCTATCCAGCGAAGAAATAGTCTGGTTAATTGCCACCAGCAATTTGCCCTGCTCCATAGCCAGTTGCCATTTATCGCCACGTTCACTCAGATGAGCACGAAGCGCTTCTGCAGTATCAAATTCAGCACTGACTTCAAGGCGGTCAACACCCACCAGCTCTTTTACCTGTGCAAAGAAAAGTACGTTAATCATGCTTCCACCTTAAAATGACCTGATTTACCGCCCGTTTTCTCAAGCAAACGAACAGGACCAATCACCATATCTTTCTGAACAGCCTTACACATATCATAAATGGTGAGTGCAGCAACAGATGCTGCAGTCAATGCTTCCATCTCTACGCCTGTTTTACCAGCCAGCTTACAGCAGGATTCAATGCGTACCTTACTTTCAGCTTCAATCGCTTCCAGCTGAACTTCCACCTTAGATAGCAGCAGTGGATGACATAGCGGGATAAGATCCCAGGTTTTTTTCGCCGCCTGAATACCAGCAATACGAGCCGTAGCAAAAACATCACCCTTGTGGTGCTGACCAGACAAGATCAGAGCCAAGGTTTCCGGTGCCATATGAACAAAGGCTTCTGCACGAGCTTCACGAACTGTTTCCGCCTTGGCAGAAACATCAACCATGTTCGCTTCACCTGAAGCATTGATATGTGTGAATTGATTCATTGTATTATTTCCTGAGGTGAGGCATGGAATTAAACAAACGCCGGCCTGCTTCCTCAACTCCCAAAACTTGAATTTGAATGTGAGTAACCGCATAGAGCGACTTAAAATGCTCTATGCGGTAATGTTCTATCCGCCGATTGAAGCGAGGTGAGGTGTCATACCCGTTTCACCGGCATCAAGGAAGTGGCTTACTGCCTTTTCCTGCAAACCGTTTTGGATACGATCAATAAGTGCAGAACGCTGCCCGTCTGATTCCAGCAAGTCACGCAGATCCACCCCATGCTCGCCGAACAAGCAAAGATGCAACTTACCTTTCGCCGAAACACGCAGGCGATTGCAACTTTGGCAGAAGTTCTTTTCATAAGGCATGATCAAGCCAATCTCACCCTGATAATCCGGGTGACAAAATACCTGTGCTGGGCCGTCGTTCTTGTGTCTCACTTTTAGCACCCAACCATTAGCGATCAGGTAATTGCGAATGCTTACACCGGAAACATGATGACGGTTAAATAGCTCGTCCATTTCACCGGTCTGCATCAACTCAATGAAACGCAACTGGATTGGTCGGGACTTAATCCAATTAAGAAACTTTGGCAGTTCCTGCGAGTTGAGGTCCTTGAGCAATACCGTATTGATTTTGACCTGCTCAAAACCGGCATCGAAAGCAGCATCAATACCAGACATCACCTGGTGGAACATATTCTCACCGGTGATTTGGTAAAACATCTTAGGATCAAGGCTATCGACACTGACATTGATATTGGTAAGGCCGGCATCACGCCATTCTTGGGCATGTTTAGCCATGCGATAACCGTTGGTAGTCATCGCGACCTTGTTAATACCAGGCTGGGACGCCACGGTGTGGATAATGTCTGTAAAATCACGGCGCAGACTCGGCTCACCACCGGTAATACGCACCTTGGTTGTACCGCACTCAGCAAAAGCCGCGGTTACGCGCTTAATTTCTTCCAGTGAAAGAAAAGAAGGTTTTTGCTTTTCCGCAGGCTTATAGCCATCCGGCAAGCAGTAGGTACACTTGAAGTTACAAACATCTGTAACTGAAAGTCGCAAGTAATAAAACTTGCGATGGAAACTATCTTCAAATTGGTTCGCCACGGGACACCTTTCCAAACACGGGAGGCCGATGCATTTCTTTACCGACCCTGGTGACAATAGTCACTGGCTTAACACACCTATTGTCATCCCGATGTTCTGGGCTGCAACTTAGTGAGCAAAGCTCGGAGCTATGGCTGCTATGTATAAGCATTTTTTAAGCGAATACATAACGGCTTACTGGTTATAAAATATCAGAGAAATTGGCTTATTGACAATTCTCTGAAAAAAAACGTGGCGCATTCTACCTTTTGGGATAATTCAGGACAATACTACTAATGAGAATATTGCAAAAAATTACCATTAAGTGTGGGGGTATTATGTCCAATATTATCGAATCTGCAACAATTGATGATATTGCGCTCTATTTGCAGCGTGAAGAAGGACTGGATGCCAGGTGCGCCCGCGAAGAGGCCAAAAAGGTTATTAGCGGCTTCAGGGACATGATGGATAAAGGACTCATCAAAGGATGGTACTTTGATGAACAGAGTCACCTTGAGTTGCTACCAAGCGATAGCGCATTAAAAATCATTGCAAATCAGAAATAATTGCAAAATAGATGTGCAAAATGCATTTCCGTTTGCATTATGCAAAAACCTGTTCAATAAACCATCAGCTTTACTGTATTTATCAAAATACAGAGGAGTAAGTAAAGTCGGCACCACATTTGCAATGTCTGTATTACCAGACACAATTAACGACAGTTGGAGCCGATTATGAAACAGTCTATACCGTTACTATTTCAACATCGCCATATATTGCCTGGTGGACGAATGCCACTCCGTGTTGCCCCCGGAAAACAGATGGAAGTGTTCAAAAATGCCCTGTCATCAACCGACGGTTTTGGTATTTGTATGTATGACGAAGCCGAGAAGGAAAGTCATGTTTTCCACATCGGTACCCGAGTTACGATTGAAGATTTCGATACATCAGCTCAGGATGGTTCACTGATTGTCACCGTTTATGGCCATGAGAACTTCCGCATTCACACTTTGCATGAGAACACAGAAGGGTTTCTTTTTGCAGAATATGAGAGTATTCCACTCTGGCCTGAAGTTGAAATCAAAATGGATCAGCAAGAGCTGGCAGACAAACTAAAACAAATGTTCAACAAACATCCGGAGCTGAACGAACTGAATCAACAAAAGCAGTTCAACAATCTGAGCTGGCTCTGTCAGCGCTGGCTGGAGATTTTGCCTGTTCCGGCTTGTGATAAGCAGGCACTCATCAACACGACGAGCTGCCAGAATACTTACGACTACCTAATGAGTATCATGCAAGAAACTCATTAATGTTTTAGAGCCAAACACTGTCGTTCACCTTTCGGCTTTCCCCGGAAGGTTTTTTCTTTCAACCTCATAATAAAGAAGACCCATATCAACTCTTTCTTTCCCTTGGTTTGTAATCAGCCAAATGATCTGGGTAAACTTAGCGCTATCTTTTAATTAAACAGCTTTCAAAACGGCTATGGCTTCTAACACTGAGCTTTGCAACGCAAACATCGTTGCCATTGGCGGCGGACACGGCCTTGGCCGAATTCTCTCAGCACTTTCCGAATACGGTTCTCTGGTAACAGGGATTGTCACCACCACAGATAACGGCGGGTCAACCGGACGGATCCGAGCCTGTCAGGGCGGCATTGCCTGGGGAGACACGCGAAACTGTATCAACCAGCTAATTACTGAGCCTTCTGTTGGTTCGATGATTTTTGAATATCGTTTTCGTGGTACTGGTGAACTTAACGGACATAACCTTGGCAATCTGATGCTGAAAGCACTGGATAACCTCTCTATCCGACCGCTAGATGCGATCAATCTGATCCGGGACATGCTCAAAGTGGAGACTCAAATTGTCCCGATGTCAGAACACCCAGCGGACTTGGCAGCGATGACACCTGAGGGCAACATTATTTGTGGTGAGACCAGCGTTGACGAACTGGCTGAGATCCCGCAACGCCTTTACGTTGAGCCAGCCGTGCCGGCGACAAAAGAAGCCGTGTCAGCCATTGAGAATGCAGATGTGATTCTGCTGGGTCCGGGCAGCTTTTTGACTAGCGTGATGCCTCCGCTGCTGCTCAAAGAAATGGGAACGGCTTTAAAAAACAGTAAAGCTAAAATTATCTTTGTAACAAACCTTGATAAAGAAAACGGGCCTGCTGGAATGATGTCGCTAGAAACAATGCTTCACTGGTGTGAAAGATCAATGGGAGGACGCCACCTTGATGGCATCCTCACCGATAAGCACCATGAGGATTTACCTGCCCGATATAACCAGATCATTGAAGATCTGGCATCAAGCAATCATGAATGGCGTCATGACAGGGAAAAGTTAAAGCATGCGGTTGATAAGCTCGTCGTTGCTCGCTAACTGCTTATACTGACTCGCCATCCCCTGCACCATCTGCCTGAATTCAGGCAGGTGGTCATTCATCCACTGATCCTGTCCCTGCTTCATGCGAGATTCGCACTCCTGGGCCATTTCCGCCAGTTCATCAGCACCGAAACTCGCTGCGCTGCTTTTGATGGCATGACTGATTTCCCGAACCTGACTGACTGAAGGTTGATCTGATAACTGGCGTAAGTATTGTTCCAACTCATCACTGAAAACATTTAGCAACAGAGTTACCGTTTCCTCACCAACTTCTTCAGCTAAGCGCTTAATCGTTTCTGCGTTAATACTCATTGCCATTTATTTAGTCTCCCTGTCACTACCTGCTGCTTCCTGCCAGGTTTGTAATTTTCTGTAGATCGTCGATGGGCTGACTTCCAATAAGCCCGCAGCACGCGGAATGTTACCGTCGCAAGCATCAATAGCCGCCTGGATTGCACGCTTTTCAACAACCCAAAGCGGTTCGATCTGAGATTTATCGATTTTCTGATTCTGAGAAAACCCGTTTTC
Source organism: Photobacterium marinum (assembly GCF_000331515.1). GTDB lineage: Bacteria > Pseudomonadota > Gammaproteobacteria > Enterobacterales > Vibrionaceae > Photobacterium > Photobacterium marinum. The sequence goes on from NZ_AMZO01000021.1 coordinate 297,331, forward strand.
AGAAGCCGGACTTTTTTGCGGTTCCGCAATTTTCTTATCGGATGATGCAATTTCAACGCCAATTCCATTAATTGGTGGTGGAACCATCTCCAGTGCAACTTCTTCTCCAGTATTAAGCACTACAATATTGCGGATTACGTTCTGTAATTCACGCACGTTACCCGGCCAATTGTGCCTCTGGAACAAATCGACCACCTCTGGCGAAAAGCGACTAAAGTTTTTACCTTCTTCAACAGACATCAATGCCAATAGCGCATGAGCTATCTCAATGACGTCTTCTCCCCGATCCCTTAACGGTGGCAACGAAATAGGAATAACGTGAAGGCGATAGTACAAATCTTCACGGAACCTGCCTTCCTGAACTTCAATCCACGGATTACGGTTAGTCGCACAAACAAAGCGGACATCAACCTTGCTGGTTTTTGATGAACCTACCTTCTGATATGTGCCTGTCTGAATGAAGCGAAGTAATTTACTTTGCAGATCCAAATCCATTTCGCAAAGTTCATCTAAAAACAGAGTACCGTTATTTGCTAGTTCGACGGCCCCCTGTCGTTCAGTAGAAGCTCCGGTAAAAGCCCCTTTAACATGACCAAACAACTCACTTTCAATCAATTCTTTCGGAATCGCCGCACAGTTCAGCGCAACAAACGATTTATTATGGCGGGGGCTAGCAGCATGAATTGCTTCTGCACAGACTTCTTTACCTGTTCCGCTTTCTCCCGTAATGAATACCGTAGCCTTACTGGACGCAGCAGATTCGATAACCCTGTAGACAGCCTGCATAGGCAGACTGTTTCCTATAAAGCCCTGATATTGTGGAGCCCCACCCTGCTTAGATTGCTGTCCTTCCTGAGCCGCCTTTTCTTCCTGCTTTAATGCATTATTCACCGTAATACGAAGGCGATCAGCCTCACAAGGCTTAATCAGAAAGTCTTGGGCCCCCTGACGCATAGCTTCAACAGCAACATCAATCGAACCGTGTGCCGTCATGATCACAACCGGAATATTACCGTGGTCACGACGCACAGCTTCCAGGACATCCATCCCCATCATATCCGGCAAACGAAGATCCAGCAGAATCAAATCAGGCGTAGTCTTTTTTACGAAATCAAGTGCATCTGCTCCTGTTCCGACAATGTTGACCATCAATCCAAGAGGGTTTAGGTAAGATTTGTACAATGCCGCCACAGAAGCGGTATCTTCAACCATTAATACTTGTCTTTGGTTTTGACTGCTTTCCATTGCCCCTCCGAAGCTCATGTCCCTAAACTAATTGTAAACAATAGGGAAAAAACTGTTATTAGAAAATTCAGTCTAATTTCTCCTATTATGATTTGCATATTGATTTGCAAAATGCAAATCACTTTCCAAAAAGAGAAAGTTCACATGGCAAATTAGTCATAGAATGCCGCAAAAAAGTGCAAATTCACTATTTTAAAAAGTTGGCACGGTGCCTGCATTATACATTTCGACTCTTTCCTGAGAGTCAACCTAGCCAACTGACGTTGTTTGTGGAATATTTTCACTTAAACAATGACGCCAACCGAACCTCTTATCGGTTGGCTTTTTTTTTGCCTGCGAAAAACAAGCCAAAGCCCACCGCCATTCAGGCTTAACCTAATGCTCAAACTAATAAAGACAGCAAAACCCGCAACATCTGAATGATTGCTGCAAGTTCTTACTGTCTTCATTGAATTTAAAAATGTACTGGTAGTTACTTCCGCTTATACGGAAGCCGTACTTCCATCCTAGCTATTGACGATAAACTGTTCACGCATCGAATGAATCTTATCGCGAATTTCTGCCGCCTTTTCGAACTCAAGATTCTGTGCAAAATCATACATGTCCGATTCCAGCTTCTGAATTTCCGATTCCAATTGCTGCGGTGACATCGTCGTGTAAGTCCCTTTCTGCTCTGCCACTTTATGAAGCTGAGCTGCTTTATTTACCTTACGATTTCCGGACTGTCCCAGTTCCATAATATCTGCCACGGCTTTATTCAACGCCTGTGGTACGATTCCGTGTTTCTCGTTATAGGCTTGCTGTTTTTCACGACGACGGTTAGTTTCATTGATCGCACGATCCATTGACCCGGTGATCCTGTCGGCATACAAAATCGCCTTACCTTCAAGGTTTCGAGCTGCACGACCAATGGTCTGGATCAGTGAGCGTTCTGAACGAAGGAAGCCTTCTTTATCAGCATCCAGAATCGCCACCAGCGACACTTCAGGCATATCAAGCCCCTCACGCAACAGGTTGATCCCAACCAGCACATCGAACTCACCAAGTCGCAAATCACGAATAATTTCAACACGTTCAACCGTATCAATATCCGAGTGTAAATAACGCACCTTCACACCGTGCTCACCCAAATATTCAGTCAGGTCTTCTGCCATTCGTTTGGTCAAAGTTGTCACCAGAACCCGCTCACCTTTTGCTTCGCGAATACGGATTTCTGACAATAAATCATCAACCTGAGTTGCTACAGGACGAACCTCTATTTCTGGATCCAGCAAACCTGTCGGACGCACCACCTGCTCAGCAATTTCACCCCCTGACTGTTCGACCTCGTATGTCCCCGGCGTTGCTGAAACATAGATCGTCTGCGGTGCAAGAGATTCAAATTCTTCAAATTTAAGCGGGCGGTTATCCAATGCTGATGGCAAACGGAAACCATAATCCACCAGATTTTCTTTCCTTGAACGATCCCCCCTGAACATTGCTCCAATCTGCGAAACCGTGACATGGGATTCATCAATGATAAGCAGGCCATCCGCCGGCAAATAATCAAACAAGGTTGGTGGCGGCTCACCCTCAGCTCGCCTACTGAGGTAGCGGGAATAGTTTTCGATGCCCGAACAGAAACCAAGCTCGTTCATCATCTCAATATCAAACTGGGTTCGCTGGGCAATACGCTGCTCTTCGACCAGCTTATTGTTATCCATCAACTGCTTCCTGCGAACCACCAGCTCATCCTTAATGAGATCGATGGCTTCAAGGATACGTTCGCGAGGCGTTACATAGTGAGTCTTGGGGTAAATCGTACAGCGGGGAAGATCACGCTGGTGAATAGCCCCAGTCAGAGGATCGAAAGTACTGATGCTATCCACTTCATCATCAAACAACTCAATTCGAACCGCATCTTTTTCCGATTCTGCCGGGAAGATGTCAATCACCTCTCCGCGAACACGGAACGTACCTCGCTCAAAGGCGACGTCATTACGGGTATATTGCAATTCAGCAAGGCGGCGCAGGATATCTCGCTGATCCAGGATGTCACCACGACGAACATGAAGCATCATCTTCAAGTAAGAATCCGGATCACCCAGACCATAAATGGCAGAAACCGAAGCAATAATAATGACGTCACGTCGCTCCATCAGTGCTTTGGTTGCCGACAAACGCATCTGCTCAATATGTGCATTCACCGACGCATCCTTTTCAATGAAAGTATCCGTGGTCGGGACATACGCTTCAGGCTGGTAATAGTCATAATAAGAAACAAAATACTCCACGGCATTGTCAGGAAAAAATTCCTTCATTTCACCATAAAGCTGCGCAGCCAGAGTTTTGTTTGGTGCCAGAATCAAAGTCGGGCGGTTAGCCTCGGCAATAACATTTGCCACTGTAAAAGTTTTACCAGACCCAGTAACCCCAAGCAGCGTCTGGTGGGCCAGCCCCGCATCCAATCCCTCAAGCAGCTGATTAATAGCACCGGGTTGATCACCTGAAGGGGCAAACTTAGAAGATATATTGAAGGATTTGCTCATGCAGAAATACCGTTATATAAGACGCAAGACCTAATAGAGCATTTTGCGATTATGAGCTTGGTTGTCAACAGAGCAACACGCAATGAAGAATTGTTAGTATGTAAACATTTTGACTTAACCGCCTTATCTTCACGCTTTTTTGACTCAATACAGCAAAACATTGCAACCTAACACCTAAAAAGCTCACAAAAACAGACATCAATGTCTGCTTTATCTTGCTTATTTACTATCCATGTTGGTTTGTTGACCCCTTCTTTCTTATTGAACTAATTTCAGCTCAACCAAGTGATCATTCGCACAATCAATAGTTTATAATATTGAGTAATTACTCAGCTCCGTTATTTTTTGTTCGCCTTGAATAACAACAAACCAAAACAGCGAAATGCTGATTATAAAATAGCGAAGTAATTTCAATGAATAGAACAAAAATAACGAAAAGCATCCTTACTCTTGCCGTAATTGCTGCACTGACAGGTTGTAACCATAACGACACCACAACTACTCCAATGGATAAGGTCGGAGACAAAACGTTTAAGATGAGTGTTGCTCATATCAACGACACTCACTCCAACTTTGACGCTCATAGCCTGGATTTCGTTAACAGCGACCTCAGCACCCCAGACACATCCTTTAAAGTTCGCACTGACGTTGGTGGCTATCCTCGACTGGCCGCCAAACTACATGCAGCCCGTGAGGCAGCCGATGCGAGCGGCACTCCCTTCCTTGCTCTGCACGGTGGTGACGCATTTCAGGGGTCACTCTACTTCAGTTTGTTAAAAGGTGCTGGTAACGCAACCCTACTGAGCGAAATGGGCCTTGACGCAATGGCTATTGGTAACCATGAATTTGATCTGGGCAACGATCCACTGATCTCATTTATCGAAAACGTCAACTTCCCTCTACTGGCTGCAAACCTGGATACCAGTGCTGATGCAGACATGAAGAATTTAGACAACCTGAAGTCATATACCATCAAAGAGTTCAATGGTGAAAAAGTTGGTATCTTTGGTCTGGTACTGGAAGATCTGGGTCAGATTTCCTCTCCGGGGAAAAATCTGAAATTCAACAAAGAAGTAGATACAGCACAAAAGATTGTTGATGAACTAAAAGCCAAAGGTATCAACAAAATCGTGATGGTCAGTCATATCGGTGTGGATCGCGATGTCAGAATAGCCAAAGAAGTTAACGGCGTTGACCTTATTGTCGGCGGCCACTCTCACACCCGTCTTGGCGACTTCACTAATCTGGGCTTGGGTAAAGGTCATACAGAAGTCAGCTATGCTGAAATTTTTACGAACAAAGATGGTAAAGGCAAAACCTGTGTCGTTCAGGCTGGTGAATATGCCGAAGCCGTGGGCCAGATCGATGTCAGTTTATCAGAACAGGGTGAACTGCTGAGCTGTAAAGGTAACAACACCCTGCTAATTGGTAAAAATTTCAAGTTCAAATACGCAGATGTTGATGGCGACGGGAAAAAGGATCGGACAGCACTAACTGATGAGCATCAGGCTGCAACAGAATCTTTTGTGGCCAAGCAAGACAATATTGCCATCACTGAGGAAAACCAGTCTCTGCGCCGTATCATTGATCTTAACTATAAACCGCAAGTTGAAGCCTTCAGCAGCAAGGTTATTGGTCATATTGATGATGCCGGTGACTCAGATAACAAATTTGACCACGTTCGTATCCCAGGTAAAAAGCGCAGCGGTGCCTCTCTAGCTACTACCGGTTCTGAAGCCGGAGCGCATGTTGCTGCCTCTATGGCATGGATACTTGAGCAGCAGGGATATAATGTTGATATGGCGATCACCAATACTGGTGGTGTTCGTGCTGATATTGTTCCTAAAGAAGGCACTGATGAACTAACTGCTGGTTACATTCTTGGAACCCTGCTACCGTTCGGCAACGAGGTAGCACTGGTGAAACTAACGGGCACCGAAGTACGTGAATTACTGGAAACTACTATCAACTATGCCACTTCACCAGATGCGACTTCTGATGGAGGTTTCCCGACAACAGCTAACCTGAAGTACACGTATAGAGGTACAGAATCTGAAGGTAGCCGTATCGATGAACTCCAAGTCTGTAAGGGTGGAGTTGATGCAAACGCATGTATTGATATCATAGATAGTGCAACATATAACATTGCAACTACTTCATTCCTGTTAGGCGGTAAAGATGGTTACAGCCTGTTCCTTGGCAAAGATGCCACAAACTCAGGCTTCAAAGATAATCAAGCCATGATCGACTACGTTTCAGACCTTACTAAAAAAGGTCTAAAACTCACTGAACTTAAAACCGGCCTGACCTATATCCCAGCAGATCCAAGCAAGGTGGATAATCCACTGGTGAAACCTACTGACAATGCAAATCAGTAAGTTAATCCTTAGCGATTAATCACAATAGTAGTAAATAGCTCATGCTCACTACAGAAGCCCGGACATACCATGCCGGGCTTTTTCATCGAAGACATTCAATTTAGTTATAAATGGACAAAAAATGACAACTAAGGATTGATCTATATCTCACATCGGCGTATTATCTCCGCCCACGCACAAAATCGCATCAATTCAGGCAGCCTTAAGGCACGTCAATCCCATCGAATTTAATTCCTCTTGCTTAGCAAAATCGAGATAAATCATCCACAGTTTTTCCCGAAGTTAATTCCCTACAATTCACAGCTAACTCGTAAGCCACATTCTTTTAAAGCAATTATTCTAATTAGTTCATATTTTTTCACCATCTAAGTGCCATTACGCTTAAGAACAGGTATTTATGCACCTGAAATAAAATGCGCAAAGATCACCCAGCTAGCCACATGTTTAACCAGAACATGTTTTTCCAAACATCCATCAACATAGTTATCCACAGTTTCCGTGGATAACTGCGCTAATCCCATACCACATCTGGGATGGTGAAAATCAAGCTTTTTTTCGCTCCATTTTTGGAATTAAGTTTTGCTATATTTACTAACGTTTTCTTCGCTGAATCCGAATGCAGGTCACATTAAAAATAGAGCTTGATACATAATTTCCTCTAAAGCTTAATTTACAAACAAGTTTCTGATTTTCACGAATGGGAGATGGTTCAAATCCTGTCCATTGACTCAGTCATACTGACTGAGTACTATCAGTACACAGTCTATTCCCCCTTAGTTCAGTTGGTAGAACGGCGGACTGTTAATCCGTATGTCGCAGGTTCGAGTCCCGCAGGGGGAGCCAAATTTACAAAAAACCTCGGTCAATATAGCCGAGGTTTTTTTATTCTGCGACATCATGATCGCTTCGCAATCAATGTCATTGACGGATGGCCGCCCCACTCAAGTCCAGCAGGAGGAGCCAAATTTACAAAAACCTCGGTCAAAATGGCCGGGTTTTCTTTATTCTGCGACATCATGATTGCTTCGCAATCAATGTCACTGACGGATGGCCACCCTCCCCTTTCTTATAACATTTGATCATCAAACGTACTCTTTCGGTTAATAAATTAGACAAGCTGTTGAAAACAGTTTGCTGTAACTGACCAAAAGCACATCAATCTTGAAAAACCCTGCTTATGGGGAGTTGTTATAGGTCGGACAAAGGAAGATAATATGCAGATCTCTAGCAAAATATAATTAAGACGGTATGACTGAATACCTACTACTACTCGTAGGTACAGTGTTGGTAAACAACTTTGTACTGGTAAAATTTTTAGGCCTTTGCCCGTTTATGGGGGTGTCTAAAAAACTGGAAACAGCAATTGGTATGGGTTTGGCAACCACGTTTGTTCTTACCCTGGCGTCGGTGTGTGCTTACCTTGTCGAAGCCTATATTCTTGAGCCACTCGGCATTCAATATCTTCGAACCCTCAGCTTCATCCTGGTGATAGCTGTTGTTGTTCAGTTCACTGAAATGGTTGTCCATAAAACCAGCCCGACGCTTTATCGTCTGCTGGGTATTTTCCTGCCATTGATCACTACAAACTGTGCAGTTCTGGGTGTTGCCCTACTCAACATCAACGAACGTCATAACTTTATCGAGTCTGTGATCTACGGCTTTGGCGCTGCTGTTGGTTTTTCATTGGTTTTGGTTCTGTTTGCTTCAATGCGCGAACGTATTGCAGCGGCAGATGTACCAAGCCCATTCAAAGGCGCATCGATTGCAATGATTACAGCCGGCCTGATGTCTCTTGCCTTTATGGGCTTTACTGGATTGGTGAAACTATAAGATGAGCGGAATCCTAATAGCAGTAGCTGCCATCGCAGTTCTTGCCGCGATTTTTGGTCTCCTTTTAGGCTTTGCCTCTATCCGGTTCAAAGTCGAAGCTGACCCCATCGTTGAGCAAATTGATGCCATCCTGCCGCAAACCCAATGTGGTCAGTGTGGATATCCTGGTTGCCGCCCTTACGCAGAAGCTATCGCGAATGGTGATGACATTAATAAATGTCCTCCTGGCGGTCAGGCAACCATCGAAAAATTAGCTGCTCTTATGGGAGTTGAAGTCGAAGACTCAGCCCATGATGAAAGCAAAGGCATCAAAAAGGTTGCCTTTATTAATGAAGACATGTGTATCGGCTGTACCAAGTGTATTCAGGCGTGCCCTGTTGACGCCATTGTCGGTGGTACTAAGGCAGTTCATACCGTTATCAAAGACGAATGTACCGGCTGTGATCTTTGTGTTTCACCTTGTCCGACCGACTGTATCGATATGGTTCCGGTAGAAATGACACCGGAAACCTGGAAGTGGGAGCTAAACAAAATCCCTGTCGTGAATATTCCAACTGATGCCAGCGCCAACAAGGTAGAGTAACCATGCTGTCAATAATCGAACAAATTAAACAGGGTCAGCTATGGGACTTCCCGGGTGGAATTCATCCGCCAGAGCAGAAAACCCTTTCAAACAAAACAAAAATTGAAGACGCTCAGCTGCCAAAAAAGCTTGTGCTACCGCTGAAACAGCACATCGGTGCTGTCGGTGATATCCTTGTTTCTGCCGGAGACAAAGTCCGCAAAGGGCAAGTGCTGACTCACGCTGATGTCGCAATGAGCGTTCCGGTCCATGCCCCGACTTCTGGTACAATTAAAGCCATCGAGCCTCGTACCATTGCGCACCCGTCTGGCCTGGCGGACATGTGCATCATCATCGAACCGGATGGCCATGATCACTGGAGTGAAAAGACACCGGTAGCCGATTACCATCAAGCAGAACCGTCTGATCTTATCGATCACATTCGCCTGCACGGTATTTCAGGTATGGGTGGTGCGGGTTTCCCTGCCGGTCGAAAACTACAAAGCGGTCTGGGCAAAACTGATGTCCTGATTATTAACGCTGCAGAATGTGAGCCATACATTACTGCCGATGACCGCCTGATGCAGGATTATGCTGAAGAAGTAGTTGAAGGCATTCGTGTCCTGAAACATATCCTTAAGCCAAACCTGAGCATCATTGGTATTGAAGATAACAAACCGGAAGCGATTGAAGCGCTCAAGCAATGCATTTCCGAAAATGACGGCATTATCATTCGTGCTATCCCAACCAAATACCCGTCTGGTGGTGAAAAACAGCTAATCAAAGTACTGACAGGCCTGGAAGTACCGGCAAACGGCATTCCGGCGGATATTGGTATAATGATGCACAACGTCGGTACGACCTTCGCCATTAAACGCGCGGTTGTTGACGGCGAGCCACTGATTCAGCGTGTAGTAACAGTTACGGGTAAAACATTTAAAAATCCGGGTAACACCTGGACGCTGTTAGGCACACCAGTTGACTTCCTGCTTGAACGATTCGGTTACAAAGCTGATAAAAAGCTGCCGCGCGTAATCATGGGCGGCCCGATGATGGGCTTTACCCTGCCGCATTGCGATGTACCGATCACCAAGATTTCAAACTGTATTCTTGCACCGACGCGCAAGGAGATTTCTCCGTCTAACCATGAGATGTCCTGTATTCGCTGTTCATCCTGTGCTGATGCCTGCCCTGTTTCTCTGCTACCACAGCAGCTTCAGTGGTATGCCAAAGATAAGGATTACGATAAGTGCGAAGAATACAATCTGTTTGACTGTATTGAATGCGGTTCCTGTGCCTATGTCTGCCCAAGTGAAATCCCGTTGGTTCAGTACTACCGCCAGGCTAAAGCTGAAATCCGCACCCGCAAACAGGATGAGCAAAAAGCAGAACGAGCTAAGCTGCGCTTTGAAGCGAAGAAAGCCCGTCTGGAACGTGATAAAGCTGAACGCGACAACCGCTTTAAGAAAGCAGCAGAAGATCGCCGTAAAGAAATGGCCGCAACCGGTGGCGATGATGCCGTTGCCGCAGCGATTGCCCGCGTTAAGGCCAAGCAAGCCGCGGCAAGTGCCGGTGCCGATAAGAAACCTGCAGTAGCCGCCGCAATTGCCCGTGCCAAAGCAAAACAGGCTGAAGCCATCGCAGGCGCTAACGGTGAAGCTCTACCGGATAACAGCGAAATGGCGAAACTACGTGAAGAACGTAAACGCCAGGCTCGTGAGCGTAAAGCCGCCAAACAGGCAGCAGAAAGCGTCGCAGTACCTCAATCTACCGGGGACGAGAAAAAAGATGCAGTTGCCGCAGCGATCGCTCGAGCTAAAGCTCGTAAGGCTGAAAAAGAGACAGATACAGCTACTTCAAAAGTAACTGAATCAGCTGAAGCCAAAGCGGAAGATCCGAAGAAGGCAGCTGTTGCTGCTGCCATTGCTCGCGCCAAAGCACGCAAGGCTGAAAAAGAGACAGATACTGCCACTTCAAAAGTAACTGAGTCAGCTGAAGCTAAAGCGGAAGATCCGAAGAAAGCCGCTGTTGCTGCTGCAATTGCTCGCGCCAAAGCACGCAAGGCTGAAAAAGAGACAGATACAGCTACTTCAAAAGTAACTGAATCAGCTGAAGCCAAAGCGGAAGATCCGAAGAAGGCTGCTGTCGCTGCTGCCATTGCTCGCGCCAAAGCACGCAAGGCCGAAAAAGAAGCAGATACTGCGACTGCAGAAGCCACTGAATCGACTGAAGCCAAAGCGGAAGATCC
>NZ_AMZO01000022.1 GCF_000331515.1 Photobacterium marinum
CCCTCTTCACCGACCACTATTTGAAAGCCAGCTCATTGAGCTGGCTTTTTTCATTTTGGTGTTTTTGAAAGAAAATAGTGCAGTTTGGTAGCGCATCCAGAGCTCAGCCTCTACAACTCTTTATTCTTTTGCCAACTGACACGCCGCTGATTGTCCTTTGGTCAGCAAAGTCACTGTCATCCCTTCTTTTTCCAGCAATGAAGGTAATCCCTGCTCCCCAAATAGGTGCAGCGCGCCTACAACAATCAAGTAGGTACCTTTGCGGTAATCCGGGTTTTGGGTTAGTTGTTGTGCCCAGTTACGATTACGCTCAAAAATCAGCTTTTCGTCTGTGGCTTCTCCATACTGACTTTCTTCAAACAGTTCGTTGAGTTGCTGGTGATCACCGGATTTCCACGCGGAAATGAGGCAGGAGAGCTGCGATTGCATCTTGTCCCAGTCGCGAATGGTTGAGAGCAGAATATCTTGACCATGATCCGGCAGTTCCTCCATCACGGCCAGTTGCTGTTTGACGCCTTCCAGTTCAAGTACCGGTAATTTTTGCTGCTCAGCCCGTTTAAGAAGGACGATATCGACTCCTTTTTCCGGATTAAGGCCTACACCAGAAACCATCGCCATTTGCAGATTAACGGCTGCCAGCCATGGCGGGCTGTGGAGCAGGGAAAGGTAGGGCAGTCCGGTTTGTTTGGCAATATCAGCCAGAGTTTCTTTATCTTGGGCTTGCAGTAGGGCATTAGCCGAAGGAATAGTTCGGTCGAGCTGAATATCAACCGGCTTAAGGATATTGGCTTCGACCACCAGACTGTCAGCTTTTGGCCAGTAGTCCAGAAATGCCTGCGGTAGAGGGTAGAAGTCTTGTTCTCCTGCATGGATAGAACCGAGAAGAACAAATTGTCGCTGGGTATCTTTTGCCAGCCATACCATAGGTTCAGCAAGTGCTTGGCCTGCGACAAAAGGAAGGAGAAGCAGGGCTTTGGTGAGCAGTGATTTGAACATGATACACCGGGAAAAAACAGATAACTGACAAGGTTATATCAGTTATCTGTTTGAATAGCTAACGGTGGCAGGCTTTAGCTTTTGGTTTCCGGATGTAGCCAGAACCACCAGATGATAAAGGCGATAGCGGCAAGGCCGATGAGTGCAACCATATTATTTCTCCTGGTGATTTGGGGTGAATAGTCGCAGGCGGTTGGCATTGCTGACCACGGTAATGGACGACAGGGCCATCGCTGCTCCGGCGATAACCGGACTGAGTAGGGTGCCGGTTAGCGGGAACAGAACCCCTGCTGCCACGGGGATACCCAGGCTGTTATAAATAAACGCTCCGAACAGGTTTTGCTTCATGTTTTTCAGAGTCGCTGAAGACAGCTCAAGCGCATCAGCCACGCCATTAAGTGAGTGGCGGATCAGAGTCAGCTGGGCACTTTCAATGGCAACATCACTGCCGCTGCCCATGGCGATCCCGACTTCGGCCTGAGCTAACGCTGGCGCATCGTTGATGCCATCACCGACCATGGCTACGCGTTTACCTTGCTGTTGGAGCTCCGCTATCTTAGCCGCTTTACCATCCGGCAGTACTCCGGCAATTACGGTATCAATACCGGCTTGTTTGGCGATGGCTTTGGCGGTGATCTCGGTATCACCTGTCAGCATTACTACTTCAAGTCGCATTTTCTTCAGGCGTTTAATTGCTGCTATTGAATCAGTTCTGAGTGGATCACTGATCCCCATCAGTCCGGTCAATTGATTATCCACAGCAACATAGATCGGAGTCGCTCCTTGGCTGGCAATGACTTTGGCATCTTCTTTGGCTGCTGAAATATCAATGTCGTGTTTAGCCATCAACTTTGTATTACCGAGCAGAAGTTTGTGACCGCTTACCTTGCCTTGTACACCATAGCCGGGTAAGGCTTTGAACTCTGATTGTGGCACTAGCGGAAGGGACGTTTCTTCCGCTGCAGTGATAATAGCGCGAGCCAGCGGGTGTTCGGAGCCTTGTTCCAGGCTGGCTGCAAGAGTAAGCAGTTGCTCACTGCTTATTTCACTGTAGCTCCGGCAATCAATGACTTTTGGTTTCCCTTCAGTCAGGGTACCTGTTTTATCCAGTACGACAGTATCTACGTCGGCGGCAACCTGCATCGCTTCTGCATTGCGGATTAGCACCCCGTATTCTGCGGCGCGGCCGACTCCGACAGTTACAGACATCGGTGTTGCCAGTCCAAGTGCACAAGGACAGGCAATGATCAGCACTGTGGTTGCCGTTACCAGCATGTAGATAGAGGATGGCTCAGGCCCGACGTAATACCAGATCATGGCAGTAAGGATAGCGATAATCATCACGGCAGGAACGAAAATGGCTGAGATGGTATCTGCCATTTGTGCCAATGCCGGCTTACTGCTTTGTGCCTGACGAACCAGGCTGATGATTCGTGCCAGCATAGTATCGTTGCCGATTTGTTCGGCGCGGAACAGCAGGCTGCCGTTCTGGTTAATGGTTCCGGCATGAAGTTTGTCGCCGGGCTGCTTGTTCGCCGGCAGCGGTTCACCGGTCAGCATGGACTCATCCAGGTAGCTCTGACCTTGTTCAATACGACCATCAACTGGGACTTTGGCTCCCGGATGCAGGCGCAGCAGCATACCGACTTTGACTTCGGCCAGCGGTACTTCGCGTTCTGTGTCGTCGCTGACGATAATGGCAGTTTGTGGTTGCAGGTCGATCAGTTGTTCGAGTGCTTTGGATGTCCTGCTCCGGGCTCGAGCTTCCAGAGCGTGCCCCAGAGTGATAAGCCCGAGGATCATCACCGATGCTTCAAAATAGACATGGCGGGCCTGATCGGGGAAGAGATCCGGCAGCAGCACTACCATCATCGAATAAAGCCAGGCTGCACCAGTACCTAAAGCCACCAGCGTGTCCATCGTCGCGCGGTGATGTTTAAAGGCTTTCCAGCTATTGATGTAAAAATGACGGCCGATAGTGCATAGCAGAGCAAAAGTAATCAGCCCGACCAATCCCCAGCCGATCTGGCTGGCAGTTGAGTCAATCATCATACTGCCGCCGAAAACACCCCATGCCATCATTGGAATACCGACAGCCAGAGCGATAACGGCATTGCGGACATGTTGGCGGAAGTTTTGTTCATTCTGCTGTTGCTGTTTTTGGCGGCGGGTTTGTTCATCTTCACTCTGTTTCGCACCATAGCCGGCATCAGTAATGGCTGAAATGACGCTCTCGACTGGCGCATGACCGCTTACCAGAGCTGTTCTTTCTGCAAGATTGACGTTGGCATGGCTGACACCAGGTACTGCGATAATGGCTTTTTCGACGGAGGCGACACAGCTGGCGCAAGTCATTCCTGACAGCAGCAATTGAACTGTCTCGTCACTTTTACTTTGCCTCTCACTAGTGTTAGCCAAGTTGCCAATCGGCGTTGATTCCGCTGCGGTTTGCGGAGTGGCTTCAGGCGTCAATATGGACTCTGTTTCTGCTGTGCTGTTTTCAGGTTTTGAGCTGTCAGTCAGTTTTGCTGAGAATCCCAGATCATTGATGAGCGAAATTAGGCCATCTGCATCTACCGCTGATTTGATTTCGGCACGGGTTTTACTGACATTGAATTTGGATATTTGCGGATTTTCATTCAGTGCTTTTTCGACTTTAGCGACGCACTTGCCACAATTGAGGCCGCTTAGTGCCAGAATGACGGTATTGTCATCGACAACCTGAAACCCCAGTTTTTCGATAATGCTGATCAGCTCTGTCTCGGGAAGAGTACCTGTGACCGACAAATGGGTTTTGCTGACGCTGAAATCAGCTATTGCCGGATGAGCGGCTAGCTCGGTTTCGACTTTCTTGACACACTTACAGCACGACAAACCGCTTAATCCCAGCGAGTGGTGATATCCGGCTTCATAGCCGAGGTCGGTAACGGCCTGCAGTAGAGGAGGGAGTGTCGTTTCCCCGCGAACAACCGCTTGTCGGGTATCAACGTCTACCGACTCAATACCGGGCAGGGCAGATAAGGATGCTTTGATTTTTCCCGCACAATTCATGCAGCGAACTTTGCTGAGCGGGAGAATGTACTCAGCCATTTGTTTCACCTTAGCTATCAAACAATAGCGCTTGATTGACTGTCCAGGCAGTCTTTTTATAACGATGGCATGAGGATAAACCTTCCATCAAGTGGAATGTCAATGAAATTGTTTCAGTAAGATTTTCGGTTGTGTTTTTGTCATCAATAGAGAAATAATAACTCTATAACCTTCCAGAAACTGTAAGGATGAATAGTGAACATCAGTGAAGTTGCCAGGCTGACCGGCCTGACTGCCAAAACAATCCGTTTCTACGAGGATAAAAGTGTGATTACGCCGCCTTCCCGTTCCTCGAATGGCTACCGTTACTACAGCCAGACTAATATTGATGAGCTGTTGCTGATCCGCCGCTCGCGTCTGGTGGGATTTAATCTGGATGAATGTCGGGAGCTGCTAGATTTTTCACGCGATCCGCAAAGGAAGAGTGCGGATGTGAAAGCCAAGGCCGAGCAGAAGTTGGCTGAAATTGATCACAAGATTGCTGAGCTGATGGAGATGAAGACAACCCTTGAGGCATTGACGGTTCAGTGTCCGGGGGATGACAGCGCACGTTGCCCGATTATTGAAGGTTTGTGCCGCCACGCCAATCAGAATGGAAAAGAGTAAAAAAGCCGCGAGAATATCGCGGCTTTTCTGATGGGGGCTGAACCTGATTTAGTATTTGATGAATCAGTACAGCAAAGAGTACAGTTGACGACGGTACTGGCTGGCAACCGCATTGCCTTGGCCAAGTGCAGACAAGATATCCATCATGGTCTTTTTGGCATTGCCGTCGGCAAAGTTCATATCTTTACGCAGAATGCTAATCAACAGCTCCAACGCATCCTGAGGGCGGTTTACCTGGCTGTACTGCACGGCTAGCTCGTAAGCTACATCGGTGTTGGCCGGATCTGCCTGTAGCTGTTGTTCCAACAACTGGATTTCTGGTGAATTGCCCGCTTGTTTATGCAGTTCCAGCTTAGCCATCAGCCCTTTGTATTTAGCGTCCTGATCCTGCATTGGGATGCTATCCAGCAGTGGCTCTGCTTCATCAAACTGAGCTGTTTCAATCAGACATTCAGCGATAGCTAAGTTGATGATGCTGTTTTGTTCAAATTTAGCGGCCAGTTCACGCAGGATTGGCAGTGCCTGGTTGTGTTGCTGGCTGTCTACCAGTGCAAGAGCTTCTTTTAGTTTCAGCTCTTCCTGGCTTGGCAGGTGTTTGGTCAGCATTTCACGAAGGCTTTCTTCGGTTTGCGGGCCGGCGGCACCGTCAGCCGGTTGACCGTTTTTGAACAGCGCAACTGTTGGTAAGCCGCGAACACCGAACTGGGCTGCAACCATCTGCTGAGTTTCACAGTCCAGGGTGGCCAGTACCAGTTGTCCCTGATACTCCGCAGCTATTTTTTCCAGCGTGTTATTTACCTCGATAGTTTCAGGCATGGATGGTGCCCAGAAGCTGATCACCACCGGGGTCTGCATGGAGGTTTCGATAACTTGTTGCAGGTTTTGCTCGTTAAGTTCGATTGCTAGTTTCTCATACATGTTGCTGCTCTTCACTTAATCAGTCTTTGCTAATAGTTATGGGGGGTTATCGATGGAAATCAAGGGGGAAAGTGAAGTTAGAGTCATAAAACAGGGAGATAGAAAAAAGGAGAGCCAGGCTCTCCTTTTTAATTTTGCATTGTCAGCATCAGGGCAAGTGTCACACAGACACAGAGAATGTTGATTTGGCGCAACGTCATAACCACACCTTTGGATGTTAGTTTCAGCAATCGGATGAGTAACTGTAATGGGGGGGATTTCTGGGCTCCCCTTCAATTTACCCTTTTAAATTAACCTGATTGTGTGACACAAATATGACGTTTCTTTCTTTTTTGGTGGAAATTATTACTTTTAAGGCGCAACAGGGAGTTTTTTGTGTTCTAACAGTCCTAAATGTGATTGTCAGGCAGTGTTTTTTTGCTTTTTTGTCGTTAAGCGCCAGATGATAATAATGGAGGACCTCTGTTAGGTGGCTGATTTTGAATGTATTTGTAAGAACTCCCTCAATCTGTGCAGCTGTTATTTTCCGAGCCGGTCTTAATACATTGCTGATTGAGGGAGAGCGAGTCAGGTACTTTTACTGAGTAACATATCCAGTTTTCGTGTTGGCAGCAGACGGCGTAGGAAGCCAAAAATATAGGTTGGCTGGGTGACATAATAGCGGGGCTTAGGCCGCTGGCTATCAAGGATATTGAGTAGCGGTTTGAGTACGGCTTCTGGTGGCAGGGTAAACTTACTCGATGGTGACGACTTACCGAGCCTTTCCAGTGTTTTACGGTAGCTGGTCTGATGGCGGGAAGCATTCAGGTCGATATGCTGTTCAAATTTGCTTTTGGCATTGGCCCGGAAGTGACTTTCGATAGGGCCGGGTTCGATCAGGCTGATATGAACAGGGGTATCGTCAAGTTCAAGTCGTAGAGTGTCGGTATAACCCTCCAGAGCAAATTTACTGGCGTTGTAGGCTCCGCGGTATTTCATGGCAACGAGGCCGAGTACTGAACTGTTTTGTACGATTTTGCCGCTGCCTTGCTGCAACATAATCGGAATAACAGCCTGAGTCAGTTCATGCCAGCCGAACAGGTTGGTTTCAAACTGCTGGCGCAGGGCGTCAGTCGGTAAGTCTTCCAGAGCGCCGGGTTGGCCGTAGGCGGCATTATTGAACAAAACATCAAGTCGACCTCTGGTAATAGCCAGGCATTCTTGCAGTCCTTGGTGAATTGAAGTGGTATCGTCCAGATCCAGTTGTACGCAATTGAGCCCCTGTTGCCTGAGGGCTTCAACATCTTCGTGACGGCGGCAGCTGGCAACTACGTTGTAGCCTGCTTTATGAAGTTGTTCGGCACAGTAACGCCCGATACCACTGCTGCATCCGGTGATCAGGATGGATTCTTTCATTCTTGTTCCTTAAGTGATTCCTGATTGCTTTTTTAGTTGGGATTAACTGAATGTACTTAATTGACCGCTCTTATGGCAAACAGGATACGCTTTATTCTCTGTTAGTTCCTGTTTTGCCGGAAAAGTTGTGGAAGGAATAAGAAATGTAAAAAGAGAGCAGCGGGTACTCAAACTGCTCTCTCAGGGGGAATGTTATATCGCTTTAGGGAAGGGGTGATTGACTATCTTGAAAGTGAAGAGCCGTTGATATCAACAATGCTGCAGTTCACACCGCCTAAGTCCTCACAGGTTTGGATAGCCAGTTCTGCCGCTTCTCTGGTATTGCGCGCTCCCCATGAGGCTCCGGCAATTTTGTTGGTACCAATAGCATAAGCCTTATTGTTTGTTTGCAGACGGTAGTCCTGATAGAGCTTATAGGTATTATTGTAAGTAGATTCACAACCGGCAAGAGCCAGCAGGGCTGATATAGCGGCGAACTTAATAGTATATCCCTTTAACATAAGCACTCACTCCTGTTCTCTGACAGGTTGAAGCTTAGCCAATGTTTGTTTTTTTATCCTCCTGAAGACAAAAAAATACAACTTTAGGATGAAGTGTTAAGCCTGTAGTAACCCCTAGGCCGGAAGGCTCCGTTACAGGTGTGGCATCAACTCACTCACCATAAATTCCGCAATCCAGGGCTGGGCATCTGGCTTGGGATGCAATCCGTCTTCCATCATCCATTCCTGTCTGAGAATAATTTCTTCCAGGAAGAAAGGCAGCAGCGGGGCATCGTATTTCTGGCTTAGTTGAGGATAGATATTGCTGAAAACGTCACTGTACCGCTTGCCGTAATTCGGCGGGACGCGGATTTGTACCAGCATGGCTTTGCCGCCTTGTTCCTGTACCTGAGTGATCATCTGACTGAGATTCTTGCGTATAGTTGAAGGAGGAAAACCGCGTAGCCCGTCATTCGCTCCCAGCTCAATAATGACGTAATCTGGTTTATGTTGTTGTAATAATTTAGGCAAGCGGGCAAGGCCATTTCCCGTGGTATCCCCTGAGATGCTGGCATTGACCACTGTGATGTAATGGCCTTTTTGTTCCAGGACAGACTCCATCAGCACCGGCCAGCTCTTCTCGGCAGGCATTCGGTAACCGGCACTGAGGCTATCACCGACCACTAACAGCGTATTGCAGTAGGCGCTGAATGAAAAAAACACCAACAGGACAACGGAAAGGAATCGCATCATGTCAACATCCGTAATTAAGGCTTCATCAGTATCCAAACAGGTGACGACAGCAACATCGTCTCTCACCATTCTGCAGGATGTTTCCCTTGAGGTCGAGCAGGGAGAAGCAATTGCGCTGGTCGGGGTATCCGGTGCCGGGAAATCCACGTTGATGACCTTGTTGGCCGGTTTGGATACCCCGAGTAGTGGTGAGATTGAGTTGCTCGGACAGTCGTTGTCCCGGTTGGATGATGAGGCCAGAGCTGCACTTCGTAGCGATGCGATTGGGTTTGTCTTCCAGAGTTTTTTGTTAATTCCCTCGCTCAGTGCGCTGGAAAACGTAATGCTGCCATCGATTATTAAAGATGAAGAAGGGGATGAGCTACGCGCCGCTGAGTTGTTGCATCAGGTTGGTCTTGCGGGCAGGGAGACTCACTTACCGGCTCAGCTTTCCGGCGGTGAGCAGCAACGGGTAGCGTTGGCACGGGCTTTTATGACTCGGCCACGAGTACTGTTTGCTGATGAGCCAACAGGAAATTTGGATCAGCATACGGCCGCAACTGTGATTGATTTGTTATTTGCGCTTAACCGTGAGCATGGTACGACCCTGGTGTTGGTGACTCATGACCCACAGCTGGCTGATCGCTGTGATCGGGTACTTCGGATTCAGGGTGGATGTGTGGAGGCGGCATGACGGAAATGAGTGAAACCAGCCAGCTGACTCTGCCCGGCAAACCTTCACTGTTGCTGAAGTGGTGCTGGCGAGAATTATGGCACGGGCAGCTGTGGCCAGTGGCAGTTGCGTTGACCCTGATTATCGGCTGTGTGTTTGCCCTGTCGTCGCTGGTGGTCAGGGTTGAAAAGATCATGGTGGATCAGGGGCGATCGATGATTGCGGCTGATCTGGTGTTTCGATCACCGAACCCTATCGATGATGCTGTGCTTGAACAGGCAAGGACGCAGGGGCTGACGGTCTCTCAACAGACGCGCTTCGGTACGATGGCCTTTAGTGAGCAACAGATGCAACTGGTTAGTGCCAAGGCGGTTGAGAGTGACTTTCCGCTGCGCGGCGAGTTGATACTCAAAAAAGGTGAAGATGTTCAGCATCAGGTACGTCCGGGAGAGCTTTGGCTGGCTGAACGCCTGTTTTCTCTGTTGGAAGTCGAGCCAGGCGATGTCGTTTCGATTGGTGATGCTGAACTGAAGGTCAGCGGGCGGATCGTTCAGGAGCCTGAGCTGTCTTTTAATCCTTTCAGTCAGATGCCTGCTGTCTTGATCCATAGTGACGATCTGGACAGAACCGGGGCTGTTCAACCCGGCAGTAGGGTACAGTTCCGGGCGTATTTTGTTGGCCCGGACGAGAAGTTGGCTCAGTTGCAGCAGGGGATAACACTTGAACCTGGTCAGCGTTGGATTAGTGAAACGTCGCAGGGCCGAACCGGTGATTTGATTGAGCGGGCAAGGCAGTATTTATCCCTAACACTGATTCTGGTGATCCTGATGGCAACGGCCACACTGGTGCTGACCTGCCTGCACTATACTTCCACCCGAATTGAAACTGTCGCCATGATGAAAAGCTTAGGGGCTGGAAAAGCCTGGTTGTGGCGCTGGTTATCAAGGCAGCTGATGATGTTGTTTGGTATTGCGGCAGTTGCCGGTTTGTCACTGGGATGGGGACTGGAATTCTTGCTGCGCCTGCCTTTGTCTGATGCGCTGCCGGATCCTTTGCCGGGGATTGGTGTGACACCTTTCGCTGTTAGCCTCTTGGTTGCTTTGTTGGTTGCCATCCCCGGAGTCGGTATTTCTCTTCTTCGACTGGTAGATGCGCCGGCTATTTCTGTGATCCAACAGCAGGTGGACTGGCCGGTGAAGCGGCGCGGTTATGTGCTCATTTTGGTGCCGGTAGTGACTGCGCTGTTCTGGTTTGGAAGTAATACTCTGATGTGGCTGACACTGGCCGGTCTCGCGGTTCTGTTGGTGGTGCTGGCTATATTCGGACTGTTGTTTGTTGCTTTGCTGCGGCGCGGTAAGTGGGGCGCAGCGGTCAGATTAGCATTAAGCCGGATTGGTCGTAGCCCGATGGCAACCGGAGCTCAGTTGGCGGCGCTCACCAGCTCGTTGATGTTGCTGGCGGTTATCTGGTTGCTCAGAACTGATTTGCTGGCCGACTGGCAACAGACGCTGCCTGCAAATGCGCCTAATGTTTTCGCCCTGAATATCAGTCCGGAGCTGCAAGAGGCCTATATCCGTGAACTGGACCGTAACCAGGTTGTTCGCTCTGACAGCTACCCTGTGGTTCGTGGCCGCCTGACGGCGATAAACCGACAGGATGTTGAGGCGAAGAAAGCCTCCGGTGAGCTGAGTGATGAGTCACTCAGGCGTGAGCTGAATTTTACCTGGCGCAAGACTATGCCTGTTCACAATGTGTTGTTGGAAGGCGAGTGGCACTCTCAGGGCGGCGTTTCGGTGGAATCCGGCATTGCGGATCGGCTGGGTATAGGTTTAGGTGATGAGCTGACTTTCAACGTTAACAGTCAGCCTTTCAGCGCGACAGTTACCAGTATTCGTCAGGTCGAGTGGCGTAATATGCGGCCGAACTTTTACTTTATCTTTACTCCGGATGTTATGGCTGAACTGCCTGCGACCTGGCTGGTGAGTTATCGGATAGAGGCCGAACAGAATGCACTGGTGAACCAGCTCGGCCGTGATTTCCCGACCGTTACTCTGCTGGACTTGCGGATTATGGCTGAGCGAATTCAGGGAATATTGCAGCAGGTGTCGCTATCGTTGTCTGTGCTGGCGGCACTGGGTGTCAGTAGTGGTTTATTGCTGGTGCTGACATTGCTGCGGCTTAGTTTGTCTCAGCGTAAGGAAGAGCTAAAACTGTATCGGACTCTGGGAGCCAGCCGTCAGCGGATTTCTGCTACTGTGTGGAGTGAGTACGGCATTATGGCTTTGATTGCCGGCATAATGGCAGCCGCCGGTGCTGAGGCGGTCGTGGCCGCTTTGGTGAAGTGGGGCTTTGAGTTACCGCTGCAATGGCATCCAGCCTTGTGGCTGGTTGTGCCTTTGCTGTCTTTACTGCTGGTGGTGATCATTATTCGTTCAATGATCCGGCAGCTATTGCTGCCGTTAAGGGGATAGCGAGTTTTAATGTTTGTGAAGCGAGAGGAAAGGGGAATTTTTCTTCTCGCTTATCGCTCTTAGCCCAACGTCTCTCGCAGTGCGTGTTCCAGGTTTGGGAAGCAGAAGTGGAAACCTTCTTGCTGTAAACGGGTCGGGATGGCTCGCTGGCTGTCGAGCAACAAGGTAGCAGACTCACCCATCGCCGCTTTTAGTACCCAGGCCGGGGTTTTTATTATGTGCGGGCGGCGCAGCACCCGAGCCAGGGTCTGGCTGAACTCCTTGTTCGTCACCGGGTTTGGGGCGGTAAAGTTATAGACGCCCTGAGTTTCCGGATGTTTAAGCAGGAACAGAATACCTTTCACCATATCGTGGATATGGATCCACGGAAAATACTGTTTGCCGTCACCAATCGGCCCCCCCAGCCCAAGCTGGTAAGCTGGCAGCATCCGCGCCAGCGCTCCGCCGTGTTTAGCCAGTACAATCCCGGTTCTGAGCAGGCAGACACGGGTTTTATCTGACTGAGCTTCCAGTGCTGCTTCTTCCCATTTCTGGCAAACCATATGGGCAAAATCATCCGCGTCAGTTTCGCAGTTTTCATCAATGCAGTTTGCCTTTTGATCTCCGTAAATACCAACGGCTGAACCGCTGATAAAAGTGTGAGGCGGATTACTGCTGGCTTTGATCTTGTCTACCAGTTTACGGGTAACTTCCCAGCGGCTCTTGCAGATGATGTCTTTTTGGCGGTCGCTCCAACGTTTGTTCACTATCGGCTCACCGGCCAGGTTGATCACTACGTCGATGTCATTTAAATCATTTAACTGATCTAAATCGCTGATGACGTTGATGTGATGGCCGAGACGCTGGTAAGCGCGGTTGGGATTGCGGCTGAGAACGGTAACGTGATCGTGGCAGAAATGGCCGAGAAGTGCTTTGCCGATAAGTCCGGTACCACCGGTTACCAAAATATTCATGCCGTCCATAGTCCTTACTTTCCGTGGTTAAAGCTGAAGTAATGTACTTAATCAGAGTATTAAAACAATTATAAACGATTCACATAATCATAGCCTAATCAACGCATTGCTGTTCAGTTTGCTCAAGAGAAAAGAAAATTTGAGAGCCGGATACGAGTTCTCAGGATGATGAATTCGGGCAAGATTGCACGATACAGAAATAATGTGTTTGGTATCTCGCCTTGAACAAAAATAGTGTTTATGAATGTAAATGACTACTACCTTAATTGTAAGGGAATGAATGCAGTGCAGGAGGCAGCATGAAGGGCGTGGTGGCAATGCTAAAAGCAATGTTAAGCAGTCTGCGCGATTTGCTGCCCATTATTGTGGTGATTGCTTTTTTTCAGCTGGTGGTATTGCAGCAGCCTTTGCCTGCTTTGGGTTCCATTCTGCTTGGTTTGGTATTGGTCGTAACCGGTCTGACGTTTTTTATATTTGGCCTGGAAATGGGGCTGTTTCCTATCGGCGAATCCATGGCTCGTTCATTTGCCAGTAAAGGCAGCCTGGTTTGGTTACTTATTTTCGCATTTTGCCTGGGATTCGGAACAACCATTGCTGAGCCGGCGCTGACTGCGGTGGCGGCAGAAGCGGCTGAAGTCGCCGCTGAGGGCGGCTTGATCGAAGAAAACTTCGAGGTGATGGATGATTACGCTGGAGGGTTGCGGTTGACGGTTGCCCTGTCAGTTGGAATAGCGATTATGCTCGGGGTGATTCGAATAATCAGAGGCTGGCCGATCCATTGGATGATTATCAGTGGTTATGTGTTGGTGATGGTGATGACCTGGTTTGCACCGCCGAGCATTGTCGGGATTGCTTATGATTCTGGCGGGGTTACCACCTCGACTATCACAGTACCATTGGTGACTGCGCTCGGGGTCGGGTTGGCTTCATCAATTAAAGGACGTAATCCGATGATCGACGGCTTTGGCCTGATTGCCTTTGCCTCGCTGACTCCGATGATTTTTGTTATGGGATACGGCATGTTGGTGCATTAATTGAAGGACGCATGATTGAGCTAACATCAGTAGTAAGTCTGTTTTTTGAGACGTTGGCGACGACAGTCAGGGATGTGCTGCCGATCGCAATCATTATATTTGGCTTTCAGCTCGCGGTGCTGCGGCGACCGGTGGCGAATTGGCATCGGGTATTGCTGGGCTTCGTTTATGTGATACTGGGTTTATCCCTGTTTCTGATGGGGCTGGAACTGGCATTGTTTCCACTGGGCGAGTCGATGGCAGCTCAGCTGACAGACATCGGTTTTTTGTTCGACTCGGATGAGGTGATACCGCAGCCAGTACCCTGGGATGAGTATTATTGGGTTTATCTGTTTGCAGCCGCGATTGGTTTCAGTACGACGGTGGCTGAGCCCTCTCTGATTGCCGTTGCTATTAAGGCTAATCAGGTGTCAGGTGGCACTATTAAGGTTAACGGGTTGCGAATTGCGGTTGCCCTGGGGGTGGCGTTTGGGATTGCGTTGGGAAGTTATCGTATTGTAGCCGGTGATCCGCTGCATTATTACATTCTCGTCGGTTACATTATTGTAGTGATCCAGACCTATTTTGCGCCCAAGACTATTGTTCCTTTGGCTTATGACTCGGGTGGTGTGACAACCTCTACGGTAACAGTGCCGATTGTTACAGCATTGGGGTTGGGATTAGCGTCGAATGTACCGGGACGCAACCCGATGCTGGATGGCTTTGGTTTAATCGCTTTTGCCAGTTTGTTTCCGATGATCACTGTGATGGGCTATGCCCAGTTGTCGGTATGGCGGGGGCGCAAGGAGGAAGAGTAATGCGATTTAAGTTGTTACTTGCATTTGTTGAAGACTCCAGAACGGATGACGTACTGGATGCGGCAAGGGCTGCGGGGGCGACCGGCGCAACGGTGATTAACAATGCCCGCGGTGAGGGGCTTCGCAAGAAGAAAACGTTTTTCGGCCTGAATCTGGAAGTTCAGCGTGATGTCTTGCTGTTTGTGGTTGAAGAGCATTTGGCGCGATCGATTCTTGAAACAATTGAAGAAGTCGGTGAGTTTGATCGCGGAACCGGAGAGGGGATTGCGGTTCAGCTTGATGTAGAGGATGCGGTCGGGGTGGCGCACCAGGTTGAGTCGTTGACCAAGGTGGTTGAGGAGAGAATATGAGCAAGAAGGTGATCAGGGTCAGGGATGTGATGATGGATACCTACGCCATCGTTGAGGGTTTGACCACAGTGGCTGAAGCGGTGGAGATTGCCAAAGAGCGTCAGGTGAAGGCGCTGATCGTCAACAAACGGCATGACGATGACGAGTACGGCATTGTTCTTATGAATGACATTGCCAAGAAAGTGCTGGCAATTGACCGTTCACCTCAACGTACCAATGTTTATGAGATCATGACGAAACCGGCACTGTCGGTAAATGCGGGGATGGATGTCCGCTATTGTGCCCGTCTGTTTGAGCGTTTCGGTATCAGCCGCGCGCCGGTTATTGAAGATGGCAAAGTGTTGGGAATGGTGAGTTACAACAATATTGTGCTTAATGGCATGTTGCGGGTTGATTAGCCAGGATTCACCAGTCTCAAAGAGGATTGACGCCGGGATTTGCGATTAGAAATGTCACAGTGATAAGTGTAGGATCGGCGTATCCTGTTTTAGCTGGTAATTTCCCCTTATGAAGTTGTTTTTTGCATCTGACATCCATGGCTGTGCCGAGAGCACCAAAAAGACACTGGCGGCTTTTGAACAAAGTGGCGCTGAGCACTTGATCCTGTTGGGCGATGTGCTTAATCATGGCCCGCGTAATGCGTTGCCTGCCGGTTATGCCCCGATTGAAGTGGCTGAGCAGCTGAATCAATACGCTGATCGTATCACTGCTGTTCGTGGTAACTGTGACAGCGATGTCGATCAGATGCTGCTCGATTTCCCAATGATGGCTGATTACAACCTGGTTCTGTTGCCAAACGGCCGTCGCCTGTTCCTGACTCATGGTCACCTTTATAACGGTGACAAGCATCCACGCCTGCGTGCCGGTGATGTGATTGTGTCTGGTCATACTCATCTTCCGGTCGCTGAGCAGAAAGGCGAGCTGTACCTGTACAATCCGGGTTCTGTCACTATCCCTCGCGGCGAACATAAAGCCAGCTACGGTATGCTGGAAGACAATATCCTGAAAGTATTGGACTTCTCTGGTGAGGTGATTTGCCAGGTAGAGCTGGCATAAGCGCAACTTAATTGAATGACTCAGAGCGGCCAGAGTGCCGCTCTTTTTATGTCTGCTTTTTGTCAGATCAGATACCCAGTAGTAGCTTAAAACCGACGACAAAGGTCAGCAGTTCAAAGCAGCGTTTAATGAGGGTATTGCTTTTCTGGCTTGCCAGGTGAGCCCCGAGATAGCCGCCAAGCAGGGAGCCTGCGAGTAATATCGGAAGCCACGGCCAATATATTTCAGCACCTGCCAGATAGATGGCTGCTGCGCCAATGCCGTTCCAGAACAATCCGACACTGACCAAGGTAAGCGCCACTGCTTGCTTGTAGTCAAATCCGAACCAGCGGATCAAAAACAGGGTTACGAAAAGCCCGGTTCCTGCAGTCAGAGAGCCGTTTAATACCCCGATAGCAGCAAGGCCTAAACCACCGAGAATGATGCCGGTGCGATGACGATTGCGAGCTTCTTCCTGTTGGCCTAGTTCTTTTTTCGTCAGTGAATAAACTCCCAGCCCGAGAATTAACCCGCCTAACATCGCTTCAGCAATCCGGCCCGGTACAAACAGGATCAGGTTAGCGCCGAGAATAACGCCTAGCATACCGGCGAGAATGATCGCCAGGGTCAGGTTCCAGTTTAAGGTTCCGGATCGAATATGTTTCACTGCCGCTCCCATTCCTAAAGCAACGCTGGCGACTTTGTGGGTCGCGAGGGCAATACCAAATGGCAGTCCAAGAAAAATCAGTAGGGGAAACTGAAGCAGACCAGAGCCGCCTCCAGAGAGGGAGGCCAGGGTATTGGCGAATAGCGAGCCCAGAAACAGGCCGAGAGTGTTGAATAATTCCATAAATATGCGGTGATTCCTTTTACCTGCAATGAAATCATCTTAACAGTTATGTGATTGAGTGAGCCAGAGCAATGATTGGGGTGGATGTTGGTTTCGGCTAAACCGAATGTTGTTATGGCATCGATCTGTTGATTTTTGGTTGATGCTTTGCCGGAGAGGCGAAAAATCATCAGTTCTCACCAGCTATGGCAGACAAGAACTCACGTGGTTTGGCCGTGGTATTGTGAGTGCTATTTTGTGCAAATTGATCAATAGAATTACCGAAATGTTGATGTATGTTTACTTTATCTGTTGATTCGGTATATCCGAAATATTGATTCGTTTTTATCGAGTTTTTGTTGTGATCTAGCCTTGAATTTTATCTGAATAAAGTTCAATATCCGGCAACGCTTTTTATGTGTTTCAGTGAGTATCAGGTGCAATAAATATGAGTCAGGGTCATTTTGATTCTTTGTTACCGCCTCAAATGGCGGAAAAGGCGGCTGAGATCGGTGTCGGTAAGGCGACCAAAGATCCAATAAAGTCGTTGTTACTGGCGGTGACCGCCGGTATGCATATTGGAATTGCATTTGTGTTTTACACGACAGTCACCACAGGAGCGGGTGATATGGCGTGGGGAATGTCTCGATTTGTTGGCGGACTGGCATTCAGTCTTGGCCTTATCCTGGTAGTGATCACTGGTGGTGAACTGTTTACAAGCTCGGTGCTGACTTTGGTTGCCCGAGCTAGCGGTAAAATAAGCTGGAAGAGCCTGTGGTTAAACTGGGGTGTTGTGTATATCGGTAACCTTATCGGTGCTTTGTTGCTGGTGGGTATTATGCTGGTCAGTAAGCAATACATGTCAGCTGATGGCGGCCTTGGTATCAATACTATGGAAATTGCCCAGCATAAGCTGCATCACAGTTTCTTCCAGGCTGTTGCGTTGGGCATCATGTGTAACGTGCTGGTTTGTGTGGCGGTGTGGATGACTTTCAGTGGTCGTACCCTGACAGACAAGATCATTGTAATGGTGCTGCCGGTGGCAATGTTTGTTTCTGCAGGCTTTGAGCACTGTATCGCGAATATGTTCCAGGTGCCGATGGCAATTGGTATTAAGAACCTGGCTTCACCAGAATTCTGGCAGATGAGCGGTATGAACCCGGCTGATTTTGCCGATTTGACGTTGAGCAATTTTATCCTCAATAACCTGATCCCGGTGACCATTGGTAACATCATCGGTGGCGGCGTATTTGTCGGTATGGGTTATTGGATCATTTACCTGCGCGGTAAATAAAGTTTCCTTATTCCTAGTTCTACGTTTATTAACTAATTCGTTAGTTGTTTTCCTTGTTTTATTATCGAGTCTGAGTTTGGCCATAGTACTTCGGTACTATGGTCTTTTTTTGCTTCCTGTCACTGTCGGTATTTGTTGCGGTATTCCCTCGGGGTTAAGTGTTTATAGCTCTTGAATTTGCGGTTGAAGTTGGCCTGATTGCGGTAGCCGACGGCATCAGCAATATACCCCACACTGAGGGTTGTTGTTTCCAGTAAGCGGGCCGCATGACTGAGACGGATTTTCTTCAAATGCTGGCTGAAACTCTCCCCGAAATGCCGTTGAAACAAGCGGTGAATACTGCTTTCACTCATATATAAATGTTTTGCCAGCTGACAGAGAGTGATGTTCACGGCATAATTCTGGTTTATGTACGCTGACAGTTTTTCTATTTTGTCTTTATTCTCATCTTCTTTGCTTTCATCTGTTTGCGTGGATATAGGCACTAAAGTTACTGCATCTTTGTCCTGACAAAGTATCGCAATAATTTCAATTAATATGGCCAGTTGATGGATAGTTGTCGAGCTGTAGTCGATGTGCTTTAACAGGCTATGTACCGACTTAGCGGTTTGTTCCGAAAATAAGATGCCCTTGTCTGAACGTTTAAGCAGCGTTTCCATCTTTCTTAATTCCAGGCAACTGAAAATCATATTGGCAATCCACTCTTTCTTAAACCAGACCGAGTGAGACTCTGTTTTTTCCTCCCGGTTTTTAGTCTTCAGTTCAATAGCATGAGGCATATGTGGCGGGATCAGCACCAGATGATATTCGTTTAACTCTCCCTGAAATTGTCCCAGGCGGATCTGTCCTTTACTCGCTACTTGCAAATTTAGCTCAAATTCATGATGGTAATGGGTTTCCGAATTTGTTGTTAGTGCGGTTTGTATTTGGTGGCGCCAGGACATGCCCGGTCGTTGAGGGACTTTCTCAAGTTTGTACTTCATCACCTGACTACCTTGGAATGCAGAGATAGTACGTATTTTTAGCAAAAAACTATTGGTTTTCTAGCATGATTTGCACTGCTGACAGAAAAGTACTGGTTTTTTGAGGCTTAGTATTAGCTTTGTAAGTATGCAGGCTTAGATTGTGTCCATAACGAGCGACATAATAAGGAGCCAATAAATGGAAAAGTTGTATCAGGCGATTCGGCGTTTAGTCAGCAACACCCGTCGTGAGTGGATTTATACCCTGCTGGTTACTTATGGGTATAGTGGTAGCCGCGACTGGAAAGTCTTTGGTTATCAATCATTACAGGAACTCAATCAGGAGATGGTGACATTAAACAAGCCAGCCAGTATTAAAGCTAATTCTGGTATGAACCGTTAATGGCTATGCCATGTTTGGTGTAATGGTATTTGGATAGCTGATAACTCTTTTGTTCCCCCTAAAGAGAAACACTATCACGGAGTGAGTGACTTTATTGCCTCACTCTTTTTTTGTTAGAAAATCCAACAGTTAGATACAAAAACGCCCCCGCATGGCGGAGGCGCTTTTCAGTCACTTAGTCGTTAATAACGATTAAGCTTTTGCGTCGTCAGCTTGTTTCGCCTGGATCGCAGTCAGTGCAACTGTGTAAACGATATCGTCAACCAGTGCGCCACGAGACAGGTCGTTAACAGGCTTGCGCATGCCCTGAAGCATTGGACCGATAGAAACCAGGTCAGCTGAACGCTGTACGGCTTTGTAAGTCGTGTTACCAGTGTTCAGGTCAGGGAATACGAATACAGTCGCTTTACCAGCTACTGGAGAGTTTGGTGCTTTAGAAGCAGCAACGTTTTCCATGATAGCGGCGTCGTACTGTAGAGGACCGTCGATAACTAGATCTGGACGTTTTTCCTGAGCGATGCGAGTTGCTTCACGTACTTTATCTACGTCGGCACCTTTACCAGATTCACCTGTAGAGTAAGAGATCATAGCAACGCGAGGTTCGATACCGAATGCTTTTGCAGAATCTGCAGACTGGATAGCGATTTCTGCTAGCTGCTCAGCGTTTGGATCTGGGTTGATTGCACAGTCACCGTATACCAGTACTTGATCAGGCAGAAGCATGAAGAATACAGAAGATACGATAGATGCATCAGGTGCAGTCTTGATGATCTGGAACGGAGGAACGATGGTGTTCGCTGTTGTGTGAACAGCACCAGAAACCAGGCCGTCTACTTCGTCGTTTTCCAGCATCATTGTGCCTAGGAAAACAGAGTCTTGTAGCTTCTCGCGAGCAACAACTTCAGTCATGCCTTTCGCGCCACGAAGCTCAACCAGGCGAGCAACGTAGTTTTCACGTACTTCATCAGAATTGATGATAGTTACGCCTGAACCCAGAACAACACCTTGCTGCTCAGCAACACGCTTAATTTCTTCTGGGTTACCCAGAAGCACACATTCCGCGATGCCGCGCTCAGCACAGATTGCTGCTGCTTTAACTGTACGAGGTTCGTCACCTTCAGGAAGAACGATACGCTTAGCGGCTTTACGTGCAAGTTCTGTTAGCTCGTAACGGAATGCTGGTGGGCTCAGGCGACGTTCTTTAGTAGAACCTTCAGTCAGAGACTCAATCCACTGGCCGTCGATGTGGCTAGCCACGTATTCGTTAACTAGCTCAACACGCTCTTTGTCGTCGGCTGGAACTTCCAGGCTGAAGCTCTGAAGGTTCAGAGATGTCTGCCAAGTGTTACCTTGTGCAGTCATAACTGGCAGGCCAGTTTCGAATGCGCGCTCACATAGTTCCATTACAGGCTTAGGTAGCTCGTAGCCGCCAGTCAGCAGTAGGGCACCGATTTCAACGCCGTTCATTGCTGCAAGACATGCTGCAACGATAACGTCAGGACGGTCGGCTGAAGTTACTAGCAGTGAACCTGGGCGGAAGTGCTCAACCATGTGCGGGATAGAGCGTGCACAGAAAGTGATGCTCTTGATGCGGCGAGATTCGATTTCACCGTGGTTGATGATTTCAGCGTTCAGGTGGTGTGCAATGTCAGTTGCACGAGTTGCGATCAGCTCAGCGCTCCAAGGTGCACAGCCTAGTACACGGATTGGGCTTGAGTTGAACACTTGCATTACTTCAACGTTTGAAGGAACAGTGCTATCTGCATCGTCAAAGATTTCAGACAGATCAGGACGAGTACGGCCTTCAGCATCTACAGGAGCGTTTAGTTTGTTAACGATAACGCCAGAGATTTGCTCGTTCTTGATACCGCCGAAGTTAGAACATGCTACTTCGATACGCTCTTTAAGTTGTGCAGGGTTATCAGTACCTGGTGCAACAACGAATACGATTTCCGCATCCAGCGTTTTTGCGATTTCAAAGTTGATCTGGTTCGCGAACGGGTGCTTGCGAGTTGGTACCAGACCTTCAATCAGAGCAACTTCTGAATCAGCTGTTGCTTCTTTGAAGCGTGCAACGATACCTTCCAGCAGAACATCGCTTTGGTCGTTACGGATAAGCTCTTCCGCACGAACCATTGAGAAAGGTTCTGCTACTTTCATATCGCTGTTCGCGTGGATGATAGTAGTTGTCAGGTCTGGTTGCTCACCGCCGTGACGAGGCTGAGCGATAGGTTTGAAGAAAGAAACGCGAACACCTTTGCGTTCCATTGCGCGTAGAACACCAAGGCTTACGCTGGTAAGACCAACTCCGGCACCAACCGGAACAAGCATAATAGTACGGGACACTGTGGATTCCTCAACTATTTGACACGAAAGTGCTGTTCAATAACGATTTGGGAACCGTTATTGAACAGCACCACAAGAATAAGTCATAGCTTTCCTATATAGCAGAATGCCATGAAAAACGGCCGGCCTAAGCCAGCCGTTAATAATCGCTATGCCCAAGGCATAGGGAGAATCACTAGATTAGATATTAGTCAGACGAGCTGTATCTTCTGCGATTACTAGTTCTTCGTTAGTAGAAACAACCATTGCAGGGATGCGGCTGTTTTCAGTAGTGATAACACCTTCACCACCGAAACGAGCTTTCAGGTTAGCTTCAGAGTCAACTTCAACACCCAGGATAGCCAGACGGTTAAGAACCATCTCACGGATTGGTGCAGAGTTTTCACCGATACCACCAGTGAAAGTGATTGCGTCCAAACGACCTTCAAGAGTTGCAGTGTAGCCAGCAACGTACTTAGCCAGACGGTGGCAGAATACGTCCATTGCACGAGTTGCTTCTTCTTTGTCGCCGTAGTTGTCTTCAACGAAACGGCAGTCAGAAGTAACGCCAGTCAGACCTAGAAGGCCAGACTCTTTAGTGAACATAGTGTTGATTTCGTCAACGCTCATGCCCAGCTTGTCGTGTAGGTGGAACATAACTGCAGGATCCAGGTCACCACAACGAGTACCCATTACCAGACCTTCCAGTGGAGTCAGACCCATAGAAGTGTCTACAGATTTACCGTTCTTAACCGCACAAACAGAAGCACCGTTACCTAGGTGACAGTTGATGATGTTCAGTTCTTCTTCTGGCTTGTTCAGCAGCTTCGCAGTTTCGCGAGTGATGAACAGGTGAGAAGTACCGTGTGCGCCGTAGCGACGGATGCCGTGCTCTTTGTACAGGTTGTATGGGATAGCGTACAGGTATGCTTCTTCAGGCATAGACTGGTGGAACGCAGTGTCGAATACAGCAACGTTCTGAAGGCTTGGGAAAGACTTCTGAGCTGCTTTGATACCGATGATGTGTGCAGGGTTGTGCAGAGGAGCGAAAGTTGCTGCGTCTTCGATACCCTTAAGTACAACTTCATCGATCAGAGCTGACTGAGTGAACTGCTCGCCGCCGTGTACTACACGGTGACCGATAGCTTTTAGGTTCTCAGCTAGTTCTGGTTTAGAAGCAAGAATAGTATCAACCATGAAAGACAGTGCTTCTTCGTGAGCAGCGCCTTCGCCTAGTTGTGCTTCGTGCTTACCGTCAAGTTTCCACTTGATACGTGCTTCTGGAAGGTGCAGACATTCTGCTAGACCTGACAGGTGCTCTTCACCTGATACTGCGTCAACTACTGCGAACTTTAGAGAAGAACTACCGCAGTTAAGAACTAAAACCAGCTTAGACATGAGTGACTACCTATAATCTGTCTGAGAGTTGATATTCAACTGAAAAAAGTACCCAAAGAATAGACGACGATTGTTTAAGTCTGCCTACACAGGGTTAAATTCGTATGTATTATGTCCATATATAAGAATTGAGGTTACCGCAATTCCGGTCCTTCCTGGAGGTCGCCCTAGGTTGCCAGAACAGTGATTACAGGCAACAATTAGTTTAGGCGTGCTTAGGATAGCGATAGTTAAGCAATTTAACAAAAAGATTTTTAGAAAAATTTAATTTCAATCAAGTTTATTGTCACTAAATTTGAACCTTTACTATTTTTTTTGAGTTTTGGTGTTGTATGAGTCAAAGAATCTCGATCTGGCAGTGCTTCCAAAATGGCCAGCAGTACATGGCAACCTGGCCGATGCGAAAGGAGCTGGCGGTAATGTTCCCGGAGGCCCGTTATATCAGGGCAACCAAATTTGCCAACCGGGTGATGCCTGCTGTTGCTGTGATGAGTGTTTTGAGCCAAATGGCGTTTAATAACTATGATGCATTGCCTCAGGCTATAGTGATTGCTTTGTTTGCTCTGAGTATGCCATTGCAAGGTTTATGGTGGCTTGGTAAGCGAAGCCGTACAGACTTACCGCCGTCACTGGCAACTTGGTATCGTGAAATCCACGATAAAATTCTCAGTGAAGGGCATGCGATGCATCCGTTGAAATCGCGCCCGCGTTACCTCGAGCTGGCACAAGTGCTTAACCGTGCATTTAAGCAGCTGGATAAGGCATCATTGGAGCGGTGGTTTTAATTTTGATGTGTTTCGGGCTGAAAAGCAGACATAAAAAAAGTAGCCGGTTGGCTACTTTTTTGTGAGATGCGATCGGCTTATTCTTCTTCAGCATCGACTTTCTTCTGGCGAACAGCTGGCTTGGCCAGGATTTCCAGATAGAATGAAGTCAGAGCCAGCGATTCCGCTTCATCAATACACTTATTGATTTCTTTGACGTGAATTACCTTTGCTTCCTGCTCGGTGTGGCCATATCGACAGTCGAAATCCCAAAAATCCGCGCCTGCTGGCAGCGCTTTGTTACGCTCCCTTCTCAGGTATTTTTTTACTTCATACTTGACGGCTTCAACAACGCGAGGAACCGCTTTTTTTGGGTGAGTTAAAGCAAATGTTTTTTTCATCGTTTTCCTAAATATTCATAGGCCCGGAACATGCCGGGCACGATGGGTATATTACTTTAAATCTGCGGATGTCGCGAATATCAAGTTTCAAGCAAGGCTAACTAAGTAGCCAGTTATCTTAGGCTAACTCTTCTCCCCGAGCTTTGTTGGACATTTCCAGCGACTAACGCAATGGGGAAAGAATAGCCATGTCATCAACTAATAAAACATTTTGTGGCGGTTTTGTTCAGCCGGGATAAAGCTCTATTGAGCATAATGAATGTGCTTAAGGAAATACTAGCTGTTTCCCCCTACGAACCCCACAAGCTTGGCCGCCGGTGGGATTCGGTTCCTTTCTGCTTTTTCTTTATTCAGGTATTATTCGTAACACTTCAATGTATTGTTTCGGCTGTGTATTTTCTTCATGGCAGCCATCATTTTTTCTTTGCTCATATACCCATTTGGCAGTGGCATAACCTGCACGCGGTAGTCCGGGGCTGAATCTGACAGCTCAGAGGATTCAGACACAGGTGTAACCATCATAACTTTCAGGTTTGGGTTACGAGATTGGATCCGTGAAGCTGTTCCCATCCCCTCTGCGACATGAAAGCGGCCGGCGACGTGGATGATCTTTTTTCCCGGATGAAGAGCGAGATAATTGACCATGCTTTCCGCCATGGTGTCATCCCAGGTGGTCTGTGCGGCAAACTGGCGTTCAGTTTTGGCTTCATTGCCATGGTGCATTGAAGCGGTGAACTTCTGATGGTAAGCATCATCACTCAGTGTCAATGTGTCGGCTGCCCACTGGCGCTCAACGCCTGGCAGGCGGTCAAGATAATCGGCACCGTATTTACCGACGCAGCGCACAATAGATTTCGGTGCATTGGCGGCAATCACATCAAGTTGATACTGTTTGGCGAACTCAACCAGAGGGCGGTAGTTGCTGTCGTAATTCGGCCAGGCATTCGCTTCAGCTTTCAGCGTCTTTTCTCCGATTTCATTGGCCAGATATTGATTGATTATATGTTGTTTGTCCCTGGTGAACTGTTCCATCGACAAAGCAAGGTTTGGGGTTTGCTGATATAGCCGGGCAAAGAGTTGAGCCTGCAATAAATGGGTGCCGGGATGACCATGCCATTCACCGACCAAGATGATGTCGGCATCACGCAGAGCAAAAGCCAGTTCCTCTATATTCATCGCTTTTCCTTGCGGAGAGGTAATGGAGTAATCGTAGAACGTTTGAGGAAGTGCGTTAGATTGTACTTCATTTGGGGTTGATGATGGCTGGGTTGCGCATCCCATTAATAGCCCGGTTAGTCCCAGGGAAAACCATTTTTTCATTATTGTCACCATAGTGGTCGATTTGTTTACGGGCGTGCCTTGCAGATCAGGAAAGCGATAGGGAGAAGCCCCGCCAGAGAAAACAGACACTGATATAACTGTAGACGGTGCGGAATGATAAAAGAGAAGTTATCGCCAGGCAATGCAAATGATAATTAATTGCAGATTGGGTTTTAATTAAGCTGAGAGTTACAACACAGAAAAAGAGGGGGGAAGGGGAGAAGTGCCAGAAGATAAAGAATGTACCAGAAGGTAGATATAGTGATTGTCGGCCCGGATAAGGATATTCGGGCCAACGTTGTGCAGGCTGATTAGCTTCTACGGTAAACGCGGATAGAAAAGTCTGCCTCGCACTGGAAGCCTGAACTTTGTGCGAGTTGCTGCCATACCTCTTTTGAGGTTTTCCACGCAAAAGGTGTCATTTGCATCAGCGCCGTTGCTTCCTCTCCGGAAAGTGTCATGTTGTAGTGAAGCTGTTGGTCTGCAATCAGTTCAAAGCTTTCAATCTCTTCCGCCGCCATGTCGTGCAGGCGGACGCCATCATAGATAAGCTCTTTTAGTTGGTACAGGTGGCGTGCTGCCGGAGTCACGGTTACCAGAATACCGTCGGCTTTGATGGCACGACTGAGTTCGGAGTCTTTGCACGGCGCATAGATTCGCACAACGCCATCTAGCAGACCGTCGGCAAATGGCAGGCGATGGCTTGAACCAACACAGAAGAGGCAGTCCGGGTAGCGCTTAGCCGCATAGCGAACAGCGACTTTCGAAATATCAAGACCGTAGACAGACAGTTCCGGGTGTGCTTGGTTGAGCTGGGTAAACTCTGATGTGTAATAACCCTCACCACAACCGATATCCAGCAGGTGTCGAGACTGTGCCGGTAGGTGCTCGGCAAGCTGTTTTATAACGGCTTCCCTTAGCGGTTGGTAATGTTCCGTATTCAGGAACAGACGGCGCGCCTGCATCATTTCCTTGTTGTCACCAGGATTTTTAGAGCTTTTGTGATGGGCCGGCATCAGGTTGACATAGCCTTCTTTGGCCTGATCGAACTGATGGTTATTTTCACAGCGCCAGGTATTGCTCTGGAGTACAAGGGCTGAATGACATAGTGGGCATTGATAAGACATGGTGAAAACCGGACGGTGAGAAAATCAGCGCGTATTGTAAACATCCGTTATCGGGGCGACAAGGTGAGGTTTATCTCTCGGATTGAGAAAAAGATGAAAAGGGAGGGGAATGGGCTCTGGAACCCATCCGTTGTTGGGGGCTTATAAAAATCAACCACCGCATTTTTCGGTGGTTGATTTAGATTAACTCGAAGCGCGAACCTTATATTCAGCTTTATCTAGATTGTGTTTCTTCATACGTAGATAAAGCTTTTTACGTGGGATCTGCAAGTAGTTGGAAACATCATTAATGCGGCCTGCAAACAGGTACAAGGCATCTTCAATCACCTGCTTCTCGTAACCGTCGACCAGATCATCCAGTGGGCTGCTCATTTGCTCCAGTGGTTTGGTGCGCTCTTGCCCTGCAAGTTTAACGATGCCGATGGCATAAAGTTCCGCGACATTTTTCAGCTCCAATACATTCCCCGGCCACTCATGGCGGTTAAGCGTATTGATATAAGCTTTATCGACGGCTGGAAGCGATTTATTCAGCTTAAGGCAGCTTTGTTTCAGGAAATGGCGGAACAGCGGAGTAATATCACAGCTGCGCTGTTTCAGCGTTGGCAGGCTGAAACGAACCTGACTCAGGAAATAGAAGAGTTCCGGCAGTAGTTTTTCCTGCTCAACCAGACTTTCCGGTGAACCGTCAACAATAACCAGAAGGCGCACTTCTTTTTTCCCTTGACGATCCTGTTCCAGCAAGAAGCGGCAGAGCCATTGCTGGGTTTCAGTTGGCATTATCTGTGGGTTTTTCAGGCACAGGCTACCGCTGCGGGCTGAAATCATCTTACGTTGTAAATCAGCGGTGCAGCTGATTTCCTGGCCTAAGGTTGAAACGTAAGGGCCTTCACTGATTTCGCTGTTTTGGTGTAGTAGTTTGGCAACAGTATGGCGACCTGTGCCACTGTCACCTTCGATCAGTACATCTTTGGTTGTCAGGGCTATATCAGCAATTTGTTCACGGATTTTGATGATCAGTGGGCTGTCGCCTAGTAACATTTCAGATGCTGAAAGATTAAGGGTATTGCGCTGTTCAATTTTTCGTTTCCGTTCCGGCAGGTGCTTTTCAAGTAAGGCTAGCAGTTCAGCTGGCTGAAGAGGTTTTTGCAGGAAATCGAGAGCGCCTTTCTTCAGGGCATCGACAGCCATCGGAATATCACCATGACCAGTGATCATAATCACCGGAAGCTCAGGATCCAGTTCCCGAACTTTTTCAAGCAGTTCCATACCACTCAGACCCGGCATGTACATGTCAGTTACAACTACGCCTGGCCAGTCTTTGTGGAGCATATTGATAGCCACTGTTGGATCGGTTGCTGTCAGGGCTTTGTAGCCGGATACTTCAAGCAAATGTTGATAAGCTTCGACAACATCCTGGTCATCGTCGATGATCAGTACTTCTATATCATTATTTATCATCATGTTTATTTAACTCCAGTACGACCATAGCGCCACCTTGAAGGTTTGAGGCAAGAAAAATATCGCCATCAAAGCGGTTCATGATAGAGCGGCAAATACTTAAACCGAGGCCAAGGCCGACCTCTTTTGTTGTGGTAAATGGAATGAAAAGTTTTTTTATTATTCCTGCGTCAAAGCCTTTACCGCTATCGCAGACTGCAATGCGGATACGGCTATTTTCGCAGGCTAGCTCACTGACGGTAATTTCGCGCAGTTCACAGCTTGCGACGCTGTCGCAACTGTTAACCAGCAGGTTAACCAATACCTGTTCCAGTTGTACTTGATCGGCCTGAACCCTCAGCGGATAGTTAATGTCGCTGGTGATTCTGGTTTTTTGTACTTTGGCTCGACTCTCGACGATCAGCATTGCCTGCTGGAAGCAGGAAGGAACGTCAACCGGAATGAGCGGGCTGCTGGCCGATTGCTTTTTAGAGAAGCTGCGTAAGCTGGCAACAATCCGTCCCATACGGGAAGTCAGATTGTCTATCTTCTCTAGACTGTTTGGCAGCTTGGTATAATTTTCTCTTTCGATTGCCATTTTTGTTGCGAAGACATGGGTAGAAATAGCTGACAACGGCTGGTTGAGTTCGTGAGCCAGCGAGGTCATTGTCTGACCGACGACAGCCATCTTGGCGGCTTGGATCAATTCGTCTTGAGTGGAGCGCAGATCGGCTTCAACCCGTTTACGATCTTCGATCTCTGCTTTGAGCTGGCGGTTACGGTTGGTCAGGGACTGGGTTTTTTCCCGAACCATTTTTTCCAGCCAGCGGGCGGCATTTTCTTGCTCGGTAATATCTGTCATGGTGACGATTACCTTCTCGAAGCTGCCCTGTTGGAACAGGCGGAAATCCAGCCGTAGATAGAGGTTATTCTCTGACTCTTGGGCGTGCTTTAGGGTCAGCTGACATGCGCTGTTTAGTAACAAGGGACTGTTTTCATCAAACAGCGACTGCAGGCGAGGTTGCATTTTGTTGTCAAATAGCGACCAGACAGTTTTGTTTTGTGGGAAGGTGTCATAACGAAACAGGGTCTGCGCGCTTGGGTTAACTGATTCAACCTGGCCGTTGAGATCGCAGGTAATAATACTGGCTTGGGTATTATTTATCAGGTTAAGGGCATTACTTCGCTGCATTTCCTGCATCTGCTGGCAGAAATGGCGCAGGTTGTCGCCAAGTTTGCCGATTTCATCATTACCAGAGATCTGGATTTGGGCATTCAGGTGATCGTTAGCCACCGCCGCCAGATCCTGTGACAGCAGGTTCAGGCGTTTGACAATACCGCGGCCGACCAAGTAAATCGACAGAATAACAGACAGGAAAATTGACAGGATAACCACAACAAACAAGATCAGGTTGCTGAGCTGAACAGCCTCGCGGGTCTGCTCATTGAGTTCGCGAAGTGATGTATTCTCTTTTTCTACTATCGCCTGGATGACCTCTTCTTGATGTTTTAGGCGAGCCTGGATCTGCCTCTCAAATTTATCGATGGCGTTATGCAGTTCAACATCCAGCCTCAGTTGTTGTTCTAGGATGCCGTTGGGTTCCACTATGGTGATCAATTCCTGCAGCAATTGTCGGTATGAAACGGTTGACGGGTAATGGTTAAGTGCTTGGCTCATTTTGCTGACTTCATCGGTTTTATAACCGATAAAGTAGAAAGCATTGCCAAGATCCCGACTCTGACGTTGCTGAATGATTTCTTGTACCAGCTGATACAACTCGCTTTCATGCACAGTGATTGACTGGATCAGGGAAAACTCAGTCATTACATCGGCAACAGCCTCTATGTTGATGGCATTAGGGAGCATCCGGGTCAGCTGCCACTCGACTTCCTGACGGATAGGTGTCAGCTCATCAACCAGATCCTGATGAAGCCATTTAATGTTGTTTTCAGTTTGTGCCAGGGATGCATGCTGCATGTTGTGCCGGTAGAGTAGGTTGGCGTAAACCGCGGTATCGGTCAGCAATGCTTCATGTTCGGCCTTGATACTCGGATGCAGTTCGGTCAACGAAGTGTGGTTGATTGTATTGGTAATTCTTGCCAGTTTTTCGTCAACTTTTTGCTTCAGTTCACCATGCAGCAACGGATCGTGATTATTACCAAGCTGGTTCAGCGCCGCCTGCAGACCGGCAGTGTTCCGTTCCAGTTGGTAACTGGTTTTTAAGGTCGGGATATTTTTTTCGACGATGGAGTTTATTTGATCGTCCAGCGTTTCCCATGTAACAGCCGCAATCATACTCACACTGATAGTGAGGGTTGCCATAAAGCTGATAGCCAGGATCAGGTTTTTACCTATGGTATTGCGAAATGGCATCAGCGCTCCTTTTGTGCGCTGGCAAGGATCAGCTCTGAGATTCGGATAGATTGTTCCAGCTGTTTAGCCATCGCTGTTCGCCAGTTATTTGTCTGTCTGGCGGTAAAAACATCTGATGGTGACATAGTCAGCCGATTGAAGTAATTGCTGCTTTTTGCCTGTTCTTCTGAAATCGGTGGCGTAGAGGCCAGTTGTTGAGCCAGCT
Organism: Photobacterium marinum; assembly: GCF_000331515.1. Taxonomy (GTDB): domain Bacteria; phylum Pseudomonadota; class Gammaproteobacteria; order Enterobacterales; family Vibrionaceae; genus Photobacterium; species Photobacterium marinum. Next base: position 30,369 of record NZ_AMZO01000022.1, read on the forward strand.
TATATTGTTGGCGTTGGGCTTCGGTTAGCGAGTTAAGCTGGCTTATTTTATGGAGCAGCTGCCAGGCCTGATTAAGGCTGACCAACTGGTGGCTGATCACCTGCTCAAATAACTGCATTACCAGCACGTCACGTTGAGATACTAGCTGATGATCAAGCGCCTTAACGATGAAAGGCATGCTCTCTGTTTGTTTGAGGTTATGTTTATGTACAGAGCCTTCCAACATATTGCTCTGGACGGGCTCAGACAACATAAACTCGATAAATGCGAGTGTGTCTTTGGCTTGATGGGTGTTTTTCAGTGCTGCAATATAGCTTGGCAGGTGCGGGCTGTTTTCCTGATAGCGGAAACCGATGAACGGGAATTGTTGGCTGCTTTGTGAGGCAAAGTTGTCGAGAACAATGCCAATACCGGCCAGACCACGAGAGACTGCATCGTTGACGCCAAAGCTTCTGGCTGATACTGAGGCAAGGTTTCCGCCAATTTGAAGCAGCAGTTTCCAGCCTTGTTCCCAACCGTAGTGTTGCAAGATGTTTTCAATGACCAGATGAGTAAAACCAGAACGCGCCGGACTGCTCATAATGACATGATGGTAATACTGAGGTTGAGCCAGACTCTCTAATGAGTCCGGAATATCAAGCCGGTGCTTTTGTAAATATTTTGTGTTCCACATCAGGCCATAGCCAGAGCAGGCAAAGACAGTGACATTGTCTGGTAACTGATGGAGTCGGGTTTGTCTTTTTGCCGACGGAGTCAGTTGAATGTCACCCAGCGGTAGAAATTCATTTTTTTCAATGACAGGCATAAACGCCAGTCGTGATGATGAAATGACTATATCAATATCATGAGCTTGTTTTTCCAGCAGGCGAAGCCCGGCCTCTCCACGACGATGGAGTACCTTAACCGAGGTTTCGGGATGTTGTTGTTTAAATTGCTGGATCACGGGTTCAATAGAGGACTCGGAAAAAGTTGTTAAGATAATTAAATTATTTGTTGATTTAGCAAGGCAGACTGAAGAAAAAAACAGACAAATAATAAGTAAACGGTTCATGAATTAATAACTTACCTTGCATTGACAGTCCCTATATACAAGGTTATTTGATTGGTTTGTAGTGAATTAAGTCAGGTGGGTTAGGATTTTCTAATAGTGCTATCGATTTTGTATTTGTAACTGTTTGTTATGAGTCAGGGGTGACACATCATGACATTAAATACTGCTTAATGTCACATTTTTCTGGTGTTGGAGCAGATGAAACCGAGGTGTTAATAAGATGTCTGCCGATGTTCTTTTTTGCTATCAATAAATTGGGCTGAATAGAACGATTAGCTATATATAAATATAAACCGCCCATAAAAGAAAACCGGAGCCAGGCTCCGGTTTTCTTTTAGAAAAATCGCTGGAAATTAAGCGTTCTGGATCTGTTGGATTTCTGTTGCAGACAGGTGGTACTGACGCGGGCAGTTACGCCAGGTTTGCAGCATGCGCTGGTATTTTTCCAGCATCGGAACCTGGCTGTTGAAATGGTGTTCTGCTTTATCAAACTGAGGGTAAAGACCTTCTTCTTCGGTCAGGAAGCGAACATAGTGCACAAGCTGAGATTCTGTTGCCGCATCAAAGCCAAGGAACTGCAGACGGCGTTGGTCTACTTGTTTCTGGTTTTCTTCACTCAGCATTTTGTATGATTCCTGCATGGCATGATGCATTTCCATGAAATCAATGATGGTGCGACATTCTTCTTCTTCAAGGCAGCCAAAATCTTTATTAAGTTCACGCATCTGCAGGCCGTAACCACGTTCTACAATGGTTTGCAGGCGACGGTATTTTTCGGCGTTCTCAGGGGTCAGCTGAGCCATCAGGTAGTACTGGTTAGAAAGAATCAGACGTTGTGCGTTAGTCATTTCCATAATGATAGGCCTTTAATTATTTATTGAGCTGGCTTTGAGATTATCAGGTTAATTGCAAAAAAAATTGATCTGACGACATCTTTGCGGACGATTTCTTGTTAAAAAATCATGTTTGGCTAAAGCTTGTCCAATCAGGTTTGAAGCTGATGTTTTAACAATATTTACCCTTATTCATTACATGGTTATTGTCGGGTTAATCTTTTAATTTTAGCTTATCAACCTTAAAGGAAAGTGACAGGGATGACGGCGTTGCAGTGGTGCGGACTCCTGCTCTGGCTGGCGATTCTTGTGTTGAGGTACCCACGGGAATTCTGGTCGAAGTTCAGAGCGGAAAGTGACTACCAGCATTTGGTGATGGCAAGTGTGTTGGTATTGTTTCTGCTCTGGAGCCTGAGGGCCGGGATCGCAGAGGGGCTTCAGGTGCATTTCCTGGCACTGACTGTGCTGATTCTCTGTCACGGCTGGAAGATAGCTGTTTTGATTGGCTCTTTGCCTGTTGTGGGGTTGAGCTTGTTCGGGATGGTTGCCTGGCCGGATGCCGGGCTGTATGCCATGACGGGAGTTGTGTTGCCGATAACCTTTAGTTACGGCTTTTTCCTCTTTACCTACCGTTTCCTGCCCAGGCATTTGTTTGTTTACCTCTTTGTCGGGGCTTTCTTCAACGGCGCGCTGACAATGGCGGTGCATTTGTTGCTGACCAGCGGTTGGGTATTTTTCAGCAACCTGTATTCATGGCACTACATTGTTGAAAATTATCTGGCATTACTGCCTTTGCTGTTATTTCCGGAAGCACTACTCAATGGGATGGCGATGACGTTGCTGGTGGTGTATAAGCCGGAGTGGGTGAGGACGTTTGCGGACAGAGACTATATCTATTCATCCCGTGATCGGGATGAATAGATAGGGTGGAAGTGAGTTGAAGATCAGCTCAAACCGGTGATGTTACCGTCTTCATCAATATCCATTTCCATGAAGGCCGGCCTTTCAGGCAGGCCCGGCATGGTCATAACATTGCCGCACAGTGCATAGATAAAACCGGCGCCGGCGCAAAGCTTCAGCTCACGGATCGGAATGGTGAAATCAGTCGGAGCACCTTTGAGACTCGGATCATGGCTGATAGATAGCGGGGTTTTTGCCATGCAAACTGCCAGATTGTCGTGACCCAGAGCTTTAAGTTCAGCCAGTTGGTTTTTAGCTAGCTCGGAAAGTTCAATGCCTCGACCGCCGTAACCGACTTCTGCCACTGTCATCAATTTCTCTTCCAGAGTTTGTTCAAGGTTGTACAGCGGCTTGAATTGAGCCGGTGTTTCACAAGCTTTTACGACCGCGTTGGCCAGCTCAATCGCTCCTTCACCACCTTTACCGAATGCTTCGCTGATTGCTACATCGACATGGCAGCCAAACTCTTCGGCTTCAACCATGGCTTTTAGCTGGGTAAGTTCAGCATCAGTGTCCTGTGGGAAGCGGTTGATTGCTACTACCACCGGGATCCCGTATTTGGCTGCGTTACGGATATGCCATTTCAGGTTGGCAAAACCAGCCTGCAGTGCCTGTTCATCCGGTGCAAAAATCGCTTCAGGTAATGCCTGGCCCGGGCGCAGATCATACAAGCCAGAGTTGGCTTTAAGGCCTCGCAGTGTTGCAACGACAACCGCACAATCCGGTCCGCGATCAGCTTGCTGCGCTTTGATGTTACAGGCTTTCTCGAAACCCATGTCTGAACCGAAGCCGCCTTCGGTAATGGTGAAGTCGCTTAGCTTCAGGGCAATACGATCAGCAATGACAGATGAGTTGCCGTGGGCAATATTGGCGAATGGGCCTGCATGGATTAATGTCGGAACACCTTCCAGGGTTTGCATCAGGGTTGGCTCTATGGCTTCGCACATAGTGACAGCCATGGCTCCGGCTACTTTGAGGTCTTCTGCTGTTACCGGTTTACCATCAAGGTTATAAGCCATAACGGTGCGGCCGATACGTTGGCGCATGTCCTTGAGATCTTTTGACAGGGCAAGGATAGCCATCAGCTCAGAGGCCGCCGAGATATCAAAGCCGTCTTCACGGGCAATGCCATTGATGGTTTTACCCGGCTCATTGTTGCCGACCGTGATCATACGCAGGGCGCGATCGTTGTGATCCATTACGCGCTTCCAGCTGATGCGGTTGATATCAATGCGCAGTGCCTTTAGGCCGGTCTTCTCTTCAAATGCATCGTAACCATGGCGCTGTTCATGGTAAATCCGGGCATCCAGAGCTGCTGCTGCGAGGTTGTGGGCTGCGCTGACCGCGTGGATATCGCCGGTCAGGTGCAGGTTCAGCTTTTCCATTGGAGCTACCTGACTGTAGCCTCCACCGGCTGCGCCACCTTTGACGCCAAAAACCGGCCCCATTGATGGTTGGCGGATGCACGCCATAACGCTTTGGTTGATTTTGGCCAGCCCTTGAGCCAGTCCGATGGTGGTTACGGTTTTGCCTTCGCCTAGCGGAGTCGGGGTAATGGCGGTAACCAGTACTAATTTACCTTCTTTTCGGTCACTCAGACGATTGAGGATAGAGGGCTTTACTTTCGCTTTCAGGCTGCCCTGGGGAGATAAGTCGTCCGGTAGAATTCCTGCTTGTTCTGCGATTTGCTCAATTGGGGTCAGTGTGGTGTCACGACAGATTTGAATATCACTTTTCATGGGCGGCCATAACCTCGCATTGGTAGCAATAGAGATATTGCATCGAACTGCTTTTGCAGGTCACGCAATCGTTTGCGTTTGGTTTATACCATAATTTTATCACGTATATGTAGAAAAAATCCGATGTTAGTGTGGTTTATTTGTTCTTAATTAAATCCTTGCCAGATGTGGAGGAGTAATGAGGAGGAAAAAAGAAAACCTGCCGGATATACCGGCAGGTGGTTCAGCGATTAAGCTGTTTCAGTTTTAGCCTGAGCTTGGTCTAACTCAGAAACAGAAACCAGGCTGCCGTATACCGGGCGTAGGGCCTTGATGATATCGTGGCGGCTGATCATACCAACCAGTTGCTCGTCTTTGACAACCGGGAAGCTTTGCGGACGGCTTACAACCATAGTGCGGGCACGCTCAGTCAGTGATTGGGTAGTCATTTGAGTTGCGATACCGCTGCTGCTTACCGGGTACAGGATGTTCTTGTCGATGCTCATGTACTCAGCAATTTCCAGAATTGAATTGTCTGGGCTTACTGTCTGGATTTCATGCTTCATCAGATCCTGCACTTTGCATTCTGCATCTGGCATGTAGTCGTTACACCATAGGTCAACCAGCGCATCATGAACAGAGAAGAAGCCAACAAGGCGGTTGTCGCTGGACAGAACCGGCGCACCTGACTGTTCTTCTTTCATCAGAATATCCAGCGCCTGTGCAACAGGCATACCTGGTTGCAGAGTCGTAGTTGCCGGACGCATGTAATCGTTCACTAATAGGTTTTCCTGAAGCATAGCGTTGTCCTTGTTTAAAACGGTGGAGTTAGAAAAATCCGGGGTGATGATGGTTGCAGTGGCTTGGTGCGTCTTATTTGAGCTGAAGATAGACCAGTAGCTCAGGCCGACAAGCACGCCGCCGCCAACAATGTTGCCCAGGGTGACTGGGATCAGGTTGGCAAAAATGAAGTTATGGATATTGAGGTCGGCAAACTGTTCAGGCGAAACTCCCAGGTTCAGCCAGAATGATTCCGGGGCAATGTTCTGAATAGTAATACCCAGCGGGATCATGAACATGTTTGCGACGCTGTGCTCAAAACCGGTGCTGACAAACATCGCAACCGGCAGGATCATCATGGCCATTTTGGTCATCATGTTGTTTGAGCAGAAGGTCATCCAGATAGCAAGACAAACCAACAGGTTACACAGCACCCCCAGAGAGAAAGCTTCCAGTGGCTGGTGGTGAAGTTTGTGCTGGGCAACGTGCAGGGCGTTAAGACCCCATTGGCCGCCGTCCAGTTGGTAAAGGCTACCCATGGTTACCAGGCTTAGCAGCAGCATCGCCCCCAGGAAGTTACCGAAATAAACTTTGCCCCAGGTTGCCAGCATACGGCCGGTGGTTATGTGTTTATTGGCACGGGCGATGGAAGACAGAACTGTACTGGTGAACAGTTCACCGCCGCAAATTACGACTAGGATCAGGCCCATACTGAATGCCAGGCCACCGAACAGACGGTTCAGGCCCCAGCCCAGGTTGCTGCCTGTGGTTACAGTGATGTAGAACACGAAAGCCAGGCCGATGAAGACACCGGCGGTAATCGCCAGTGAGATCGTGGTGCGGGTTGGTTTAGAAGCTTTGCCAACCGCGTACGCTTCTGCCTGTTTCATCATCTCCTTCGGAGTGAAGTTATGGTTATTATTGGTTGCTGTTGACGCAGCCATGTCAAAATTCTCCTTTAAGTTTACTGACACTCCGGTGCGGGATGCGTGTTTGCGCTTTGGTTAGTAATGTCACTTTTCCTCCTCTGTGTGACGTGAATTACTGAGCGTCAGAATAAGTGGGAGCAAAGTCTTGAGTAAAATTGATAATTTCTTTAACCCCAATCACAAAAATTGATATTCTTGGCGATAAGGAACGATTTGCATTGGTAATAGGAGTTTTGAATGCGTTATTCACTAAAGCAGCTTGCTGTTTTTGAAGAGGTGGCAAGTACGCGAAGTGTGAGTAAAGCCGCTGAAAATCTGGCATTAACCCAGTCTGCGGCCAGTATGGCACTCTCCCAACTGGAAAAGCTGCTGGGGCGGCCCCTGTTTGAACGTCAGGGAAAGCAAATGGCACTGACATATTGGGGGGCCTGGCTGCGACCACGGGCTAAGAAACTGTTGTTTGATGCTCAGCAGATAGAATTGGGTTTTTATGATCAGCATATTGTCAGCGGTGAAATCAGCCTGGCTGCCAGCCAGACCGCAGCGGAACACCTGTTACCTGAACTAATCAGTATCATTGATAAAGACTTCCCTGAGTTGCGCATTCAGCTGAGTGTAAAGAATGCTCAGAAAGTGATTGATCAGGTTAGGAACTATGAATGTGAGTTAGGGATTATCGAAGGACGTTGTGATGACAGTCGGCTGGAGCAGGAAGTCTGGTGTCATGACCATCTGGTAATTATCGCCTCCAAGTACCATCCTTTTGCCAATTTCGAAAAAGTCAGTTTTGCTCAGTTGGAACAGGCGAAGTGGGTGCTTCGCGAACAGGGGGCCGGTACCCGAAAAAGCTTTGAGAGCGCTTTGCACGGGGTCATTGAAGACTTAGATGTCTGGCGTGAGTATGAACAGATTTCCGTCCTTAAATCTTTGGTTACTCATGGTCCTTATTTGAGTTGTCTACCTTATCTGGACGTGGCTAAACATATCGAGCGCGGAGAGTTGGTAGCCTTGAATGTACCTGAGCTGAATATGAAGCGAACACTTTCTTTTATCTGGCGTGCTGACTCGATAGAGAACCCGTTGCGTGAGTGTATCCGCCGTGAAGCTGTCAGGATGATTAAAGACCGTAAGATGGAAATGTAATCTGCATCAGAAAAATTGATGTACATTACAAATTATATAAATATAAAACCAAGGGCATAACGATCGGTTCTTACTTATAAAGTGTGATCTCATGAAGCCATAAAGGCTTAAAATTGACCTTAATGATGACCAAGAACACATATTTAGTTGTTTGTTTTTCCGTAAAGGAAAAAATAACATGATTTCTTATGCTGAACCGAATGCTAATTTGCATCAGTTTTCATGATAACTATTTTTAGTGAAATTGATATGTAAGTATGTGCATTGATCGTAGTTGAGTAGGTGGTTTTTGTTGGTTATTTAGACAAATAATCAAGTTTTCTTATTAAAAATAGAAGAATTGATACTGGCTGGCTTTTTATTTGTGCTGAATGCTTGTTATTAAGGCGCTTTAAAGGCGTTTTTGCGATATAGGAAACTTTGAATAAAGTAGGTTTAACTATCAGTATTACTTATTCACTAGTGCAATAAACCTTATATGCATTTATATCCATATTTAGGTTGAGGTCGCCCAGAAAACCTAGTGGTGAAAAGCCGGATAGCAAAATTGTCAGGTAAATCTGAAGAAAAACAAAAAGGAGAGCGATGAGCTCTCCTTTTTAAAATGAATCGATTTGATCTGGAATTAATACATTACTTTAGCAGAAGTGTATTCGCTGATAATGCCTTTGATTTTTTCCATGGTTTCTTTTGGTGGTGGTTTTACGCCGGTAAGAGGGTAATCATAGCCCATGGCTTCCCACTTGTGTTCGCCAAGCTGGTGGTAGGGCAGCAGCTCAACTTTTTCAATGTTATCCATGTCCTTGATGAAATCACCCAATAGATGAGCAGATTTTTCATCGTCGGTGAAACCCGGAACGATAACATAACGGATCCAGGTCTTCTGGTCACGTTTGTGAAGGTAGCGGGCAAAGTCCAAAACGCGCTTGTTAGGTACGCCAACCAGTTGTTGGTGAACGGAATCATCAAGCTGTTTCAGGTCCAGCATGACCAGATCAGTGCTGTCTAGCACTTCGTCAACAACATCCGTATGTTTGCGAATGTAGCCATTGGTATCAAGACAGGTATGGATTCCTTGCGCCTGTGCCGCACGGAAGAAGTCGCGGACAAATTCAGGCTGTAGCATGGCTTCACCGCCAGATGCAGTAACACCACCACCGGAGGCGTTCATAAAGTGACGATAGGCACCGGCTTCTTTGATCAGTTCATCAACGGTGATTTCTCGTCCGTCATGCAGGTCCCAGGTATCACGGTTGTGACAGTACTGACAACGCATCAGGCAGCCTTGCAAAAAAACGATGAAACGGATGCCGGGTCCATCCACGGTACCGCAGGATTCAAAAGAGTGAATACGGCCTTTTACAGACATTGCTTTACTTCTCCGCGTGGGGCGTGTTTTATATTGTTATTTTATTACAAAATGTCTGGCTTAAATAGCGAAAAAAGAGTCAAAACTGTAATAGTTCTACATTTTTTATGTGGAAGCGTTTGCGTCTCAGCCTGTTTCTTTTTGCTCTGCTACTTTCCATGATTATAGCTGTCTGGTTTGTTGTTCAAGCTGCAAAATCAGGTCGCTTGGCACAAAGAGTGTGGGTCAAAATATAAAAAAAGCCGGTCAGAGACCGGCTTTTCTGTTTGTCAGCTAGTTACTATCGCTAGCGGCTAGCTTACTTACACTGAAGTCTCAATTATAGAGATGCAGTGAAAGTACGAGAAATTACGTCACGCTGCTGCTCTGGAGTCAGAGAGTTGAAGCGTACAGCGTAACCAGATACACGGATAGTTAGCTGTGGGTAGTTCTCTGGGTGCTTAACTGCGTCTTCTAGAGTTTCGCGGTTAAGAACGTTAACGTTCAGGTGCTGACCGCCTTCGATGCCAGCTTCGTGGTGGAAGTAACCATCCATCAGGCCAGCAAGGTTAGCTTTCTGAGTCTCAACTTCTTTACCTAGCGCGTTAGGAACGATAGAGAAAGTGTAAGAGATACCATCTTTCGCGTCAGCGAATGGTAGTTTACCTACAGAAGTCAGAGATGCTACCGCACCCTTCTCGTCACGACCGTGCATTGGGTTAGCACCTGGAGCAAATGGAGCACCAGCTTTACGACCGTCTGGAGTAGTACCAGTCTTCTTACCGTATACCACGTTAGAAGTGATAGTCAGGATAGACTGAGTAGGGATTGCATCACGGTAAGTGTTAAGCTTACGGATCTTGTTCATGAACGTAGTAACAAGTTCACAAGCGATGTCATCAACGCGTGGGTCGTTGTTACCGAATTTAGGGTAATCGCCTTCGATTTCGAAATCGATCGCGATGCCGTCTTCGTCACGAACTGGTTTAACAGTTGCGTATTTGATTGCAGACAGTGAGTCAGCAGCAACAGATAGACCAGCGATACCACAAGCCATAGTACGCTTAACATCACGGTCGTGAAGAGCCATTAGAGATGCTTCGTAGCTGTACTTGTCGTGCATGAAGTGGATGCTGTTCAGTGCAGTAACGTACTGTTTAGCCAGCCAATCCATGAAGTGATCCATGCGATCCATTAGGTCGTCATAGTTCAGAACTTCGTCAGTCATCTTGTCCATTTCAGGACCAACCTGGATCTTCAGCTTCTCATCCACACCACCGTTGATGGTGTAAAGCATTGTTTTAGCTAGGTTAGCACGAGCACCGAAGAACTGCATTTGCTTACCAACAACCATTGGAGATACACAACATGCGATTGCGTAGTCATCAGACTCCATGTCTGGACGCATTAGGTCGTCGTTTTCGTACTGGATAGAAGAAGTATCGATAGATACTTTCGCACAGAACTTCTTGAAGCCTTCAGGTAGCTTCTCAGACCATAGAACAGTGATGTTCGGCTCTGGAGAAGGACCCATAGTGTACAGGCTGTTTAGGAAACGGAAGTTAGTACGTGTTACCAGCGTACGACCGTCAAGACCCATACCACCCATAGATTCTGTTGCCCAGATTGGGTCGCCAGAGAACAGCTCATCGTACTCAGGAGTACGTAGGAAGCGAACCATACGTAGTTTCATTACGAAGTGGTCGATCATTTCCTGAGCTTGTTCTTCAGTGATCTTACCTGCTTCGATATCACGCTGGATGTATACGTCTAGGAACGTAGAAGTACGACCCAGAGACATAGCTGCACCGTTCTGAGACTTAACAGCAGCCAGGTAACCGAAGTAAGTCCACTGGATTGCTTCTTGTGAAGTTTCAGCTGGACGAGAGATGTCACAACCGTACTTAGCAGCCATCTCTTTGATCTGGCCTAGAGCACGGTGCTGCTCAGCGATTTCTTCGCGTAGCTGCATAGTAGCCTGTAGGTCTTCGCCGTTCTCGAATTTCTCTTGAAGAGAAGTGAACTGAGCGAACTTGTCCTTCATCAGGTAGTCGATACCGTACAGAGCAACACGACGGTAGTCACCGATGATACGACCACGGCCGTATGCATCTGGAAGACCAGTCAGAACACCAGACTTACGACACTTCATGATATCTGGAGTGTAGATATCGAAAACGCCTTGGTTGTGAGTCTTACGGTATTCAGTGAAGATTTTCTTAACTTGAGGATCTAGTTCGCGATCGTACGCTTTGCAAGAACCCTCAACCATGCGGATACCACCGTTAGGGATGATCGCACGCTTAAGTGGTTTTTCAGTCTGAAGACCAACGATAGTCTCTAGATCTTTGTTGATGTAGCCTGCATCATGCGCAGTGATGGTAGAGATAACAGAAGTATCGAAATCTACAGGAGCGTGAGTGCTGTTTTCCTGCTTGATACCTTCCATTACCTGAGCCCATAGCGATTTAGTCGCTTCAGTACCTTCAGATACTAGGAAAGATTCGTCGCCTTCATACGGAGCGTAGTTCTTCTGGATGAAGTCGCGTACGTTAACTTCGTTTTGCCAGTCACCTGCCGCAAAACCTTCCCAAGCTTTAGCAAATTGCTCTGCCATGACATACCTACCTTTTTAGTAGAAAAAACACGTACTGTTGAACTTTGACAGTTCTTCACCACCGGAGGGTGGTGGACAGTACACTTTTATTAACAATAATACGGATAATCAAATCATAGGTTTCAGATTGTTTATGATTTCATTATTCGTATTAGTGCTAGAAACTTGCACTAATACTAAGTTGGGGCAGCATCATCTACTGCCCCAGCTTTGATTATAGTAACGCTGGAATGCCGTATTGGCCTTCAAGCATACCAACTGCCAGCATCGCAATCAGACAGATAATCAGTACACCACCAGGGATGATTACCTTGTCAGCGAAAGACAGCTTAGTTGCGCGCTCTTTGTCACCGATCAGACCGTTGTTGTCCAGTAGCATAGTCAGAGCCCATGCCAGAACCGGGTTAACAACAGCAGATGCGAAGATACAGATACCCGCAGACTGTGAATCTTTAGTGTCTTTAACCATCTGAACACCAGCTTCCAGAAGTGGCAGGAATACACCAACCAGCAGAGCAATACGCATTACTGGTGGCCATACTGCTACGTCCATTGGGAAGCCAAGGATAGCAATGAACATTACCAGACAGCCAAGAACGATCGCGCCAGCTGGAATTGGACGCTTCGCGATAGCTGCAGGGATCATGTAAGTACCCCAAGATGAAGTGATGTTACCACCACCCAGAGCAGTACCTACCATCTGACGGATAGAACACATAGTCATAGTGTCATCAACGTCCATCAGTACTTTATCAGTGCCTTTAGGGTAGTTCAGTTCCTGGAAGATACGGTGACCAAGGAAGTCTGGAGACCACATTGCTACAGCCAGGATTGCGAAAGGTAGAGATGCGATGAAGTGCTGCAGGTTAGGCAGACCAAGCATCCAACCTTCTTCTGTGCTACCCCACCAGTAAACAGGGTTCAGGTTAGGCAGGCCCATTTCTGTTTCGAACTTAAGGTCGAAACCGGCGCCTAGAACCAGGGCAACGATCAGGCCTGTGATAGCACAAGCAGGGATCGCTAGCCAGCGTTTGTTAATACGCGCCAGGTAAGCATAAAGAATAATGTTTACAGCCAGTACGATCAGACCAACGTAGCCCATGCTGCCAGCAGCAACATCAGCAGACTGAAGACCTGTAGCCCAAGACTGGATTGAACCGATCTGGCTCATGGTACCGGTAAAGCCCAGGAAGATAAGCAGACCACCGGCTGTACCTTCAGAGGTCAGGTTTACCAGTTTAGAACCGCCTTTGAAGTAACTTAGCAGAAGACCGAATACACCAAGAAGGATGGCTAGAGCAAGAGGGTGGGCACCGGCCAGGGCGATAGAACCGATCAATGGAATCATTGGACCGTGGTTACCAGCCAGGTTGGCGCGAGGATTGATGAATCCGGATGCTAATACACAGAAAAGAAGCGCAGGAAGCAGCATTTCAACACGTGCAACTTCGATTGCGAATTCTTTACCAAGGTTGATGTGATCCCAAGCTTGAGTCAGGCCGTCAGCCCAAGACATCATTACCGCAGAGTACATTGCGATAATACCGATAGTACCTGCCAGTGCTGGTACCAAATCTTCAAGCTCGAAACGGAAGTCACGACCAGGCAGGTTAAGGCCGAAGCGGCGTGGCTTCATAATTTTCAGTTCATGATCGAGATATTCCGATCGCGTTGAGAAGTCAGATGCAGGGCGGTGCAGCTCCTGATAACTTCTTTCTTCAGATGACATAATTGCCTCGTTCTACGTTTAAAATAATTCTTGTCTTTGGTTTCTGTAATGTAGCTTGCCACTCAAAAATTGGACAATCTGAATTGCGCGCCGATGAGTGTAATTAAATTTCACCAAATTTTATCCGAAGTGTACCGTCAGAATACTAAAATGGAATTGATCTCGATCACTACGACTAAAATATTATAAGAAAAAAACCAACAAAAATTGAGTGGAAAGACTAAAAATTATGAAAAATGTCGTAAATTTCATAACAAAATAGTACTTGTGAATACACTTTGAATAGGTTTTTATTGGTTTAAGTTATTATTTTATAATGGATTTTACCATTGTAGCGCATGCATCATGGTTTACAACTGGTGAAATGCTGTTGTCACTATTAGTTGTTTTATTTTTAAACAATTCATTATGAGCATAGATGAATAAAAATGCCGATAGAAAACTACCGGCACAAGTCTATATAGCTAAAAGTTGTAAAAAACCTACATTTCACTAGCCGCTTTGGCTTTCTGTAGCTTCTGGTAAGAAGCTAGCAACTGCTGATGGGCCGGGAACTGAGCCATACTCAGGTCACCACCGGTCAGGCCATAAAAGCGAACTGTACCCTCAATTGAGCCCCATGCTGCTGTTACGGTATCTTTACCGTACAGGCGTTCAAATTCAGCTTTGCACTGAGCCGGATCGCGTTCTTCATCAAGAGCAAATGCCAGGCTGGCGATTAGGCAGTGGAAAAAGTGGGTACGTTCCGGGCTGTATGATGAAGCGTTATACTCGATACTCCAGTTCGCATATTCCAGAGCTAGCTCAAGATCACCGCCAGCCAGTGCCAGCAGACACTTTAGCTCGCCGATACACAGGGTTTGCCAGGCACTATCCGCTTTAGGTACTAAGCCGATGAGTTCAGAAAGGTAATTTCTATCATCCAGGCGCTCTTCTTCCAGAATGCAATACATTTCGGCATATTGCTCGCTGTCCCATTCTGTTGTCGGTAGTGCTAATAGGGTTTCACGCAGTTCCAGAGCAACGTTATTGTTGGCTTCGATCAGTTTTTCTACTGGATAAATTTCAGACCAGCCCGGTACGATGATGCGGCAACAGTCAACCCCCAGGAAGTCATAGTCAGCAATATAGACGTCAGTATTTTCTTGCTCAAAGATAGCCATCAGGTGGTTGAATTCTTCTTTTGACGTACCGCTGAAGTTCCAGTCAACAAATTTGTAGTCGGTTTCTTCTTTTTCTTTGAAAAGATCCCATGACACCAGAACCGATGAGTTGATGAAGTGAGCTTCTTCATTATCAAATGGCGCTTTAGGGAATACATCAAGGTCTTTCAGTCCACGTCCCTGAAGTAGTTTGGTAACACTACGCTCTAGTGCAACCTCGAAGCGAGGGTGAGCGCTAAATGATGCTAAGCAGCTATTGCTCTGTTGGTTTAACTGTATCACGCAGATCACTGGGTATTTACCACCCAGCGAGGCATCGTAACAATAAATAGGAAACCCTTCTGCTTTCAGGGCGCTGATTGACTCTTGAATGCCAGGGAAGCGATTCAGAACTTGCGTCGGGATTTCCGGTAGTCTGATGTGCTCTGTGATAATGCGGTTTCTGATGGCATGTTCGCAAATTTCCGCGAGTCCCTGAATGCGGGCTCCTGCTTTTGTATTGCCAGCCGCGATGCCGTTAGATTCATACAGGTTACTGATGATGTTCATCGGGATATACGTTGTTTCTTTGTCGCTCTGACGTTCGAACGGTAGGCAGCATATTCCGCGTTCCATATTGCTTGATTGCAAATCGATCAGATCAGTACCCAGTAGTTCCATGGTGGGATCGTAGAACTGAGTCAGACGTTCATCGAGGATCTCTTCCGGTGGCAGGTTTTCTTCAAGGCTGACTGGGAACCACTTTTCGTTCGGGTAGTGGACGAATTCGCTTTCAGCAATGTCATTCCCTAGGTAGTAGTCGGTATAGAAGTCATTATTCGACAGGCGCTCAAAGAATTTACTCAGAGCTGAAGCTAACGCAGCTTTTTCACTGGAGCCTTTACCACTGGTGAAATTCATCGGTGCGTCGACGTCGCGGATTTCGACAGACCAGACATTGGCTACCGGGTTCTGCCATGAAGCTTCTTCAATATTAAAGCCTTGTTTTTTCAGTTGGCTCTGGAAACGTTCGATTGTTTCCTCAAGTGCGGCGTCTTTACCTGGAATAAATGTTTTCATTAGCGATTTCGTCAGGAATCTTGGGGGGCGCGC
The DNA here is from genome assembly GCF_000331515.1 of Photobacterium marinum. Taxonomy (GTDB): domain Bacteria; phylum Pseudomonadota; class Gammaproteobacteria; order Enterobacterales; family Vibrionaceae; genus Photobacterium; species Photobacterium marinum. Next base: position 45,732 of record NZ_AMZO01000022.1, read on the forward strand.
AGTATACCTAATTCGTTCGCTTAAGCCTAAGAGTGGACAGAACCAGTTTTTTGGAAATTAAAAGTGAGGGTAAATAAAAGAGGGAACAACTAAGAGAGTAATGAAGAAGAGAAGGAGGAGTGGCTTCAGCACCACTCCCTCTTTATATTACGAGTGCTTTGCAACCTGGAACTCACCCAGGCGTTTTTTCTGGTCTTCTGCAAGTCGCGACAGGTGATTGCTGGCTTCGGCTGTTTGGCTGATGCCTGCTACGTTTTGGTTAATAATGTCGTTGATATTGTTGATGCTCTCAGTGATCTCAACAATAGCTCGGCTCTGTTCGTCGACAGAAGTAGTGACATCACCGTTAACGTGGCTGATCTGTTCCAGCGCTTGGCTGATTGACTCTATCTGGCGGTTTGTCTGCTCAGTGATCTCATTATTACTGTTGACCTTGTCCAGACTGTTGTTGACAGCATCAACAACAGCTGCTGATTTTTGTTGCAGCTGCTCGATAATGGACTGGATTTGCTGGGTTGAATCCTGAGTTTTAGCCGCCAGAACTCGAACTTCATCAGCAACTACGGCAAAACCGCGTCCGCTGGCACCGGCACGTGCCGCTTCGATGGCGGCATTCAGTGCGAGCAGGTTGGTTTGCTCTGAGATACTGTCGATAACAGTGATAACTTCACTAATCCGGATGCTCTGCTCATTCAGTTCCGTCACCTGGCCAGAGGTATCGTTCAGTTGCTCAGTTAGTTCCTGAGTCAGTACGCGCGCCTGCTGGGCAATAGCGGTACTTTCTGCGCCTAGTGCCAGTGCCTGTTGAGCACTTTCATCGGCTGTTTTGGCATAGCCATCTACTTGGGTTGCCGCCGAAGAGAGCTGAGTAACTGCAGTGGCAATCTGTTCAACTTGTTGTTGCTGATCACGGCCGTTAACTTCACTTTGAGTCATAACTGCAGCCAGTTCAGTAGATGATGCTGCTACTTCATCACTAACGCTACGCAGAGCACGGATTGTGTGGCCCAACTGGGTAATAGCATTATCCAGGCTGGCACCCAGCATACCGATTTCATTGTTACCACTGATGCCGGTTGTTTTATCCATCTTTCCATCCGCAAGGTCGCGCACAGCAAGATAAAGGGTGCGCAGGATTTGATTGATAGCATTGGCCAGCAATAGGCTGATGGTGATCGACAGGACAACAGCAATTGCGCTGGCTGTCATCTGACTGGTTGTTACTGAGCTCAGCAGAGATGTCGAGGTTTCTGACAGTTCTTCTGTGGCAACGCGAGATTGCTCGGCCAGCATATTGATCAGTCTGGTATTTTTATTTGCCAGATCGATCATGTGCTTGACGGTGCTGTCTTTTTCATGCTGAAGGCGAATGATTGTCAGCAGTTGCTGTTCCCAGATTTGTACATCGGTATACAGTACTTTGGTCTCTGGCCATTGCGCGAATGGTTTTACCAGCTTAAGCATATCGCGGGTATGCTTCAGGGCATTTTGGGTTGATTCTTTATTTTGATCTTTTACTCCTTCAGCAATGTTGTAGAGCATCAGGCCTGCAATGTCAGACATCTGGGCAATGTCTTTATTCCACTTTGCAAGATCAGCAGCACTTCTGTTGCGGGTAACCCGAACATCAGCTTCGTTTAGTACAGTAGAAATCCAACTGGTCTCATCATAGATTTTGCGAATTTCACGGCGTTGCTGGCGTAACTGTTCTGAATCAGCTGTGTATTGTTGGAAGTTCTCAATGAACTGTTCCAGTGAACGGGAAAGTTCGGGTGTCAGTGCCTGGTTGCCATTGGTACGTAGCTGGCTGAATTCGTTTTTTATTGCAGTTAGGTTGTTGTTATTGGTTTGTACCATGGCATCAAGATGCTGGTAGAAGCCAAGTGCATAAATGCCTTTCATGCGGCTGGCATCGAATAGGTTCTGGAAGCTGTTTATCTGGCTGTTGAAAACGATGTAGTCATTCACTTTCTGAGTATTACTTTCTACTTCATTAAGCAGGTTTTGGCTGATGAAGATAGTGATGATGAAACACAAGATGGCAAAGGCCGAAGAAAGTGAAAGCAGGATGCGTAATGGTATATTTTTGATTGTATTTAACATGAATGTCGCAGCTTAATTCTGTGTGAATGCACGAAAGATGCTTTGCGGGCATCAGGTATTCGGGAGGGGTATATTAAACGGGTTGTAATGTATTTTGTTTTATATTAATCCGAGGTGGCAGTAGTCTATTGCCATATATATGCTTTGTAAATACATTAGCTTGCATTTGTGTGATGAATTATTCGGCAGTTAGATGAAGACCCGGCCGAAATGGCAGAAGGTGGTGAAAGGTTCGTCGGATGAGAGGGTATTTGATGAGGGTATAAGAAAAGGAAGTGACATTGCTGCCACTTCCTTTTAATAAAATATGGGGGTTATTGGCCGACCTGGAATTCACCCAGGCGATTTTTCTGGTCTTCTGCCAGCTGAGACAGGTGGCTGCTGGCCTCGGCACTCTGACTGATACCAGCTACATTCTGGCTGATAATATCGTTGATATTGTTGATGTTCTGAGTGATATCAACGATAGCCCTGCTTTGTTCTTCCACTGAAGCGGTAACATCGCCATTAACCTGACTGATTTGCTCCAGAGCCTGAGATATCGACTCGATCTGGACCGTGGTTTGCTCTGCAATCTCGTAGTTGCTGTTTACTTTCTCAAGGCTGTTGTTTACTGCATCAACCACGGCTGAAGATTTATGCTGCAGCTGCTCAATGATCGTCTGGATCTGCTGAGTTGAATCCTGAGTTTTGGCTGCCAGTACACGAACTTCATCAGCAACAACCGCAAAGCCGCGACCGCTTTCACCGGCACGTGCTGCTTCAATCGCCGCATTCAGCGCCAGCAGGTTTGTCTGCTCTGAAATGCTGTCAATTACAGTAATGACTTCACTGATCTTGATGCTTTGCTCGTTCAGGTCAATTACCTGGCTTGATGTTTCATTCAGTTGATCGGCCAGTTCTTGGGTTAGCTGACGTGAGTGCTGGGCAATCGTAGTGCTTTCAGCGCCCATTGCCAGTGCCTGTTGGGCATTTTCGTCAGCCGCTTTGGCATAACCGTCAACTTGGCTGGCGGCTGCAGAAAGCTCAGTGACTGCTGTGGTGATCAGTTCCACCTGCTGTTGCTGTTCACGACCATTGACTTCGCTTTGGGTCATCACCGCCGCCAGCTCTGTTGACGATGCGGCCACTTCGTCACCGACACCACGAAGAGCGCGAATGGTTTGTCCCAGCTCTTCAATGGCTTCATCAAGACTTGAGCCAAGCAGGCCGATTTCATTATTGCCTTTGATGTTTGAGCGAACATCAAGTTTACCTTCTGCCATATTTTTAACGGTCTGGTATAAGGTGTTCATGATATCGCTGATCGCATTGGAGAGCAGGATACTGATAGACAATGCCAATACAGTTGCAATCAGAGTCGCGATTAGCTGAGTGCTGTTAACAGATTCAAGTAGATCTGTGGTTGTCTCAGACAGTTCAGCCGTTTTGCTATTTGAAGCCTGTGATAGCTTAGTGATGATTTCGGTATTGATATTACCTAAATCAATCATGTGTTTAACTGTCTGGCTTTTTTCGTTTTGCAGCTCAATAATTTGTTTGATTTGCTGCTCCCACATGCGTGAGTTTTGTACCAGTTCTTTACTTTCTGGCCAGTTGGTAAAAGGAGCTAGCTGTTTAAGCAGAGACTGGGTGTGTTCCAGAGTGATTTTGGTATCTTCCTGGCTTTGACCTTTTACACCAACTGCAATGTGGTAAAGCATCAGGCCGGTAGTATCTGCCATTTGTGCAATTTCTTTATTCCACGGCTCTCGTTCTTCTTCGCTGCGTTTTTCTGTCACCTGCAAATCAGCATTTTTCAGATCGGTGGTGATCCAGCTGGTGGCATCATAAATCGTTCTGATTTGCTGGCGCTGGCTGCGCATCTCTTCAGAGGCTTTTACGTACTGCTTGTAATTACTGACAAATGTTTCCAGAGATCGCTTTACTTCCGGAGTCACTGCGTAATTATCAGAATGCATTAACTTGTCAAAGCTGCGCTGGATATTTGCCAGGTTCTCTTTATTGATGCTGACCATTTCGTCCATACGGTCATAAAAACCCAGTGCATAAATAGATTTCATCCGGCTTACATCCTGCAAGTCCTGGAATAGTTTCATTACACTGTTAAATTCAATGAAATCATTAACTACGTCGGTATTATCTTCAACCTCTGAAATCAGGTTCTGGCTGATGACAATCGTAATAATGAAACACAGCACAGCAAAAGCTGATGATAACGAAAGTAATATTCGTAGTGGTAGATTCTTTATTGTATTTAGCATGACTTTTAACGTTATTTATGGCGCAAGAACGAAGGTGGCTTTTTATAGTAATTAGTGTGATTGCATATATTGAACATATCCGTCACACATAATCTGTTCGTGGTGGGTATTATATGTTCAATCAATAAAACTTAATAGAGGATAAAGGGCGCAATTTCTTATTTGGTGGTAAAAATAAAATGAAAAAAATAGATCATACAGAAATATATAAAAATACTTTTTCATAAATACAAATAAGCCTGATCTTTATATATTAATTGTATTTTCTCCTTCTCTTTTTCTTTATTTAATTTGTTTCATAGCTACTTGGATTTACTGTTGACTGATTTTAATTCTCACCTTTTTCTAGGAAATATTCCTAATTTAATTAAAGCTATCTTCACTGCGCTTTTTTACTTTTCTTTGTGTTATATGATTTGGCTATATGCCATTTGTGCAAAGATTAAGGTTTGGTGACAACTTGATAATTATTATTGAGTTTTTGACCGCCATCCCACCTTGATATAACACCAAGTGAAAGTTGTCACAGTTAAAATTGTTGCGTTATAGCAGAATGAATTGGTCGGATGAGATGCCGTTAGGTGTTTATTCTGTCAGTTCATAACTATTCATCAGTTTAGCCTGAATTAGTAATAAAAATCAGTCTAAGCCGGATGGTGATAAGAGGGATACGATGAAAGCAACAATAGCATCAAAGATAAACGCAATGCGTGATGACTATATTGCCGCAGTGAAGCGTTTAGTGGCGATACCGAGTGTTTACCAGGAAGACGATACCGACAGGCCGTTTGGGCAGCCGATTGATGATTGTCTGACGGAAACACTGAACCTTTGTCAGGAAATGGGTTTTTCCGTTTTTAAAGACAGTGACGGTTATTACGGTTACGCCGAAATTGGTGATGGTGAGCAGATGATTGGTGTGCTTGGCCATTTGGATGTTGTACCAACAGGTGAACTTTCTGCCTGGGATTCTGAACCATTTGTACCAGAGATCCGCGACGGAAAATTATATGGTCGTGGTACCCAGGATGATAAAGGCCCGACACTGGCCGCTATCTTTGCGGTTAAAGCCCTGATTGACAGCGGCGTTACCCTGAACAAGCGAATTCGTTTTATCTTCGGTACAGACGAAGAAACCCTGTGGCGCTGTATCGATCGCTATCTGGAAAAAGAAGAAGTACCTCAGTGCGGTTTCACACCAGATGCTTCTTTCCCGTTAATCCACGCAGAAAAAATGCTGATCCAGTCCTGGGTTCACGGACCGGGTGACGCAGAAGTGCAGTTGGATTGTGGCGGCGCATTAAACGCTGTGCCTGAACTGGCGAAGTATGAAGGTCCGCTATGGGAAGAGCTGGTTGCCAAACTTGATGAACTTGGTTTTGATTTTACTGCTGAAGATGCCGAGGTAACTGTTTTCGGTAAGGCGGCACACTCTGCGGCTGCGGACATCAAGGGCGTTAATGCGATTTCTCGCTTGTGTATTGCTCTGAGTGAGCTTGGCGTTACCCATCCTGCGGTTCACTTTGTTGCTGAGCAGGTTGGTGAAGATGCCAATGCCAGAGAGATTTTCGGCCCGGTAGAAGATGTCAGCGGTCGCCTGACATTTAACGTTGCCCAGCTCAATATTAATGAACAGAGCAGTAAGCTCGGTATCGATATCCGGGTGCCGGTAACTTTCAGTAAAGAAGATTTTGATAACGATATCCTGGCGGTTTGCGAGCAGTATGACCTCAGGTATGAAGAGTTTGATGTGTTGCCATCTCTGTATATGCCAGCAGAAAGCCCGGTTATTCAGACATTAATGGCCGCATATCAGGAAGTAAGCGGTGATATGGAAAGTCAGCCTATGACCTCGGGAGGCGCGACTTATGCTCGTGCAATCCCTAACTGTGTTGCTTACGGGGCGATTTTCCCTGGCCGTGAGAAAGTTGAGCACATGCCCAACGAGTATTTGATCATTGATGACATGCTCAAAGCAATGAACGTGTATGCAAATGCGATCTACCAATTGCAGGGAGTAGAGCTATGACGACAGCAACAGAGGCTGGCAAAATGAAAAAATCATTCAAGATGCCAACGGTTTATACCATCCTGTTTATCATCATTGCCCTGGTGGCATTGCTGACGTGGATTATGCCGGCTGGTAAATATGACTACATCGTTAACGGTACGGATCAGGTGATCCCGGCTGCTGAAGTGTTGGATTATTCTGGTGGTGAGCGCCTGTTGCCGATTCCTGGCTCGTATCAGGAACTGGAATCTTCGCCACAGGGTGTGATTGATGTGCTGATGGCACCAATCAAAGGCTTCCACAAAGCGGTTGATGTGGCGCTGTTTGTGCTGGTGATCGGTGGTTTCCTTGCAGTAACTATGCGCACCGGCGCGATGGACTCCGGGGTTGCGGCGATTGTTCGTAAGTTCCATGGTCGTGAGCAGATGATGATCCCGGTACTTATCACCTTGTTTGCATTAGGTGGTTCTACTTACGGGATGGCGGAAGAAACCGTTGCCTTCTGGGCGGTGATTCTGCCGGTAATGGCTGCTGCCGGCTATGACCGTATGGTTGCGGCGGGGATTATCCTTTTGGGTTCCGGTGTCGGTGTTCTGGCATCTACCGTTAACCCATTTGCGACAGGTATAGCTTCCGGTTTTGCCGGGCTGCCTATCGGTGAAGGTATCGGCTTGCGTGTGATTCAGCTTGCAGTTTTGGTTGTGATGGCTTCATGGTTCGTTATGCGTTATGCATCGAAAGTGAAAGCGGATAAATCACATTCTGTGCTGGCTGATATCGAGTTTAATGATGAGTTCTCTCATGTTAAGGAAGATGACGGTGAATTTACCGGTAAGCAGAAGCTGACCATGACCGTCTTCTTCGGTGCTTTCCTGGTGATGATCTACGGTGTTATTCCTTGGGAAGACATGGGCATTACGGCTATTCCAACCCTGTGGTGGTGGTTTGATGAATTGTCTACCTTATTCCTGACCGCTGCGATTGTTATTGCTGTGATCAACCGGATGTCTGAGGGGGATTTCATTAAAACCTTCATGGAAGGTGCCAAAGATCTTATCGGCGTTGCCCTGGTTGTTGCGGTTGCCCGTGGTATCTACGTGGTGATGGATAACGGTGTGATTATTGATACTATCCTGAACTGGGCTGAAGGTGTGGTTACCGGTCTGTCATCTGGTGTTTTTGTGGTGGTGACTTACTTTGTACACATTGTGCTGAGTTTCTTCATTCCATCTACATCCGGCCTGGCAACAGTTTCTATGCCGCTAATGGCACCGCTGGCTGACTTCTCTGGCATCGGTCGTGACTTGATCATTACCGCTTACCAGTCTGCTAGTGGCTGGATCAATATCTTTGCGCCAACTGCCGGTCACCTGGTTGCGGGTCTGGCGCTGGCTAAGATCCCTTATGAGCGCTTCCTGAAATGGGTAATGCCTTTTGTCATCATGGTATTGGTTGCAACTGTCATTATTCTGTTTGCCGGAGCAGCAATGATGTAATCATCAGAGAAGGGGCCTGGTTCTCCTTTCTTGTTACAGTAAAAAGAGCGAGTGGGGTAACCTGCTCGCTCTTTCTATTTCTGGCTGCTTATAGCGGTCAGGATTAGTGTTTGTTCACCTCTTTTCATTTCTTCATCTCCCTGCTTTCGGTTCGTATTTTATGCTTGGCTTGTCATGTTCTGGCCATTTGCCTAGCTGGAAAAACGATAAGCTCATTTTTGTTTAATGAATATTTTTTCAGGTCGGGCTCGTTGGTTTTACCTCTGATAACATCAATACATTTTAGAGTGTTGCTTATTCTTTGGTGAGTGTTTATTGGCTTGTCTACTATAGTTTCTTATTACACTCAGGCTGCTTTTGTTTCTTTTTCTTTGCTCGCCGTTAGTCAGAGCTATGATGATTGAAATTTGATGTAAAATTGTTCTTTTTCCTCATTGTGAGTTGTTATAACTGGTTTTTTTTGCTGTTTTTTAGTTTGGAATAGGGAGCAAATTTGTAGGAAAAACAACATTTATATCTGTGTTTGTGTGGTAGTTAATGATATCAGGTTCACTATTATCCCGCTTTTAAAGAAGGAAAAGCTATAAAGGTTTTTTTTACTATCAAAGCAGGGCGTTCTTTTTTGCAGTCAGGAAGGGTGATGTTGTTGCTAAGTGAATAACTATTCGTGTATTTTAGCTAATGTTGTCGCCTTGCTTTAGGTTAATGAAATGTTGCCAATTGTTATTGGTGGTGATATTTTCGGTAAGGTGCTCGGAATGCAGACAATCTGGCTATTCTTCATTTGAGTGTTCAGGCTGGCAGGAATAATGGCTCAGCATGCATTGTCGACGGGCGTAATTTTGAATTCACGGAGCAACAGGAGTTAGCGCGCATGGCAGAACAAGTGGCGCTTGATGTAAAGGATCTGCACAAATCTTTTGGTCAGAACGAAGTCCTTAAGGGGATTTCGCTGACAGCTCATCGTGGTGATGTCATTTCAATTATCGGCTCTTCCGGTTCCGGTAAAAGTACCTTTCTACGTTGCATCAATTTATTGGAAACGCCAACCCAAGGGGAGATTTGGGTTAATGGTGAATTGATCAAGATGAAGAACAACCGTCGTGGTGAATACCTGCCTGTTGATGAGAAGCAGGTTCAACGTATTCGCTCACGGTTGGCAATGGTTTTTCAGGGGTTCAATCTCTGGTCACACATGACGGTGCTGGGTAATGTGATTGAAGCGCCGATCCATGTACTGGGCGTTCCTCGGGCAGAGGCAATAGAAAAAGCTGAAGAGCTGCTAAATAAAGTTGGCCTGTATGAACGTCGTAATTACTATCCGGGTCACCTTTCCGGTGGACAGCAACAGCGTGCTGCAATTGCCCGTGCGCTTGCGGTTGATCCGGAAGTGATGCTGTTCGATGAACCGACATCCGCGCTTGACCCTGAGTTGGTCGGGGAAGTGTTAGGGGTAATGCAGGAGCTGGCACAGGAAGGCCGAACCATGCTGGTGGTTACTCATGAAATGGCTTTTGCTCGTGATGTTTCAAACCAGGTGATGTTCTTGCATCAGGGATTGGTAGAGGAGCAGGGATGTCCTGGCAAACTGTTCACCAACCCTGAATCAGAAAGGTTGCAGCAATTTATCTCATCTATTTACTAAACTCAGTTATCAGGTTTTCAATCACTGCGCAGGCCAACGTTTGGGGACAGGCAGGCGCAGCAGCAAACACAACAGGAGTAGACAATGAAAAAATGGATTTTGGCCGCGGCTGTCGTATTAAGTCTGGCAGTAACATCGGTTCAGGCTAAAGAGTGGAAAGTCGTTCGTTTCGGCATTGAAGGTGCCTATCCTCCGTTTAGCTGGACAGAGCCAAGCGGTGAGCTGAAAGGTTTTGATGTCGATATGGCCAATGCCCTGTGTAAAGAGCTGCAGGTTAAGTGCAAGATTGTGGCTCAGGACTGGGATGGCATTATTCCTTCCCTGCTGGCACGAAAATACGATGCGATTATTGCTGCTATGTCGATCACTGATGAGCGTAAGAAAAAGGTCGATTTCACCGGTAAGTATGCGTTGATCCCAAATAAGTTTGTTGCAAAGAAAGGCACCAAGATTGAGTTCACTAAGGAAGGGCTTAAAGGGGTGAAAGTCGGCGTACAGCGTGCGACAACTCATGATAAGTACCTGACTGATAATTACGGTGATTCTGTTTCCATTGTTCGTTACGGCTCGTTCGATGATGCCTACCTTGATCTTAAGGCCGGGCGTATTGCCACCATTCTTGGTGATGCATCGGCACTGGAAGAAGGTTTGCTAAATAAAGAAGGCGGTAACGGTTATGAGTTTATCGGCCCTTCATTGACGGACCCTCAGTGGTTCGGTGACGGTTTCGGTATTGCTGTCCGCAAGCAGGATAAAGATCTGACCAAAAAGCTGGATGACGCGATTAAATCTCTTCGTGAGAAGGGAGTCTATCAGGAGATTGCTTCCCGCTACTTTGCCTACGATGTTTATGGTGAGTAACGCCCTTTTGTATTAAAGGGTTGGGGCCTGCAGTCTGTGTTGGCCCCGGGAAAATGAGAGCCGGACTCGGAAAGTATATGACAATAAGCCTGAGAGCTTAGTGTCCGGGGCGGCTCTGACCTGAGAAGTTTAAAGGAGTCTTCCCTTGATAGATTTGAAAGGATACGAGTGGTCACTGATTGAAGGGGCGTGGGTGACCCTCCAGGTTGCTTTGCTGTCTCTTTTATTGGCTGTGATCCTGGGGATGCTGGGGGCATTGGCTAAGTTGTCTCCTTACCGTTGGGCAAGGGCAGTTGCTACCCTCTATACCACAGTGATCCGGGGTATTCCGGATCTGGTTCTGATGATGTTGATTTTCTTCGGTGGCCAGATGTTGCTCAATGACAGCCTGTATCGGATCAATGAGTGGCTCAACGAATATTTCACTTCTTCCGATCCAAATCACGAGTGGACTTCTTATCTGCCGGACTATGTGGAAATCAGTCCTTTTATCGCCGGGATCATTACTATTGGCTTTATTTTTGGCGCTTATATGGCTGAAACTTTCCGTGGTGCCATTATGGCTGTCGATAAAGGTGAATTGGAAGCCGGTAAAGCTTATGGCATGAGTAGCTTTCTCTCCTTTCGTCGTATTTTGTTGCCGCAAATGATCCGTCACGCGTTACCGGGGTTTGGTAATAACTGGCTGGTTTTATTGAAAACAACGGCTTTGGTTTCCATTATCGGCCTGGATGACATGGTACGTAAGGGGGCGCTGGCTGCCGGTACCACTCAGATGCCATTTACTTTTTATATGACGATTGCTGTCATTTTTCTTCTGTTTACCTCTCTCTCAACGTCAGTGTTGAAGTGGGCAGAGCGCAAATTCAGTATTCATACGAGGTAGATCATGGATTTTAGTATTCTCGGCGAAAGCTGGACGATTTATCTGCAAGGCTTCTATACCACGGTATGGATGGTATTTGTTGCTCTGATTGTTGGCCTGGTGATTGCGATTCCAATTGGTATTGCCAGAAACAGCCACTTTATCTTCGTTTATGGCCCAGCTTGGGCGTTTATTTACTTCTTTCGCGGAACGCCGCTACTTATTCAGTTGTACCTGATTTATTACGGCCTGAGTCAGTTGATATCTGTACAAGGAACATTATGGGAAGATGCCTGGTTCTGCGCTTTGGTGGCATTTGTGCTCAACACGGCAGCCTATACCGCAGAGATTATCCGAGGCTCAATTAACAGTATGCCGAAAGGAGAAATTGAAGCAGCGAAGGCTTATGGTATGAGCAACGCGCAGGCTTTCCGGCGGGTTATTCTGCCAAGCTCACTTCGCCGGGCGTTACCGGCATATAGTAATGAAGTCATTTTCATGCTGCACGGGTCAGCAGTAGCCGGGATTGTGACCATTGTTGATTTAACCGGAGCCGCCCGTATCGTGAATTCGCGCTATTACGCGCCATTTGAATCATTCCTGTTTGCCGGACTGTGTTATATGGCACTGACGTTTATTATCTTGTGGGGATTCAGGAAGCTGGAAGGGCACTGGATGAGGCATTTAAGGCCATTGAGTTGATGTAACTCCAACAGGTAAAAGAAAACGCCGGAGCAGTGTTGCCCCGGCGTTTTACTTTGAATTACTTGAACACTGACCAGATCGGCGCATGATCGGACGGCTTTTCAATACCGCGCAGTTCGTAGTCAATACCGGCTTCTACACAGCGTTCGGCCAGTGATGGTGTTGCCAGGATAACGTCAATGCGCAGACCGCGGTTATCAACAAAACCTTTAGAGCGGTAGTCAAACCATGAATACTTGTCGTCAACTTCCGGGTGAAGCTGACGGAAGGTATCGACAAAGCCCCAGTTCATTAGGGTACTTAGCCATTCGCGCTCAATTGGCTGGAACGAGCATTTACCTGTTTTCAGCCAGCGCTTAGCATTAGCCGGACCGATACCGATATCCAGATCAATTGGGCTGATGTTGATATCACCCATCACAATAACTTCTTCTTCATTATTGTGGTGATCATCTAGGTAAGCCATCAGATCAGCATAGAATTTTTCTTTGGCCGGAAATTTGGTTTCATGGTTGATGTTTTCGCCCTGTGGGAAGTAGCCGTTCAGGACTGTTACTTTTTTACCGTTCTCTTGCTCGAATGTTGCCATGATCATACGGCGCTGAGCATCTTCCTCATCGGTCGGGAAGCCTTTTCGAACTTCAATAGGTTCATGTTTACAAAGCATAGCCACACCATAGTGTGCTTTTTGACCATGGTGATAGACTTTGTAACCCATAGCCTCGATATCTTCGAGTGGAAAAGCTTCATCGTGGACTTTTATTTCCTGTAGACCGATGACATCTGGTTGATGTTTGTCGATTAGTGCCTGTAGTTGGTGAAGGCGGGCGCGAAGGCCATTTATATTGAAGGAGATGACTTTCATTATATTAATTCCAATATTATCAGGCTGTTAACTGGGAAGAGCGATTTTATCATATTAAATGGGTTTCGTTGGCAGAGAATAATGCTGGCTGATGTTTTAAATGGTTACATTAATTACTACTGTATTTGAGATCTAGATCACGCTTTATAGCTATTCCTATATGTGATAATTTGGCTCGTATCCATCCCCAAAATTGTATAACAATGAAGCCAATAGATGATATTGACATCCGTCTGTTAAGACTTTTTTTGGTGATTGCGGATAGCGGTGGCTTTTCTGCTGCGCAGTACCAATTAAATATGCACCAATCAAGCATTAGTAAAAAAATGAGTGATTTGGAAACCCGTTTAGGAATGACTTTATGCCAACGTGGAAGAGCTGGATTCAGCCTGACCAGTGATGGTTTAAAAGTATATGAAATAAGTAAAGAGTTATTCCACCATATTCATGAGTTCCAAGATCAAATAAATGATATTCGCTCAGTTTCAAGTGGCAGTATTAATTTAGGATTAACTGATAATTTGGCAACAAATAAGAATTGTCATATTCAGAATGCAATCAGTTCCTTTTGTCGGACTTATTCCAAAGTTAATATTAATACAAAAATATATGATACTTCTTTAATAGAGAAAAACTTATTACAGAATAATATTGATATTGGTGTGACCTCACCTGAATTTTTTAAAAGCGGGCTGAAATACTTTTATTTATTTGATGAGCAACAATTTTTATATTGTTCATCATCTCATCCTGTTTTATCACTAAAAAATAAGGCTACTGTTGACGATATCCTTAGCCATCCGGTTGTGGATCGCGGACTGGCTCACAATGTGACGCCACTAAGTAATGCCAGCGATGACTTGTATAAGTCGAAAACCACCAGTATGGAAGCGACGGCACACATGATCCTTTCCGGTTACTTTATCGGTTATTTGCCCGAGCACTACGCTCGGATTTGGGTTGAACGTGGTGAAATGGTGAAGCTCAACACTGTCGATGGCCTGGAGTACAAGCCGAACTTTTATCTGACGATTAATGATAAATGCGATCTGTCATGTGCGGCAAAGGCATTAGTTACGGCAATTATTGATGCTCATGGTGTAAATAATGTTTCAGAGCTAGAGAAATTGATAGAAAGTTAGAAGCTTAAATTTGCTGTGTAACTGAATAAAGAATCAGTGAAAATGGTACGCTGTGCGTAAAAAGCAATCATTGAACGCCATACATGTGTTGATAGTTATGTAATACATAACCAAACAGCTAAGTGGATATCATAAAATAGCTATTTAAATATGACACTAATCCTATATAAATACGCGCCAATATTGTGGTGTTTTAGTGGTCTTAGTTCATATGCAGCAACCTTGCCTGTCAATTAACCTTGGAGTGATCGAAGAGAATACTCGTAAGCTGGTTCGTCTTTGTAATAATAAAGGGGTTATTCCGGTTGGTATCTCCCGATTGGTGGAAGGCTCAGAGCCGATTGCCCGGGCGATGATGATTGGCGGTATTACGACGATTGGTGATACTCAGGTAAGAAACCTGATGAAGTTAAAAGATTTACCAATCAGGAAGATGTTGCTGCGACGTCCTTTGCTCTCAGAAGTTGATGATGTTGTTCATCATGCTGATATTTCCCTTCACTCAAATCGGGAAGTATTGATGGCGCTGTCACAAGCTGCTGTAAAAGCGAATAAACGTCATGAAGTTATCATCATGCATGATTTGGATGGTGGCGAAGAAGAGGGCTTCGACAGCTCTCATACTGAAACCCTGGCTGAGCTGGTATTAAGTTTGCCTGGGCTGACTTTTGTCGGCATTGGTAGCCACCTGGCCTGTTACGGTGACGTGGAAACACAATTCTCCATTGATGAAGACTATGACGAGTGGGCAAGCTACCATAAACTTGAAGCGATTTCCGGTACCGGTATTGCCGGTATTGTACTTATGATGCCGAGAAAAGATGAGCCACGCTTGAATCAGTTGCGCTTGGGGCGCTCTCTTATTATGGGGATTGGCCTTAATGATACGGCGATTCCCGGTATGCCGCAGGCAGCAATGAAGCTGAAAGCTGAAGTGGTTGAGGTAAAAGAAAAATCATCAATTTTTGTGTATTCAATCAATGCTGAACACTGTAATGATGATCTTCATTTCAATAATCGTGGAGTTCGATTAAGAGCATTGTGCGCAATTGGTAAGCAGCACATTGATGTCAGCCAACTGACTCCGGTTGATGACGGGATCATGGTTATTGGTGCGACGAAAAATGCTCTTATCCTTGATATCACGGATGCTAACCGCCGCTATCAGGAAGGGGATACGATGAGTTTCTACTTGTCTTATAGTGGGGTATTGCAATGTATGGCCAGTGAAGAAGTAGCTAAGCAATACTATTTTTCCTCTTGAGCTCGAAAGGGCAGAACGTAGTCATGGTCTGCTCATTCAGAAACTTCGAATAACACCATCAAAGTCATGGTGCCGACCTCTCGGTTTTCCTTTCATATACTCATGGAAAGTTTGAGATTAACCGGGAGGTTGTTATGGGGAAGCTGGTCAATGGTGTCTGGCATGATGTTTGGTATGAAACAGGCTCAAGCAATGGTGAATTTGTTCGCGAAGATGCAGGCTTTCGCCATTGGCTGACTGCTGATGGCAGCAGCGGCCCGCAGGGGCAGCTGGGGTTTAAGGCTGAATCAGGCCGTTATCATCTTTATATTTCGTTGGCTTGCCCGTGGGCTCACCGAACGCTTATTTTCCGGCAGTTGAAAGGTCTGGAGCCTCATATCGGTGTCACTATCGTTAGTCCGGATATGTTAGAGAATGGCTGGGAGTTTTCTGTGTCTGAGCCAAATTATGGCTTTAGCTTTATGCATCAGCTATATACTAAAGCTAAATCGGATTACAGTGGTCGGGTGACCGTTCCTGTCCTTTGGGATAAAAAGACCCATACCATCGTTAGCAATGAATCTTCTGAGATCATTCGGATGTTTAATGAGGCTTTCAATGAGCTGACTGGCAATCATGATGACTATTACCCGGAGGCTTTACGAAACGACATAGACGCGTGGAATGAATTCATTTATCCGAATATTAATAACGGCGTCTACCGTTGTGGCTTCGCGACAAGCCAGGAGGCATATGAGACCGCCTTCAATCAATTGTTTGCCGCGTTAGATAAGCTTGATGCTCACCTAGCTGAGAGCCGTTATCTGACCGGAGATACCCTCACAGAAGCCGATTGGCGGCTGTTTACCACTCTGATCCGTTTTGATGCTGTCTATGTCGGCCATTTCAAATGTAACCTCAAGCGTATTGAAGATTACCCGAACATACAGGGGTACCTGAAAGAGCTTTATCAGCATCCGTCGATTGCTGATACTGTCGATTTAGATCACATCAAACGGCACTATTACTTCAGTCATAAGATGATTAATCCGACCGGAGTTGTACCGATCGGTCCGAACTTGGATCTGATGTCTGCTCATGGTCGCGGAGATTAATAGCTGCTGTATCTGATATCGCTGATAACTATGATCACAGCCAACGTCAGGCGGCCTGGTTATTACCAATTTGCAGGTATCGGGTCGTTTTACGCTGATACAGGCGTGCCATTTTGGCTTGCTGTGGTGAAGAGGTCTTCGATGTTGCCATCGCAGAAAACAGCTGATCACGCCATTGGGCCAGGTCTTCCGGTAGCGGCATTGAAGAGATGGCTTGAAGACTCTGCCGGGTTAGGTTGTGGTCGAAAATATGCAGTTGGATCAGACACTGAAGTCGGCCAAGATTAGCTTCTGTACAATATGGGTAGTCAATCAGTACTTGCTCGTAGAGTGTCAGCGCATCTTGAGGAGCTTCGTTTAAAAGGGTATAGCTATGCCCTAAGGTTGTTTCCAGATTTCTGACAGACTGGATCATAGCTTCATTTTGCTTTACCTCATCAAGTCGGTTCTGGCTGTGACCATCAAAGCTGTCTCTGAATTGTAAAGCGCGGTTGATCTCACCAATGATTTTGGTTTCGCCAAGGCAGATAAGAGTTGGGAGGAGGTCTGCCAGCAGTACAGAAGGCAGCTTGTTAATTTCTGCAAAGTATGGCGACAGCCCTAGCATCAAGCGACGTTTGGCTTTGAGCGGTTGATCTTCGGCAAGATAAAGGCGGGCCATTGTTATGTGGCCAAAACTGTCGAGGAACGGTTTTTGGTGTGGTAACAGCCTTGAATGAGCCCGCTGATGAATAGCCCTAAGTTCATGGCGAAGCTTTCTCCGTCTGCTGGGGTAGGACTGAATAAAATAGACCTGCTCGAAGATGGCGGTAAATTCTGCAAACCGGATCAGCCAGGTAATATCAATGATTGGTAGCCTAGCAGCAAGTGTTTTTCCTGCCGCAATCACGTTATCACTTTTATCAATATTGGCGGCAAGTTGTGCGACTTTCAAAGCCCGGTGGCTGATGCTGGGGGTAAATTGTAATGCTGTTTCTGCGGCTGCCAGCGCGTCGTAATGTTGCTTATTCTGATCTAAAAAAACAGCCAGGTAATCGTAAGCATCAATATTGAGCGGCGAGCGTTGAAGTAGCTGTTCAAGCATAGCAATTGCTTCATTGGTTTTTCCGTTATGATGGGTAATGCGTGCTTCAATCAGGCTGACTTTGTGGGTGGGGTTTTCTTTCTTCAGGATTTTGACGAATTTTTCTGCTTGTGCCCAATCACTATTCTCAATCAGCAAATCAAGCAATAATCCTTCAATACGGTGTTCATGACCGAGTTTGAGAAGCCGCTTTTTACAAAGCTCAATAGCAGGTTGAATCCCTTGATAATTAAGAGCGTTATAAATCGGCTCTCTTTGCAGACCTGCGATTCGGGATTCTGAGAGCTTTTTCTCCAATATCGATGTGGTGACAGGTTTGGTGATAAAGCTGTCGGGCTCTACAGCCATAGACGTCAGAATAACTTCGGTTGATGAATCGCCGGAGATCATAATCACTCCACAACTTGCCGAAATATATTTACGGCGACGGAGCAAACAAAGCAGCTCAAAACCGTTCAGTGTGTTATCAAGGTGGTAGTCAACCAGCAGGAAGTCGTAATGCTTAATTTTACTGCGCTCAATGGCATCCTGATAGCTAAGTGCGATGTCGATATCTTTCAGACCGATTTTTTGTAGCATGCCATATAACATCAGGGCAGCAGAACGTTGGTCATCAACGATTAACAACCTGAGTTTGCTGAAATTTATATCAGCATTTTCCTGTTGTTCATTAGAAGAAAGAGACATTCAACATCCTTGTATTTACAAATAATATGCATCTGGTTTTATTGTAGTTTTTTTTATCATGAGACGAAATCTCATTTTAGAGACGAAAGTTAACTATTTGGAATAAAGGTATAAATACTGAAGATATGTTGAAGGGAGAAATCAGGCATGAAAAAAGCCAGCTGCTTTCGCAACTGGCTTGAATGATGGTGGAGGGGGACGGATTCGAACCATCGAAGGCGGAGCCGGCAGATTTACAGTCTGCTCCCTTTGGCCACTCGGGAACCCCTCCA
>NZ_AMZO01000023.1 GCF_000331515.1 Photobacterium marinum
AACTTATCTCAGGACGGGACATGGTAAGAAAATAAAAAGCCCGCGTTTTTCGCGGGCTTTTCTGTTTCATGTTTCTGGTCAATTATTCGCTCAGGTGGCCCTGAGGTTTGATTACAAGAACATTAATCGGCGAGTTTTCTACCACTTTGGAAGCCACTGAGCCCAGCATGGCTTTATCTAGGCGGGAGCGCTTGTGGCTTGGCAAAATGATCAGGTCTGCTCCGCTTCGTGTGGCATGATCCAGGATCGTTGCCCAGGGTTTCCCTTCGGATATGTGTTGGTGGTGCACGATTTCGTCCGGAATGTGCTCTGCCGCAAACGCCTTCAGTTGGTGCTGGGCCTCCTGCATCATTTTCCGGGCTGCATCCTTGGGGAAATAGCTCGATACCATGGACATGTGAATGCCGGGCAAGACATACAGAAGGTGGATGGTGGCGTTGGAGTGTTTGGCGTGCCAAACGGCTTGCTCGACGGCTTTGTCTGCGAAACCCTCTTCATTCAAATCAACGGGCACTAATATCTGTTTATACATATTATTCTCTTAATTTTGTTAGGGAGAGAGGCTCTCCCTATAGTTTAGCCTGTGATTTTTTTTCAGCCCGGCGGCGTTGGTTCCACCCTAACAGGCCGAGCAACATGAGGGTCGGGATAAAGACCCACTCTTTCATCGGCCTGACTGCTGGCAGGCTGACTTGAGTGATCTCCCAGTCAAAGTCGATACCGGCAGCTTCTGCCGGACTGCCGAATTCAACCAAATCGACTAGCATCTTGTTTTCTTCCTGACGCAGCATCAGCCCGGTTGAAGCGATTCGCTCTTCCGGAGTAATGGCGTGTTCGTCAAACGGTAACAGTACATGTTTGCTGACAAGTTTGCCTTCGAGGTTCTCGCCTGTGACCTGGATTTCCAGTGGCTCGCCAACGGCCAGTTTGTCGGCGGCATCAGCAATTAGTACGCCCGGCATTTCATGTTTCGGTGGATAGACCATGTCCCACCAGAATCCAGGACGGAACAGTGAGAAAGTAATGAGTAGCAGCGCGACAACTTCCCACCATTTAGTTTTGGTGAACCACCACCCCTGAGTGGCGGCAGAGAATGTCAGCATGGCGATCACCGCAGAGGTGACTGTTAGCAGCAGGTGCCACCAGGAGTCGATATCAATCATCAACAACTGGGTATTGAAGATGAACATGAACGGCAGGATGGCGGTTCGGATATCATAGGTAAAGCCCTGGATACCGGTCCGGATCGGATCGCTCTTGGCTATTGCGGCAGCGGCAAAAGCCGCTAAGCCGACCGGAGGAGTGTCGTCGGCCAGAATTCCGAAGTAGAACACGAACAGGTGAACGGCGATCAGCGGAATGATCAGGCCGTTTTGCGCACCAAGGGTGACAATAACCGGGGCCATCAAAGTGGAGACCACAATATAGTTAGCCGTGGTTGGTAGCCCCATCCCCAGGATCAGGCTGATCACCGCGGTAAATAGCAGCATCAGTATGATGTTACCGCCGGAGATAAACTCGACGAACTCGGTCATCACCAATCCGATACCAGTCAGGGTCACCACCCCGACCACGATACCAGCCGCAGCCGTTGCTACACCGATCCCGATCATGTTGCGGGCACCGGAGACCAGACTTTCCAGCAGATCGACGCCACCTTCCACCATGGCTTCAGGGATGGTCTTTTCTTTATTGAACATTGCCAACAACGGGCGCTGGGTCAGAAGAATAAAGATCATAAACACGGTCGCCCAGAAAGCGGACAACCCAGGAGAAAAGCGTTCAACTGTCAGACACCAGACTAGAACGACAATCGGCAACAGGAAGTAGAGGCCAGATTTGATTGTCGGGCCCGGATTCGGTACTTCGGTAATATCATCCTCAGGGTTTTCCATCAGGTGATCCTGGTAGCGGGCAGATATCCGCACCAACGCCACATAGGCAATAAGGATCACGACAGCGATGAGCGGTGTGGCTGCGGCGCCGAAGATATCTTTGGTCCAGCCGATCCCGTAATAGACAACGGCACTGAGTACCACCAGGCCGAGAATAGTGCCGGTAAATGATAACAGGCTCTGTGCCAGGGTTGGTTTGTAATGGCGCTTCAGCCCGGTCATGCCAGCCTTGCAGGCTTCCAGGTGAACGATGTAGAGCAGGGCGATGTAGGAGATCAGGGCTGGCAGCAGGGCGGCTTTGATCACTTCTACATAAGAAATCCCGACATATTCCACCATCAGGAAGGCAGCGGCCCCCATGATTGGAGGTGTCAGCTGACCATTGGTTGATGCGGCCACTTCTACCGCCCCGGCTTTAGTGCCTGGGAAGCCGACTTTCTTCATCAGTGGAATGGTGAAAGTGCCGGTTGTGACTACGTTGGCAATGGATGAGCCTGAGACCAGGCCGGACAGGCCTGAAGCAACAACCGCTGCCTTAGCCGGGCCGCCACGCATATGGCCAAGCAGAGAAAATGCGACTTTTATGAAGTAGGCACCGGCCCCTGCGCGTTCAAGCATGGCACCGAACAGCACGAACAGAAATACAAATGATGTAGATACCCCGAGGGCAATACCAAAGACACCTTCGGTTGTCAGCCACAGGTGTGACATTGCTTTGTTAAGGCTGGCTCCTTTGTGGGCGATAACATCCGGCATGTGGGGACCGCCGAAGGTATAAAGTAAAAATACTGCAGCGACGACCATCAGTGGTGGTCCCAGCGCACGGCGGGTTGCTTCCAGTAGTAGCACCATGCCGATGACGGCAACGACAATGTCGAATTGGGTCGGCGCACCGGAGCGGCCTGCCAGCTCAGTGTAAAACAGGTAGATATACCCGGCGGCAAAGCTGCCTGCCAGTGCCATCACCCAGTCGAGAAGCGGGATCCGGTCGCGCGGGGAATGCTTCAGGGCCGGATAGGCGGTGAAAGCAAGAAAAATGGCAAATGCTAAATGGATAGAGCGGGCTTCGGTATCGTTCAGGACACCAAAATCAAAAATAAATGGCAGCGGTGAGGCGTACCAAAGTTGGAACAGAGACCAACAGAGCGGAATGAGCCACAGGAGGCGTCCAGCCATTCCTGCAGGATTCCTTGCACCAGTGTCGGCCTGAGCCACCATATCCTGCACATCTGTTGACGTATCAGTTGTCTTCGTCATGCATAATCCTTCTTAGATGGGCTAGGTAGTAATGAGTTGTTTGTAGTTTTTTGCGGGTAAGCGAAATGCCATGCGCCGCTTATGCGGCGCATGGTTGGCAATATGTCTGTATTGCGCTGTTTCGTGCGGTTACTTCAGGTAACCGGCTTCCTTGTAATAACGCACCGCGCCCGGGTGGAGCGGGATCGACAAGCCGTCTTTCACCATGTCCTCTGGTTTAAGGTTAGCGAAAGCAGGGTGCAAGCGCTTGAAGGTATCGAAGTTTTCGAAAACAGATTTCACCACCGCATAAACGACGTCATCAGAAACATCTGTGGTGGAAACCAGGGTCGCAGCGACACCAAAGCTGTTTACGTTGCTGTCCGTGCCTTTGTACATACCGCCTGGTACGGTGCTTTTGGCGTAGTACGGGTTGTCGGAGACAACTTTGTCGATTGCTGGACCTGTGGCTGAAACCAGTTTAGCGGCACAGGATGTGGTGGCTTCTTTGATGGAGCCGTTCGGGTGACCGACAACATAAACGAAGGCGTCGATTTTGTTATCGCACAATGCCTGGGATCGCTCAGAGCCCTTCAACTCAGAAGCGAGTTTGAAGTCTTTCATGGTCCAGCCCATGGCATCCATTACCACGCCCATGGTGGCGCGGTCACCGGAACCTGGGTTACCGATATTGACGCGTTTGCCTTTTAGGTCGGCAACGTCGTTAATGCCGGAATCGGCACGGGCAATAATGTTGAACGGTTCGGTGTGAAGCGAGAATACAGCACGCAGTTTTTTATATGGGCCTTGCTCTTTAAATTTGCTGGTGCCGTTGTAACCGTGGTACTGCCAGTCGGACTGGACGATCCCAAAGTCCAGCTCACCGGCGCGCATGGTGTTAACGTTGTAGATTGAGCCGCCTGTCGATTCAACAGAGCAACGGATGTTGTGTTGTTTGCGATCCTTATTAACCAGCTTACAGATCGCACCGCCTGTCGGATAGTAAACCCCAGTGACCGAACCGGTACCAATTGTGATGAAATCTTGGGCATTGGCCATACCGCTGGTCATTACTGCAGCGGCAAGTGCACTGATTTTTACAAGTTGTTTAAATGCCATGTTTGTCCCTTCCTAATTGTTGTTATCTCCAGTTATGGAAACATTTTCCATCGGTGGAAAAGGCATATTTGACTAAGCAAATCAAAACGATGATAGCAAAAGAAAACATAAAAATTAAAATTATGTTAAAGGTTGATTGCAAGAAAATGCAGAGAAAAATGCAAGAGGTTGGCGGGAAGGGAGAATAATTATTTTGAACAATCAAACACTTGTAATTTTTTTGTGATGATCGTAAAAGTTTGTTTTATTGTGAGCTCTCTCTCATTTAAGAGAGAGAGTATCAGGGATTTAGCTTAGTTGCTGTAGTCAAACAGCTCACAAACAGAGTCGAATAGCTCTTCTGTTGAGATGGAATTGGTCGGGGTAATAAAGATGGTGTCGTCGCCTGCGACTACGCCCAGAATACCCTCTGCTTTGCCCAGGGAATCTAACAGGCGAGCGATAACCTGTGCTGCGCCTGGGCCGGTGTGAATAACAACCAGTGCACTGTTGAAATCAATTTCCATTACCAGTTCTTTAAGCGGGCTGCTGGTAGTAGGTACACCAAGCTCAACAGGCAGGCAGTAAACCATCTCCATCTTCGCATTGCGGGTGCGAACAGCACCGAATTTAGTCAGCATGCGAGAGACTTTTGACTGGTTGATGTTATCGAACCCCTGAGCTTTCAAGGCATCAACAATCTCACCTTGGGAGCTGAACTTTTCTTCTTTAAGAATGGCTTTGAATGCTTTGATTAAGCGTTCTTGTTTATCTGAATTACGCATAAGTAAATTTCATGTACAGGGACGAGGTGCTGTATTCTGGCACAACTTTTTGGCTCGTAGCAAACAGTGTGCATCTAAACTGGCGAGCGCATCACTTTAATTGTGGTTTGCTTTGAATAGTTATAACAGGAAAGGCTTGTTTATTTTCATGGCGGCTGAGGCAACAAAAAATAAAATGTTATATAGATGTAGCATTTTTTGTTGTTGTGCCATGCTTAACTTCTCAAAGCTGGCTGGGATTCATTGTATTTAACCGGTGCTTGCTATAACGTCATCCCTACCATTCACATAAAATCATAGTCTTAGCTTTACTTTGATTTCATGTGAATTGGTATTAGGTCTGAAAAATTATAACTTCTATCGTAAAGGAGAACGAACATGAAAGTTGCTGTAATTGGCGCTGCTGGTGGTATCGGCCAGGCTCTTGCCCTGCTATTGAAAAACCGTCTGCCAGCAGGTTCTGATCTCGCATTGTATGATATTGCTCCGGTAACTCCTGGGGTTGCTGTTGATCTTAGCCATATTCCAACACCTGTTTCGATTAAGGGTTATGCCGGGGAAGATCCAACCCTAGCTCTGGAAGGCGCTGATGTTGTTCTGATTTCTGCCGGTGTTGCACGTAAGCCTGGTATGGATCGTGCGGATCTGTTTAATGTAAATGCAGGTATTATTAAATCCCTGGCAGAAAGAATTGCTGTGGTTTGTCCGAAAGCATGCGTCGGTATTATTACCAACCCGGTAAATACCACTGTGGCGATTGCGGCGGATGTGCTTAAAAAAGCCGGTGTGTATGACAAGCGTAAACTGTTTGGTGTAACCACACTGGATGTTATCCGTTCAGAAACGTTTGTTGCTGAGCTTAAGGGTATCGATCCGGGTCAAGTGCGTGTACCTGTGATTGGCGGTCACTCCGGTGTGACAATTCTTCCTCTGCTTTCTCAGGTAGAAGGTGTTGAGTTCACTGAAGAAGAAATTAAAGCACTGACTCCTCGCATTCAAAATGCAGGTACGGAAGTGGTTGAAGCCAAAGCGGGTGGCGGTTCAGCAACACTTTCTATGGGCCAAGCTGCATGTCGTTTCGGCCTTGCGCTGGTTCGAGCTCTTCAGGGTGAAGAAGGTGTGGTTGAGTGTGCGTATGTTGAAGGCGATGGCAAACATACCCGATTCTTTGCTCAGCCAATCAAGCTTGGTAAAGAAGGTGTTGAAGAAGTTATGGATTACGGCAAGCTGAGCGATTTCGAACAGGAATCGCTGGAAGGCATGCTGGATACTCTGAAAGGGGATATTGCCAAGGGCGAAGAATTCGCTGCGAAGTAATCCCTTGATAGATAAGCTCTAACTTAAAAGCGGCCAATATGGCCGCTTTTTTGTCTTCGCTATAGTTTGTTAAGCGGAAGTTCCTGCCTATTTATATAGAAGAAGTTATGTAGGAAGAAGCTAATAATAGAGGTCACAGCCGGTATGAAGCTGTGGTTGATCTTCTAAATCGTTGCAATTGATATTGATCCGTTTGTGATCACTCATGTTTTCGATAATAGCTGTATTGTGTGCTTTATCTACCTCAATGACTTCTGCAACTCCCTGTTGGCATTCGACTCTCATGCCCGGTTTCAGATCTTTCGCTTGCATAACTGACCTCCCATAAGGATCACTAAGATCATTGTTAAACTATAGAACATCGGTTTGATCTTATGGGGGCTTCTTAGATCTGAAGTGGATACGCAGGGTAATCAGGAGCGGAAATGAACCGGATCAAAAAAGCCTGCGCGATGGCAGGCTTTGAAATGAGCAATTTTTCTTGATTACTTGTTGCGTTTAACGGCTAGGTGAGCCAGTGCAATCAGTGCTTCTTTGTGCTCAGAATCCGGAATAACAGACAGGCTGGCGATTGCTTTATCTGCTTCTTCTTCGGCACGTAACTGGGTGTATTCCAGTGAGCCGACTTCACGCATGCAAGCAAGGATTGGTTCCAGTTTGTCGAGACCGTTACCTTTCTCGATAGCTTCACGGATCATTGCCGATTGCTCTTCGTTACCGTGATGCATGGCATGCAGCAGTGGTAGGGTAGGTTTACCTTCAGCCAGGTCATCACCTACATTCTTGCCCATTTCTTTGCCGTCAGCAGTGTAATCAAGAATGTCGTCAACCAGCTGAAAAGCAGTACCAAGATAGCGACCGTAATCCTGCATTGCAGCTTCGATTTCTGTTGGCGTTTCAGCAAGAATGGCAGCAACTTGGGTTGCGGCTTCAAACAGGCGGGCAGTCTTGGAGTATATAACCTGCATGTAGCTTTCTTCTGTGGTATCCGGATCGTTGCAGTTCATCAACTGCTGAACCTCACCTTCTGCGATCACGTTAACCGCTTCACTCATAATGTCGAGGATCTTCAGGGATCGAAGGCTGGTCATCATCTGGAAAGAGCGGGTGTAGATGTAGTCACCGACAAGGACACTGGCAGCATTGCCGAACATGGCATTGGCGGTCGCTTTGCCACGACGCATATCAGACTCGTCGACAACGTCATCGTGAAGCAGGGTAGCGGTGTGGGTAAATTCGATAAAGGCTGCGGCGGTGGTGTGTTTGTCACCCTCATAGCCAAGAGCACGGGCAGCCAAAACCGCCAGCATAGGACGCAGGCGTTTTCCGCCGCCACTGACAATGTAGAAACCAAGTTGATTGATCAGGGCCACATCTGAATTCAGTTGTGCCAGTATCTTCGCGTCAACTGCTGCCATGTCGTCAGCAGTGAGTGCTTGGATAGCTTTAAAATCCATTGTACATCCAGCAAAATTGTTTGCCGCACCAGGCGGAAATGTTAAACGAACCCATTCGCAGAAATTACGGACAATCGGCACTGGCTGCAGGGCACAGGCAAGATGTCACTGCCATATTGTACGGGATGCTTATAGAATAACTGCTACGATGAGTTGGTCCCGTCATCCTATCCCGTCAGGCATTGAATTTTTGGGTTGCAATTGCGAATAGGTATCAAAATATTCATCGAATCTTACACTAAAACTTCGCTATCTTCATAACCTCGTTTACGTTTAAATCAGGGAGTTTCATTACTGGCCAGCTTTTCACCAATTTTCTTTTCTTAATGGGTTGCCAGAAGCCCTATTTTCGCGTAACATTCGCGCCCTATTGATGACAAGATTAAGCGCATACCCATAGCCCAAAATTTATACGTGGCATATGGCCTATGCGGACAAGCGGAGTAAGACATGTACGCTGTTTTCCAAAGTGGTGGTAAACAACACCGTGTAAGCGAAGGCCAGACCATTCGCTTAGAAAAACTAGACGCTGAAACTGGCGCTAGCGTTGAATTTGACTCAGTACTTCTAGTAGCTAACGGCGAAGAAGTAACTGTAGGCGCACCTTTCGTATCTGGCGGTAAAGTAACTGCAGAAGTAGTTGCTCACGGTCGTGGCGATAAAGTAAAAATCGTTAAGTTCCGTCGTCGTAAGCACTCTCGTAAGCAACAGGGCCACCGTCAGTGGTTCACTGAAGTCAAGATTACTGGCATCAGCGCTTAATAACAGGAGAATTTAAAGATGGCACACAAAAAAGCTGGCGGTTCTACTCGTAACGGCCGTGATTCAGAAAGTAAACGTCTTGGTGTTAAGCGTTTCGGTGGCGAATCTGTACTAGCAGGTAACATCATCGTACGTCAGCGCGGTACTAAGTTCCACGCTGGTAACAACGTAGGCCTAGGTAAAGACCACACTCTATTCGCTCTATCTGACGGTAAAGTGAAGTTCGAAGTTAAAGGTCCTAAGAACCGTAAATTCGTATCTATCGAAGCTGAATAATTCAGTCTCGTAACGAATTCCAAAGCCCTGCCTACTGGCGGGGCTTTTTGTTATGGGGAAAGGTTATGCCGAATCAGAACCCGACAACGGGTATGCTGCTGGCATTGGTTACGGCATTGTTCTGGGGCGCACTACCAATCGCGATGAAACAAGCGGTTGAAGTAATGGCACCGTTTACGATTGTCTGGTATCGCTTTGTCACAGCCTCTCTGGGGCTTGGACTATGGCTGTACTGGCGCAAGCAGCTACCAGTACCTAAAGCCCTTGGTGTCGCAGGAGGCATCAGCCTGATACTGGCAAGTATCGGTCTGGCGGGTAACTTTGTACTGTTCAACAGTGCGCTTGAATACCTGAATCCGCCAGTGGTCCAGGTGATTATCCAACTGGCTCCGGTTATTTTGCTGTTGTCCAGTGTCTGGGTATTCAAAGAGAAACTGGGGCGACATCAGATCATAGGTGTAACCTGTCTGTTGCTTGGCTTGTTGCTGTTTTTCAATGAGCGGCTGGTTGAGTTGTTTACCAGTTTTACCGGGTATACCCGTGGCGTAATGCTGGCGGTGCTGGCAGCGCTTGTATGGGTAATCTATGGTCTGGCACAAAAGCTGATGCTGAAGTATTTCAGCTCGCCCCAGATCCTGCTGATGATCTATGTGATCTGTGCGCTGATGTTGACGCCAGTAGCATCACCTGAACAGATCCTGCTGATGGATCAGAGACAATTGGGTATGCTGGCATTTTGCTGTATTAATACCCTGGTCGGCTACGGCGCTTTTGCAGAAGCGATGGCACGTTGGCAGGCCTCACAAGTGAGTGCAGTGATTACCCTGGCTCCCTTGTTCACTATTTTATTTGTCGACCTTGCCAGTCTGATCTGGCCTGAGTTTTTTGCTGCCGCCGCCCTGAATGTTCTGGGCTATGTCGGCGCTGTTGTTGTGGTGAGTGGTGCCATGTTCTGCGCTATTGGCCATAAGCTTATAGGGCAGCATAAATAGTCAAGGTCCATTACAATAGGTTAATAACTTCCGGGAGTTGGTTATAGCCCCCGGTTGAGAGATTTTAACGCCACAGTGCGGAGAAAGAGATGAAGTTTGTAGATGAAGCGGTAATTCGAGCTGATGCTGGTGACGGTGGCAACGGTACAGTGAGCTTCCGCCGTGAAAAATATGTCCCGAAAGGTGGTCCTGACGGTGGCGACGGCGGTGACGGTGGTGACGTTTACCTGCTGGCAGATGAAAACCTTAACACACTGATTGATTACCGTTTTGAACGATTCCATGCTGCGCAGCGTGGCGAAAATGGTCGTGGTGGTAACTGTACGGGTAAACGTGGTGAAGACTGCGTATTGCCAGTGCCGGTAGGTACACGAGCTATTGACGAAGAAACCGGTGAGGTGATTGCGGATCTGACTCAACACGGTATGAAGCTGATGGTGGCGAAAGGCGGTTTCCACGGCCTTGGCAATACCCGCTTCAAGTCATCGGTTAACCGTGCGCCACGCCAGAAGACCATGGGTACTAAAGGTGAGGTTCGTCATTTGCGCCTTGAGCTGCTGCTACTGGCTGATGTTGGTATGCTGGGTCTGCCAAATGCCGGTAAATCGACCTTTATTCGTTCGGTATCAGCGGCGAAGCCGAAAGTTGCTGACTATCCGTTCACAACGCTGGTACCAAGCCTTGGTGTGGTTCGTGTTGATAATGAACGCAGCTTTGTGGTTGCCGACATTCCGGGACTAATCGAAGGTGCAGCGGACGGTGCTGGCCTGGGTATCCGCTTCCTGAAACACCTTGAGCGTTGTCGTGTGTTACTGCACATGATTGATCTGCTGCCGGCTGATGGTTCTGATCCGATTGAAAACGCCTTTACAATCCTGAACGAGCTGGAGCAATACAGCGAGAAGCTGACAAGCAAGCCGCGTTGGATCGTATTCAATAAGGTAGATCTGCTGCCGGAAGAAGAAGCACAAGAGAAGATCGATGAGATCCTTGATGCGCTTGCCTGGGAAGGTGACTACTACTGCATTTCAGCCCTGAACCGTATGGGTACGAAAGAGCTGACTTACGATCTGATGAGCCAGATTGAAAAAATGCCGGCTGAAACCTTTGAAGAAGACGAAGAAGACGAAGAGCAGAAAGTCGAGTTCAAGTGGGATGATTATCATGAGCAGCAGGTTAAGAAAGCTCAGGATGATGTTGACGACGATGATGATGACTGGGACGATTGGAATGAACACCCCGCCACTTATTATGTGAGAGACCAAGACATCCCTAAAAAGTAGCAAAAGGTGTGAGAGATTTGAGAGAGCCTGTACTGAATAGTGCAGGCTCTTTTTTTATATAAAACAAAAAAAATCTTATTGATCGCGGAGCGAAAACTAGAAGCAAGCTCGGTGGTTGAAGGGCGATTGTGGGTAAGCTTGGGGCAAGCTCGACTTGTCCTAGCTTATCCCCATGAGACCTTAAGTAATTGGTAAATAAACCATGTCGTGCTTTGTATGTGGAACCGTGAGCTAAATCTCATTAAATATACTGTCAATTGGTAAAACACGATTCACCTAGATATATATACAGTGTGAAACGTGTGATAAATGGGGTATGGGAGGATTTGGTGACAACGGAGATTTGCTCTTACATCAAGCTGCGCAAGGTTAAAGATGTCTACTATAGAAGACCTATCTGCATCGATGAAGATACAGGTGAGTTGATAAATGAGTTAGATATGGATTCAGCTCCAATTTACCTAGGCAATATTTCTTTTCTATTTAGCTTCTCCGTTGAAGAGAAGTACGACAAATCTGGTAAGCACATAGATAGCAAGTTTATCGGCGTTGAGCCTGTTGATGTCGCCAATGCATTTCTTATTGAAACAGCTTTGAATGGTGAAGCTCAAGACCCAGATACCACCAAACAAATGTCTGATGCTCTTCGCCATTACTTCCAGTTCCTTGCCGACAAGGGGCTGGAGTGGGACAAGATGCCTGAGATACGCCGTGAGCGTCCTACCTTTCGCTTCAAGCGGTTTATGGAGCAGTCCGCGAACATTAATGTGCGTAATGAGGCCGATAGAACTGATGACCCTCTAGCAATTTCTACCGTTAAAGCGTACATGCGGCATGTCACAAACTTTTACAAGCAGATGATCAAGTGGCGTATCCCGTTTGAAAATGAACCATTCAACTACGAAGAAGTGAATGTGTCGATAGAAGCATCTGCCTCTGACATGTCAGCCAATCAGAACATGAAAATTACTACTACTGATTTACGGATCAAGGCTAAGACACAGAAAGAAGAAGTAGCTAATCACCTTCGCTCTATGAGTGAAGGTGAGTGGGCAGCGTTTGATGAAGTATTGCGAGTTGATGGTTTTTCATTGCGCAAAGACAAGCACAAGAATCAGTTAGTGCCAATGAAGCTATCAATAGAAGTCCAATACCAGATGATGTTAATGCGTTATTCCGGCCTTCGTATAGAAGAGGCAGCTAGTGTGCGAAAGCCTCAGATTTTCAAGCCGACTGAAGAACAACTGCGCAAAGGCTACGTTGAGGTCAGATTGTCTCCATCCAATTTCAACAAAACCAAAGGCGATAAGTCCCGCACCATTGAAGTTCCATCACGTTTGATGCTGAACCTTTATCACTACATTAAATCGAAGCGTTACCGTACCCGTGAGAGCAAATATTTGGAAAAGCACCCAGCTCATGTATTGGCTCAGGTTCCGCTTTTTATCAATAAGTCTGGGTGTAAAGTTTCTGCTTCTTCATTGACCACTCGCTTTAACGAGATTTGCCTCGCTATTGAGCAAAAATTGGAGCAGCCATTTTCTCATAAGACACACAATATGCGTGCGACTTATGCTGTGTTTCGTCTTCGTGAACGGGCTGAGTCCCTAATGGAAGCTGGTTTACCTCCGGCTGAGGCATGGTCAAGATCACTGGATCATGTCCGATGCTGCTTAGGACATGAAAGCCATGAAACAACCAATACCTACCTAAAACAGGCTCAGGAGGATTTGGTTCCGGCTCATGAGGAAATGGAGGACATCCTAGAGTATGCGGATAGTTTGGCTGGTTCAAAATTTAATCTTGGCGAGGAGTTTGAGCCTAGTGAGGAGCTTGCCGAATGAATTTTAATGTAAGACGACCAAAAACAAGAACACTTAAGGGTCGGCAACCTCGACAGGAAGAGCCACCTAAGGCCGATATCACCCCTATTTCCATCGATGCAATGGAGCTGGCTACCAAAAAAGGAAAATGCTACTTCAAGCGTTTGAAGTATAAGGGGTGTCCACAAACGGCTTCCGCTGGAAACCATAAAGGTAATTTTTCACCTAACACAGTGCTTATCGATATGCATCGGGATGATTTTATCCATCAGGTGTATGGCATATGGATGAAGGCGAAAGAAGATGACAGCCACAGCTTAGCTACACTCCAAAACGTTTTTGACTCTTTAACTAAATATGTTAGTGATTTGGATGAGGCTGGGCGTCCTGCGGATTTCAGCGCGGGCAATATCAAATGGTATATGGATTTACTGTTTGCCAAAAAGAATAAGGGTGAACTCAAAAAATCTATTATAGCCAACCATAAACACTTTCTGTCGTTCGTGCTTAAAGCGTTAGGGCGTAGTAAAGAGGCACAGGATTTACCTCCAATCAAAGGTGTTAAGAAAGCTGCTCAAAACACCAAACCAATGGGTGACAATGACCACACTGACTCCTACCTCATCCTTAATGATGCCTACAAGGTGTATGCTCGTCATCTGGTAGAAGGCACCACCCCTGAGTGTTGCCCACTGTTCGACGAAAGACGCGTGCGCTCAATGAAGAAGGCAGATGGTTCCCCTCGATATTTAGATAAAGAGATTAATCAGTTTCGAGGCACTGCCAAAAAGCGCATTAATGGCTATGGTGACTGGCGCAACCTGATGGTTAAAGTTGCCTTTTTGCTTGTTGCTAGACATTCAGGCGGCAACCTGACCCCCCTGTCAAACCTAAAACGTAAGCATGTTCGGTTGAAAAAGCTTGAAGGTGATAAGTATGTGTTTGACCTCGCAACCATCAAGGGGCGAGCACAATATGAAGAGCAGCTAATTCCTATGGGATTTAGTAAAAGTCAGAAAGAATTTTTGGAAAGTTGGTTAAATGTGTCTGCGCGGTTTGCGTCTAGCGAGGATGATTACGTATTCCCTTCGTTTTCACGAGAAGGAAAGCTGAAACATATTGGCAACAAACCGCAATATGAAGTGAATAAGGCACTAAGTCCCTATGAGCTTCCCGCCATCCACTGTAGGGTGCTTCGAAAAACACGCAGTAGCAAATACATTAGAGCGACAGGAAATGTTCACAAAGCGGCTGTAGTTAACCGTAACGCTCTAGGAACAACAATCAGTGAGTATGCTGATGGTAACCAGCAAACCAATGACATTGAGTTGGCTGGAGCTCTGGTGGTACAGGGCAATGTTGTCTCAGGTCAGGATAAGCGTGAAGCGATTAATGAGGCAAAGGCTAAGTTCCGAGACCCTCTTAGCGATTATGACTACCAAAAGCGTAAAGGGAAATCAGCGAATAAAACTACGACAGGTGTCCGTTGTGGTGACCCTCATGGCGATAAAGCTAAAAAATCTATGCGTAAGATGGCTCGAATTAACCGTGAGTTAAAAAACGGTTCAGAGCCTGATACCTGTATTGATTTTCTGGCGTGTTTTGACTGCCCTCATCATGTATTGATTTCTGAAGTAGATGACATATGGCAAATGATGTCATTCCGTGACTCCATTATTAGTGCAATTAGTCGTCCGTCTTTTAACAGTATGCCATCTGAAAAGCTCGAAAAGCTTCTAACTAAAACGGATGCAGCATTGGAGCTACTCAAAGAAAAAGCCTCAGAAAATTATGCACAGGCACGAGAACGTAACGATTACGAGCCGCACCCACTGTACGACGATGAACATGCGTTAGAAGATTTGATAAGGATGTACTCATGACTGAAG
Organism: Photobacterium marinum; assembly: GCF_000331515.1. Lineage (GTDB taxonomy): Bacteria > Pseudomonadota > Gammaproteobacteria > Enterobacterales > Vibrionaceae > Photobacterium > Photobacterium marinum. Next base: position 14,814 of record NZ_AMZO01000023.1, read on the forward strand.
TCTTAGCACCTGCTCTTCCGTTATCCCCTGCACCCACAGATGATAACCCTGCGGTGACATTTAATGCTGATGGCTCTCCGCGTTCATATCTTCGTAATATGACATGGGACTTCACCGCCGATAAGCGGGTAAAAATGGGTGGTACAAAAAAGCTGTCTTTTAAAACAAGTCAGTATGACCCCGCCTATACACCAGAAGTGCAGCGTGTGATGCACCGAATTGTTAAACAGAGTGCTGAGCTAGCAATAGATACGCTAGATTACAAACTCAATGGGTTAAAAAAAGTCGTATGTTGCTTGGGGGGCACCGACTGGAGCAGCTTAAATGATGAGCGGGTATGGCACACTTTTAAGAACAACCTTCAATCAAAAAAGCTAGCCTACAGCACTGTCCAAGGCGTTTTATCTATGGCAGCAATGATGTCTGGACGGTATATCGAAGACATGAAGAGGCTAGCAGAAACACTCTGCTGTAAGACCAAAAAAGTTAAAAAACAAAATATTGCACTGCCTGAAAGGATGGGAACCGCTTTATTCAGAGAGGCGGCAGATATTGTCGAGCTATACCATCCACATCGACATGCTATTAGTGAAGCATATCAGGAATACAACAAGCTTTATGATGAGTATTTGGCATCAGGGAAGCATCAATCTAACTTCCCCAGATGGTATCGAACGAACCATGGATACAATGTCCCTGTTGAAGGTTTCAAGCCTTGTGGTGATGCTATGGTAGTGAATGAAATTCAAATAGCCTGTTTGATTACCGTTTTTGGCTTCAGTGGCTCTCGATTAACAGAAGGCATGAGCTTTAATAAGGATAGCTATGATGAGGTGACGTACGCCGACATCACGGTGCCATACCTGAAGGGTGAAACCAGTAAAGGACAGACAGGTGGAACACCGAAAGAAGAAGTATGGGTGACCCATCCGATTGTAAAAATGGCATTGGAACTGGCGTATGACATGAGTGAGTATGCTCGTGATCATTATAGGGAAAAATACGCCTCGCATCCTGACAAAGATACCTACTACCGTGAATTGGACTCGGCCTTTCTTACGTTGGGCATTCGTCACCAAAAGGAAGAGGTTGTTGTGGGTAACCTTGACAGGGCTGTCGCCATGTTTGCGAAAAAGCATGGGATTGTGGCTACCGAACAGGATGTGGAAGAGTTTAATCTGCTCAACCCACATTGGCATGGCTCTTTGAAAGTTGGTGGTTTCCTTCCGAAGCTCTCCCCGCACGATTTCAGACGAACATTTGCCGTTTTCATGATTAGGAATAAGTTGGTTGGCATTTTGGCCTTGAAACAGCAGTACAAGCACGATAACGCGGTAATGACCCAATGGTATACCAACCATAGCGAACTGGCCTCTCTGATGGATTTAGAGGTGGATACAGAGCTTCAGGAACTCATTCAGGAAACCAACGAGGAACTGGCTGCTCTCCAACTGTTCGAAATCTACAACAGCAAAACCTTAGCTGGCATTGAAGGACAGCGAATTGTTGATAAACGCGGTGGTGAGGAGCACGACGACGTTATTTATGGCGGTGAAGTTTATAAGTCATTGGAAGAGTGTCGCAGCATCATTAAGAACAACAACATGAGCATTGTTGAGCATCCAACAGGGTATTGCGTGAATCCCACCTGTTCCCGAATTTGTTCAGACAACAAGTCTGGTCAAATTTGCCAACACGAAATTGTTACCCCGAAGAAAGCTCGGGAGCAACTACCTGCCTACTACCGTATGGTTAAGCGATTTAAGGCGCTGAACAACAGTCAGTATTACATGTATAGCGTGCTGAAAAACATGCAGCTAGAAATCAAGGCTATGGAAATGACATTTAAGGATTTGGGGGTCGAATTTACCCCTGTGGACGACCTGAGCATTCAGTGTAAGACCATTGTTGAAGGAGAAGCATAATGAGTAAGGAAGCAGAAGCGCAGTTCAGAGCGGCCTTTGAGCGGCTGAAAGCAGGTAAACCGGAGCGCACTAAGCCAACAGGTAAAATCACCTTAAACAAAATCAATAAGGAGTCTGGTCTTGCGCATAGCTACATCCATCACAAGACTTTTGAAAAATTAAGGGAAGAGTTTTCCGAAGATATTGAGGGACTTAATAAGGTTAAAGCTAAAGCTGATGGTGAAGATTATGTGGGTGAAGCTGAGAGGACAATAAAGCGGCTAAGAGATGATGTTAAGACAGAGACACGGCGAAAAGAAAGCTATAAAAGTGACCTGAAAGAGCTCCGTGTTGAGGCAGATGCTGCGATTGCGAAAAGTGCAATCATGGCGCACCGCATTTTCGAACTTGAAGCTAGAGAGCGTAGGTGTAACGAAGCTAACGTAATTAAATTCAACAACCGATAAGGGAATATGACATGACTGATACAACTGAAATTATTACGCTGAAATCAGATGATTTTCTTTTAGAAATTGATGAAGAGTGCGTACGTTTGACATCGGATTCAACAACCACAGAATACAAAACCGCTGCATTTAAAGCGTATCGCGTTCAACAATGGGGTGGTGACATATATTACTGCCTACACGACCTTTCTTCAGATGCCATCATGATTGATAAACCTCTATATGATGAAATCGGTAAAATCGGTCGCATTCATGATTGTGACCCTGATGTTCATGAGTGCGTGGAAGGCTATAAGGTCAACATCAATAGTCTTTTTTAATAATCATTCGTGCAATGACATAGGGGTGGTAAGCCCCTTTTAATAGGATTTCTAGGGGAAGAACGATGGCTAATGACAAGCATAACCAAAGGCTAAATGTGTCACCAGAGGAGGCTGCGGCCTTATGCGAAAAGCTTGCAGAGTTGCCTGAAGAGAATAGGCAATACGTAATTACGCAGCTTCAAGAAAAATCAGAAATGGTACAGCTTGAAGCGACTGTAATGACGCAACTCATGGTAAGCCAAGTATCTATGGAGCTTCCTGAGCTGCAAGGTTTAAAACAGTCCGAATTGCTGGAATTGGTGGTTATGCGCGGGGTAACAGCACTGCGTGAAGAAGTTCAGGATGCAGCCAAAAGCCAATCAAGTGAACGTGAGTACATGCTTAAAGAAGCTTAATAAATGAAGCCGTTATCTGGTAACGCTTAACAAGAACACAGAGTAAAAAAATGATTAATGATGCTAACCAGCTAGACTTTGTACGGTATTTTCAGAAGCGGCTTTTAGACCTTGATTCTAGGGACGGGGCTAAGTTTAAAGCAGATTACGAGGAATTTACCCAAAGTCGTTTAACACGAGATAAAGCCCACCACTTGTCAGTGTTACTAGATAACGCATTTGGTGATGTTGAAAGCCAAAAGTTGTTGGAAGACTGGGCAGAGGAGCATGTAAGCCCATCGGTAAGAAAGCGTTTTTTAACGGCACAGAGGCAAAAAAAGGCGAAGGCCAAGCGTCACCTAGTAACGCTTGAGGCTACTCCGATGACTCGCTTATCCCTGCAATCCGTTGTAGAAATGACTCCAGAACTCAAGAGCCTGAAGCAGGCCGAACTAGTGGAGCTACTCCTAGAATTAGCCGAATACGCAATTACCTATGCCAATAAAGACAGAGCGATGGCTGGAGAGATTCTACTGGAAATAATCAAAGATAAGCTGCGAAGAGCCACCGAGACTCAAAGCGCCTAACAAATGCGTCACCTAGTAACGCTGATATCGCATGAATTAGCGTCATCAGGTAACGCTCATCAAGGGGGCGCAGCCCCCCCCTAATCCAACCTGCATTTATGCGCGATAGCGCAGACACGTAATTATGGTTGCGCTACAATAACTTTGTCACTGGGGATTGCAGCAACACTTAGGTGAGTGAAATCTGAAATCTCAACGAAACGAACTGGGGAGTTACCAGATCCCCAGTTCAACTAAACTGGGGAGTTGCCGCTCCCCAGTTCAACTGCACAGCTACCCTTCTGAGTTTCTTGACCTACTAGGCATTCCTGATGTTGTACGCAATCGAGCTACATAATCTCATAATACGCTATAGCGTATTGACGGCGCGTAATACGCTATAGCGTATTATGTGCCACCGCAGATAACGCAGTTAAGCTAATAACTGTTAGTCTAACGAACATTAGTTTAATGAGACAAAAATGGCTCATTAACTACATTTATCACGCTCTATGGGTCGTTTTTGTCCCGTTGTGAGATTCGCAGCGCCCAAGAGCCATCGCCGTTGTCGCTCCATTCGATGCTCATTCCTTCATACCAGCCCAGCAGTTCCACAAGCTCTTTCGGGATTTCAAAATATAGCTCACCGTCTTTGTTTTCTTTCACAGTTTGAATTGCCGTTATCGTTGCCATCTGTGTATTCCTCTGACCTTAGTAAGGTCAAAACTTGGGGCTTAAGGTCAATTTCGAGATCGTTAAGGTCAAAATCTTAGCCTTAAGGTCAGTTTCGATGTTATTAAGGTCAAAATCTAAGTCTTAAGGTCACGATAACCAACCATGTTGCATATCTTTGGGGGCGTCTGCTATATTAATTATGTTGGGATTAGAGTCTATACCGTCCGATCCAAAAAAAGGCCACTCCGTCAGGGGTGGCCTTTTTACTGGCTTAAAACTATAGCTAGCACAATAAACAGCACAAGTAACAACGGCCTACGTACCAATAGCGCGAGCAGCATAGCAAGTACCTCACCACAATCAGCTATGCCGTTTGCGGCTTTTTGCCACCACGCAAGTGGCGGGTCACCCCAGTCACGCTTAAATTTTTTCATAGCTACACATTAAAATAATAAAGGTTGCAAATAGAGCCATAATTATCACCTTTGCTCGTTAAAGGTTGTAAATAGAACCGTAACAAGTGCTAGAGGTTTTCTCTTTTTTGCGGCTTAGCTTTTGTTTGCGTGACTTTGCAATCGTTGCAACATATACACTAACTCAACATCATCATTTGAGTACGGACTGGCAAATTGCGGTATTTCAAACCACTGCTCCTCCTGCCCGCATTTCACATAAGCTTTAACATCATCAACCAATACAGCGGATTCAGCTTCGCAATCGGGAATGAAATTTAGATCTTTTGTTTGACCACTCCAGTCCACATACTCCATAGTTTCAAACCAAGCAGGGGCGACACCTTCAGACACTAATAATTGTGCTATTTGCCTGAACTTAGCCTCTTTTACGGTGGTAAACATTACTACGCGTTCAGCGATATCTTTGCATCCAACCAAAAATTCATACAGATGTGGCCTCGGTATTTGGCTAATAGCGTTGGATATCAATGTGCCTTCGAGATCTAATGCAATCACTTCAGTTTTCATCACAACCTTCAAATTATTTATCTGCGTCCGTCATGGCTGCTTGCAACTTTGCAATGGCGTCCATCAGTATGGCGGCCACTTTGGGGCTGTTTGTTGTATCAACCTCGTTCCCGTACAAAATGCCTATTTCGCCATCCTTATTTAGCACAACGCCAGCTACGGCACCCTCTGATAGGTCTTTAAATAGTTCCTCAGCAGTTTTATTGAAATCTTCAAGCATGTGATTCTCCTACAAGTCCGCTAGTTGAAATAACTGTCCATGAGCGTGCCGGATTTTCCCCTCTACAACGGGCTCATCTACCACTCGTTTAACCACCCTTGACCCAACACCAAAATGGGTTCTGATGGCGCACAAAGTCAGCCAGCGCTGCACTATGAACAGATTGAAAATAGCGCTTTTCAATCGCTGATGCTGTAGTTCATTGTATTCCATGGCAGGGACACAGCAACCAACGTTCGAAAGGGTGCTGTGTACGGCACACGCAACGTCACTGCGCGTGCAAATGTGCTCTATGACACAAGCAAGCGGCCTGTCCTTGGTCACTGCCTCCACGCGTCCAACATCAGTAGTTATCAGTGTTTCGGTTAACATGGAAACAAGCATAAAATCCGCACCGTTGGGAATTTTGGGGGCTACTACTCCTAGACGCTCTCCACCGCAGATCGGCAGCTTTGTTAGGGTATTTGCCGAACACAACACTCTTGAATCGCCAACAAATGAACTGATATCTGTGACACGTATGCTGTCACAATCTAACACCAAAACATCGCCCATTGCCTTATTCCTTCCCAAGACCACACACCTTAATTACACTGTATATGCATACAGGAGTATTGTGCAACAAATGTACATTAACTGGTATAAAAAAAAGATGATGGGGGTGATATGGCTGCATTTCCAAGTCCAGCAGCGGGGTACGAGGATAGATGCGTTTGGGAAGAGCTAGGCGATTTTTTGGTGCCTAAGCCTGCTGCCACAATGTTGTGGTTGGTTCGGGAAGACTTTCACAAGGCAAACCTTTCAAGGGGTGACTTACTTGTTGTTGAAATGGACAGAGTTGCGAGCAGTGGATGTTTGGCATTGGTGGACTACCAAGGGGCTCGATTTGTTTGCCAAATGTTTTATAAAAATGGTGCTTGGTATGCCATTACGGATAGCAGAGCAGGTAGGGTCGCGGACGAGGAGTTTACATGTGTTGGGGTGATAACGCGTTTCATTAAGAACCAGTTGAACGATAACACGGAGGTGCTTTAAGAGTGGGCAGTAGAGGAGTCCCTTCCCTCTAACTACTTTTTACTAAGCCATATTCTGTAAAGCTGTTAAAAGCTGTTCAGGTATAGCTATTGGCTCTCCTAACAACTGCACTATGAGATAAATCTCAAATGCTGTGACAGAAAAGTCGAAACCTTTGCTGTCATTGTTAGTGTTGCCATTTTTTTTGATGATTTTATAAGTTAAGCGCATTGGCTCTCCTTATTAAAGAAATGAAAGAAATGTGCTCGCGCACGCCTTGCAGCCTTCCTTCTTCATCATCACTCATCTGTAAACCAAAGGTGTTGCTATGGTATTCCTTTACCTATTTTTTATTAAAACAGGCAGGCAATTAAGTCACTCGATCTTGTAACTCTCACCTACCTATCAGTGCAACATTGTGCATAATTTAGACGGTTAAGTCAAGGATCACTAACAAAACAAGGGTTAAACCTGACGGGTGGGAACTCTGAAATTAGGAGTATTTATCTGGATTATTCATCCCCATCGAATCACCGTGCACTTGGATTTGGTAGTTATCTTCTTCAACAACATTTTCTTGTGTTGATTTCGGCTTAAGTGTTGCCACTTCAATATAATCTAACAGCGCATTTATCTGACCAGTTCGTACGATATGATCTGGCGTCTGATTGTCGAATGCAGGGATTTGTTCATGTGTGAACCAGTGCTCGGCATATGCTCTACTGCACAAGCCTTGGCTGACCATGAACGACACGACTCTTTCTTTGTTTGTTGAGTGGCGCATAGATGTAACCCTTTGATGAGCCATATAAGATAATAATAGGCATTATTGAGTTGTATGATTGCATTTCGCTGAGCAAATAGTTTTGAGAAAACGAATTTCTAAAGCACAAAAACTCACACCTCTTTTTGTCACAGGTAGTGAAAAGTGAGAGCTCGTGATAACTTATTGTTATGTTTGGTGTTTTTGTCTTTGGTTAGAGCTTTTCTGTGGGGGCTCCTAGAAATAGTTAAAGACAGGTTGAGTAAATTCGCTGAATCCCAAAGCGCATGATTAATAGCGTCACCTAGTAACGCATAGCATCTTGGGTATTAACGAAGAGGTGAATGCGATTCGCACAAGAAAAGCTAGAATAAGCATGGTTAATTTCAAAAACTTACGTTAGGTGCATATACATCAATTGTGTAATATAAAGCCCTGATGCAAGTAGTGGGGGGCAACATGACTCAGTCGGTGATTTTAGATATTCAAGAAGAGGCAATGAATGAAAGTTTGACACTTTCTTCTCTGCTTCTTAAGGCGTACACCGTAGCGACCAAACTGGAGCTTAGAGATTTTGCTGATTGGGCTAAATCTGAAATGAATGGCTATAACTGTTTTGGTAAAGAGCTTCCCGACTATCGCAGCCCTAAAGGTCGTCTTCGCGCTTTCAATGGACAGGGTTGGACACCAGTTCAAATCTCCGATAGAAACTTTGAAAAGCTCTTATCGACTGCTTATTGTTTTGAATCTATGGCAGAAATTGAGGATATCCTTTGTAAGATGAAGGAAGAGGTATATTACCCCCTCAATGGTAAGCAATCTCACATGGTAGGCGAGTTAGTTAATTTTCGTACTGAATATGCTGTTTTTGTCAGTCGAAGTGCATTGAAGCGAATTTCCACCAAGGTTAGAACGTCAATTCTTGATTGGGCTTTAGAGCTTGAGAAAAATGGTGTTAAAGGGGAAGGGGTATCATTTACGAGGCACGAAAAGGAGATAGCAAGAGTGACGACAAACAACATAACTATTAGCGGACCTTTTCAAGGTATTTTGGGTGATGTACAGGATAGTCAAATTACACAAAACCTGTCGATGACAAACCAGAAGGGAGACACTGAGGCGCTTATCAGACTTTTGAAAGAAAAAGATGTTTCTGACCCTGACATTGAAGAGCTTATGAGCGCTATCGAATTGGATGGTGAAGTTCTGCCAGAAAAGGGCTTTGGAGTCAGAGTTTCTTCGTGGATAGGCAACATGATTACAAAGGCTGCAACTGGAGCTTGGAGTATTGGGGTCGGGGCAGCAGGTAGTTTCCTTGGAAATGTAATCGGTCATTATTACGGGTTGTCATAATTTGCTCCTTCCTTTGATGTATCCACATCCCAATTAACCTTGTTGGGATTAAAGTCGATTTCCGTCTCATTCAAAAAAGCCACTCCATGACTGGCGTGGCTCACTCACTTATTGTTTTTTTGTTTTAGTTTGATTTGCGGCCTCAGCTGCGGTGATGCCAAAGCGCAGAGGTGGTTTACGGCTTTTTGCTTTGTGGTCGCCCCACTAACGTTTATGCCTTTTCACGCATCATTCACCATTGTCCTCTGTGGCGGTTCGTTACCCCGCAATATCCATGAACCAAATCAGGGATGAAAGGTACTCATAGTAACTTTATTTTGATTAGGCAAGGAGCAATCTGTTAGTCAGATAGGTGGGGGGTCTTACATCTACTAAACGACAACTTATAATGTCCTTTGGGCAAGAGCTCATCAATGCTAGAAAGTATTTACGGTAAATTTATGGAGCGGCATTTCAGTGAGTAGGAGGGGGGTGAATAAGAAGGAGATGTGGGAATTTGTATGGACTAATCAATGAATTAGTCTATTATCTTCCAGAAAAGGCAAACCCCAAGATCTGCTAGCTAAAGCTCGTCTTGGGGCTCTAAGTAGATTGTTGAGGGCGCATGATAGTCAGTGGGGCCGTTCAACTGCTCTGATAGGAAGTTTAGAAAAACATGGCAGAAAGTCAAGAAAAATATGCTTATACTGATATCATTTGCGAAAAGAGCAAAGGAGAGTGGATCGAGCTAAGCCTTTCGGAAGAACGCTTTTCCCCTTATATGTATAAGGCTGGCCATGATTATGAAAAAGCATTCAATCTATACTTATATAACGCTCGATTATCAAAAGCCTTCTTGTTTCCTCTGCATGCATTAGAAGTAGCCCTTCGAAACAAGATGCAATCCATCTTTGCAAAAGAATTTTGCGATGATTGGCATGAAGACGAAGACTTTCGTGAAATGCTTTCTGAGGACGGTTTGAAATCTCTCGATAGAGCCATCAAGAATGCGACTACTACAGATATAGAAGATGTAGTCGCTAACACTACATTTGAGCTATGGACTTATTTACTCCACCCTCAGTACAGTGACTTTTGGCGACAAAACTTCACTAAGTTGTGCGGCTCAAATATCAGCCGTGGTCAGTTTTATGGGAAAGTAAAAACGCTCAATGATTTTCGTAATCGTATTGCCCATTATGAGCCTATTCTTGAAAAAAATTGCTTTCAGAGACATTTAGATATTCTTGAAGTCATAAAATATTTGAACTTAGAGGCATATAACTGGGTAAAAAAACATTCGACTGTCGACGCCGTTTTACTAACTGAGCCAGCCCCATCTGGTAGCACGCAGCCTTTGTTAAAAGAGAAAGTCGACATAGACTTTGCCGTAATTCAAAGCACTTGCCTCTTAAACATTCTTCCATCAAATCGTTTCTTAGTCTGCGATGATAAAGCTATTGTTATTGACTATCGAGATATAGCTAAGTATTTGCTTTCTCAGAAAGATGCTTCAGGAGACTTGATGCTGGAGCTAAGTAAAGTCACTATAGATGACGTAATTCAGTCTCGTAATCTCAAAAAGAATTTCGTTGTGTGTGGCGAAACTGAAAGCTTCATTCACACTAAAAAGATTTTTCAAGGAAAAAGAACAAAATACATTATTGTCCAGAGCCCAACGAAAGGGATGACAGGCGTTATTGAAAAGCCCCACCGCCAGTTATAAGCAAGTCGTACGACTTGCACAGGGTAATCATCTTCCTCCGAGGCTTCCTCTTGCTTTATCTTAGTCTCAAATGTTGCGGCCTCAAGATAATCTAGTAACGCATTTACTTGTCCGGTTCTGATGATGTGCTCTGGTGTTTCATGGTCGAAGGCGGTGATTTGCTCATGGTTGAACCAATACTCGGCATATTCTCGGCTACAAATCCCTTGCTGACCATGTAGGTCAAAACCTTTTCTTTGTTTTCAGCAAAGTGCATAAATCCCCCTGCAATAAGCCCTATAAGATAAATATAGGAGGACAAAAAAGGTGTGAGAAAATGAATGTCCAGAGCGCAATAATTCACACCTTTTTTGTCACAGATAACCAAAAGTGTGAAGGCAAGACAACTTATTGTTATGTATGGTGTCTCACCCCTTTTCTCATAATTTTTCTGTAGGGGTGAAAGAAGACGATTATGATGTGGAGATCATCTACAAGCCATAATCGGTTTAGTTCTGCCGTTACCTTCGGTTGAAAATTCGGTTGAAAATAAGAAAAGCCGCTCACCAGAGCGGCTTTTTTGTGTCTAATCAACGTGCGCGCTCTCTCTTTGCCGGATAATTACGCGGTTAATTTATTTCTAACTACGGCGAAATTCAGAAGAGGGATAAAAATGGAAAGTGGCCCGGCGCGGTTGGCGGAGTCAGAACAGCGGGAGATATCAAGACTGGCTGTATTGGCCGGTCAGAGATTATTGCAACACGGTGCCGAGAGCACTCTGGTGATGGATGTGGCAAGGCGGTTAGGTCTGGCGTTGGGTGTCGATAGTGTGGAAGTTTCCCTTTCGGCCAGCTCAATGGTTCTGACCACTGTCAGTAATGAGCGCTGTATTACGACCGCCCGGCGTTGTCAGGATCGGGGGATCAATATGCAGGTGGTGACGGAAGTCCAGCGGGTGTGCATTATGGCCGAACGTGGTTTGCTGGATGTTCAGGGAGTGCATGATCGCCTGTTAAAGATCCAGGCTCTGCGTTATAACCGCTTGCTGGTTATTTTCATGATTGGCCTTTCCTGTGCTTCGTTCAGTCGCTTAGCCGGTGCAGACTGGCCGGTATTTTTCCTTACCTTTTTTGCTTCTTCTGTCGGGATGTTTGTCCGCCAGGAGATTGCTCATTGTCATTTCAACCCTCTTGTTAACTTTGGCGTTACTGCTTTTGTGACCACACTGATATCTGGCTTCGGTCAGGTCTACCAGATCGGTGAAGCTCCTTTTCTGGCAATGGCTTCTTCTGTATTGATGCTGGTTCCCGGCTTTCCGTTGATTAATGCTATTTCCGATATGGTGAAAGGTTTCGTCAATATGGGAATCGCCCGTTGGACAATGGCCAGCCTGCTGACGTTGTCGACCAGTATGGGGATTGTCGCAGCAATGAACGTACTGGATGTATGGGGGTGGTTGTGATGCCGATGATGGATTTCTTGCTTGCGCTGCTCAATGACATGTTTTTTGCGATGATCCCGGCAGTCGGCTTTGCCCTAGTGTTTAACGTACCGCAAAAGGCTTTGAAATATTGTGCAATCGGTGGTGCGCTGGGGCACGGTAGCCGGTTTGTCATGATGCACTGGGGCGTGCCAATCGAGTGGGCCACCTTGGGGGCATCAACTTTGGTCGGAATGATCGGGATCCACTGGTCACACCGCTTTCTCGCCCACCCGAAAGTGTTTACCGTGGCGGCAATGATCCCTATGGTCCCTGGGGTATTTGCTTATAAAGCGATGATCGCTTTAGTGGAGATCAACCATCGTGGCTTTTCACCTGAACTGTTGGCATTGCTGGTGGAGAATGTCATCAAAGCGGTATTTATCATCGCGGCACTTGCAATAGGGCTGGCAATGCCGGGGCTATTGTTTTATCGTCGCCGTCCTGTGGTTTAGATTTCCCGGGAGAGAAAATGAAGATCAGTATGATCGCGGCGATGGCCCAAGATCGAGTGATTGGCAAAGATAATGCGATGCCGTGGCATCTGCCGGCAGATTTTGCCTGGTTCAAGCAGTCAACGCTGGGCAAGCCGATTGTGATGGGACGTAAGACGTTTGAGTCGATCGGTCGTCCATTACCGGGACGCCATAATATTGTGATCAGTCGTAACCCTGATTACAGTGCTGAAGGCGTGACCGTGGTTGCTGATATTGCAGCGGCTAAGGTTGCTGCCGGTGATGTGGAAGAGCTGATGATTATCGGTGGTGGCAGTATTTATGCGGCCTGTTTGTCGGAAGCCGATCGTTTGTATCTGACTTTTATCGATCTGAGTGTTGAAGGTGACACCCGTTTCCCTGAGTGGGGAAATGACTGGCAGGAAGTTCACAGTGAGTCTTATCAGGCGGATGAAAAAAATGCCCATGATATGCGCTTTGTTATTTTAGAGCACCAGTAATACTTTTATCCCCGCAAATGAATAAAAAGGCCTGGTCATTACCAGGCCTTTATTTTTGATTAATCCCTATTGGCTATTACTTGGCGTGAACCGGGCAGGGCTTCTCAAAGCGAGCTCCGTCTTCCCAGCGAAGCAGGGTCATGCTGTTGCCCCAGACACAGCCGGTATCCAGGCCAATCACCTGATCATTTTCATAGCCCATAAGAGCAGCCCAGTGGCCAAAGATCACTTTTTTCTTCAGAGGCTTGGCTCGCGGGAGCTCAAACCATGGCTTGAGAGGTTGGGTATCTGGATTTTCCGGGGAAAGCTTACATTCCATATCTAATCGCCCGTCCGGGTGACAGAAGCGCATCCGAGTCAGGGCATTAATGGTAAAGCGGTATTGTTCTATCCCTTCTAATTCCTCACTCCAGTAGTCCGGGCCATTGCCGTACATATTCTTCAGTAGCCAAACAAAGTCGCTGCTGCGCAGACAGGTTTCGACGGTTCGGGCTTGTTTGCGTGCCGTTGGCATATCCCACTGCGGCGGGATACCGGCATGAGCCATTACAAAAGAATGTTCGGGGTGTTCGGCCAGTAGTGGCTGATGGCGTAGCCAGTCAAGTAGTTCATCGCTATCTGGGGCATCAAGGATCGGCTGGATCTGATCGCGGCTTTTGACTTTCACCAGTCCCTGGCTGACCGCCAGCAGGTGAAGATCATGGTTGCCAAGTACCGTGGTAGCTTTGTCGCCTAGGCTTTTGACAAAGCGCAGTGTTTCCAGAGATTTGGGGCCGCGTGCCACAAGGTCGCCGGAAAGCCATAATTCATCGTTGCGGGGATCGAATTCTGCTTGCTCAAGGAGAAAGCGGAGATCGTCAAGACAGCCTTGAATATCTCCGACAAGGTATGTGGACATGAAACGCCTCAGTGAAGAATATTAGGAATAGACAGCCTGAAAGGAGCTATTTCGGCTTGGAATTTGTCACCCTGCTCATTGACCATGAGGTAGTGGCCTTGCATGACTCCCAACGGTGTTTCAATAACGGTTCCACTGGTATAGGAGTATTCTTCGTTCGCAGAGATGACCGGTTGTTCTCCAACCACCCCTTCGCCATCAATGACCAGTTTTTTACCGTTGGCATCGGTGATTTGCCAGTGGCGGCTTAAGAGTTTTGCTTCGCCACAGCCCAGATTACAGATAGTAATTGTATACGAGAACACATAACGCTGATTTTCTGGTTCAGACTGTTCCTCAATATAATGGGTGACTACTCTGCACTTGATTGTGGGGATTGCCTTCATCGTCAATGTTGTGCTTCCTTTCGTTGGCTGTCTGCCGGAGCATCCCTGGGTTTTCTCCGGGATGTCCGGACAAACAGACTGAATAGCCACATTTGTGGCTATCAATGCTTATTTTGAAGCGTTATGGTTGGCATCCAGCCAGTTTGCCATCGCAACAAATTGCTCCAGAGTTAGGTTCTCAGGACGCATACCCGGGTTGATACCCAACTCTTCCAACTGTTCAGCTGTCATTAGCTGTTTGTAACAGTTACGGATTGTTTTACGACGCTGGTTGAAACCTTCACGGCATACCCGGTCTAGCCATTTAAGGTTAGTACATGGGTGAGGAAGTGTTTCATATGGCATCAGGCGAACAACCGCTGAGTCCACTTTCGGTGCCGGTTTAAAGGCCGAAGGCGGCACTTCCAGAACAGGCATCACTCTGCAGTAGTACTGCGCCATGACAGTAAGACGGCCGTAAGCTTTGCTACCAGGACCGGCTGCCAGACGGTTAACCACTTCTTTTTGCAGCATGAAGTGCATGTCCTGCACATGCTCATGGAAGCTGAACAGGTGGAACATCAGCGGCGTTGAGATGTTGTACGGCAGGTTACCGAAAATACGCAGCTTGTTGTTTTCTTTGATCAGCTGTGTGAAGTCGAAGCGCATAGCATCGCCTTCATGGATCGTCAGCTTGCTGCCCAGATCCGGATGGTTGCGCAGGCGCTCGGCCAAGTCGCGGTCAAGCTCGATAACCGAAAATTTGTCAACCAGTTTGCCCACCGGCTCGGTGATTGCACCCAGGCCCGGGCCGATTTCAACCAGGTTCTGGCCCGGCTTAGGATTGATTGATGATACGATGCCGTCAATGATGTACGGATCATTCAAAAAGTTCTGGCCAAAGCGCTTACGGGCGCGGTGACCTAAGTGAACTTGATCGCTGCTCATGTCTGTTTTTCTACCAATTCAAGGGCGTGCGATAGCGCTGTCCAAAGGCTACCGGTATCCGCCTGTCCGGTACCTGCAAGTTCCAGTGCGGTACCATGATCTACTGAAGTTCTGATAAAGGGCAGGCCTAACGTAATGTTGACTGATTTGCCAAAGCCTTTGAATTTAAGCACTGGCAGCCCTTGATCGTGATACATAGCCAATACTGTATCAGCATCGGCCAGATATTTATCCTGGAAGATGGTATCTGCCGGCAACGGGCCGAACAGTTTCATCCCTTCTTCCTGACGAAGCTGGTCAAGGGCTGGGGTGATCACTTCGATCTCTTCCTTACCAAGACAACCGTCTTCGCCGGCATGCGGGTTCAATCCACATACATAAATTTTCGGTTGCTCGATCCCGAATTTGCTGACGAGATCGGCATGCAGGATGCGGATGATTTGCTGCAGCCGCTCTGCGGTAATCGCTTTTGATACGTACGCCAGCGGGATATGCGTGGTCACCAGTGCGACCCGCAAACCTTCAGTGGCCAGCATCATAACAACCTGCGCGGTGTTTGACTGCTGGGCAAAAAATTCGGTATGCCCGCTGAATGAAACTCCGGCACGGTTGATAATCCCTTTATGTACCGGACCTGTTACAACTGCGGCAAATTCACCACTCATACAGCCTTGTGTGGCACGGCTCAGGGTATCGAGTACATAGTGGCCGTTCTGCTCATTGAGCTCGCCCGGTATCACTGGCGCTTTCAGTTTACAGTCAGTGATAACCAGTGTCCCTGCTTTGTGAGGCTGGGGCGGTCGGGCTGGGTCGTATTCTATGACATCCAGCGGCAACCCTAGCTGGGCTGCTCGTTCTACCATAAGCTGAGAGCTGGCACAAATGACCAGTTCATGTGGCCAGTCTTCCTGGGCCATGGCGAGCACGAGATCAGGACCGATCCCTGCCGGCTCACCCGGGGTGATTGCGATACGTTTAACCTTGATCATTATCGTCTTCCGGCTGTTCGATATAGGCACCGGCACGCAGTTCCTGTAGCCATGCCTGGGCCTCTTCGTTAAATTTACGGCTGAATAGAATACGGTAGGCACGGTTCTTCACTGCCGCATCGGTACGGTCGACATCACGGCGCTTCAGCACTTCGACGATATGCCAGCCGTGAACAGTTTTGAATGGTTCACTGATAGTACCGACAGGCAAGGTTTCAACCTTGTCTTTAAATTCTGGAACATAGATGTCAGGTGTTTGCCAGCCCAGTTCACCGCCGTTTGCGGCAGAGCCCGGATCGGCACTTAGCGCCTGAGCTGCATCGGCAAAGTTCTGATCACCTTTCAGGATTGCCTGACGGGTTTGCTCCAACTGACGTTGCGCACCTTCATCACTCAGGATCACTGAAGTTTTCAGCAGGATGTGGCGTGCTTTTACTTCAGTAACAGAAATGGTTTCCAGCCCCTGAACATCATTGATTTTCAGGATGTGGTAGCCAACGCCACTGCGGAACGGGCCGATAATGGCCCCTTTGCCGTTGGATTTAATTTGGTCGGCAAAGATGGTTGGCATCTCTTCTTCGCGCATCCAGCCCCATTCACCACCTTGAAGGGCTTTAGGGCCTTTGGAGTAACTGTATGCAAGGTTGGCAAAGTCGGCCCCGCCTCTGAGTTCTTTTACCAGTTCTTGGGCCTGATTCAGAACTTCGTCACGCTGAACTGCTGTCGCATCTTCACCAATGCGTAGCTGAATGTGACTAACACTGTATTTTACACCTTGCTGGGTTTGTTTATTCAGTTGTTCTGCCAGCGTTTCAACTTCTTGCGGCAGGATGTTGATGCGGCGACGAACCTGAATGGTACGTGCTTCGCTGGCTGTCATGTCTCGGCGCATCTGTTCACGGAACATCGCATAGCTCAGCCCGTTGTCAGCCAGCATTTGCTGTAGCTGAGGTACAGTCATCTGACGTTCTTTGGCTAGCTGTGAAATCGCCTGGTCCAGGCGAGTATCGTCAATACGGATCCCGAACTGTTCTGCCTGCTGAAGCTGAAGTGTTTCAATGATCAGCTTCTCCATCACCTGCTCAGTCAGAATATCGTTAGAAGGTAGTGGCTGGTTTTGGCTGGCAGCATTCATCTGAACTGTTTTCAGCATTGCGTCGACATCACTTTGCAGGATCACACTGTCATTGACGATGGTGACAACTTTATCGAGCTCCTGTGGGGCAGCAAAGCTGCTGGCTGTCAGGCTCAGTAATGTCAGGCCTAACAGAGAAGACTTCCACTTTTTCATACATCTTTCCATTTAGCGCTGTTGCGCGTTAAATCACGGCTGCCGCAGCCAGGCTACGGCAGATATATTAGTTGTTGAGATAGAACGGACGGCCGTAGGCAATAGCGTTACCTCCACTGTCTGCGGAGGTTGCACCAACAGGTGGTACACCGGCTAGCCCCAACAGGCTGAACGAGATACTAAAGTTCTGTTCATATTCTGCCGGGTCACTGTTAACGTTGACACGAGATTTCAGGTATTCGTTGTAACCCAGGCTGATCATCCAACAGGCAGAGCGGTAGTTTAGAGAGATCTGGCCTTCCAGCATCTGGTTTTCGGTCAGATCATGGTAGTAGTCACCGCGCAGGCTCAGGCCACCATATACAGGGAATCCGGTTGAGAAGCCCAGTTGTGAAATACCGTCTTCTGTGTATTTGTCGATATCTTGGTTATCGTTACCAAGGGTTTCGATAATGTAGTCCTTGGAGACAAAACGGTAATTTAGCTGGGTATACAGGCTGCCCTCACGGTACTCCACCGCAGCGTTAGCAAACTGCATATCCTGTTTACTGGCGTCATACTGTAATCCACCGTGGAAGAACAGCCAGTCATCGTAATTGAAGTCAGATTCCAGTGCGGTCGCAGAGTAGTTCGGTGTCGACTCATTTGCTTCGTTCAGATTGCGGCCTGAATCGTTCAGGTAGAAAATCTGACCGATAGCCAGGTTGAAGCGCTCAACAAACTCGCTGTCGAAGTAGCGAGTAGTTGCACCAACGGTAAACTGGTTAGCAGCTGCGATTCGATCAACGCTGGAATAGCGTTTGTCACGGAACAGGCCGTAGTAATCCGTTTGCAGCAGAGTTGTGTCATAGCTACTGAAAATGGCTTGCTGCTCAACGTCTTTAACGAACAGGTACTGGATTTGTGGTTCCAAACTCTGGGTATAGTCGTCGCCCCACAACAGGGTATTTCGCTCGAAGTACAGGCCACTGTGAATACGAATGCTTGGGACCGTTCGTGATGTGGTTTCTTCCAGCGTTTCCAGCCCGTTTACAGTCGGGTCAAAATCCTGATTGTAGTAGGTATACATCAGCTTGGCTTCGGATGTAATTGACCACCACGGTGTGGCGTAAGGCAGCGTTAACGTCGGCTCCAGATGGACACGGTCTGCTGACGGCTTGTCAATTGCATCGTTCTCAAAACGGCTAATATGACTTAACAGGTTGAAATCCAGACCGTAAGGCATCTCCGGACGGTAGTAGTTAAACTCCAATTGCGGAAGCAGGCGGTAGTTTGATGAACCGCCCGGGGTTAATGACTGGAAGTTACGTACCCGCAGGGTTGAGTCCCAGTTAAGATCACGATAAGAAACTTCGCCTGTTTGAAGCAGGTTATTGTCTTCACGCTCACCGATATTAGAGTCGATATCCGAGAAATAGGTTACATCACTGACCTTGCTGTAATCGACACTGAATAGCCAGTGCTCATTGTACATTCCATTGTGAGACCAGTTATAGCCCCAGCGGGAGTCCTCGTCTGTTGCCTTCTGATCATTCCCCAGATATTCGCCTTTGAGGGAGCCTTCGCCCAGATTGGTCAGATAACGAAATTCTGAGTTGAGCTGAAGGCCACGATTACTCATGTACTTCGGTGTAATCGTCATGTCGTAGTTTGGTGCCATGTTCCAGTAGAACGGCGTTTCCAGTTCGAAACCGTCACGAGTACCGTAACTGATCGATGGATACAGGAAGCCAGTCAGACGTTCATCTCCGACAGGAACCCGAAGGTACGGTAAGTAAAGTACTGGTACATCGACTACTTCAAAGCGTGCGTTATAAAGGTCGGCAAACGGAGAATCACTTTCGCGTTCGATGCTGGTGGCTGAAAACAGCCAGCTTTTGTCTCCTGGCGGACAGGTTGTATAAGTGCCGTTTTTCAGTCGGTAATAAGCAATGCCGTTTTTGGTTACCCGCTCTGCTTCACCACGCCCAGCTTCACAGGTCATGTTGTAGACCGCATTGTCCATCTCTGAATCTTCGGTATCCAGGTTGCTCTGGATGCGGTCAGAGTAGACTTCGATGGTACCGTCATGGAAGTAGACATTACCTTCAGCAGTAACAATGTTCTCAGGTTGGTGCAGAGTTGCCGTATCAGCCGCAACAGTTCGGTTGCCTTGTTGCAGCAGGACATCTCCGGAATAAGTTACTTTCTGGTTTGGTTTGGCTTCAGCTTTATCAGCTGAAACTGTGATCGGCTCGTTATTTGGATCTGCTGGCATATCCTGAGGGGCGATACAGGTCCCGCGGACCAGTTCAAGTTCGCTTTGGGTGTCATTGACAGCCTCTGACTCATCATTGACGTTTTCGCTCATTGCAGGAATTTCATAAGCCATCGCGGGGCCATAAAGCGCGAGGCTAATCATGGTGGCCAGTAAGCTGCGGGACGTTAATGACATCTAATTAAACTTTCCTGTATTCGTTTTTCAGCGCTATAAATGGATTTCGACTTGGATTGAGCCTGCTTTTTACAAGCTTTCCGGATAAATGACAGCTATGATAATGCAATTTCTACCCGACGGCATCTTTTCAGGTTATTGTATCGGGTTTGAACCATTATAAATATTGCTAAATTTAGCAAATTACCAGAGAGTCGAGAATGCAGGTTTGGGGTAAGATTTTAGGCGCATTTTTTGGTTTCCTCCTTGGTGGCCCGTTTGGTTTGTTGTTAGGCCTCTTTTTGGGGCATAAGTTCGATAAGGCAACGACAAATATTTATTATGGCGGTGGATTTGGCGGTTTTGGTGCCAGCCGTGCCAGCAACGCCGAGCGTCAGGCTGAGTTTTTCCATGCCGGTTTTGCGGTGATGGGGCATTTGGCTAAGTCAAAAGGCCGGGTAACGGAAGAAGAAATCCGGGTAGCCAGTGCCATTATGGACCAGATGGGGTTGCACGGAGTGCCTCGTCGCCAGGCACAGAATGCATTTCGTGACGGTAAAGAAGAAGACTTTCCGCTGCAGGAAGTGTTGACTAAGGTCAGAATGAGCTGCTCTGGCCGTGTTGATTTACTGCAGATTTTTCTTGAGCTGCAAATCCGTGCGGCTTATGCCGACGGTAACCTGCATCCCAACGAGCGTCAGCTGTTGTATGTGATTGCTCGTGGTATCGGATTTTCTGATCGTCAACTTGAACAGCGTCTGCATATGCATGAAGCGGCTTTCCGTTTCCAGCAGGGCGGCTTTCACCAACAGTATCAGCAGCAAGGACAGGGCACATTTCGGAAGGCTCCGACGCGGGATCAGCTGGCGGATGCTTATGAGCTGCTGGGAATTAAGTCCACCGCTTCGGCTCAGGAATTGAAACGGGCATACCGTAAGCTGATGAATGAGCACCATCCGGATAAGCTGGCAGCCAAAGGTTTGCCGCCGGAGATGATGGAGCTGGCGAAGCAGAAAACCCAAGAGCTACAAGCTGCTTATGATCTGATCCGTAAGGAAAAAGGGTTTAAATAAGCTCGAATAGTTTTAGTGACGAGTATTGAGTGGTGAAGTTCTCGCTACTCGTCTCTCTATCCCCATGCTATTTTCTTATGGCTAAACGATATTCTGCGGCTTCCCTTCGGCAAATTTGTTGATGTTGTCTATAAGCTGGTTGGCCAGCGTCTGTATTGCGGAATCTGACCCCCAAGCCACATGAGGTGTTAGCAGCAGGTTCGGCAGATGCACATTAGCGAGCAGCGGATTGGTCTTATCAGCCGGCTCCTGAGTAAAGACGTCTGTTCCGGCTCCGCCAATCTCCCCGTCTTTCAGGGCATCAACCAAAGCTTGCTCGTCAACCAAGCCTCCCCGACCAGTATTGATTAACAGGCCGGACGGTTTCATCCGTTGCAGTTCTTCTTTGCCTATCAGGTTCGTCGTTTCTGCCGTTAACGGGCAGTGCAGCGTCAGCACATCTGCTTGTTCCAGCACGTCTTCAAACGAAGTATAACCGTCCCGACAACTATTTTTCCCCTTACGCTCGGCAAACAGCACTTGCATTCCCAGTGCCCGTCCCAGCTTGGCAACTGCTTGGCCCAGGCTACCGCTGCCGATAACGCCCAATGTTGAGCCATTAATATCACCAATCGGATGGGTAAAGAAACAGAACTGTTTTTCCTGCTGCCAGACACCGGCTTTAATGTCGTTGTGATAGCCCATGAGGTTTCGTCGCAGGGCAAACATCATCGCGATGACATGCTCCGGGACAGAATCGGTGGCATAACCGCGGATATTGCAAACTGTGATCTTGTTTTGATGACAGTAATCCAGGTCGACATTATTGGTGCCGGTAGCAGAGATGGCGATCATCTTAAGCTTGGGTAGTTGGCGGAGGGTGGCGGCATCAAGGATGACTTTGTTGCTGATCGCAATGCTAGCCTGTTGCAGCCGTTCAATAACCTGTTCAGGCTTGGTTGCCGGATATTCCTGCCACAGATGTTCAAAGTCGGGATGAGGGATTTGAATATGAGCCGGGATGGTCGCCCGATCAAGAAAGACAATAGTTTCCATACGGTTGGCTTTTGCTGATGAGGTTAGTGTCAATGTAGTTAACACTAACCTTTATCAGGCAAAAAACAAAAGTCGATTTAAGCCATATCGTCGGATAAGTGATCCGGCAGGGTCTGGTGTGGCGCATCCGGGTAGAAGTCGCACGGGGCAAATAGGTGCATGGCTTCGCCAGTGGTTGGCTGGGTAAATGTCAGCTCTGCAGCATGAAGCTGAAGTCGCGGTACGCATTCTCGAGCTTCATCATGGGCATAGAACTCATCCCCTAAGATCGGGTGACCGAGTGCCAGCATATGGACGCGTAGTTGGTGCGAGCGGCCTGTTACCGGGCGCAGGCGAACCAGGGTGCTGTTTTCATCGCGTGAGATCACCTGGTAGTGGGTCACGGACGGTTTACCGTCTTCGAAACAGACTTTCTGCATCGGACGGTTAGGCCAGTCACAAATCAGTGGTAGGTCGACGGTACCGCTGTCCTGCACCATGTGTCCCCAAACCCGGGCATAGTAGACTTTGTCGGTTTCCCGTTCCCGGAACTGTTTGTGTAGGTTGCGTTCGGAATCTTTGTTGATAGCCAGGATCATCAGTCCTGATGTCGCCATATCCAAACGGTGAACTAGATGAACCTGTTCCTGATCTCTTAATGCCCGGCTGTAGACACTGTCATAGTGTTTAGGATCCCGGCCCGGGTTGGATAACAATCCTGATGGTTTGTTGACTGCAATGATGTCATTGTCTGAGTGCAAAATGTCGAGCCATGGCTCTGTTGGTGGATGATAGTCCGCCATTGGTGCTGCTTTCATGGTGTATCCGGGCTTACTGGGTTATCGGGCGGCACATCATATCACCTTATGATTCTCCACTTAAAGAAAACCGCCCGGCAGCAGGGCTGTCGGGCGGTGTCGATAGGTGCTTTTATCTCAGGAGCTTTACCTGAACCGATGAGGTTAAGCGTGGCTGACTACGATCAAACGCAGCGAATCCAACTGCACCTGAGCTTTGGCAATGTAGCCGGTCAGATCCTGGATTTGGGATTCGATCAGCTCCAGCTCGTCATCACGAATGTTCGGGTTTACGGCTTTCAGCGCCTGCAGGCGGTCAAGCTCTGCTCGCAGGTTGGCTTCCATTTCAGCTTGCGCGGCTTCACGAACCGTCACCAGCTCTTTGGCTACCGCATTTTCGGCGTGCTCGATCAGGACGTGAATGTCCTTCTGTACCGAGTTAACCAGCTTGCTGCCAAGGTGGCGGTTAACCGGACTCAACTGGCGGTTGAAACCTTCGAATTCAACACTGTCAGACAGGTTGTTGCCTTTGGCATCTAGCAGGATGCGGATTGGCGTTTGTGGCAGGTAGCGGCCGATACCGGACTGCTTCGGTGCCTGAGCATCAACCACGTAGACCAGCTCTAGTAGCAGGGTGCCTGCTGGTAGTGCTTTGTTCTTCAGCAGCGAAACTGCTGTGGTGCCAACGCCTTCAGACAGCAGCAGGTCGATACCGCCCTGGATCATCGGGTGCTCCCAGCTGATAAAGTGCAGATCTTCACGAGACAGTGCGGTGTCACGGTCGAAGGTGATAGTACAGCCGTCGTATGGAAGACCCGGGTAGCTGGCCACCATCATGTGCTCAGACGGCGTCACCACAATGGCATTTTCGCCTTTGTCGTCCTGGTTAAGGCCGATGGTGTCAAACAGGCCTAGGGCAAAGGTTACCAAGTTGGTATCACCGTCTTTGGCTGCGATGTTATCAACCAGTTCCTGAGCTTTGTCGCCACCATTGGAGTGGATTTCCAGCAGACGGTCACGGCCTTGCTCCAGCTTGCCTTTCAGCTCCTGGTGCATTGCAGCACTGCGTTCAATCAGTTGCTCCAGTGCTTCCTGGTCATGTTGCTCGCTTGCCAGCAGGCGGATCAGGTCGCCGCTGACATCATCATATACGGCACGGCCGGTCGGGCAGGTTTCTTCAAAGGCATTCAGGCCTTCGTTGTACCAGCGAGCCAGCAGCGCCTGGGATGTGCCTTCCAGATAAGGAACATGGATTTCGATATCACGCTGCTGACCGATACGGTCGAGACGGCCGATGCGCTGTTCCAGCAGATCCGGATTGTTCGGCAGGTCAAACATCACCAGCTGGTTGGCAAACTGGAAGTTGCGGCCTTCTGAGCCGATTTCTGAACACAGCAGAACCTGAGCGCCGTCTTCATCTTGGGCAAAATATGCTGCAGCCTTGTCGCGCTCAATGATAGACATGCCTTCGTGGAAGACGGTGGCACGGATACCTTCGCGCTCACGAAGAGCCTGTTCAAGGGTCAGTGCAGTCTGGGCACGGGAACAGATCACCAGCACTTTCTCGTTGCGGTTAGCTTTCAGCATATCCAGCAGCCAGTTAACGCGCGGGTCGAAGTTCCACCAGGTTGCCGAATCGCCTTCAAACTCCTGATAAATATCTTCCGGATACAGCAGCTTAACTGCTTTCTGCTCGTCGGAAACCTTACCAGCCATCATGCCTGCTACACGCATTGCTGTCTGGTATTGGCTTGGCATTGCTAGCGGGTACATGTTCAGGTGACGCTGAGGGAAACCTTTAACTGCGGCGCGGGTGTTACGGAACAGTACGCGACCGGTGCCGTGGCGGTCCATCAGGTTGTCGATCAGTTCCTGGCGAACGCTGGCTTTCTGTTCTTCATCGACATCGGCAGACTCGATGACACGCAGCATTGGCTCGATATCCTGCTCAGAAAGCAAATCAGCCAGGGTGTTCTTGGCGCTATCATCCAGTTTTTCACCGGAAAGCAGGCGGGATACGGCATCCGCAACCGGCTCGTACTGGCGTTCTTCTTCCACGAAGGCTTCGTAATCGTAGAAGCGGTCCGGATCCAGCAGGCGCAGACGGGCAAAGTGGCTTTCGCGACCCAGTTGCTCCGGTGTTGCAGTAAGTAGTAGTACGCCTGGGGTTTTCTCGGCCAGCTCTTCAACTACCTGGTACTGGCGGCTCGGTTTGTCTTCGCTCCACTCCAGGTGGTGTGCTTCATCGACAACTAACAGATCCCAGTCAGCCTCAAGAGCTTGCTCGAAGCGGCGGCGGCTCTTGCGCAGGAAGTCCAATGAACACAGCACATACTGGGCGGTATCAAACGGGTTGGCAGCATCGGCATAAGCCTCGACGCAGCGCTCTTCGTCAAAAATCGAGAAGTGCAGGTTGAAGCGGCGCATCATCTCAACCAGCCACTGGTGCTGGAGGGTTTCCGGCACCAGGATAAGAATGCGTTCGGCACGGCCGGACAGAACCTGCTGGTGGATAATCATACCCGCTTCAATGGTTTTACCCAGACCCACTTCATCGGCCAGCAAAACACGTGGTGCAAAACGGCGGCCTACTTCATGGGCGATGAACAACTGGTGCGGGATCAGACCGGCACGCATACCACACAAGCCGCGCAATGGACTTTTGTGCTGTTCATATTGGTTTTTCAGGGCGCGATAGCGCAGGGCAAAGCGATCCATGCGATCGATTTGGCCGGCGAACAGTTTGTCCTGAGGCTTGTTGAAGCGAATCTGGTGGCTAAGGAAAACTTCGCGTAGCTGAACATTTTCCTCTTCGGTATCCGTACGGGTACCGATGTAAGTGAACACGCCGCCTGTTTCATCGACCTTGTCAACTTTCAATGACCAGCCTTCATGGCTTTCAACCACATCTCCGACATTAAACATTACGCGGGTCACAGGAGCGTCATTGCGTGCGTACAGGCGGTTCTCTTCACTGGCGGAGAACATCAAGGTGACAGTACGGGCATCGAGCGCGACAACTGTTCCTAAACCCAGATCACTTTCAGTATCACTGATCCAACGTTGACCCAAAGCAAATGGCATAGTGGTTAAAACCTTCTAATTCTTTGATATTAATGAGAATGCTAAGCCGATGCCCTAACATTTTTGAACTACACTGAGGTTAAGTGTAAGCCAGAATCCGCACCGGTAGAAAAGGGCAGATATGTTACTGCATGCGGTGGATAAGGTCACGGCGAAAGTGATCTTGATCCAGCTAAATTGTTTCAGCCCCTGCTGTCACAATTCTTTAATTATCTCCGGTCATAAATAGTAATTGCGTAGTTCTGGCGTACGCTAAGAGAAGGACGGCAAGTTGATGTTGCTGTCTGCTTGTTACCTAGGAGGTAAATATGGACGATGCTGAACGCAAAATTTTTGTATTGGATACGAATATTCTGCTTCACGAACCCCTCGCCATTTATTCATTCAAAGAGCACGATGTCATTATTCCGATGACGGTTCTTGAAGAGTTGGATCGCATCAAGGACAGCAAGCGTGATGTCTCACGGGATGCCAGGGTGGCAATCCGAACCCTGGAAGATGTGTTCCGCGATGCAACGCCGGAAGAGATTTCTGCCGGTATTCCGCTTTCCGAACATGAAGAAAGCCTCGGCAAGATTTCCATTTTTGCGGATTATGAAGTGACGGAAACCGTGCATGCCTTTGCTGATAAGGCCGGGGATAATAGGATCCTGAATGGAATGCTCTATCTGCAGGCTGAGCATGCGCCTAAGGAAGTGGTTTTGCTCACTAAAGACATTAACATGAGGCTGCGTGCCAAAGGTGCCGGGGTCTACAATGTTGATGACTACCGTTCAGATCAACTTATCGATGATGTCAGATTGCTGACCAAAGGATATTACGAATTTCAGGAGGAGTTCTGGGCCCGTGTCGGAGAGTGCCAGTCTGAAACCCAGGGGCGTTCAACGTTGCATACTCTGCCGGCAGAGCTGTTCGACAAACCCTTTATCAATCAGTACCTGCTTGATGACAGTACGGATTTTGCAGCCAGGGTGCAGAGCATTAATGGCGCTAACATCACTATCAAAGATATCGGACAGGAACGCTTGATGAGCCGCCAGGCTTGGGGGATCCATCCGAAAAATGTCTATCAAGGAATGGCCCTCGATGCGATGATGGACCCGGATATCGATCTGGTGATTCTGACCGGCCCTGCTGGTTGCGGTAAGACAATTCTGGCGATGGCGGCGGCGCTTGAGCAAGTGATTGAAAAAGGGATGTATGACAAGATCCTTGTGACTCGTAATACCCCAGAAATCGCTGAGTCGATTGGTTTCTTGCCGGGTACCGAAGAAGAAAAAATGCTGCCTTGGCTGGCAGCGGTGACCGATACGATGGAAGCGTTGCACAAACATGATGTTTGTACTGATGGCTCAATGAAATACATCTACGAAAAAGCCAATATTCAATTTAAATCGATTAACTTTATGCGCGGGCGCTCAATCCAGAATGCTTTTGTTCTGTTGGATGAGTGTCAGAACTTAACCGCCTCCCAGATTAAAACCATCATCACTCGTTGTGGGGAAGGCACCAAAATTGTCTGTTCCGGTAACCTGGCGCAGATAGACTCCAGTTACCTGTCTCCGGTGACCTCGGGCCTGACGTATATCGTCGAGCGTTTCAAGAATTTCGAGGGTAGTGCCAATATCTATCTCGACGGTGTGATCCGCAGCCGTCTGGCCGAATTTGCGGAAGAAAACATGTAATTCAGATTCGAGAGGCGAGTTTCTCGATATTGGAAACTCGTCTCTCTATATCAGTCCTAATGGCCTAAATATCTTCTTAATTCTCCATCTTCCGGCTCTGTCAGCACCTGCTGAGCAGGGCCGAAAACGTTAATCTTCCCTTGTGCAATGAAAGCGCATTTATCGGCAATTTTCAGGGCATCGTCCGGGCTGTGGGTCACCATGAGTACGGTGATTTGCTGCTCTTTGGCTAATGCATGTACTAGTTCCAGCATCTCTTTACGCAACGCCGGATCCAGAGCGGAAAACGGCTCATCGAGCAGCAGCAGCGGACGGTTGCGGATCAGGCAGCGGGCCAGTGCCACACGTTGTTTCTGGCCGCCGGACAGCTGCTCCGGCAGGCGATCCAGATATTGTTGAATGCCGACTCTGGCTGCTGCGGCCTGAATGTTGTCCTTATCTTCCTGGCTGAGTTTTAGTCCCGGATGTATTCCTAGGCCGATATTTTCGAATACTGTTAGGTGGGGAAACAGGTTGTGATCCTGAAACAGCAGTGAAAGCGGCCGCTCAGAAGGCGGTTGGTGTTTGATAGCTTGACCGGCAATGGTGAGGCTACCGCTGTCTGGCATCAGAAAGCCGGCTATCATCGCCAGTAGGGTGCTTTTGCCAGCCCCGCTCGGGCCGAGTAGGGCGACGATTTCGCCTTTCTCAACTTCAAGGTCAAAGATGTATCGCGTACGTTCGGCCTGCGTAGGCTGGTCTGTCTGGGCGTAATGGTGGCTAAGTTGCTTCAGGGTCAGCATTATGGTGTCCGGATCAGTATTTTTTCAACCAGGGTAAAAAGTCCCAGGCTCAGGAGCAGCAGGATTAAGGCCGCGACTGCGGCGGCATCCATTTGGTAGCTGCCCATCAGTTGGAATAGATAAAGCGGCAGGGTCTGAAAATCTCTGCTGCCAAACAGGGCAATTGCTCCCAGATCGCCCAGCGAGAGTACAAAGCCAATTGCCAGCGCCTGAGCCAGTGGTTTGCGTAGGGCGCGCCACTCGACCAGACGTAGGCGTGACAGCCCGTGCATGCCCAGGCTCTGGCACAGTGGGTTGTATTGTTGGGCCAGATGCAGCATTGGCTGACTGAGGGTTTTAATTACATAGGGCAGCGCCATTAGGGCGTTGACTCCGACGACCACCCAGAAGGCGGCTTCGAAGGCATCGGTGTACTGGCGCAGCAGCAGGAAAATCCCGGTGCTGAGAACTAGTCCCGGCGTGACCAGAATAATGGTGCCGAGCAGCTCAATACCATCTGCGGGTAGTGTTTTCTTCTCAATTCGCCATTGGCGGCTGGCCAGCAGGATCGCAACCCCGGCAGTGACCGCCAGGACACAGGCAAGCAGGGCAATTTTCAGCGAGTTTGCTACGGCCTGCCACAGTGCTGGTTCTGCCAGCAGGGTCGGTAGCTTACTGTTCAGGCCGGCACTGATAACCGCCAGGATCGGGGGCAGTACCAGCAGAATAGCAAAGCCGATCCACAGCCAGTCCCAGGATTTTGCCTGCCAGGTGTCGAGATAGTTCTCCGGCTGGCGGGATACCGAGCCGCTCATGGTCGACAATGGCTTGGCAAAACGCTGGGTTATCAGCACCAGACTGCTGCAAATCAGCATCTGCCACAGGGCAAGGATGGCACCGCCGGCCAGGTCAAAGTCGTAGCGCAAGGCCTGATAGATAGCCAGCTCAATCGTGGTGGCTTTTGGGCCGCCGCCCAGCGACATGATCACCGCAAAACTGGTAAAGCAAAGCATGAAGATCAGGCCGATGACATGGGGCAGTTGCTGGCGCAGCCTGGGCCAGGCGACAAAGCGGAACTTATGCCAGCCTTTGATCCCAAGGTGGGCAGCTAGCTGGTGCTGCTCGAACGGGATCCCTTCAAGGCTCTGTAGTAACAGTCGGGTTGCCAGCGGGAAGTTAAGGAAAACGTGTGCCAGCAGGATGCCGTTGAGACCATAAATAGAGAATGGCAGGGATTCTCCGAAATGCTGGTACAGTTCAGCCAGTAGGCCGCTTTTACCGTAAATCGCCAGCAAGCCGAACACCGCAACCAGTACTGGCAACACCAGAGTCATGGCAAACAAACGCAATAACAGGCTGCGTCCGGGAAAGTTTCGCCGTGACAGGGCATAGGCTGCGGGGATGGCCGGGATCACACTCAATAGCGTTGATAACAGGGCCTGATAGAAACTGAAGCCGGCGACATGGCGCAGGTAAGGATCCTGCCAGATGAAGAACGGGTTGAGTTCGTTGGCCTGGCTGATCAGGGCTGAGATAGCGCAGAGCACCAGAGTGACAATCAGCCCGGCAGAGACGATGCCGGGCAGAATTTGGGTAACGCGGGTATTCAAAGGTCGGTAGCCATTATTGGGTCAGGGCATGTTGCCATTCACGGATCCATCCACGACGTTGAGCGGCCACTTCCTCGGCGCTGAATTCCAGTGATTTAGCTGGCAGTGTTAGCTGTTCAAAGCCTTTCGGCAGCGCCTGTTCGGTGACAGGATACATCCAGTTGCCAGTTGGGATCACCGACTGGAATTCCGGCGTCAGGATAAACGACAGGAACTTATCGGCCAGCTTTTGATTTTGGCTGTTCTTGAGCTTGGCGGCGACTTCGACCTGCATATAGTGGCCTTCGCTGAAGTCAGCTGCTTTATACTTGCCTTCGTTTTCGGCAATGATGTGGTAAGCCGGAGATGTGGTGTAAGACAGCACCAGATCTGATTCGCCCTTCAGGAACATGTTGTAGGCTTCGGACCAACCTTTGGTGACAGTAACGGTTTTTTTCGCCAGTTGCTGCCAAGCGGCATCAGCTTTGTCACCATAGACAGATTTCATCCACAGCATCAGGCCCTGGCCTGGAGTAGAGGTACGCGGATCCTGGTAGATGATGCTGAGATCGTCACGCTTAACCAGTTCGCTCAGGCTTTTCGGCGGATTAGCTAGCTTTTCTGAGTTATAAACAAAGGCGAAGTAGCCGTAGTCATAAGGGACGAATGTGGTGTCTGTCCAGCCGTTTGGCAGGGTGACTTTACTGGTATCAACGTTATGTTCAGCCAGCAGGCCGGTTTTCTTCGCTTCACTCAGCAGATTGTTATCCAGCCCCAGCACGATATCTGCCTTGGTACCTTTACCTTCAAGGCGCAAGCGGTTGAGGATCGATACGCCGTCTTCCAGCGCGACATATTCCAGGTCACAGCCACACTGAGCCTCAAAGGCTTTTTCAATCGCCGGGCCCGGTCCCCAGTCTGAGGCAAATGAGCTGTAGGTGTAGACAGTCAGGGTATCTGCGGCCATGGCAGAGCCAGCCATCAGCGACAGGGTTAAAGTCGGAAGAAGTTTGTTCACTATGCGCTCCTAAATGCCCTTGCTTCCCGCAAGGGGGATAAATATGAGCGGCACAGGGTTGAGAAAAGGCGTCCGGCATCGTGCTGCGACGCTGACACTTGATTGTGGTCGGTATTATCTCAATTCCTACGCCAGCATGATCTGGTTCAGGTTCAGTGGGTTCTGCGGTTGCAGTCTCAGTCCGGTTTAGGTCGGACACCCCAATGAGAACGAGAGCTATTGTAATGCGCTATGTCGCTGGTTGCCAGCGCAATACAAGAGTGTACGCAGAATATTGATCCGCATCTGTGACGGTTGTGCCGATACAGGGCAGGCTGAAAAATAACTGTCAGATTATATGGTTAATTAGTTTGTGCTCACTTCGCCTCATTGAGTGACCAGTTATAGTCGTAGCTGACATTATTCAGTTGCAGAGGTTGTCCTTTGCGGTACTGGTTGAGGTGCTTTTGCAGATCGCGTTGTGAGCCGAAGTCATTGCCGTACCAGTCATAAATGGATGACAACTGAATGCGGTTGCCGTTGATTTCCACACCTTTAGGGCTGTTTATGAAACGGCTGGCGGCCTGTTCGAGTAGTGTTTCCGTGTTGTCGGCTGTAAAAGCGACGGGTTGCAGGTCCGGACAGCCGAGGCTTGCGCAGTTTACCGCATAGTGAATCCGGGCATCACGCCAGATCGGGCGCAGGATGCGATGCTCTATATCATTGAGTGACAACGCCTGCTCGGCAACCGTGATTAGCTCCTCATCCCATGGCCCGAAGCTGAAGAAGCCGCCGAGTTTGGTGATGGATTTGATCGGGTAGTTATTGATGATCAGTCGTACGGTCAGGGCATTATAAAGGTTGACCCAATAGGCAAACTGCTCCGGTTTTGAATACTGACGGGGATCGATGGTCGCAAGTTGGCGAATGTAGCGGTCAAGCTCCCATTTGTCGTTATCGGAGACTGCGTGATAGCGAAACAGGGTTTGTTGGGGCAGCTCCACCAGATAGGTGTCCAGCATCTTTTGCCAGCGGCTGTGGTCAATCATCGCTGTGTTTGTCTCGTTGCTCTTTTGCCAGAATGGCCACAGGTCGGCTTTGGGGGCCGCCAGTACCGGGCTCAGGGCTGAGGAGATAAGCAGGATAAAAGTAAGTAGCAGTCGCATGGGCTGTCCTTAGTCAGAGCAAATTATTCATTTTGGTATACCAGATGACCCTGTCAGGGGCGAATGTCTTTCATTTGTTTCTTCTGCAATTAATTATGGAGAAGAAAACAGGTGATGAAAAAAGGTTATTGTTCCGTTTGGTATAAGTGATAGAAAAGAAAGCGCCCCGGAGAATGAACCGGGGCGTGAGTTTGTTACTGCTTACTTTTATCAACTATTCAGGTGTGTGGCTGAATAGTCAGGCAAGAAAAGCCGGGATATTACTTTCATACTCGGCGATTTTGTCTTCATGCTGCAGGGTCAGGCCGATGTTATCCAAGCCGTTCAGCAGGCAGTGGCGGCGGAATTCGTCAATTTCAAAACGGTATTCCTTGTCGTTGGCAGTGACTGTCATGCTCTTCAGATCTACCGTAACTTCGGCACCCTCGTTGGTTTCAATGAACTGGAAAATCTCATCGACTTCCTGTTCGGTCAGGCGTACAGGCACCATCTGGTTGTTGATGGAGTTACCGTAGAAAATATCGGCGAAGCTCGGGGCGATCATCACTTTTATGCCGTAATCTGCCAGAGCCCACGGTGCGTGCTCTCGTGACGAGCCGCAACCGAAGTTTTCCCGCGCCAGCAAAATACTGGCCCCCTGGTAGCGTGGAGCGTTCAGGACAAAATCCGGGTTCGGCTGCTGTCCGGCATCATCAAGAAATCGCCAGTCATGGAACAGGTGCTTGCCGAAACCGGTTCGGGTGACTTTCTGTAGGAACTGTTTCGGAATAATAGCATCGGTATCGACATTGGCTGCATCCAGAGGAACGACCAAACCGGTATGTTGTTTAAAACCTGTCATTTTTTCCTCTCCTTATGCCGTTACCGTTGCGGTTTCCAGGGTACGAATATCAACAAAATGGCCGACGCAGGCCGCGGCCGCAGCCATCGCAGGGCTGACCAGGTGGGTACGGCCGTCACGGCCCTGACGGCCTTCGAAGTTACGGTTGCTGGTCGAAGCGCAGCGTTCGCCCGGGCCTAAGCGGTCATTGTTCATTGCCAGGCACATAGAGCAGCCCGGCAGACGCCATTCAAAACCGGCTTCGATGAAAATCTTGTCCAGCCCTTCTTTTTCGGCCTGGGCTTTGACCTGTTCGGAGCCCGGCACAACCAGCGCCTGGACGTTCGGGGCAACCTGGCGGCCTTTGGCGATTGCAGCGGCGGCACGGATATCTTCAATTCGGGAGTTGGTGCAGGAGCCGATGAACACTTTGTCGATGTTAAAATCTGATAGCTTTCTGCCGGCTTCCAGTCCCATGTAGGCCAGCGCTTTTTCTGCCGAGGCTTTTTCTACCGGATCGGTGAAGTTCTCTGGCGACGGGATGGCTTCGTCAATGGCTATCACCTGGCCCGGGTTGGTTCCCCAGGTCACTTGAGGCCTGATGTCTTTGGCATCTAAAGTCACAACGGTGTCGAATTGGGCGCCTTCGTCAGTTTTCAGTGTCTTCCAGTATTCGACTGCGGCCTCGAAGTTGCCACCTTTCGGGGCAAAGTGACGCTCTTTGATGTAGTCGAAGGTGGTTTGATCCGGCGCGATCAGTCCGGCTTTGGCACCCAGTTCAATGGCCATGTTGCAGACGGTCATCCGCCCTTCCATTGTCAGGTCGGTAATGGCTTCGCCGCAGAACTCGACGACGTGGCCGGTACCGCCTGCCGCGGTAGTTTTGCCGATGATCGCCAGCACAATATCCTTGGCGGTGATCCCCTGTGCTACCTTGCCTTTTACCTCAATTTTCATGGTCTTGGCACGGGCCTGCTTCAGGGTCTGGGTTGCCAGCACATGTTCAACTTCAGAAGTACCGATACCGAAGGCTAGTGAGCCGAACGCGCCGTGAGTTGCGGTGTGGGAATCGCCGCAAACAATGGTCATGCCCGGCAGGGTAATGCCCAGCTCAGGCCCCATAACGTGGACGATACCCTGGTATTTATGGTTCAGGTCGTACAGGGTGACACCGAACTCTTTGCAGTTTTTAGCTAGGGTTTCCATCTGGATCCGGGCCATTTCGCCGGAGGCTTTGATGTCTTTGGTCTGGGTCGATACGTTGTGATCCATGGTGGCGAAGGTCTTGCCGGTCTGGCGTACCTGGCGGCCTTTTTCACGCAGGCCGTCAAAAGCCTGTGGTGAAGTTACTTCGTGCACCAGATGGCGGTCGATATACAGGATCGGGTTCTCGCCTTGTGCCGCGACAACAACGTGGGCATCGTATACTTTTTCATACAGCGTCTTCGGCGCTTTTGCTTGTGTGTTTGACATTGCTCGATTGCTCCTTGTTATCGTTAGGCCTGGCGGATATAGGCGGCGATCCTGTCGCCCATTTCACTGGTGCTCAGTGCCGGGCTACTACCTGCCAGATCGGCTGTCAGCTCGCCGGCTTCCAGCGCCTGGGATACCGCTTGTTCGATGGCACGGGCGGCCTGTTCTTCTCCCAGGCTGTAGCGCAGCATCAGGGCAGCGGACAGGATCTGAGCTACCGGGTTGGCAATGTTCTTGCCTGCAATATCCGGTGCTGAGCCGCCTGCCGGTTCGTACATGCCGAATTTGTCCTGGTTCAGGCTGGCAGACGGCAACATGCCCATCGAGCCGGTGATCATGGCGCATTCGTCGGAGATGATGTCGCCGAAAATGTTGGAGCACAGCATGACATCGAACTGGGCCGGATCTTTGATCAGCTGCATGGTCGCATTGTCGATGTACATGTGGTTCAGGGTGACTTCCGGATAGTCCCTGGCAACGTCTTCCACCACCTCGCGCCATAAGATAGAGCTTTGCAACACATTCGCTTTATCAATTGAGTAGACATTCTTGTTGCGTAGCATGGCGGACTCAAACGCGATCCGGGCGATACGTTCGATTTCGTAACGGTGGTAGACCTCAGTATCAAAGGCTTTTTCCAGCGGACCTTCACCTTCGCGGCCCTTCGGCTGGCCGAAGTAGATGCCGCCGGTCAGTTCGCGTACTACCACAATGTCGAAGCCGCGTTCGGAAATATCAGCCCTAAGCGGCGAGAAGCGCTCCAGGCCGGCGTGGATCTGGGCCGGACGTAGGTTGCAGAACAGCTGGAAGTGCTTGCGCAGTGGCAGCAGGGCACCGCGTTCCGGCTGGTCATTCGGCGGCAGGTGTTCCCATCTCGGGCCGCCAACCGAGCCGAACAGAATGGCATCGGCAGCTTCACAGCCTTTCAGGGTTGAGTCCGGCAGCGGACAGCCGTGGTTGTCGATGGCAATGCCGCCGACATCGTATTCATTGCACTCAAGGCTAAAGCCAAATTTTTCCTGAACCGCAGCTAGCACCTTGTGTGCCTGCTGCATGACTTCAGGGCCAATACCGTCACCCGGTAGAACGGCAATCTTATATGTACCTGCCATGGTTATACTGTCTCCATATGGGATTTTTGTTTGATTTCTGCAATTTGTTCAGCGCGGTGAATGCTGTTGATTACGTGTAGCAGCGCCTGTCCGGACGCTTCGACGATATCGGTCGCCAGTCCGGTGCCGTGATATTTGCGGCCTTTGTAGTTGGCGATGATGTCCGCCTGGCCCAGACCGTCTTCCCCTTCGCCCTTGGCTGTCAGGTCGAATTTATCCAGTACGATCTCGTAGCCTGTCAGGCGGTAGATACACTGGTAAAGTGCATCTACCGGACCGTTACCAACCGCAGCTTCGCATTTTTCCTCATCGCCGCACTGTAGTTTGATGCTGGTGGTCGCCATAACGCTGCCTGATTGCACGCTCAGGTAGTTCAGCTTGTAGAAGTCGTCTTCTTCGCGCAGGTTGGCGAAATACATCAGGGCCTCTAAATCATAGTCAAAGACCTGCCCTTTGCGGTCTGCCAGCTTCAGGAAGTCTGCGTAAAGCTGGTCCAGATCGTATTCTTTTTCGGTGTAGCCCAGGGTATCCATGTGGCTTTTCACTGCGGCACGGCCGGAGCGGCTGGTCAGGTTCAGAGCCTGGTTCTTCAGGCCGATTGATTCCGGCGTCATGATTTCGTAAGTGTTTTTGTTCTTCAGCATGCCGTCCTGGTGGATCCCCGAGGAATGACTAAAGGCATTGGCACCGACAATCGCTTTGTTGTCCTGGATTGGCATGTTGCACAACTGGCTTACCAGCTTGCTGGTGCGGGAAATTTCTTCATGGCGGATATTGGTGTTAACACCCAGGAACTCAGCTCGGGTTTTGATGATCATAGCGATCTCTTCCAGCGCACAGTTACCGGCCCGTTCACCGATGCCGTTGATAGTGCCTTCTACCTGGCGGGCTCCTGCCTGGACTGCGGCCATGGAGTTGGCAACTGACATGCCCAGATCATCATGGCAATGGACGGAAATAACGGCTTTGTCGATATTTGGTACCCGGTTGAAAAGCTCGGAGATAATGCCGCCGAATTCATTGGGGATGGTATAGCCGACAGTATCGGGAATGTTGATGGTTGAGGCTCCGGCATTGATGGCGGCTTCGACCATCCGGCACAGGTTATCTATCGGGGTACGGCCAGCGTCTTCACAGGAAAATTCGACATCATCGGTGTAGTTCCGGGCTCGTTTGACGGCTGCAACGCCCATTTCAATCACGTCATCGTAGCTACGGCGCAATTTGTCCTCTACATGGATGGTTGAGGTTGAGATGAAGGTATGAATACGGAAGGCTTCGGCTACTTTCAATGATTCGGCTGCCACATCAATATCTTTGGCAACAGCCCGCGATAGCGCACAAACCCGGCTGTTTTTGATGTTTTCGGCAATGGTTTTGACCGATTCGAAATCACCCGGTGATGAGACGGGGAAACCGGCTTCGATGACATCAACCCCAAGGCGTTCCAGGGCAAAAGCGATCTGCAGTTTTTCTTTCACCGTCAAGCTGGCCTGAAGCGCCTGCTCGCCGTCACGCAAGGTGGTATCGAAAATTATGACCTGATCTTTCATTGCTTCTTCCTTATGTTGGCCTGCCTGTTGTGTCTGGCTTGGTCTGCATCCGCTGCGCCGGCCCTATATATCAAAAAACCCGCGCAGGTTGCGCGGGTTTTGCTGTGTTTGTTTCAGTGGTGTTTCCCACCCATAAGCTACCCGCGCGAATTATTCACGATAATGAGGAGGCTAAGGAGTAGAGAGAAACGCTTTTGCATTTGTTAATGTTTTCCACAATGTTGATAACAAATGAATACCAAATAGACAGGTTAAACGTCAACCATTAATTGAGTATTTATTTTTCAACTTTCTTTATCTGTTTGATTGGGTTGGTTTTGTTTTTGTATTTGCGGAGTTTTATCCAGTGTCGACAGCAGTACTAACGGACAGTTTTTTTGCTGAAAAAGCCTGAAAATAGAGTTGCTTGTTCGCATTTTATTAACAATGAGAAACGGCACAAATTAATCGTTTTAGCTACTGGTATAAAATTAATCAATTGATTAATTATTGCTGAATTAATCTACTGCGAGACTTTTGGTGATGTAGAGTAAATTATTAATCAGGTGATTAATTAAATTGATTCGACGGGCAAAACGGGAAAGAAGATGGCAGGAAAAGCAGGACGTCCAAGCGGAGATTCTGACGCCAGGGAGCGCTTGATTACTGAGGCCAAAAAGCTGTTTGTGGCACTCCCTTACAGCAAGGTATCAACCAGGATGATAGCAACGAAGGCGGATGTGAATGTCGCGCTGATTCGTTACTACTTTGGCAACAAGGCCGGGCTGTTTGAAACCATGCTGAGAGAAACGATGGCACCGATCCGGGAGCAGTTTCGTCGGGCGATCAATATCGGCGATATAGAAAGCATTGGCGAGTTAATGCGTACTTACTATCGTATTATGGCGCCGACCCCTGATCTGCCTAAATTAATTGCCCGTACGATGATGATGGAACCCGGTGATTTACAGCGGGCTACGATGGAAAAAATGTTCAATGAAATCGCCTTGCCAGCAGAAGAACTGATGTTTGACAAGATGAAGCATGTCGGGATTTTGCGCGAGGGGATTTCCCCGGTCAAAGCCAGAATGACGTTTATGAGCATGATGATCTTCCCGTTTTTAGTGCCGCCGGCCTTGCTCGGCTTCCACGGTATTGATCTGAATGAAGAGTGGCTGATGGAGTTGGCCGATCACAATGTCAATGTGCTGCTCCAGGGGATTTTGGCTCAGGGAGGCGACGGATCCAATGAAGTTTAATCGAAATTACCTGATTTTCCCTGCCATTCTGGTCGGAGTCGCGATTCTGATGTTGGCAGTGAACTTACGTAAAGCTCCGGCAGTGAATCCGGGTCTGAATAAAGCGCGTCCGGTTGATGTGATTAGCCTGCAACAGTTGCCGTTGGCACCAGAGGTCACCGGGTTTGGCCGGGTCAGACCGAAAGTTGAGTGGCAGGCGATAGCGGAAGTATCGGGGAAAGTGATTTACCGCCATCCGGATCTGGAGAAGGGGCGGGTGCTCGATGCCGGAACCGTATTGCTGAAAATTGATCCGCTGGATTATGAACTGCGTCTGGCACAGGCGGAAGCAGACGTCAGCTCCAGCCAGGCACAGTTGGCGAAACTGACCCAGGAAGAAGCCAATCTCAAGACCACCCTGAAAATAGAGAAAAACCGGTTGCAGATCAGTCAGAAAGAGCTGGCCCGAAAAAAAGAGCTGCGGCGCAAGGGACTGACATCGCAATCGGCGGTGGATTTGGAACAACAAAATACCTTGGCCAGCAAGAAAGTGGTGCAGGATATTGAGAATCAGCTGATTGTGCTGCCGAATGAGCGCAAGGTGACGCAGGCTCAGTTGGAAGTAAACCAGTCCCGGGTGGCTGAAGCCCGCCGCTCATTGGATAAAACCATCATTACCCTGCCGTTTGATGCCCGGATTTCCAGTGTAGATATTGAACAAAATCAGGTTGTTAATACCCAGCAAAGCATGGTGATAGCTCATGGTATCGATACTGTCGAAATTGATGCCCAGATAGCCTTGCATGATATGCAGGTACTGGCATCCAGCCTGACTCGCTATACCGCCCATGCAGATGGTCGACCGCGTGCCGATCAGCTGGATCTGACTGCGATGATTCAGCTTTCCAGCGGCAGTTTTACCCAACAGTGGCCTGCCAAGGTTGCCAGGATCAGCGATACGGTGAATGCCAATCAGGCTACAGTTGGGGTGATCCTTGAAGTGAGTCAGGATTATAGTCAGTTGTCGCCGGAAAGTGCGCCGCCGCTGGTGAACGGGATGTTTGTTGAAGCGCGCCTGACCGGGCAGTCAAACGCTCATTGGGTGATCCCTGAGCGGGCGTTGCACGGCAATAAGATCTATTTGGTCAAAGATGATAATACGCTGGATATTCAGCAGATCACCGTGCTGTTCCGTCATAACGGAAAGGTTGCTATTCGCGGTGAACTGTCGGCCAGCCAGCAGTTGATCACCAATGATCTGTTGCCTGCGGTGGCGGGCATGGCGCTCAGGGTGGTGACCCATAATGGTGAGCCAGTTAAAGAAGCGCAGAATCAGGAGGAACCGGCGTCATGATCCGTTATTTCTCCCGCCACCCGACTGCCGCGAACTTGTTGATGTTGGCATTGTTGTTGTTCGGTATCGTGTCTTTACCGCAAATCAAGCGGGAAACTTTCCCCGAATTTTCACCGCCTTATATTCTGGCATCTGTTGTCTATCCCGGCGCTTCGCCACAGGAAGTGGAAGAAAGCATCTGTATGCGGATGGAAGATGCGGTTGACGGCCTGGCCAATATCGAAGAAACCCGTTGTGAGGCGGTCGAAGGCTCGGCCTCATTGGTTCTCAAGTTGACCAGCAGCGATGTGGTGTCGCGGATGCTGGTAGATGTCCAGACTCAGATCAATGCAATCAATGACTTTCCGGCAGAGATTGAAGCGCCGATCGTCCGTGAACTTGACTGGAATGAACCTGTCGTTGATGTCGCGATCAGTGCCGATACCAGCTGGCCGCACCTCAAAGCCTATGCTGAGCAGCTCAAGCGCAAGCTCAAATTGGATTACGGTGTTTCATTGGTTGAGGTCGCCGGTTTCTCTACCCACCAGATCCGGGTTGAACTCAAAGAAGCACCGCTGCGTCAGTTAGGGTTGAGTGTGGTCGATGTGGCTGATCGCTTGTCGCGCCAGAACCTCAAATTACCGAGCGGTAATATTGAGCTGGCCGAGAAAAATCTGTTGATCCGTTTTGATGAGCAGAAAGTGACGCCGGAAACCATAGCCGACACGGTGATCGGGGCTGACAGCGAAGGATCACTGTTACGTCTCGGTGATATTGCCACTATTACTGATCGCTTTGAGCTCGATGAGCAGAAAGTGCTGTTTGACGGTAAGCCATCGGCACTGCTGAAGATCAGCAAAAACAAAGCCGATGATGCCCTGCGGATCAAAGAGCGGGTGGTTCAGTTTGTTGAAGATGAAAATAAGGTCGCGCCGACCGGGGTTGCCCTTAACCTGACTAATGACATTTCTTCCGTGCTATGGGATCGCCTGACCATGATGGTCAAGAACGGCTGGCAGGGTGTGGTACTGGTCTTTGCTACCATGTGGCTGTTTTTTACCTTTCGTTATTCATTTTGGGTGGCGGCCGGATTGCCGGTAGCGTTTCTCGGCAGCCTGTTTCTGATGGCCGGGCTGGGGCTTTCAATCAATATTATGTCTCTGGTCGCACTGCTGATGGCGATCGGTATCATGATGGATGATGCCATCGTGATAGCCGAATCAATTGCAGCTCATCTTGAGCGGGGGATGTCGGTGCCTGACGCTGTGACACAAGGTGTAAAGAAAGTGTTTCCCGGCGTGCTGTCGTCCTATCTCACCACGGTCTGTATTTTCGGTAGCCTGTTGTTTCTGGAAGGAGAAATGGGGGCCGTGCTTAAGGTCGTGCCTATGGTGCTGATCTTAGTGCTGACCCTGAGTCTGGTTGAAGCCTTCCTGATCCTGCCTAATCACCTGAGTCATTCCCTGCAAAAGCAACGCGATCGAAAGCGGCGGGAGCGACGACCGTTGGCGTTTAAGGCGCGTTTTCTCAAGCGGTTTGAAGCGTTTCGTAATAATCAGCTGGTAACAGCGGTAGATGTGGTTGTGCGCTGGCGTTACCTGTTCCTTGGCAGTGTGATTGCAATGTTGTTTGCATCGGCTTCACTGCTGGCTGGTGGTGCGCTCAAGTTTGTCGGCTTTCCTGAGCTGGATGGCGATATCGCCGAAGCTCGGGTGATCCTGCCGCCAGGTTCGTCACTGGCTCAGACCGAGCGGGTGGTGGAGCAAATTGTAACAGCGGCACACAAGCTCAATCAGGAGTGGAGCGAGAGTAAAGAAGATGGCAGGACGCTGGTCGAGCATATCACCGAGCAATATAACTTTAATGCAGATGCTGATGAAAACGGCCCGCATGTAGCCACTGTCCGGTTGGATATCCTCGGGGCGGAGACGCGAAATACTGTCATTGATGACTTTATTGATGCCTGGCGTAATGAAGTTGGAGTACTGGCTGATCCGGTTTCCATGGTATTCAAGCAACCGATGGTCGGTCCCGGTGGCCGGGCGGTTGAAATTCGGATGCAACACGATGATTTGGAACAGTTAAAAGCTGCGTCGGTTGAGTTGCAGCAGTTTCTCAGCGAGTTTGACGGTGTTTCCGGCGTTCTTGATGACATGCGGATGGGTAAACAGGAAGTACTGGTGAAGTTGCGTCCCGGTGCGGAAAGCTTCGGGATAGACGGTCAGATGATCGCATCTCAGCTACGGGCGGCGTACTTTGGCCGTACGGCGGATGAAATTCAGCTTGGGCCGGAGAATATCGAAGTTGAGGTGAGGTTTGATAAACAGGAAGCGGCTAACTTACAAACCTTAGCCAGCTTCCCGGTGATTCTAACTGATGGCAGCCAGATCCCGCTTGCTTCAGTAGCGGTGCTGGAATACCAGCGTAATTTTGTCCGGATCCAGCGAATTAATGGTGTCAGGACCTTGAGTGTGTTTGCTGATCTCGACAGTAATAAAATTAGCTCAACAGAGATCACCCGTCAGTTCCGCAGCCGGATGATGCCTAAGTTGCAGCAGGAGTATCCGGGACTGCGCTTTGACTTTGAGGGGGAAGCGAAAGATACCGCCAAGACGGGTCAGTCGATGGGAATTGGCTTTATGCTCGGTATCTTCGGGGTGTTTGTGATCCTCAGCTACCAGTTCCGTAGTTACTTAGAACCTTTCGTGGTACTGCTGGCGATCCCGCTGGCTCTAATCGGGGTGTTCTGGGGCCATTGGTTGCTGGGTTTTGCCCTGAGTATGCCAAGCATAATGGGGTTTGTGTCCCTTGCTGGGGTCGTGGTGAATGATTCGATCCTGTTGGTGCAATATATCCGTCACCATGTCGATGAGGGTGACAATGTTCATGATGCTGTGGTGAAAGCTAGTCGCGAGCGCTTCCGGGCTGTATTCCTGACTTCGCTGACTACGGCGGCCGGATTATTGCCGCTGATGCTGGAAACCAGTTTGCAGGCACAGGTTATTCAGCCGCTGGTGATTTCCATTGTGTTCGGCATCTTTACCTCCACCTTGCTGGTGTTGTTTATGATCCCGGCCGCTTACGCCATTCTGGCAGATTTCAATCTGGTGCGGAAACACGAGGCCTTGGTTACGGCCTGACTTGTTCATCGAGATTCGAACCTGTTTCATGCTGTGCGGGGCCTTCGGGCCCCGTTTTTATTGCCGGAAAATTTGCCATTGAGCTTCCTTTAAAACGTCACGGCCCTGTCATCTCGAAACTATCACATAATTTTGAAGCCATCATATAGATGTTTTCATCTATTGCTCGTCAGAGAAAGTGGCGGGCGATGGAGCATCTAAGTCAGCCGCAATTTGTTTGGGCTTGATATGAATTCTGTGGGAAGGGAGCCGTTGTCGGATGGGGCGATGGTGATAGCAGAATGGGCTTTGGAAGGTGACTGGTATCACTGTGATGAATTGTGGCGACAGCTTTGGAGTGAGGTCGAATTTCTGGATTTTGTCCGGGACTCAATGGTTGAGCCCGGCCGTACGGTAAAACATGAATTTTCGATGAGTGGAATTTATTAACCGTCCACGAAAACGTTTTTCTCGGGTTACAGGAATGTGTAAAAAGCGAACAAAAAAGCAGCGTTTTTTGCTTATAATTACCCCTTTATCTTATTTATACATTTTTTAGATCTTTTTAGAAGTGGCTTAAATTAATGATTTAAAAGAATTTATATTCTGAATTTTGACTTCGGCTGATAAGTATTTACATTTGCTTATTTTCGCCTCTTGGTTTCATCAATCCATTTGAATAATACTTGCCGCATCCCATTCAGGGGGCAATTGTTTCGGGCAGAGGATATGTCCCATTTATTCAATTGGAGGCATAATGGATTTTGCCCCAACCAGATTCAAGTAGAGGCAAAATATGACGCGTAAAACTTCATCTATTCACCCGGTTGATGGTTACAAAATGGAGTCAAATCTAAGAAGTGTAGACCTGAATTTGCTGACAGTTTTTGATGCTGTGATGCAGGAACAGAATATTACCCGAGCTGCTCATAACCTGGGCATGTCTCAGCCTGCTGTAAGTAATGCCGTTGCCCGTCTGAAGGTGATGTTTAACGATGAACTGTTTATCCGTCATGGTCGTGGTATTCAGCCGACCCAGCGTGCTAAGCAGCTTTTCGGTCCGGTTCGTCAGGCTCTGCAATTGGTGAAGAACGAGCTGCCGTCATCGATTTTCTCGCCAGAGACGTCAAGCCGTACTTTCAAGTTGGCTATCTGCAGCCCGTCTGATATGCGTTTTGCACCACGTATCCTGCGCAATGTGTCTGAGCAGGCACCGAACCTGCGTGTACACCTGGAAGCTGAGCTGGATGCAAACCTGACCCAGAAGATGCGCTATCAGGAAGTGGACTTCGTGATTGATTACGTTCGCTTCGATGAACCTGGCTTTTGCAGCACAGAGCTGTTCAGCGATGAGCTGGTTGTGATTGCTGCCGGTAACCACCCGCGCATTGGTGAGTCTATTACAGAAGCAGAATTTGCGGCTGAAAAGCATGCTGTACTGAAATCGATTCCTGGTGTGAAGATGTTTGCTGACCATATCTACAATCAGCATGCGAGCTACAATGAAGCTTACCAGGGCGCGAGCCTGAGCAACATTATGTATGTTTCTGGCCAGTCTGATCTGATTGCTGTGATGCCACGCTGGCTGGCAGAATCTGCTGCTCACAACCTGCAGCTGAAGGTACTGCCACTGCCGTTTGACTCGGCGAAAATCAGTGGTTACCTGAGCTGGCATGAGTCATCACAAAAAGACAAAGGCCATATCTGGATGCGTAACCAGCTGCTTGAAGTGTGTGGTGACAACTCATACTAAGCTGCTATGTAAGCTAAAACAGACAAGCAAAAAGCAGATATTAGTAAAAAGCAGATATTAGTAAAAAGCCGGCACCTGTCGGCTTTTTTGATCCCGTTGTGCCCGTTTTTTTGCTGAAGTTGATCGCCGGGCAGTACTTGCTTACATTTTGTGTTAATTCTATTAATAAGACGTATAAACCCTGTGCTGACAAGGGCTGGGGACTGAGAGCACCGCAGCATAAAACGCAAAATATCTCGCTTTATTGTTGCCTTTTTCGGTGTCAGCTGTAGACTGCGCTCCTCTAATAGGCTTACAGGTGTAAGCTAAAATGGCAGAGTAGTTATGGCTGAACGTGATCTTCATATCGTAAATCGAATTCGTAACCAGATTGCCCGCCTGGGCGATCGGGTAGCACTGCGTCATCAGGTCAATGGCCAGTGGCAAGATATTAGCTGGGCTGAGTTTGGTGAGCAGATCCAACAGCTTGCCCTGGCAATGCTGGCTCAGGGGCTAAATGTTCAGGATAAGATTGGTATCTTTTCCAATAACATGCCGCGCTGGACCGTTGCTGATTTTGCGGCCCTGTATAACCGCTGTGTAACTGTACCTATCTATCCGACCAGTACGCCGCAGCAGGCTGCGTATATCATTAATAACGCAGATATCCGCATTCTGTTTGTGGGTGAGCAGGCACAGCATGATGCTGC
Source organism: Photobacterium marinum (assembly GCF_000331515.1). Lineage (GTDB taxonomy): Bacteria > Pseudomonadota > Gammaproteobacteria > Enterobacterales > Vibrionaceae > Photobacterium > Photobacterium marinum. The sequence continues at coordinate 59,714 of NZ_AMZO01000023.1, forward strand.
GCTGGAAATCGCTGCTGAGTGCCCTCAGTTGGAGCGTATTGTGGTGATGTCGCAGCAGGTTGAGCTGGCTGAACATCCATTGGTATGCAGCTATGATGATTTTGTTCAGCAAGGCTCTGGAGATGCTCAGGCTGAGCTGGAGCAGCGTCTGTCACAGACCGCGATGGATGATCTGTTTACTCTGATTTATACATCGGGTACGACTGGCACTCCGAAAGGGGTGATGCTGGATTACGGTAACGTTGCGGGTCAGATTGAAGGTCATGATGAAAAGCTGGCGCTGGATGAAGGCGACGTCTCCCTTTGTTTCCTGCCATTGTCACACGTATTTGAGCGTGCCTGGACTTTCTATGCCCTGCACCGTGGCGGCGTAAACTGCTACCTGTCAGACACCAACAAACTGCGCGAAGCCCTGGTTGAAGTGAAGCCGAATGTGATGGCGGCGGTACCGCGGGTTTACGAGAAGATTTACTCTGCCGTTCATGAAAAAGTCTCTCGCGCACCATTCCACCGCAAGGTGATGTTTACCTGGGCGGTGAATATGGGTGCCCGTATGGCACTGTGCCACCAGGAGCAGCGCAAGCCATCGCTGCTACTGAAAAAGAGCTATAAGCTGGCTGACAAGCTGGTTTTGTCGAAACTGCGTAAGATCCTGGGCGGCCAGATCAAGTTCATGCCATGTGGCGGTGCCAAGCTGGATGCGGGAATTGGCCGCTTCTTCCATGCTATCGGGATCAACGTGAAGCTGGGTTACGGTATGACTGAAACTACAGCGACCATCTCCTGCTGGGATGATGAATGCTTTAACCCGGATTCAATCGGTTTGCCGATGCCGGGAGCCGAAGTGAAGATTGGCGAAAACAATGAAATTCTGGTGCGTGGCCCGATGGTGATGCGCGGCTATTATAAGATGCCGGAAGAGAGCGCCAAGAACTTCACTGAAGACGGTTTCCTGAAAACCGGTGATGCCGGTCATTTCGATGACAAGGGCAACCTGTTTATTACCGATCGCATCAAAGAGTTGATGAAAACCTCTGGCGGTAAATATATTGCACCTCAGGTTATTGAAGGGGCTATCGGTAAAGACCATTTCATTGAGCAGATCGCGGTGATTGCTGACACTCGTAAGTTTGTGTCTGCATTGATTGTTCCGTGCTTCGAGGCACTGGAAGAGCACGCCCGCGAGCTGAATATCAAATACCATGATCGCCTGGAGCTGGTGAAGCACAGCCAGATCCGCGAGCTGATTGAAGCGCGAGTCATTGAGCTGCAAAAAGATCTGGCTCGTTTTGAACAGGTAAAAAAATTCACTCTGCTTCCGAAAGCGTTCTCAATGGACAGTGGTGAGCTGACCCCGACTCAGAAACTGCGTCGTAAGGTGATCCAGGATCGCTACCACCGTGAAATTGAAATGATGTACGAAGAGAGCCATAAGAAGGCGTCGGCAAGCCAGCATTAACGGCGGACTTGCCTGTCGACCTCATTTCTTCAAAGGAGCCGGAAGGCTCCTTTTTTGCGTCTGGTGACTTATTAGATGTATCTGGCTTGATACTGATACTCGGATAGCTTCGATCTGCGGTGGTTTTCTGTTCACCTTATAAGATTAATACTCTCACCAAGCGGTAATATTCAGCGGATGATCTCTATTGCATAACCTTCAAGCCGAATGAATAAAGCCATTTCTCACCAGTAACAGATTAATACTGTGAACTGCCTCCGGCTAATAGACTTGTTTGATAAAAAGGCGTTACAGTTGTTGCGGGTTACTGTTGTTTGTTATGGCAGGCGGCGGCTCGCATAGAATAAAGAAACAAGTTTGATTTCAATTTAGGCTAAAAATAAGCCCTAACTATGTTACATCAGCCCGTATAGCTAATTGTTGTGGTTTGGCCGGAATTTTTTCCTGTCGCATAAAGCATGAATAAACCGATGCTGACCATGACGCAGCAGTTGTTCTACCCGAGCTGGTTGGGGGTCTGGAAACGCAAATCGTGAAACAAGGCAGTATTTATCACGAGCCCTCCCGTTTTCTGACCCTGATCAGGATTCGACTGTCGGTGATGGCCGGGAATAATTAGCTATATGGGGTGGTGTACTCGACCTGGAGGCAAGTAATATGGAAATGTTGTCCGGCGCCGAGATGGTCGTTCGATCGATGATCGACCAAGGCGTAAAACATATCTTCGGATACCCTGGCGGTTCAGTACTGGATATTTACGATGCGCTGCATGAGAAAAGCGATATTGAACACGTCCTCGTCCGCCATGAACAGGCAGCGGTGCACATGGCAGACGGTTATGCCCGTGCCACCGGTGAAGTCGGCGTAGTACTGGTGACATCCGGTCCCGGGGCAACCAATGCCGTCACCGGTATTGCGACAGCCTATATGGACTCCATTCCCCTCGTGGTCTTCTCCGGCCAGGTTATGAGTAACCTGATCGGCAACGATGCCTTCCAGGAGTGCGATATGGTCGGGATTTCCCGTCCGGTCGTTAAGCACAGCTTTCTGGTCAAGAACCCGGAAGAGATCCCAGAGATCATCAAAAAAGCCTTCTATATCGCCTCAAGCGGCCGTCCCGGCCCTGTGGTGATCGATATTCCCAAAGATATGCTCAATCCGGCGGAGACTTACCCGTACAAATATCCGGAATCGATCGGTATGCGCTCTTATAGCCCGACAACTCAGGGCCACAAGGGGCAGATCAAGCGTGGTATCAGGGCGTTGATGGCTGCGAAGAAACCCGTGCTGTATATTGGCGGCGGAGCCATTATGGCCGATTGCGGTGAGCAAATTCTGAAACTGGCAGAGTCTTTGAATCTGCCGGTAGTTAATACCCTGATGGGGCTGGGTGCTTTTCCGGGGACGCACAAAAACTGCCTGGGCATGTTGGGGATGCACGGTACCTATGAAGCCAATATGGCGATGCATAATTCGGATTTGATTTTCGGTATCGGGGTACGTTTTGACGACCGTACAACCAATAATGTCGCGAAGTACTGCCCGAATGCGACCATCATGCATATCGATATTGACCCGTCATCAATTTCCAAGACGGTGGGGGCTGATATACCTATCGTCGGCTCGGCCGATACGGTATTGAACACCATGCTGAAGATGCTCGACGATCAGGATGCCTGTAATGATAAGGAAGCTATCGACAGCTGGTGGAGTGAGATTGAATCATGGCGGGCGCGTAAGTGCTTAAGCTATGACACCAACAGTGAGCGCATTAAGCCACAGCAGGTGATTGACGTGCTTTACAAGCTGACTAATGGTGATGCTTATGTTGCCTCTGATGTCGGCCAGCACCAGATGTTTGCTGCGCTTTACTATCCGTTCGATAAGCCGCGTCGCTGGATTAACTCCGGCGGTCTGGGAACCATGGGCTTTGGCCTGCCAGCTGCGATGGGGGTCAAGTTTGCCCTGCCGGATGCTGAGGTAGTGTGTGTCACAGGTGACGGCAGTATCCAGATGAATATCCAGGAGCTGTCGACAGCCCTGCAATATGATATCCCGGTGAAAATTATTAACCTTAACAACCGTTTCCTGGGGATGGTGAAGCAGTGGCAGGACATGATTTATCAGGGACGTCACTCTCATTCATATATGGATTCAGTGCCGGACTTTGCGGCTATTGCCGAGGCTTACGGGCACGTGGGAATGCGGATTTCCGATCCGGCGAAGTTAGAGAGCGAGCTGGAAAAAGCTCTGGCGATGAAAGATAAGCTGGTGTTTATCGATATCAGTGTTGATGAAACAGAGCATGTTTATCCGATGCTGATCCGGGGTGGCTCTATGAGTGAAATGTGGCTAAGTAAAACGGAGAGAACATAATGCGCAGAATTATATCAGTACTACTGGAAAATGAATCGGGCGCATTATCTCGGGTTGTCGGCCTGTTTTCTCAGCGAGGCTATAACATTGAATCACTGACAGTGGCACCGACGGATGATCCGACCTTGTCCCGCCTTAATATCACTACTAACGTAGATGATGATGCGGCATTGGAGCAGATTGAGAAGCAGCTGCATAAGCTGATTGATATCCTCAAGGTCAGCAATGTTACGGAAACCGAGCATGTTGAACGTGAACTGATGTTGGTGAAGCTAAAAGCCAGCGGTTTTGCCCGGGCGGAGGTGAAGCGGACTGCGGATATCTTCCGGGGGCAGATTGTTGATGTGACCAGCCAGATTTACACCGTTCAGCTGGCGGGAACCAGTGACAAGCTGGATGCCTTTATTGACGCGGTTGGCGAAGCAACGGAGATTGTGGAACTGGCGCGCAGCGGTGTGGTTGGGATAGCACGTGGAGAGCGAGCCCTGAAAGCATAACCCTTTTTCTGTATAGATTATCGAACCGATTGAAAAGCCCAGCTCAGGCGTGTTCTGAGCTGGGCTTAATTTTGCACCTAAGAGTGTCATACTCCGGTTGTGATTAGACTAAAGTCTAATAGAAGGTGGTGGAATTCAGCTGGTAACGAAAGGTTATATTCCTGTCATTAGGCCTTATTAAGCTTGCGATACAAAGCTGTACTACCGGATGTTTGAAGTAGGAGTATGGCGATGATGAATCAATTCTTGGCACGCCTGACCACCCTGACGCTTGTTCTGTTGGGCTTTCATGTCAGTGCTATTTATTTTTTGTTGGCCGTCTTGCTGCTAAACACCCACCACAAAGAGATTTTCTGGTAATTCTTGATTGTGTGTGGGGGGAAAGTGTTTTGTCGAACTTGGTTATTTGCAGCTCCAGCCTGACAGACTTAAAGATAAGCTTTGATCATCTCAACTGCCCGCTGGGAGTGTTCGTCCAACAAAGCTAGCGCTTGTTCGCTGTTTCGGCTCAGTACTGCTTTCATCATCGCTTCATGCTCACCATTGTCATGGTAGCGTTCTTCGTAATGACGGTTTCGACACACCCAGATATGGCGGTAGCGTTCAATCTGCTCATAGACTTCCCGGTAAAGATCCAGCATTACAGGTGAGCAGCTGCCTTCCAGCAAGGCGAGGTGGAATTGGCTGTGGCGCTCTTCCCATTCACTTAAGTCGACATCAGCTTCTGCCGGATTGATTCGACAGAGCTTATGGAAGCTGGTCAGGATGTTGAGCTCCCAGGATTCGTCACCATTTTCGATTGCCCGTTTCAACAAAACTTTAGACAGTACCAGATTCGTTTCAAACAGATCTTCCAGTTCAACGATAGAAATCGGAGCGACCCAGCAGCCTTTTTGCGGGGTAAAGTTGACGTATTTTTTCCATGATAGTTGGACAAGGGCTTCCCTGATGGGAGATGCACCGACATCGTAGCGGGATTTCAGATCTGCAACAACAAGCTTTTGTCCCGGAGCGAGTTCACCGAGTAAGATGTCTTGTCGAATCATTTCCATAACTTGATTGGTTAATGTGGGACTAGACACTGTATTCCTCATTATTTTTATGTTCTTGGCCTCTGGCGTTGATGTCAGAGGTGAATGGTTCGGTTACCGGTTACTCAAAGAAAGAAGAGCAACAGGCTAAAGGTCTTTGTTATTTTTTATGCAAGCAATGGCTATGCTTTCAAGGGATAATTTTGCCGGGTGAGTATACGCTTGAAAAAAGAAGGGAGCGACAGACAAGCTGTGGAATTGTGAGTGGCGTTTCGCCTTGTGCGGGGTTTCGAATAAAAAAACGGGAGCCAAATGGCTCCCGTTTGTGATTTGACTTATGGCCGATAGCTTACAGTACGTGTACAGAAGCTGTGTTAGTTGTACCTGATGGTACTAGTGCGCCAGATACCATAACAACGATATCGCCTTTCGCACCCAGGCCAGTTTCAAGAGCAAGCTCTTTGCCGCGTCCGTAGAACGCGTCAGTGTTTTCAATTGAATCAACAACAACTGGAGTTACACCTTTAGACAGTGCAAGCTGAGCTGCAGTCTTAGTGTTAGTTGTTACTGCAAGGATGTTTGCAGTTGGGAAGTATTTACGTACAGAACGTGCAGACTTACCAGCTTCAGTTGCAACAACGATTAGAGGTGCACTTAGTTTCTCAGCAGTGTCTACAGCACCTTTACATACAGCTTCTGTGATGCGAAGGCGTGGGCTGTCCAGGCGAGAACCCAGTTCTGCTTTAAGAGCTTTATCAGTACGCTCACAGATTTGAGCCATGATAGTTACAGCTTCGATTGGGTATTTACCCTTCGCAGATTCACCAGAAAGCATTACTGCATCAGTACCGTCCATGATTGCGTTCGCAACGTCACCCGCTTCTGCACGAGTTGGACGTGGGTTCTTGATCATAGAATCAAGCATCTGAGTAGCAGTGATAACTACTTTACGAGCACGGTTACATTTCTCGATCATCATCTTCTGAGCGAAGATAACTTCTTCAACCGGGATTTCAACACCCAGGTCACCACGAGCAACCATGATACCGTCAGAAGCTTCTAGGATAGCGTCGAAGTTATCAACACCTTCCTGGTTTTCGATCTTAGAGATGATCTGAATGTTTTCGCCGCCGTTTGCGTTTAGCAGTGCACGGATTTCTTTAACGTCTTCAGCTTTACGGATGAAAGATGCCGCAACGAAGTCAACGCCTTGCTCACAACCGAACTTAAGGTCAGCTTTGTCTTTTTCTGCAAGAGCTGGAAGGTTTACAGAAACGCCTGGTAGGTTAACACCTTTGTTTTCACCCAGGTCACCGTTGTTAAGTACTTTACACTTAACTTCAGTGTCAGTAGTTTCAAGTACTTCCATCTCGATTAGACCATCGTCAACCAGGATAGTGTTACCTTTAGTCAGGTCTTTTGCGAAACCTGGGTAAGTAACAGCTACGCGGTCTTGGTTACCGATAACAGAAGTGTCAGTAGTGAAAGTGAATTCCTGGCCAGCAACCAGAGAAAAGTCCTGACCGTTTTCCAGTTTGATAGTACGGATTTCAGGACCTTTAGTGTCCAGCAGGATTGCAAGTTGTTTGCCAGTCTCTGCCATTACTTCACGCAGGTTGCTGATGCGCTGACCGTGCTCTGCGAAGTCACCGTGCGAGAAGTTAAGACGCATAACGTTCATACCAGCGTTAGCCAGCTTAGTTAGCATCTCTTTAGATTCAGTTTTAGGTCCAATCGTACATACGATCTTAGTCTTTTTCATTGAGGATTGTCTCCGGACGAACTTTTACCCAAGGGAAATTTGAATCACAGTGTTATACCTGAAAAAGATGTTCCATTTATGTTGAAATACACCTACAAATTGAGGAGTAGATCAAACATTTGTAACTTCCTTTGACCGGTAAGCGGTGATAATACAAATTTTTTACAAAAATATTGCCTTATGAAAGCATTGGGTGCTTTCATAAGGCAGCTCTTGTACACATTATTTCCTGGTTCTATCCCTCCCAGTATGCTGTCATCCAATCATGACATGAATGTGTCAGCCCTTACATAAAATTGCCCGGCGAACAAGGCCTAGATTATAGCACGGCTCAACTCTTTTATCACCTTGTGATAACACGCAAAAATTTCACATGTTGCGGCAAATGAGGGGGAAATTATCTACATAATTCACAGAAAAGTTTTGTTATTTATCAATTGTGGGCGAAGTTTTCCGGTAAAAGGATTTATTTTTGAGTGTGAAATAAATCCATGCATCTGATTGTTTATTGGTGTAAATACTTTGTTTCTTACACGGTGCAATAAGTGCGGAATGAGAGTCTCTGCAAATGAGAATTGATGGTGGGGGTTTATGTGTTGTTCGAAGCGGATGTGATTTTTTTGTGGAAATAAAAAAAGCTTATGGATTTCTCCATAAGCTTTTCTTTTGAATCTGGTGGCCCCTCGCAGACTTGAACTGCGGACCAAGCGATTATGAGTCGCCTGCTCTAACCACTGAGCTAAGGGGCCAGTGTGCGGGAAATTATATGAGAAGGTCTGGCTCTTGTCTAGCGAATAAAGTGATTGTTTTGTCTGCTTTTTAAGCACTCAAAGTAAAGAACACCTTAAAATGGGAAAAAGCTAACATATTGATATTATAAGATATCATGGTGAATAAAAAAGCGAGCCATGAGGCTCGCTTTTAAGATTGTGTCAGAGGTGAGGTTACTCGTCCAGGAAGCTGCGCAGTACGTCTGAGCGGCTTGGGTGGCGAAGCTTACGCAGGGCTTTGGCTTCGATCTGACGGATACGCTCACGGGTAACGTCGAACTGCTTACCAACTTCCTCAAGGGTGTGGTCAGTGTTCATGTCGATACCGAAACGCATGCGAAGTACTTTCGCTTCACGAGGTGTCAGGCCTGCCAGCACTTCGTTGGTCGCGGTGCGCAGGTTATCAGACGTTGCTGCATCCATTGGTAGCTGAAGTGTAGTATCTTCAATGAAATCACCCAGATGTGAATCTTCATCATCACCGATTGGAGTTTCCATTGAGATTGGCTCTTTGGCAATCTTCAGTACTTTACGGATCTTGTCTTCCGGCATTTGCATGCGTTCTGCCAGTTCTTCCGGCAATGGCTCACGGCCCATCTCCTGAAGCATCTGACGAGAGATACGGTTCAGTTTGTTGATGGTTTCAATCATGTGAACAGGGATACGGATAGTACGTGCCTGGTCTGCGATTGAACGGGTGATAGCCTGACGGATCCACCATGTTGCGTAAGTTGAGAACTTGTAACCACGACGGTATTCAAACTTATCAACAGCCTTCATCAGGCCGATGTTACCTTCCTGGATCAGATCCAGGAACTGCAGGCCGCGGTTGGTGTATTTCTTCGCGATCGAAATAACCAGACGCAGGTTGGCTTCAACCATTTCTTTCTTCGCACGGCGAGCTTTTGCTTCACCGATAGACATACGACGGCTGATGTCTTTGATACGCTCGATAGACAGGCCGGTTTCTTCTTCCAGCATGCGTAGCTTAACCACAGAACGGCGAAGCTCTTCTTCGTAGTTCTTAAGGCGTTCAGCGTATGGTTTACCAGAGTTTAGTGCTTCGTCGATCCAGTCAGTAGAAGATTCATTGCCGGCAAAAAGATTAACGAAGGTTTTCTTCGGCATCTTACTGTTGTCAACACACATACGCATGATTAGGCGTTCGTTAGTGCGAACACGATCCATCGAATCACGTAGTGAGCTAATCAGACGGTCAAACTGTTTCGGGATCAGGCGGAACTGCTTGAAGATGTCAGACAGCTCTTCAACCGCTACTTCAGTTCGTGCATCAGTACGGCCGTAAGTATTAATCGCGGTCGCCATTTTTTCGTAAGAATCACGAAGTTCCATGAACTTCTCACGAGCCAGCTCCGGATCGATACCTGTATCTTCTTCCGATTCTTCAGAGTCATCGTCTTCTTCAAGATCTTTATCTTCGTCTTCAAGATCTGTTTCGCTAAGCTCTGAGCCGATGTGAGTTGCTGTTGGTGCTGCTGTTTCCTCTTCGTTAGGATCAACAAAACCAGAAATAATGTCAGTAAGACGAAGCTCGTCGGCTTCTACCTTGTCGAACTGTTCCAGCAGGTGGGAGATGGCTGACGGATATTCGGCAACTGAGCACTGAACCTGGTTGATACCATCTTCAATGCGTTTTGCGATATCAATTTCGCCTTCACGAGTAAGTAGTTCTACTGTACCCATTTCGCGCATGTACATGCGGACTGGATCGGTAGTACGGCCAATCTCGCTCTCTACACTAGAAAGTGCTTGAGCGGCGGCTTCAATGGCGTCTTCGTCCGCATTATCTTCAGTCATCATTAATTCATCGGCATCAGGGGCTGTTTCAACCACCTTGATACCCATGTCATTAATCATCTGAATAATGTCTTCCACCTGATCGGAATCAACGATGTCTTCCGGTAAGTGGTCATTTACTTCGGCGTAGGTCAGATAGCCTTGTTCTTTGCCTTTAGCGACAAGTAACTTAAGCTGAGACTGCGGATTTTGCTCCATAGACGATATCCAACTTCGGGTCTGAGTGAGAGTTTAGTATGCAGAAATGCAAACCTGTAAACTTAACAAATTTTTGAATTGTTGACTACTTACTAGCCGGGACGATTGAGTATCAGCAACTGCAATTCCCGCTTCTCTTCGACTGATAAGCCGACGGTGTTTGATTTAGCCTGCAACTTCTCGATTTGTTGTGTAACGCATTGATCGATAACTTTATCCATCGCGTCCATAAATACATCTAGAGTGTTGTCCTCGTCTTTTGCGAGGGGCAGTTGCCATGCGGCCAAACGGGCCATCATGTTCTCATTTTTGCTGCCACGCCAGGACTCTAGTAACTGGCCTGTAGTGATATTGGGGTTAATTCGGCATTTATCAACCACTGATATCAATAAATTTAGTCCAGGGACATCAATCCCTTCAAATGCGGCCATATCAAATTCCAGGCTTTCCACAAAGCTCGGATTCTGGACCAGCAGAGCAATGACATCGCGCATCGGGGTACGTTTGATGTTCTTTTGCGGCTGAACAGGCCGCTGGCTGTCATCTCGTTTCAGTTCGAGTCTGATCTGATCAGGTGGTAACCCTAAATTATAGCCCAATGTATTGAGTAGATACTCACGAAGTGTTTCACCGGCTACTTTTTCCAGTAGCGGTTTAGCCAGGGTTTTCAGTTTTGCCTTGCCTTCCCGGCTGCTCATGTCGACTTGGGCTACCAGTGTGTTGAACATGAACTCTGACAGCGGCATCGCCTCATTGACCTGTTGTTCAAAACCTTCTTGGCCATACTGACGGATATAGGTATCAGGATCCTCACCGTCCGGCAGGAACATGAACTTAAGTTGGCGTCCGTCAGTCAGGTAGGGCAGTGCCTGCTCCATTGCCCGCCACGCAGCATCGCGACCTGCGCGATCACCGTCATAGCAGCAAACGACGGTACCAGTCTGGCGGAACAAGGTCTGGATATGATCCCCGGTCGTTGATGTTCCCAGTGAAGCGACGGCATAGTCGACACCGAATTGCGCCAGGGCAACCACGTCCATATAACCTTCGACAACCAGAAGTTTTTCCGGTTCCCGGTGGGCCTGCAGCACTTCGTACAGGCCGTAGAGTTCACGGCCTTTGTGGAAGATCGGCGTTTCCGGAGAGTTTAGGTATTTCGGGGTGCCATCACCCAATACCCGGCCTCCGAAACCGATGACCCGTCCACGGCGATCATGGATCGGGAACATAACACGGCCGCGGAAGCGGTCATAGCGGCGACCGTTGTCGTTCTCGATTAACATTCCCGCGGTAACCAGCGCCTGCTGGGCTTCCATATCGCGACCGAAGCGGTTGCGAACCTGGTCCCACTGATCAGGTACAAAACCAATACCGTATTTCTGAACGATTTCGCCGGATAATCCTCGTCCTTTCAGGTAATCCACTGCCACCTGGCCTTCCGGAGTGCGGAGCTGGGATTTATAGAACTGGGATATCTGCCCCATCATGTCGTACAGCCCGAGCTTTTCTTTGCTGCGAGCGCCGGGCTTGCCGCCACCGCTGCCTTGTTCGCGCGGTACTTCCAGACCAAGCTGCGAAGCCAGCTCTTCAATTGCCTCGACAAAATCAAGGCGGTCAAATTCCATGACGAAATCAAGGACATTCCCGTGGGCACCACAGCCAAAGCAGTGGTAGAACTGTTTTTCCTGGCTGACGGAGAATGAGGGGGTTTTCTCGTTATGGAAAGGGCAGCAGGCACCGAAGTTTTTGCCCTGCTTTTTCAGTTTCACCCGTGCATCAACGACATCCACAATGTCGTGGCGTGCGATGAGATCATCGATAAATGAACGGGGGATTTTTCCTGCCATAAAGAGAGTTTTACCTGATAAAACGTAAGTAATACCAAACGAAATAGCTATTTAGTGCATTTCACATAGCGATTTAGGTTGGTATCAGAGTGTAAAAATACCGGAAGCGAAATACGAACAAGCCGCGCACTCCTAATGGATAGCACGGCTTGCTGCTGAATTGGGTTAGTATTAGCTAAGTTTAGCTTTCACTAACTGGCTAACTTTACCCATATCGGCACGACCCTGAACCTGCGGTTTCAGTACGCCCATCAGCTTGCCCATGTCTTGCATGCTGGTCGCTCCGGTAGAAGCTACTGCTTCATCCAGCAGAGCAGCGATTTCATCGTCGCTCAGTGGCTGAGGCATGAATTCTTCCAGAACTGCAATTTCAGCAAGTTCGACATCAGCAAGATCCTGACGACCTGCAGACTCGTATTGAGCTACAGAATCTCGGCGCTGTTTTACCATTTTAGTCAGAACTGCCAGCACGTCGTCATCAGAAAGAGTAATCTTTTCATCAACTTCACGCTGTTTGATGGCAGCCATAGCTAAACGGATAGTACCTAGACGAGGCTTATCTTTAGCCTTCATCGCCGCTTTTTGTTCGTCTTTAAGACGTTCAATCAGAGTCATAACACGTTCCTTCTGTTAATCAGGCAGATTAGTACAGACGAACGCGACGCGCGTTTTCGCGAGCCAATTTCTTCAGGTGACGCTTAACAGCCGCTGCTTTAGCGCGCTTACGTACTGTAGTAGGTTTTTCGAAGTGTTCACGACGACGTACTTCAGAAAGGATACCTGCTTTCTCGCAAGAGCGCTTAAAACGACGTAGTGCTACGTCAAACGGTTCGTTTTCACGTACTTTGATTACTGGCATGTAATACTCACCTCAGAGTGATTCGGTTAACGCTGACGTTCAGTTAAGTGTCAGCTGATTAAAAATGGTGCGAAATTCTAATCTGATCTGGGTGCATTTGTAAAGCATTCTGCAACCCTGAACTGGTTAATTTCTGTCAAGGACTGTAGTATTGCCCCCAATTACCATAAGTATAGAGGTTGTTATGCGTATACTGGGCATCGAAACCTCCTGTGACGAAACAGGCGTTGCAATTTTCGATGATGAAAAAGGCCTACTGGCACACGAGCTATACAGCCAGGTAAAACTGCATGCTGATTACGGTGGTGTAGTACCTGAACTGGCGTCGCGTGACCATGTTAAAAAGACCATCCCGCTGGTGAAAGAAGCGTTGGCGAATGCCGGCCTGACACCGGCAGACCTTGATGGTGTTGCATACACCGCAGGTCCGGGCCTGGTCGGTGCGTTGCTGGTAGGTGCGACCATTGGCCGCAGCTTGGCATACGCATGGGATCTGCCTGCTGTAGCTGTCCACCATATGGAAGGCCACCTGTTGGCGCCGATGCTGGAAGACAATCCGCCAGAGTTCCCGTTTGTGGCATTGCTGGTTTCCGGCGGCCACACCATGATGGTGGAAGTAAAAGGGATCGGTGAGTACCAGATCCTGGGTGAGTCGATTGATGATGCAGCCGGTGAGGCATTCGATAAGACAGCCAAGTTGATGGGGCTGGATTATCCGGGAGGCCCGCTACTGTCTAAATTGGCAGAGAAAGGCACAAAAGGCCGCTTCAAGTTCCCGCGTCCGATGACAGACCGCCCGGGACTGGATTTCAGCTTCTCCGGTCTGAAGACATTTGCTGCTAACACTATTCGTGATAACGGTGATGATGAACAGACTCGTGCTGATATCGCGTTTGCTTTCCAGGAAGCAGTGGTTGATACCCTGGCGATAAAATGTAAGCGTGCCCTGAAGCAGACCGGTTTTAAGCGCCTGGTAATTGCCGGTGGTGTAAGTGCTAACAAATATCTGCGTCTGGAGCTGGAAAAGCTGATGACGGGAATGAAGGGTGAAGTGTTCTACCCGCGTACTGAGTTCTGTACCGATAACGGTGCCATGATTGCTTATGCCGGTATGCAGCGCCTGAAGAACCAGGAAACGATGGACCTTGGTGTGAAGGCTTTCCCTCGCTGGCCGATTGATCAGCTGAAGCCTATCCGTGATTAATCACGGGATATGAAATATTAAAGGGCGGCCTTCTGGCCGCCCTTTTTGCATCTGTTGTTTCTATTGCTTGGAATTACGGGTGAATTTATTCCAGATTTTGCTTTCTTTACCTTCCAGCAGACGGCGGACGTTTTCGTGATGGCGAAAAACTATCAGGCAGGAGAGCATAGCTACCGGCATGGTGTATTCCGGCTTGACCCACCAGGTAAACATCGGTGCCATTAGCGCAGTGATCAGTGAGCCGAGCGATGAGTAGCCGCAAAGCAGAACCGTTAATAGCCAGGTACCGATGAGCATACCGCTCAGATCCCAGCCAATTGGTGCCAGGGCCCCAAGAGCTGTTGCGACACCTTTACCGCCGCGGAAGTGAAAAAAGATCGGGTAGATATGGCCTAGACAGGCGGCAATACCGATGATTCCAAGCAGGAATGGGTTGATCCCGATGAAGTAACTGATCCAGACCGGTATCATGCCCTTAAGGATGTCACACACCAGTACCATTGCGGCCGCACTCCGTCCGCCAAGGCGAAGGACATTAGTGGCCCCCGGGTTGCCAGAGCCGCTGTCACGGGGATCCGGCAGGCCGTAAAGACGACAAATCAGCACGGCACTTGAGATTGAGCCAAGCAGGTAGGCGCCAATGATGATCAGAAGAACAAGTGGTGTCATGCAAACTTCCAACGGCTGGTGACAGGGGTTTCGTCGTTGTTCAAAATTGCTGCTGGTTTTAACAGCAGTCTTTCATGTCGCCGTAGCACTCATGTGGTATAGTGCTCGCAACCTGTCCGCACGGCTGGTGCTGGGTGGGCCGGGAGCGTCACGAATGTTGACGATTACGACCTGATAATACGCGTTTTAGCTCAAATTAGGTATCCGACCTCTAACAAAATTAGCGATTGAACATGGATTCAGTATTTATCGAACATCTTGAAGTCATCGCCACGATCGGAGTGTATGACTGGGAACAGACCATCAAACAGAAGTTGGTGCTGGATTTGGAGATGGCTCATAACAACCGTCCAGCGGCAGACAGTGATGATGTGGCCTATGCCCTTGATTATGCGGCGGTGAGTAATGCAGTGACAGAGCATATCCAGAACGGCCGTTTTCTGCTGGTTGAGCGCGTGGCTGAGGAAGTAGCCAGCTTGATTATGACTCAATTTTCAGTGCCGTGGATCCAAGTGCGGGTCACCAAGCCAGGTGCGGTAGCAAATGCTCGTGGTGTCGGGGTTGTCATTGAGCGAGGCTGTAAGTGACCACCGTCTATATCAGTATCGGTTCCAATATTGAGCGCGAGTTCCATATTCGCGCGGCGGTTGCCGAGCTGAAAAAACTGGGAACCGGGATTGAGGTTTCCAGGATATATGAAGCTGAGCCGGTCGGGTTCAGCGGACCTAATTTTTATAATTGCGTGCTGGAAATGGAAACTGCACTGCAGCTTGGGCATTTGCAGCAGACTTTAAAGCAGCTTGAGCTTTCTTATGGTCGGGCACCTGATGCACAGAAAAACCAGAGCCGGACATTGGATCTGGATATCCTACTTTTCGGCGAGCTTGTTCAGGATTGTGCACCACAGCTGCCTCGTTCCGATTTATATAAGTTTGCTTTTGTGCTGTTGCCGATGACTGAGCTGTGCCCGGAGTTAGTGGTTCCCGGCGACGGACGTACCGTCAGTCAACTGTGGCACGCTTTTGAAGAAAATCAGGCTTTGTGGCCTGTAGAAAGAATTGCATGTTAAAGGAATGTTGATGAGTCATTTTGAAGCCTTCGCACTGGCCTTGATCCAAGGGTTGACAGAGTTTTTGCCTATTTCGAGTTCGGCTCACCTTATTCTGCCCTCTCAAATCCTGGGTTGGGCTGATCAGGGATTGGCTTTTGATGTAGCAGTCCATGTTGGTACGCTGGCGGCAGTTATGGGATATTTCCGTAAAGAAGTGGTTGCTTTGCTGTCGGCTTGGTTGGGCTCTATTTTCAAAGGTCGCCGCAGTGCAGAAGCCAAGCTGGCTTGGATGATTGTGCTGGCAACAATTCCGGCCTGTGTGTTTGGCCTGTTTATGAAAGATATTATTGAGCTTTACCTGCGGTCAGCGTGGGTGATTGCCGGTACCACGATCGTCTTCGGCCTGTTGCTTTGGTGGGTAGATGCCCGTGCAACTTTGCGAGCAGATGAATACCAGACAACCTGGAAGCAGTCCCTGTTCATCGGTCTGGCTCAGGCTGCTGCAATGATCCCGGGGACTTCGCGCTCAGGCGCAACGATGACAGCTGCTCTGCACCTTGGCTTTACCCGAGATGCTGCGGCGCGCTTTTCTTTCCTGATGTCGATCCCGATTATTCTGCTGGCTGGCGGCTACCTGGGAATGAAACTGGTGATCAGCGGTGAGCCTGTTGATCTTGGTGGCTTGGGTATCGGGATTGCGGTGTCTTTTGTTAGTGCCTATGCATGTATTCATGTGTTCCTGAAACTGGTGACTCGCCTTGGTATGCTGCCATTTGTGATTTATCGCCTGTTACTGGGTGCTGGCCTGATTGCTTTCCTGTTGTCACATTAATCCTGTTTGAAAGCACATCATAATTTGACAAAAGAAAAGCCCGGCAACAAATGCTGGGCTTTTTGTTGATAAGTGCATGTTTTAATTGAATAAAATAGTTTAGATTAGCGCAAATTGGACAAAAAGTCGCTCACAGCTTCTGTACGGCGCAGGGCCAGTTGTTCTTTGATCTCTTTGCCCTTAAAGCCAGCTTCGACAATTGGCTTTACAGCCACATTTTGAGCAGCAGTGAAAGCTGCCAATAGTATATCGGCCTGAGGGTATGCATCGTCTTCATAGCCTGTGCGGCCACGGACATCGGCATGACAGCAGAGCGCCAGCTGTTCCATGCGTTCAGGTTTACGCCAGGCATCTGTCTGATCAAATATTTTGATGAAAGTGCCCGGGCGCAGTTCATTCGCTTTATGGATTTTCGTATGCTGAGCACAGACTACCAGAGCAAGATCGCGGTAGTCATTCGGGATTCGAAGTCGCTGGCAAAGCGCTCTGATAGCATCTAGCCCGGTCTGACAATGGTGGTGATGGCTTGGCCATTCTTCTTTCGGTGTTAGAGCTTTACCCAGATCATGCACTTGAGCGGCAAAGCGGATAACCGGGTCGTTGCTTAGGCGAGCAGCCTGTTCGGTAACCATCAGGGTGTGTATTCCGCAGTCGATTTCCGGGTGCCACTTTTCCGGTTGCGGTACACCAAACAAGGCATCAAGTTCAGGCATGATAACGCCAAGGGCGCCACACTGTCTCAGTACCTTCAGAAAAATGTCCGGGTTAGCAGTGGACAGGGCTTTTTCCCACTCTTTCCAGACTCGCTCAGGCGTCAGGGCACTAAGTTCATCGGCGACCACCATTTCTTGCATCAGGGCCATGGTTTCTGGTGCAACGGTAAAGCCGAGGTGAGCAAAGCGGGCTGCAAATCGGGCAACACGAAGAACCCGTAGTGGATCTTCGACAAAGGCCGGTGATACATGGCGAAGCAGCCGGCTTTCCAGATCCTGCTGGCCGTTGTATGGGTCGATCAGGCTGCCGTCTTCTGCCTGGGCAATGGCATTGATGGTCAGATCCCGTCGCATCAGATCCTGTTCCAAAGTGACATCCGGTGCTGAGTAACAGGTAAACCCGGTGTAACCGCGGCCTGACTTACGTTCGGTTCGGGCCAGGGCATGCTCTTCTTTGGTTTTCGGGTGGAGGAACACCGGAAAGTCGCTGCCGACCTGGCTGTAACCCAGATCCAGCATTTGCTGCGGAGTGGCACCTACCACAACCCAGTCTTTGTCTTTTACTGTCAGTCCCAGCAGCGCGTCACGGACTGCGCCACCGACAAGATAGGTCTGCAAGCTTTACTCCTTTAATATAAATACAGCAAATCACAAGGGCTCATTGGCAACCTTTGCGTTATAGATCGCTTCAATACGGTCTCAGGGTATACAATCTTGAGTAGCAAAGGTAATTTAATTCCACAAATATATTACAGCTCTGAGAAAGAAGGAATTTAGCGGGGCAGGTATCAATAAAACAGGTGCAAGAGTATATAAGGCATGTACACGGATTATTTCGGGATTACTGAATCACCATTTTCAATCGTACCCAGCGCTCGGTTCCTCTACCTCAGTGAGCGCCATCGGGAAGCACTGACCCATATGCTCGCGAGCCTGTCTGGCGGCGGTGGTTTTGGTTTACTGACAGGAGAGGTCGGCACCGGTAAGACAACCGTGCTACGGGCGCTGGTCTCGCGATTGCCGCAGGAAACTCAGGTTGCGATTATTCTTAATCCGGCTTTGTCTGCCCATGATTTGCTGGCCACTATTTGTGATGAGCTGGGCGTTGATTACCCTGAGGATGCCAGTTTCAAGGTCTTGACGGATCGTATTTACCAACACCTGCTGACTAACCACAGTGCAGGAAAACAAACTCTATTGCTGGTTGATGAAGCCCAGCATTTGATGCCGGATGTACTTGAGCAGTTGCGTCTGCTGACAAACCTGGAGACGGACAGTCGTAAGTTGCTGAAGGTGGTGCTGGTGGGGCAGCCCGAGTTACAGCAGCTGCTGCAACAGGAGCGATTGCGTCAATTAGCCCAGCGGATCACCTCTCGTTACCATTTGTTGCCGCTGACGCCTGAAGAAGTCGATGAATACATTAACTATCGCCTCAGAGCCGTAGATTGCCTGTACAAGGTGTTTGAGCCAGCATTGACCCGCCAGATAGCCAAGGCTACTCACGGTATTCCGCGTCTGATAAACCTTGTTTGTGATAAAGCGATGCTGCTGGCCTGTCAGCAGTCAACACATCAGGTCAGTAAGGCTATTGTCAGTCAGGCCTGTGATGAAGTGCTGAATTGGCAGTTACCAACGGCAGAGCTGCAATCTGCCAGTAATGCCGTTGCGGGAGGTCGTACACTTCGCTGGGGCGGCGCTTTGATGCTGGGGGCATTGTTATCTGCGGGTATCTGGTACTGGCAGGGTATGCCTATTCCATCTTCAGCTTCGGCAACTCAGGATTTAGCACTTACAGTTTCTCCGCAGAAGGTCATTACTCAGCCTGCACCTCAAGTGATAAAGGCTCCGGAGCCTGAGGCTGTGAAGAAAAAAGTGCTGATAGATCCGTTGGCCGACTGGCATCAACTGGTGGAGCAAAGTCGCTCTGAGCGCCAGGCAATGCAGATCCTTTATCGCCTGTGGGGGTACGAAACCCGGCTGAATGAAGCCAATTGTGAGACCAGTTCGCGGATTGATTTAAGCTGCCATCAGAGCAAAAGCAGTCTCGAGCAACTGAGTATTATTAACCGTCCGGTTATTTTGCCTCTGAAGGAGAGTGGGCAGCCTGAGTTTTATACCGTGCTGTATGCCCTCAATGATGACAGTGTTGAGTTGCTGCTGGGGGGGAAGCGTATCGCAGTGGGATATGACTGGTTTAATGCCCGCTGGCAACAGAATTACACCTTGCTGTGGCGCCCGCCGCTCGGTGATAAGAGCGCTATTCGCTATGGTCAGCAGGGTCCTCGGGTACAGTGGTTGAACCAGCAGTTGAGCTTGTTGCTTGGAGAGCCGGTATCGCAGGCTGGGCGTTTTGATCAGGTTTTGCTGGATAAGCTGCGTCGTTTCCAGCGGGCTCAAGGGTTGGCGGCTGACGGTATTGCCGGACCGCGGACCTTAATGGTTATCGATTCGGCTCTTAATTTACCAGGTCCGACACTGCAACCGGAGAAAAGTTAATGTCTAACCTACTTAATGCGATTCAGCAGTCAGAGCAGCACCATCAGGTGTACACTTCGCGTCCTGTTCAGCCATTGAAAGCTGTTGCTGGGTCTCGTTCGCTGTCTTCCTGGTTGTTACCGGCTTTGCTGGTAATGGTCCCTGTTGCAGGAACGCTAGCGTATGGCCAATGGCACTCTCAGGTTCAGCGCGAATCGGTTTCAGACGTCGCCGCACGGGCCGTAAAGGCTGACGTTGTTGCCGTACCTGTAATTGAGCCGGTTCCCGTTGTTGCGACAGCGCTGGTGGCTGAGAACACCAGTAAGCCGGAAATGTTGAATACCGGTGAAGGTATGATTCGGGTATTACCGTATCCTGAGCTGATGACGGAGCCTCTGCCTTCAGTCAATCACCGTTTGTCCCGCCAGATCACACAGCG
This sequence comes from Photobacterium marinum, assembly GCF_000331515.1. Lineage (GTDB taxonomy): Bacteria > Pseudomonadota > Gammaproteobacteria > Enterobacterales > Vibrionaceae > Photobacterium > Photobacterium marinum. The sequence continues at coordinate 79,714 of NZ_AMZO01000023.1, forward strand.
AACTGCTCAGCCTGTCGTTACAATGCCTGATACAGTTTATGATCAGAACCCGATATCAAATCAGAGCGAGATGAAGGTGGTGTCATCACAGCCGGCAAAGAATGAATGGGATCTCGATAAGCTGGATTATTCTGAGCTTTCTCCACAGCTCGCAGAGCAGCTTAAATCTGCTATTGCTGCAACGGATAATTCGGTGGATGAAGAGCCGTCTGAGTTGCTTAACACGACTTCGGCGCCATCAGCCAAGTCGGAGATAAAACCTATTGCATTAGGGGAACTGCCAGCTTCGGTACAAAACCGGATCCCGTCATTGAATTTCCAGACCCACATCTATTCATCAACAGCTAATAGCCGTTGGGTGAAAGTGAATGGCAGGGAAGCATTTGAAGGGGATGAGATTGCACCTGGTGTTGTGTTACGTCGGATCGAACCTCGGCAGGTGGTATTTGATTTTGATTCCTATTTGGTTTCCATGCCTGCATTGTCTGAGTGGTAACGAGAGAATATGAGGTACAAAAATGGCAGCCATCAGGCTGCCATTTTTTATGTTCGAATTTTATGTCCGAGAGGCAGCTTATGCCCAGCCGTTGTTGCGCTTGCGGCGGCGAGGGATAAGGTGTGGCAGGATCAGACCAAACAGCAAACCTGCGCCAGCAACCATACCGCCGTAGGTGAACCACTTCATTAGCAGGTCATCTTTCTGAGTGTCGATTTTAGCGCGCAGCTCACGGATTTCAGCCTGAGATGACATTAGCTGCTCGTTCAGCTGGTTGTTCTGAGATTCAAGCTCTGTGATTTGATCGGTACGGATCTGCAGTGAATTCTTTAGGCTAGCCATTTTCTCATCACCGGAAGACTGAGCTTCTGCTAGTGCCGTTTTCACTTCACTTAGTTCTTTTTCCAAAGCCGGGTAACGTTCTTTTAGGCCTTTTTGCGTGGAGATGAAATCAGTGTTAACCCAGCCAGTACGGCCACGGCTATCTGTGACTTTGCTAAAGCCGCTTTCTTTGTTGGTTTCCAGCAGAGTCACTTTAGTACCAGAGTTTACACTGCCGATAATACGGTACTGAGTGCTCGGACCCCTGTGCATGTAGGTAAATAGGTCGTCAGAGATATAACGAACCTGTGCCGCTTTCACCGGCAGGGCCAGCACGGTGCAAGCGAGTAATAGGATGCTGATTAGATGCTTCACAATTTAGTCCTTGAGGAGCCTGTATTCTGTCTGAACACAAATACTATGAACTTTGTGCCTCGGGTGCAAGAAAAGAGGGAGGCTTAGCCTCCCTCTTTTGAACTTGTCCCACTTTTAGCCGAAGACGGCTTGCATCACGTAGAAGAAGATGACAGCAAGCAGAGCGCCGGCAGGCAGGGTAACAACCCAAGAGGCCACAATGTTACGAACCACACCCAGGTTCAGGGCGGCAATGCCTCGGGCGAAACCTACACCCAATACTGCACCAACCAAAGTTTGGGTAGTAGAAATTGGCAGACCAGTACCTGATGCCAGTACTACAGTCGATGCTGTTGCAAGCTGTGCTGCGAAACCGCGACTTGGTGTCAGCTCTGTAATGCCGGTACCAACTGTTGCCATTACTTTATGACCCAGAGTTGCCAGACCTACGACAATACCGACACCGCCAAGCGGCAGGATCCACCATGCGATTTCACTTTTCGCGGCGATTTCACCCATATGCTCGACAGTTGATGCAACTGCTGAAAGTGGACCGATCGCATTAGCAACGTCGTTTGAACCGTGGGCAAAAGCCATGGCACAAGCGGTAACAACCATCAGCAGGCTGAATACACGTTCAACACCAGCATAACCGTTACTGTCAACGGACGTACCGTCGTCAGTGTATTTTCGGCCGATGTAGAAGTAACCGAACAGCATAACGATAGCAGAAATCGCTACAGATGCCGCCCAGGCTTCACCGCTGGATAGGTGCAGACCTACGTGCTTCAGACCTTTCTTAATAGTTACCAGAGCAATAACCATCGCCGTGATGAACATGTATACCGGTACAAAGCGCTTGGCGTTCGCCAGCGGGTTGTCAGTATCAAAAATCAGGCGCTGGGCACTGATGAAAATCAGGTAAGCAAAGAGGCCTGAGATGAACGGGGTAATAATCCAACTACCGACGATACCCTGAACAGAGCTCCAGTCGACAGCCTCAGTACCAACAGAAACGCACGCAAAACCGATGATGGCACCGATGATTGAGTGTGTTGTAGATACAGGCCAACCCATGTAAGACGCTACAAGCAGCCAGGTACCGGCTGCCAGCAGGGCTGACATCATACCGTAAACCAGAATTTCTGGTTGTGCTGCATAGTGTGAAGTCTCAATTACACCCTTACGGATGGTGTCTGTTACTTCACCGCCTGCCAGATAAGCACCGGCAAATTCGAAAATCATCGCAATGATGATTGCCTGTTTAACAGTTAGCGCTTTGGAGCCTACAGATGTCCCCATGGCATTGGCAACGTCGTTCGCACCAATACCTACGGCCATTAAAAAACCAAAAAAAGCCGCCACCATGATAATCACGGTGCCGTAATTAGCCAGGATTTCCATTGTAAAACCTTGTTTTTATTAAACTCTCTAGTTTAAGAGCGCGATAGCATGATCTCTAATCGCGAGCCGACACGTTGTGCCTGATCAGCGATGCTACCGACCCACTCGAGAATTTTGTACAGGAACATGACATCCACCGGACTATATTGGTCTTCGATGGACATGAGTTGTTGACGTAATTGAATCTGCATGGTGTCTGTGTCGTCTTCGATCACATCCAGCTGATTAATCATTTCAGCAACCAGAGTCACTTCCCTGCCTTTAAAGCCGGTTTCCAGCAATTCATCCAGCTCGTTAATAACACGGCTAGCCTGATTGGCTGCATCAAGGCAACGTTGGACGTAGGCAATGAAATCCGGGTATAGCTCATCAGGAATACGCAGCTGACGACCAAGGACTCGACCAGCGATGTCTTTGGACAGGTTAGCAAGCTTATCCTGTTGTGTTAGAAGGCCAAGCATGTCAGTACGATCTACTGGCATGAAAAGACCACGGGGTAGTTTAAGGCGGATCTCACGCTTCAACACATCCGCATCTTTTTCAAGCTGCGAGATCTGTTCGCGTAAGGTGGTTGCTTTGTCCCAATCGCCGGCGTGACACGCCTCGAAAAAAGGAACAAGCAATTCGCAACACTCTGTTACACGAGTAACATGACGTTGCAGCGGTTTGATTGGGGATTTAGCAAAGAGCCCCATAATTGTATTTACTGGCATAGCCGATCAACCTAAAGAGTGCCGTACAAGGCTAAATCTTGAGCGATGGTCATAGAGGCGCGCATGTTAACGTATAAGTCAGTATAGTGGAACTAATTTCGATCAAGGTTTTGTCGATATTTCGTGCTTGCCCCGAAACGAAATTGGAAATATGCTTGGTTTGCCACTGTTTATAGGTATAACTATGGAAACCGAGATAGAACTGAAATTTTTCGTCTCACCAGACTTTTCGAGTCAATTATTACGCAAAATATCTGAAGCGAAAATACTGCAGCAAAGTAGTCGGATGTTAGGTAATGTCTACTTTGACACACCAGACCAAACACTTCGTCAACACGATATTGGCCTTCGGGTCCGTCGCTTTGACGATGTTTTTGTTCAGACCCTGAAAACAGCAGGACGAGTGGTAGCAGGATTGCACCAGCGTCCGGAATACAATGCTGAAGTCAGCGGTAATGATCCTGACCTTTCCCTTTATCCGGCTGATGCCTGGCCTGGAGATATTGATGTTGCCGTTGTGCAGCAACAATTAGCTCCGCTTTTCACTACTGATTTTGAACGTCAGCAATGGCTTATTGCCATGCCGGATGGTAGCCAGATTGAACTGGCTTTTGATCAGGGGGAGGTCAGTGCGAATGGCAAGACCAGTCCGATTTGCGAAGTGGAGTTGGAGCTGAAATCCGGACAAACTGATGCGTTATTTACCCTTGCCCGCGAACTGTGTGCTGATGGTGGCGTGCGTCTTGGCAACTTGAGTAAGGCGGCCCGTGGCTACCGTCTTGCATCTGGTTATCAGGGAGACGAAGTCAAATCTCTGCAGTTTGTACCGGTACAGGCAAATGACAGTGTTGAGGCTGTGTTTGTTCAAACGCTGGAACACGCGCTGGCTCACTGGCATAACCATGAGCAGATTTATGTTGAGCGTCAGGAGCAGACTGCGCTTTACCAGATATACCAGGCCTTGACGTTGATTCGTCAAACCCTGACCATGTTCGGCTGTATGATCCCGCGTAGAGCCAGTGCTTTGCTTCGTCAGGAACTGAACTGGTTGGAAGGCGAGTTTGATTGGCTTGATGAGTTTGCCAGCATCGAGCACTTGCTGGCTGAAAAAGGTCATGCCCTGAAAAAGCTCAATGCCCGTAAGGGATTGATGAAGCAGCTTAAAGTTCGGCAGGAAGAGCTGCCGGAAACAGATGAAGTACTGGAGCTATTTGAATCAGCTCGTTACTGTGGCTTGCTGCTTGATCTGAGCCGTTGGATCCTGAGCCGTGGCTGGCAGCCGTTCCTGGATGATAAAGCCCGAGCTCGTCTGGCAAAGAATATTAAGGAGTTTGCTGATAATGTATTGGCCCGCTCCTGGGAAGAACTGGCTGAAGTGTTCCCTGTTCAGCGTCAGCTGGGACGGGTTGATTATTTAGATCAACAGCCGCGTTTAACCCGTAATCTGATGAGCGGCCTGTGTTTCGCGAAACTTTATGATGAGGAGAAGCGCTCTGGCTTCAGATTGCCGTGGCTTGATTTGCTGCGCGGTATTGAAGACTTACGTCATCTGGAACCGATCAGGCTTCTGCTGGAACAACAGGACGACGAAGATCGCTGCCAGATTGAAAAATGGCTGTCTCGTCAGGAAGAATCATTGCTTCATGCCATGGAGCAGACTCGTCTGAATGGTATTGAACAGGCACCTTACTGGCCGTGATGTCAGACTGAATGTCGAATAAGGTTATTAAAAACGCCCCGCACTGTTGCGGGGCGTTTTTTATTCTTGTAATGCGTGTTTGTTGTGGTTGTTTTTTTGTTTTTCGATAGCCTGTTGATTGAGCTGGCTCTCCAGGCGGGTGAGCCGTTCAAGTATCTGTTGTTGGTTTTGCAGCATTTGCTGCCACTCTTCTTCATGCCTGCGTGCTTGTTGCTCTTTCTTTTTAGCCGGATCAGAAATGATTGAGCTGATCAGGCCCGCCACCATACCGAATAACCCGACACCGCAGATGATGATGATTGCTGCCAGAGTCTTGCCAAAGACGGTAACGGGATAATGGTCGCCGTAACCGACGGTTGAGATGGTCACCAGTACCCACCAGATTGCATCCCCGGCTGAGTGGATATTCGCTTTGGGATCGCTGCCTTCAAATAACAGCATCAGTGCAGAGCCGACAGTGACCAGTACAGTCAGGAGCAGGAAAATGGAGGCGATGGTTGCTTCGCGGCGGTTACGACGAATGTGGTTGATAACCTGCTGGCCGGAGCGGATCAGTCTTATCACTCTGAATATTTGCACAACCCGGGCAAAGCGGACCGGTTCGATAACCGGGATACTGGCAATAAAATCTGGCCAGTGATGTTTAATGTAATTTTTCCTGTCGTTACTACGGATCAGGTCGGTAAGAAGCTGGCACCAAAAAAGCAAGCAAATGAAAGAGTCAAGGCCGAGGAACAGTGCATAAATGCCTTCACTCCTTGGAATAAATATTAAGCTTGTCACAATCGCCAGTGAGACAAAAGATAATACTAAGGCCATAAGGCTCATGGGATTGAGTTCATGTTTGATGGTGTCGATCTTTTTCATCATTAAATTTTTGCAATAGCATGCCGACATATAGAATAACAGCTATTGTTTTGGGCAAAAAAATAAATCACGACATTATATTAGTTTCGACAGGAGACGGGGGTCTCTTACTGTCGACAATAAGCGGAACAATAGCGCTGCAGGCTATTAGCTTCCCTAGCAATAAAATCGCCTTTCTTAGTACAAGTCGCTGGAAGGCGGTAACAATTTAATATGGAGATTCCAAATGGCGAGGATGGTGTTCAAACCATGGGAAAAAGGGCTGACGAATATCCGGTTGGTGCCAAAGTTAGTGCTGTTGATGGTGTTCAGTACAGTTTTGCTGATAGGTAAACAATTGTGGGACGCCAACACCTTTTATCAGTCGGTGATTGAAATTCAGCAGGATCGCTCGAAAGAGCTGGCCGAGGTTAATGCGGCGATGCTGAAAACATTCCTCGCTCAGGGGGGAGCAGGTAAAGCGATGGCTGAAAAAGCTGTGGCGGCACAGGTTGGCAGCCTGAAAAATGGCGCTTATCTTTACCTGGTTGAGCGCGACAGTGGCAAAGTTATCGGACACCCTCAGGCCCGCACGCTCCGTGATTTGAACTCCCCGCTAGAAAACGGGACATCCCTTTCCGGCTACCTCAGCCAACTTTCCGGCTCTTCCGGCTTTGTTTTCGATAATCAGGAGCGGTTTGAATATGCTGTCGAACTGTCGCAGTGGAACTGGCTGGTGGTGGCATCGCAGCCAGCATCAGAAGCTGAAGCTTATCACGGCGCTTACCTGGTTCAGGTTGCTTGGCAGACCGGCTTAATGATAATCGCTTTTGTGGTGATTCTGCTGAGTGGCTCCAGTGTCATGCTGCGCCAGACCCGTTACCTTGCTGACAGTATCCAGTTGCTTGCTGCGCGTAACCTTTCAGAGCCGATTGATATGGACTGTGGTGATGAATACGGTGATTTGGCTCGTGAGCTGGAGAAGACCCGAATCCAGCTGCATGATGTGATTCGCAGTCAGCGTGATGCCGCATCTGAATTGTCAGGCCTGGCGGAAATCATGTCGATCAGTATGGCGGAAACCAAAGAGTCTTCTCAGGAAGAGTTCAATGAAGTTGATCAGCTAGCATCAGCGATGAGCGAGATGACCTCGACGGTTCAGACGGTCGCTGATCACGCCCGAGAAGCTTCGGAAGCTACGGAAGGTACGTCGGTTCAGGCTAAGCAGGGACAGCAGTTTGTTTCTGAAACCATTGGTACCATTAACCAGCTTTCTCAGGATATCAGCCAGTCGGCCAATGCCGTTAGCCAGGTTGAAGATCGTGTCGAGCAGATCGGCAGTGTTATCGTTACCATCCAAAGTATTTCTGAGCAGACCAACCTGCTGGCGCTGAACGCAGCGATTGAAGCGGCCCGTGCCGGTGACGCCGGCCGTGGTTTTGCCGTGGTTGCAGATGAAGTTCGAAATCTTGCCCAGCGCACGCAAACGGCGACGGTCGAAATCCAGGAAATGATATCCCAGTTGCAGAATAGTGCTCAACAGGCTGTTGGCCTGATGGAGCAGAGTGTAGTTGAAGCCGCAGAAGGGGTTGAACTGGTTACCAATGCTGGTGGCGAGCTGGATAAGATCGTGGATCAGGTTCAGCGGATCAATGATATGAACTTCCAGATTGCTTCAGCTGCTGAGCAGCAGAGCACCGTGGCTGATGAAATGAGCCAGAACCTGACTAATGTTCGCGAACTGGTTGAAGCGTCAGTAGTGGTGGTATCTGAGTTGTCAGAGACTTCAGATATGGTGCAGAACCACGCCACTGAACTGGAAGGCAAGATTCAGGCTTTCCACATCTGATTTGAGTTACGTTCCCTGAACGTGATTGTTGAATGATAACAACGCCCGCTAATATGCGGGCGTTGTGTTATGTTATTGGATATAAGCGGAATAACAAAAAGGAACTGCAATGACCCAGCATGAACGATTGACTGCTGCTGCCGACAAGGCCATTGAAAAAATTCAGCAAGCCCATCCGGAACTGTTGGCACAATGGCCGCAGGAACGTCAGGGTGAACTGCGTCAGGTGCTGGGGTATAGCGACTTTATTACCGCATCGATTGTGCGTGACAGCCGATTGTTGTCATGGCTGGCAGATCATGCTGACGATCATGACCATGCCAGCCGGTACCGCAGTCAGTTGGCTGAAAAGCTGGTTGCAGCAACCGATGAAAACAGCCTGATGCGATTGTTGCGCGCTTTTCGCCGGCAGGAGATGACCTGGATTGCCTGGCGGGATTTCACAGGCAAGGCATCTCTGAATCAAAGTCTTGAGCACCTTTCCCAACTGGCAGAAGCCCTGATCATGGAAGCCTATAACTGGCTTTATACTCAATGCTGTCAGGAGTGGGGAACACCCGTAAACGAACAGGGAGAAGCTCAGCCGATGTTGATCCTCGGGATGGGCAAGCTGGGTGGCGGGGAGCTGAACTTTTCATCTGATATTGACCTTATCTTTACCTATCCGGAAAACGGTGAAACCCAAGGCGGGCGACGCAGTTTAGCCAATGCCCAGTTTTTTACCCGTCTGGGGCAGCGACTGATTAAAGTGCTGGATCAGCAAACATTTGATGGTTTCTGTTATCGGGTCGATATGCGCTTGCGTCCGTTTGGTGATAGTGGGCCGCTGGTAATGAGCTATGCGGCTCTTGAAGATTATTACCAGGAACAGGGGCGGGACTGGGAACGCTACGCGATGATCAAGGCCCGGGTGATGGGACGGGAAAGCTTTAGTCAGTATCGGGAGTTGCGTCAGATGCTGCGGCCTTTTGTGTTCCGTCGTTATATTGATTTCAGTGCCATTCAGTCGCTGCGACGGATGAAGTCGATGATTAGCAGTGAAGTTCGTCGTCGCGGCCTGAGCAATAACATTAAGCTGGGAGCCGGCGGGATCCGGGAAGTGGAGTTTATTGCCCAGTCATTCCAGCTGATCCGCGGCGGTCGTGAGCCGAGCCTGCGTCATCGTGGATTATTGGAAACGTTGGCTGCGATGAAACAATTGTCCTTGTTGCCGGCGGAACAGATCACAGCTCTTGAGCAGGGCTATGCATTTTTGCGCCGTTTAGAGAATCTGCTGCAGGCCATTGAGGATAAGCAGACCCAGACACTGCCGGATAAACCGCTGGATCAAATTCGTCTTGCCAGTGCCATGGGCTATGAAGATTGGACATTGCTGTTGAGTGATGTCGAAGCTCATATGAGCGCTATTCATCAGGTGTTCGATGATATTATCGGTAATGGCGAAGATGAAGATCATACTGCCGCCGGTGCCCGGTATCAGGAAATGTGGGCAATGGTTAAAAATGAAGAAGTGCTGCACAACATTCTTGACGAGCTGGGGGCTTCTGACGTGGCGAGCCAGGCCACTATTCTCCAAGAGATGAAAGCGGAGTTATCGAAGCGCACACTGGGGCCGCGCGGAAGAGAAGTGCTGGCCAAGCTGATGCCGGAAGCCTTGATGCGTATCGTTACCCGTCCGGATGCCGAATCGGTATTAGCCCGGGTGACAAAGCTGATCACCAAGGTCGCAACCCGTACCACATACCTGGAATTGATGAGTGAGCACCCGGCAGCGCTGGATCAACTGGTTCGTCTGTGCGCAGCCAGCCCTATGGTTGCTGAGAAGCTTACCCTGTATCCGATATTGCTTGATGAACTGTTGGATCCTCAACACCTCTATAACCCGACTCCACTGGAACACTATCGTGATGAATTGCACGAGTATCTGGCAAGGATCCCTGAAGAGGATATGGAGCAACAGATGGAGGCAATTCGTCAGTTCAAGCAGGCTCAGCTATTGCGGATTGCGGCTGCTGATATCGCGGGCGCTCTGCCGCTGATGAAAGTCAGCGATCACCTTACCTACCTGGCTGAAGCTATTATCGGAGCTGTAGTGAATCAGGCATGGCTGCAGATGGTGGAAAAATATGGCGAACCGTCCCATCTACAGGAGCGGGAAGGCAAGGGGTTCGGTGTGATTGGTTACGGTAAAATCGGTGGTTGGGAGCTGGGATACGGCTCTGATCTGGATTTGGTTTTCCTCCATGATTGCCCGGCTGATGTCTACACTAACGGCAGAAAGGAAATTGACGGCCGTCAGTTCTATCTGCGCCTGGCACAGCGGATCGTTCACCTGTTCTCTACCCGTACTGCTTCCGGGGTGCTGTATGAAGTGGATGTCCGGTTACGTCCGTCCGGCGCGTCCGGCCTGCTGGTAAGTACCATGGAAGCATTTGCCGATTATCAGCAACAAGAAGCCTGGACCTGGGAGCATCAGGCCCTGGTCAGGGCTCGTATGGTTTATGGTGATCCGCTGTTGCAGCAAAGTTTTGCCGAAATTCGCCGCCAAACCCTGATGCAGGAGAGAGAACCGCTGCATTTGCAGCAGCAGGTTGTTGAGATGCGCCAAAAAATGCGTGAGCACCTTGGAAGCAAAAAAGTCGGTATGTTCGGCCTCAAACAGGATGAAGGTGGAATTACCGATATTGAATTTATTGCTCAGTACCTGGTATTGCAACACGCTGCTGGTGAGAAAGCGCTGACGCGCTGGTCTGATAATGTCCGTATTTTCGATACCATGGCGCAATGCGGGCTCATGAGCCTATCGGATGCCGAAGCCTTAAAAAATGCTTACTGTTGCATGCGTGATGAGATCCATCGGCTGAACTTACTGGGACAGGCTGCATATGTTCTTGAAGATAAATTTGTTGCTGAGCGCAAGGTTGTGCAGCAGATCTGGTCTGAGTGCTTTGCTTTGGATGCAGAGTGATAAAGCTTTGTGTTAGTATTTTTCCGTTTTTACTATCCCGGAGATAATAATGAAACTGACGCTTCCTGATTATGATCAAGCAGGTGTTTTGGTTGTTGGTGATGTCATGCTTGACCGTTATTGGTATGGACCAACCGGGCGGATTTCGCCTGAAGCGCCTGTGCCTGTAGTCAAGGTTGATCAGGTTGAAGAGCGTCCGGGCGGCGCGGCCAACGTAGCAATGAATATTGCAGCACTGGGTGGACATGCCCGTTTGGTTGGCCTGACGGGGATTGATGAGCCAGCGAAAGCACTGACAGAAAAACTGTCATCGTTGGATGTTCGCTGTGATTTCGTGTCACTGCCAAATTACCCGACGATCACTAAACTGCGTGTTATGAGTCGTGGCCAGCAGTTGATCCGCTTGGATTTTGAAGAAGGTTTCCATGATGTCGATGCAGAGTTGATCCTGCCTCGACTGGAGCAGTCACTGCCACACGTAAAGGCGGTGATTTTGTCGGATTATGCTAAAGGTGCTTTGGAGCATGTTCAGGCTATGATCCAGCAGTCTCGCCAGGCCGGCGTTTCTGTCTTAATTGATCCTAAGGGCGCAGATTTCGAGCGTTACCGCGGCGCGACGCTGCTAACACCGAACCTGTCAGAGTTTGAAGCGGTTGTCGGTAAAGTGATAACTGATGAAGAGCTGGTTGAGAAAGGCCTGGGCCTGATTGATAAGTATGATCTGGAAGCTCTGCTGGTAACGCGTAGCGAACATGGTATGACCCTGTTGCAGAAAGGCCTGGAGCCCCTGCATATGCCGACTCAGGCAAAAGAAGTGTACGATGTGACCGGTGCCGGGGATACCGTGATTTCAGTACTGGCAGCATCGCTTGCGGCTGGAAAGTCTCTATCTGATGCCTGCAAGCTGGCAAATGCCGCTGCTGGCGTGGTGGTTGGTAAGCTGGGTACTTCTACTCTGTCGACCATTGAATTGACTGATGCTATCCATGGCTGCCAGGACAGCGGTTTCGGTGTGATTGCCGAAGCTCAGCTGAAGCAGGCGGTACGAGCTGCACGTGCTCGTGGTGAGAAAGTGGTTATGACCAACGGTTGTTTCGACATTCTTCATGCCGGTCATGTGGCTTACCTGAATGAAGCGGCTAAACTGGGGGATCGCCTGATTGTTGCTGTGAACTCCGACAGTTCTGTTCAGAGCCTGAAAGGTCCGGGTCGTCCGGTTAACCCGGAAGATCGTCGTATGGCGGTACTGGCTGGTCTGGGGGCGGTTGACTGGGTTGTTCCGTTTACGGAAGAAACGCCACAGCGTCTTATCAGCGAAATTCTGCCGAATATCTTGGTTAAGGGCGGCGACTACAAGCTGGAAGAAATTGCCGGTGGTAAAGAAGTGGTTTCAGCTGGTGGCGAAGTGCGCGTTCTTAACTTTGAAGACGGTTGTTCAACCACTGAAATTATCGAAGCGATTCGTGGTGGTCGCGGTTAATATTCCGCATAGTCTTGTCTAGCTAGCCTAGTCATTGAATAGAAAAAAGCGCCATTAATGATGGCGCTTTTTTGTTGTCTGCTAAACGTTACTGTGATGCTTATTTCTTAGCTGTTATCAAACCAGTGTTCACATCCACTACATCTTGTTCGTTCAGTGAACCGACAGCCTGTTTCAACTGTAGCTGGCTGATGATGTAGTCGTAGCGGGCATTAGCCAGCTGACGGTTAGCATCGTACAGGCGGCGGGTTGCATCCAGAACGTCAACAATGGTACGGGTACCTACATCAAAACCGGCTTCGGTCGCTTCCAGTGCTGACTGAGCTGAAATCACAGCTTGCTGGAAAGCACGGATTGCACCGATTGAAGCATTGATGTTGTTATAGAAAGCGCGAACATCTTTGACAACACTGCGGTATGAACCTTCCAGCTGTTCACTGGCTGAAACATAGCTGAATTGTGCCTGTTTTACTTCAGATGTTGTACGGCCACCGGTGTATACCGGCAGGTTCAGGTTGATACCGGCAGTCAGTGTGCCATCATCGCTTTTACTTGGTAGCTTTTCGTCATAGCTGTAGCCAGCATTGAATGACAGAGTCGGCAGGTGGCCGGATTCCGCTAGATCGATACGGTCACGAGCAATATCCTGAGTGATACGGGATGTCAGTAAGCTCAGGTTTTCAGTTTCAGCGTTTTTGATCAGCTCCAGCACTTTCGCCTGAGGACCGCTTGCCGAGAAGCGGCGGGTATCCAGGATATCCAGTGTCTTGTGTTCCTGGCCGGTAATTTCTCGCAAGCCTTCGTAGCTGTTGGTCAGGTCATTTTCGGCCAAGATTTCATTAGCCAGCACGCTGTCATACTGTGCCTGAGCATCATGGACGTCAGTGATGGCTGACAGGCCGACTTCGAAACGCTGTTTGGTCTGCTCCAGCTGACGTCCTACGGCTGCTTTTTCAGCACGGACAAACTCAAGGTTGTCCATAGCTCGAAGCACGTCAAAGTAAGCATTGGATACGCGAAGGATCAGGCCTTGCTGAGCTGAAGCATAAGCTGCATCACTCTGGCGTGCCTGCTTTTCGCTGATGTCTAGGTTAACCCAGCTTGAGCGGTTGTAAATCGACTGGTCCAGCGTCAATCCGCCATTGAAGCCCTCTGTATCACCATCCATTCGCGCAACATTGTAGCCAGCCGTCAGGTTGATTTGTGGCAATAGTGCACTTCGGGTGGAGTTAATCGCTTCAAACGCTGCATCTTTATCGGCGGCAGCACGAAGTAGCTGAGGGTCGTTTTGTTTGGCTTGTTGGTAGATATCGGCTAGATCGTCAGCTAGTGACGCCTGGCTGAAGCCACTAAGCGCAACGCTGATGATAAGCGGAAGCAATTTTTTCATGGATGCCTTTCCTGGTCCTGACAATATAAAGAGAGCAAAAAATTTAGTTTATTCGAAGATACCTTGCCTGAAACTGATCAATGAACACTTTTACTTAATTTTACGCTGTTTACTTAATCATATGTGATTGTAATCTATCCAACTGTAAAATTGGACTTAAAAAAAATCATAATATTTGTCATGAATGTTGAATTTAATCATTGCTGACAGGCATTTTGAATGAAAAAATATATAGCAAAGGGAGATGACAGATGAGTAACAGGATGCCAACAGAATCCGGAACGAATGTTTATGGCAAAGATGATGTTGAAGTTTTAGCAACGGAAACGCTGTATCAGGGATATTTCAGCATGGTGAAGTATCGTTTTCGTCATAAACTTTTTGCCGGAGGCTGGAGTGAGCCGATCGAGCGTGAGATGTTCGAACGAGGGCACGCCGCAGCCCTGTTACCCTATGATCCGGCTGAGGACAAAGTTGTATTGGTCGAACAGTTCAGGGTCGGAGCCATGGCTGCAGAGTGTTCGCCATGGCAGCTGGAAATCGTAGCCGGCATTATTGAACCTAATGAAACACCTGAAGATGTAGTGAGTAGGGAAGCGGTTGAAGAAGCCGGTGTCTCTGTCACGCATTTGGAAAAAGTTACCCGTTACCTGTCGAGTTCCGGTGGTTGCTCCGAGATGCTGGATGTCTTTGTCGGGCGTGTCGATAGCAGCAAGGCCAATGGTATTCATGGCCTTGCTCATGAGGGCGAAGATATTCGGGTTCATGTTGTTCCGCGACAGGAAGCATACCGTTGGGTGGAATCTGGTAGAATTGAAAATGCGGCATCAATCATTGCACTGCAGTGGTTGCAGCTAAACTATTTACGTTTACAGTCTCAGGCTCAATAACCACCCATTGGTTTAAGGACCCCGATTGAATAAAAGATATTCCGTTGATTTTGCTGGCATCATGCGCTTATATGAGACCAATTATGCGAAGCTGCTTCCATTGCTGCCAAAAACTGACACAGTGGGGGATGAGTGTGTATATAAAGTTTTCGACCATGAATATCAGTTGAAAATTACGGAGTCGACCCGTTACACGACAGTAATTGAGTTGTGGCAGTGTTCCGAAGGGGAGTTACCTGATTACCTGGTGCCTCGCCTGACGGTTCGGCTTTATCACGATGCCAGAGTGGCAGAAGTGTGTTCCGCTCAGCAGATTTCTCGGCTACAGCCGCGGTATGATTACCCCAATTTGCGAATGCACCAGAGAGATGAAAAACATCAGGTGAATCGCTTTTTGGGTGATTGGCTGGCCTATTGCCTGAAAAATGGAATCAGCAAACAATCGGTTTGTTAACAGTATTAGATAGACAAGGTTTTTGACGTTTTGCAGACGTATTCTCTGCCACAGACGAACCCGGAAAGCGTGGTTCTCCTTCAAATCACCGACACCCACTTGTTTGCGAATGAGGCTGGTAGCCTGTTGGGAGTCGCGACAAAAGACAGTTTTCATGCAGTTCTGGATGCTGTAGACGATGCTGCACGTCCGTTTGATGCCATCGTTGCCACGGGCGATATCTCGCAGGATCACAGTGAAGATTCTTATCTGCGTTTTATCCGTGGTATTGCTCGCTGGCCGCAGCCGTGCTTTTGGCTGCCGGGAAACCATGATTTCCAGCCGAATATGGCGTCTGTTCTGCCAGCTCCGACGATTAAACCATGCCATCAGGTACTAGCAGGTGATCACTGGCAGGTTATTCTGCTTGATAGCCAAGTACAGGGCGTGCCGCACGGTGAATTGCGCGAAGAGCAACTGACTATGCTGGATGAAGCGCTGGCTGCCCATCCGGATCGCCATGCTCTGGTGTTGTTGCATCATCACCCGCTGGAAGCTGGCAGCACCTGGCTGGATCAGCATAAGTTGCATAATGCTTCGGCATTCTGGAAGGTGGTTGATCAGTATCCGCAAGTCAAAACCGTACTTTGTGGTCATATCCATCAGGAGCTGGATCGCATCCATAATGGAGTAAGAGTGTTGGCGACACCGTCGACTTGCATTCAGTTTCTGCCTGATTCCAGCGACTTTGCTCTTGACTCGCAAAATCCGGGATGGCGCTATCTTGAACTGACCAAAGATGGCGACGTGGTGACGTCGGTATACCGCCTGGACGGTAAAGATTTCGTTCCTGAGTTTGATTCCGGTGGTTACTAAATGAAACCTTTACTGCTTTATATTCATGGCTTTAACAGCTCGCCGAAATCAATGAAGGCGACGATGATGGCTGATTACTGTCACCGTCATCGTCCGGATATCCGGGTCGAAATTCCGCAGATGCCATGTTATCCGGTACAGGCCGCTGAGTTTATCGACAACCTGGTGGACTCTTTGCGGCATGAATATCAGGTCGGGTTGGTCGGTAGTTCGCTGGGGGGATATATTTCCACTTGGCTTAATCACCGTTACCAGTTGCCAGCAGTGTTGGTTAATCCGGCAGTGAAGCCTTATGAGTTGCTGGTGGATTACCTGGGTGAACAGGAAAATCCTTATACCGGTGAGCGCTATTTGCTTGAAGAAAAGCACATGGATGAACTGAGGCTGATGGACGTGCCTGAAATTAAAAATCCTGCCTCATTTTGGCTGTTGCAGCAGGAAGGTGATGAAATTCTCGACTATCGCCAGGCCGTAGAAAAGTATGCTGCCTGCCGTCAGACAGTGGAGCCGGATGGTGACCACAGTTTTGTCGGTTTTGAACGTTTTCCCGCTGAAATCATCAATTTCCTTGGGCTCTGACTGTTAATCCGGTCGCATAATATGACTGGCAGACAGTGGAGCCGGACTCACAATTGTGGGCCTTATCCTCGACCTCAGCTTGACAACCGGGCTGGGGTTACTGACTATTGTGGCAAAATTTTCTCGTAAACTTCCGTAATATGACAGATCAAAGCTATAACGCCGGAGCCATTGAGGTTCTTAATGGCCTTGAGCCAGTACGCCGCCGTCCCGGCATGTACACCGATACGGTGAGGCCAAACCACCTCGGCCAAGAGGTTATCGATAACAGTGTCGATGAAGCATTGGCCGGTCATGCCCGCAAAGTTGAAGTTATCCTCCATGCAGACCAGTCGCTTGAAGTTGTCGATGACGGTCGTGGTATGCCGGTGGATATCCACCCGGAAGAAGGGGTATCAGGTGTTGAACTGATCCTTTGTAAGCTGCATGCCGGTGGTAAGTTCTCAGGTAAGAACTACCAGTTTTCCGGTGGTTTGCACGGGGTAGGTATCTCGGTAGTAAATGCCCTGTCGACTCGGGTCGAAGTCACGGTTAAGCGTGAAGGCCAGATTTACCAGATCGCGTTTGAGAACGGCGATAAGGTCTCTGAGCTTGAGGTGATCGGCACTTGTGGCCGTCGTGCCAAAGGTACCCGTGTTCACTTCTGGCCGGATGCACAGTACTTCGACAGCCCGAAATTCTCGGTGTCGCGCCTTAAGAACGTACTGAAGGCCAAAGCGGTACTGTGTCCTGGCCTTGAAATTGTCTTTACGGATAAAAATACAGATGAAACCCTGCGCTGGTGCTATGAAGATGGTCTGAAAGACTATCTGGCTGAAGGCGTGAAGGGATACACCTTGCTGCCGGAAGAGCCGTTTACCGGTGTGTTCAGTGGTCAGACAGAAGCGGCCGACTGGGCCCTGCTGTGGCTGCCGGAAGGCGGTGAGCTGATCACTGAAAGTTACGTTAACCTGATCCCGACGGCTCAGGGTGGTACCCATGTAAATGGTCTGCGTCAGGGGCTGCTGGATGCAATGCGTGAGTTCTGTGAGTTCCGCAATATGCTACCGCGTGGCGTTAAGCTAACTGCTGATGATATCTGGGACCGCTGTGCTTACGTACTGTCGGTTAAGATGCAGGATCCGCAGTTTGCAGGTCAGACTAAAGAGCGTTTGTCTTCGCGTCAGTGCGCCGCCTTTGTTTCCGGTGTGGTTAAAGATGCTTTCAGCCTGTGGCTGAACGAGCGCCCGCAGCTGGCTGAGCAGCTGGCGGAAGTGTGTATTGCCAATGCTCACCGCCGTATGCGTGCCAGCAAGAAAGTGGTACGTAAGAAAGTGGCATCCGGTCCGGCACTGCCAGGTAAGCTGGCAGACTGTTCGCAGCAGGATCTGAGCCGAACCGAACTCTTCCTGGTGGAGGGTGACTCGGCGGGCGGTTCTGCCAAACAGGCCCGTGATCGTGAATACCAGGCTATCATGCCACTGCGCGGTAAAATCCTGAACACCTGGGAAGTGTCTGCTGATCAGGTTCTGGGCTCTCAGGAAGTTCACGACATTTCTGTTGCGCTGGGTATCGACCCGGATAGCAACGACCTTAGCAGCCTGCGCTACGGTAAGGTTTGTGTCCTTGCCGATGCGGACTCCGATGGTCTTCACATCGCCACCTTGCTTTGTGCTTTGTTTATGAAGCATTTCGAAGCACTGGTACGCGCCGGCCATGTTTATATCGCTATGCCACCGCTTTACCGAATCGATCAGGCGAAAGAAGTTCATTACGCTCTGGATGAAGCCGAGAAAGAAGTGATCATTGAGCGCCTGAGCAAGAAGCGTGGCAAGATCAATGTACAGCGATTCAAAGGTCTGGGTGAGATGAACCCGCTGCAGCTGCGTGAGACCACCATGGATCCGAATACCCGTCGCCTGGTTCAGCTGACTATTGATGATGACAGCCAGACCAATGAAATGATGGATATGCTACTGGGCAAGAAACGCGCAGAAGATCGTCGCCACTGGCTACAGGAAAAAGGTGACATGGCCGAGGTGTAAGCCCGCTGGTTGTTACTGAACTGTGTCCGCAAGACTATTTCAGAATATGATGCTGACGGCCTGTAACCCGGTTGCAGGCGGTCGCAAAGAATTGATTGAACGGAATACCCAACGATGACTGATGTCTCAATGGACGGCGTTGAACAGCTCCCGCTGAGGAAGTTTACTGAAGACGCTTATCTCAATTACTCCATGTACGTAATCATGGACCGTGCCCTGCCGTTTATAGGTGATGGCCTGAAGCCGGTACAGCGCCGTATTATCTACGCAATGTCTGAGCTTGGCCTGTCAGCGACTGCGAAGTACAAGAAATCGGCGCGTACCGTCGGTGACGTATTGGGTAAATACCACCCGCATGGTGACTCGGCTTGTTATGAAGCCATGGTGCTGATGGCCCAGCCATTTTCATACCGCTACCCGCTGGTTGACGGTCAGGGTAACTGGGGTGCGCCGGATGATCCGAAATCCTTCGCTGCGATGCGTTATACCGAATCGCGCTTGTCCCGTTTCTCTGAAGTCCTGCTGGGTGAGCTGGGGCAGGGAACCGCCGACTGGATCCCTAACTTCGACGGCACCATGAAAGAGCCTAAGATGCTGCCGGCTCGTCTGCCGCACATCCTGCTTAACGGGGTGACCGGTATTGCCGTTGGTATGGCAACCGATATTCCGCCGCATAATGCTCGCGAAGTGGCAAATGCAGCGGTACATCTGATTGAAAATCCGAAGGCGGATTTGGATGATCTGATGGGCTTTGTTCAGGGCCCGGATTATCCGACAGAAGCTGAAATTATTACACCTAAGAGCGATCTGAAGAAGGTTTACCGTACTGGCCGTGGCAGCATCAAAATGCGTGCTGTATGGCATAAAGAGAACGGTGATATTGTGATCACGGCGCTGCCGCACCAGGTTTCCGGAGCTAAGCTGCTGGAGCAGATTGCCAGCCAGATGCGAGCGAAGAAGCTGCCGATGGTGGATGATCTGCGTGACGAATCGGATCACGAAAACCCGACTCGCATCGTGGTTGTGCCGCGTTCGAACCGTGTTGACTGCGAGCAGTTGATGAATCACCTGTTTGCATCAACGGATCTGGAAAAGAGCTTCCGTGTAAACCTTAACATGCTGGGCCTGGACGGCCGTCCGCAAGTTAAAGGCCTGGTTCAGATCCTGGGTGAATGGCTGGAGTTCCGCCGCTCGACAGTTCGCCGCCGTTTGCAATATCGCCTGGACAAAGTGATCGCCCGCCTGCACATCCTTGATGGTTTGCTGGTGGCTTACCTGAACATTGATGAAGTGATTGAAATCATCCGTAATGAGGATGATCCGAAAGCAGAGTTGATGGCTCGTTTCGGCCTGAGTGAAATTCAGGCTGATGCAATCCTTGAAATCAAGCTGCGCCAGTTGGCTAAGCTGGAAGAGATCAAGATCCGCGGCGAGCAGGATGAGTTGACGAAAGAGCGAGAAAAGCTTGAGAAGCTACTGGGCTCTGAGCGCCGCCTAAATACCCTGATCAAGAAAGAAATTCTGGCTGATGCTGAGAAGTACGGTGATGACCGTCGTTCTCCGCTGGTTGAGCGTGAAGAAGCCAAAGCGCTGACTGAGCGCGACCTGATCCCGAGTGAAGCGATCACGGTTGTGTTGTCTGAGAAAGGCTGGATTCGCCATGCTAAAGGTCATGATGTTGATCCGACCTCTCTGAGTTACAAGTCTGGTGATGGCTATCTGGCTCATGCCCGTGGAAAGAGTAATCTGCCTGCGGTATTCCTGGGAACTGATGGCCGCAGTTATGCACTTGAATCACATACACTTCCTTCTGCACGTAGTCAGGGTGAGCCGATCACCGGTCGCCTGAATCTGACACCGGGCAGCCATATGCGTCATGTCATGATGGCTGAAGACGATCAGTTGTGGCTGATGGGGTCGGATGCTGGCTACGGCTTTATCTGTAAGTGCTCTGATATGGTATCGAAGAACAAGAATGGTAAAGCCTTGCTGACGGTACCGGAAAGTGCCGAGGTGATGCAGCCACAGCCAATCGGGGATATCGATTCGGATGAAATTTTGGCGATCACCAATGAAGGCCGTATGTTGTTGTTCCCAATTCAGGATTTGCCGAAGCTGAGCAAAGGTAAGGGTAACAAGATCATTAATATTCCGGCAGCCCGTTCCAAGGCGCGTGAAGAGTTCTTGTCGCACCTGGTTGTTCTGCCTAAGGGGAGCCATCTGACATTGCATGCCGGTAAGCGTAAGCTGGGGCTTAAGCCGTCTGATCTGGATAACTTCCGTGGTGAACGAGGTCGCCGAGGTGCCATGCTGCCGCGTGGCCTGCAACGTGTTACTCGGATGGACATTGAATTGCCAGAGTTACCTGCCGAAGAGTAAGCTCTTTGGTACGATGAACGAGAAAAAGCCCTCATTTGAGGGCTTTTTTATTATTCAGCTTTTTATTATTGCGACCATACTGAGTAAATCGTACACATAAAGGGTGTAATTTCCCGTTGCCTGAGTATACTAGCGAACGCTTGTACGCTGAGGAGAGATCCATGATTTTAATATTGCGCCTTGTCGCTGTCGCAATTTTTGCCATCGTCATGTTTGTATTTGGCTGTGGCTACTGTTTGTTCAGTCCGCGGAACCCGAAACATGTGCATACTTTCGGCCGCCTGTTCAGTAATATGTCACGTGTTTTCGGCATCAAACTGGAAATTCGCTACCCTGAAGGCGCGGAAAAATTTGGTGCCAGCGTTTATGTCGGTAACCACCAGAACAACTTCGATTTGTTTACTATCGCCGGTGCTGTAATGCCTCGTACAGTAACCGTTGGTAAGAAAAGCCTGGTCTGGCTGCCACTGTTTGGTCAGTTGTACTGGCTGACTGGCAATATTTTGATTGACCGCGCTAACCGTTCCAAGGCGGTCGGTACTATCGGTCAGGTGGTTGATAAAATTAAACAGCTGCAAGTGTCTGTGTGGATGTTCCCGGAAGGTACCCGCTCCCGTGGCCGTGGTCTGCTTCCTTTTAAGACAGGTGCGTTCCATGCGGCAATTGGCGCAGGTGTGCCCGTTGTGCCTGTTGTTTGTAGTACAACAGATAAAGTTAACCTGAACCGCTGGGATAACGGTGTGGTGATTGTTGAAGTACTGCCACCGATATCAACAGAAGGGTATACTAAAGAAGATGTTCGTGAACTGTCTACTCAGTGCCGCGATATGATGGAAGCCAAGCTGACAGAGCTTAACGAAGAAGCCGCTCAGCGCTCGGCTAAATAATAATGATTTATACCGGCAGTTAAGCTCGGTACGTTTAGATTAAGGGCATGCATGGCGTGTCCTTTTTTGTTTTTAGTGAGATCAAGATGGAAGAACAGGTTGTACTCGTTGACCCTCAGGGCTCCGTGCTGGGATTGCAGGAAAAAATGCAAGCTCACCGTGACGGCGCTCTGCATCTGGCGTTTTCTGTTCTGTTATACCGTGAAACAGATAATGGCAAAGAATTTCTGATGCAGCAACGCGCGATGGGTAAATACCATAGCGGTGGCTTGTGGACTAATACATGTTGCTCCCATCCGCGTCAGGGGGAAACCTTTGAGCAGGCCGGCTTGCGCCGCCTGGAAGAAGAAATGGGTATTGTGGGCCTTGAGCACCTAGAAGATGTGGCGGCATTTGTTTATCGGGCCGAACTGGATAACCAACTTGTCGAGCACGAACTGGATCATGTGTTGGTTGCCGGGGTTTCAGATCTTGAAGTGACACCGAATGTCGATGAGGTGATGGCTTATCGCTGGTGGCCGCAGGCAGAGCTTGAGCTGGCGCTGGAGTCAGAGCCGCACCGTTTTACCGCTTGGTTTGGCAAAGTATTCGAACATACTTTGGCAAATTAAATACTTATAGACTTTTTATATAAGGTAAAGAGTAAGCTCAGGCGAAAAAAAAGCTGTCGTCAGACAGCTTTTCATATTCATATCTTTAGCGATTATTTACGAACTGCAATCGCTTCGATTTCAATTTTCACATCTTTTGGCAGACGTGCTACTTCAACACAAGAACGTGCAGGGTACGGTGCGTTGTGCTCATCGAAGAACTTACCGTATACCTCGTTGACTGTTGCAAAGTCATTCAGGTCTTTGACAAACACAGTCATTTTCACGATATCAGCTACTTTAAGGCCTGAAGATTCAACTACAGCTTTAACGTTTTCCAGAGACTGACGAGCTTGCTCGGCGATATCTTCTGAAACTTCACCGGTAGCTGGGTTTACAGGGATCTGGCCAGAAGTCAGAACCATGTTGCCTAGGTCAACACCCTGTACGTAAGGGCCGATAGCTGCTGGAGCCTGATCTGTGTGTAGTACTTGAGTCATTGTTTGTCCTTATTAAGTCATTTGCAACTTTTAAGAGGGCACTAGTTTGCAGCCCAAAATCGTTCAGGTCAAAGCATTTCCTGTTTGCTGTAGCACGTATTTTGCTTAAGCTGGAATTCCCAACCGGGCTTTGACAACACGCTCGCATTCTTCAATGCGGCCGATGTCTTTCGGTGCCACCATTACCGTGTCATTACCACCAACAGTTCCCAAGATTTCAGCGTGGGGCTGGATATCAATCAGACGGGCAACCAGTTGGGCACCGCCGGGGTGGGTTTTGACCACTACCACCAGTTGGTTATGGGTAATAAACTCAATCTGCGATGAGATAGAGGAGCCAACTTGAACCGGCTCATTTTCTACTGTCAGGCAGTAGACTTTTTTACCATAAGCATTCGGTACTTTTGCCACACCGAGGCGAGACAGCAGACGAGAAACGGTTGATTGGCTGACATCGTCAAAGCCCATAGCTATTAGCTGTTGACGGATTTCATCTTGGGTCGAGAAACTTTGCTGTTGTAGCAGGCGTTTGCAGGCCGTGGCGATGTTCTCATCATTTTGAAATGCATCAATCGCACCGTGCATATCGGATCCATTCACGGGCAACTCCTTGTAATTCACAGGGTATTAAGATCGTATCGTTTTAGTGGCCAGCATTATTGTGACGGGAAGCATTGCCTCGCCGTATTTTGTGTAATTTGTTTCGTTGCTGGCGTAGAGCACAAGACCATATATGGGTTGCATGATCTTGCATAAGCAATCATAGCAACTATGCAAAAATGTTTTCTTGACGGCTATCACCAAAACAAAAAGCCGATTTTATCGCCTGTATGAGGAATTATATTCCGATTGGTTTTATCGGTTTTGTTTAGTTGGTGGATTTTTTTTCTCGTGCTTCAAGGTTAGCTGAGTTCCTTCTTCCTGATCAGGTTGAAGCCCGGAAAGAGCTCCGGCAGTGTTTCTATCTGGTGCTACCTGTCTGGAATACGGTAAAAAAGAGGGAGCTACCGGAGTTTGGTATTCTGGGAAGGAGGATGTGCTGGCTGTTACTGAGCCCTTTTCATCATCGGAAGTTGAAGTGAGTTGTTCAGTGGGGACCTCTTTTGGTTGAGATGAAGCTGGCTGGGTTGTTGCGATATGTGGAGCTACAGGGCCGGGGCGATTAAGGCTGGCAACATATTCTGATACTTGAATCGTGGCCAGCTCTGGACTGGCTGAAGATGTATCCATACCAAGGGCATTTAGCCAGTCAAAGATTAGTGTGGCCGGCACGAACTGGCTGTAGCGTTGTGCCGAGCGTAGGTTTTCCAAATCTTCCGGGTTATGAACAATGGCGACAGTGATCCCGGCGATTTCTCCATCTGGGTTAAATACCGGGCCACCGCTCATGCCTGACATAACCGGGGCATCACTGAGTGAATAAAGGCAGTCGGTATTGGTATCAATCACATCCTGCAGGTAATTGCCTTCACCTTTAATGCTGTTACCTACAAGTGAATGGCCGTGGTGAGAGACAGGCTGTCCGGGATAAATGAGTCCCCAGATCGGTAAGGTATCTGAATGTCGCCGGATCAGGGACAGATCACAGTAAGGGTGATGGATGACATCAATATCCCAGGACAACTGGGCAACGTGTTTGGCCGTCACCATATAGTCTTTATTGATTGGAACTGCAGAGCCAAAGCCTCCCAGCAGAATAGGTACACCGACCATGACCATCTGGTTGGCATGATGTTTTCCGGTATCACTGATAGGGCCGTTGCTTAGGATACATCCTGAAATGGTGAGAGTGGCAAGAACAATAAAAAACAGATTTCGAGCCCGGCTGAAAGAAAGGCAACGAAAATGTAGGGGAATTGTCATGCCACGCTCCTTTGAAAATCATGTCACAGTGACGAGACGACCTGTGAGCTTTGGTTATGTGATTGTTCAAAGGTAGAAGTCGCAGTAAGGGGAGGTCGTTTTACAAATGAGAATAAAAAAGCCGACTCAAAATTGAGTCGGCGGTCTTGTTTTCAAGGCAGTAAGTTATATGCCTGAGATTATTTGTGCTCAGTAACGATTTCGCGTGAGAACACTTTTTCGCAGTACTTACATTTCAGGCGAACTTCTTCTTTCTTGATCTGAACCGTGAAGCTGCTTTCTACCGGCTCACCGTGAGAGATACAGTTGCTGTTCGGACACTTGAAGATGGCGTCGATTTGTTCTGGCAGAGACAGAGTCAATTTCTTTGCCACTTCGTAGTTTTCAATCTGGTTTACTGTCGCATTCGGTGCGTACAGAGCCAGTTGGTTTGCCTGCTCTTCGGTCAGGAAGGTGTTTTCAATCTTGATCAGATCTTTGCAGCCCAGCGCCGATGATGGCAAGTTTAAACCGATAGTCACACGCTCGTTGGTTTTGTGCATCTTGAACAGCTTCAGGATTTTGATACCGATGTGAGCCGGGATGTGGTCGATAACAGAGCCGTTTTTGATCGCTTCTACCTGCAGTTGAGTTTCTTTCGCCATTGCTGTTATCTCCTGTGATTAAAGTTGTTCGTTCAGTACAAGTGCCAGTAGGGCTTCACGTGCGTAAACACCGTTTTCCGCCTGCTGGAAGTAGTAGGCGTGCTTCGTTTTGTCGACATCGACGGTGATTTCATCAACACGTGGCAGCGGATGCAGTACTTTCAGGTTGTCACGGGCTTCTTTCAGCATGTCGGCAGTCAGGATGTAGGCTGCTTTCATGTGGGCGTACTCAGACTCGTCAAAGCGCTCTTTCTGAACACGGGTCATGTACAGGATATCCAGCTCAGGAACAACTTCCTCGATGGTGGTGTGCAGGCTGTAGCTGATACCGGCATCGTCCAGCTCTTCGCAAATGTAGTCAGGCATTGCCAGTACTTCAGGGGCAATGAAGAAGAAGTTAACGTTGTTGAACTTCGCCAGGGCCTGAGTCAGGGAGTGAACAGTACGGCCGTATTTCAGGTCACCGACGAAAGCGACGTTCAGGTTATCCAGGCGGCCCTGAGTTTCGTAGATTGAGAACAGGTCCAGCAGAGTTTGGGTAGGGTGCTGGTTAGCACCGTCACCGCCATTGACTACCGGAACACCGTTGGAAAATTCCGAAGCTAAACGTGCTGCACCTTCCTGCGGGTGGCGCATTACGAAGGCATCGACGTACGAAGAAATGACCTGTACTGAGTCAGCCAGTGTTTCGCCTTTCTTCGCCAGTGATGTATTGCCGCCGTTATCAAAACCGATAACAGTGCCGCCCAGGCGCTGGACAGCGGTTTCAAAAGAAAGACGGGTACGGGTTGATGGCTCGAAGAAGCAGCTTGCAACAACCTTGTTTTTCAGTAGCTCCGGGTTTGGCTCGGCTTTTAGCTTGCCTGCAGTTTCAACAATTAGTTCCAGCTCATTTCGGTTAAGTTCCGGGATGGAAATGATGTGCTTTTGAAACAGCGAATTCGCCATGGCTTCTCTTCCCTCTATATATCACTATGATGAATGACGTTTGCCTGCTTGCCGGATTGGGCAAATGACAGACAAAAAAAAGCCCCCTTGAAAAAGGAGGCTCTTTTATGAAAAACAGAAAAAACAAAAAATGGCGCCAACGCCGAATTTCGGCGGTAGTGAATCAAGTTGTGATTAACAACAGGGCTCATTTTTTATCTCTCTCTAGACAAATTGCGAAGGATTATACGCCCATTTTTTGAGAGCGCAAGCGTTTGCGTTAACTATTCATTTTGTGGGATTTTATGCATATCGATATTAAGTGAGTTGCTCTTTGGTTTTGTCATTAAGTGCTTGAATTTATTTGTTTTTGGTTGGTTTTTTAATGTTGAGGTAAAAAGTAGTGGTGAATAATTTCAAAAGATCGATGGGCTATAAGGAAGAGATTTGATATGAAAAACAGAGTAAGTGGAAATAAAAATACCGGCCCGAAGGCCGGTATTGATTATGGGAGTTAAGAACGCCCAAGAGAGTTGATTACTGACCCAGAGTAGCAACCATTACAGCTTTGATGGTGTGCATACGGTTTTCAGCTTCGTCGAATACGATTGAGTGCTTAGATTCAACCACTTCGTCTGTTACTTCAACGCCGTCTTTCAGCATTGGGTATTCTTGAGCCAGTTCTTTACCTACAGTTGTGTCTTCACCGTGGAAAGCAGGTAGGCAGTGCATGAATTTCACATGTGGGTTGCCAGTTGCTTTAATCATGTCCATGTTTACTTGGTAAGGCAGCATTAGGTTGATACGCTCAGCCCATGCTTCTTTCGCTTCACCCATAGATACCCATACGTCAGTGTATAGGAAATCACAATCTTTAACGCCTTCTTGTACGTCTTCAGTTAGAGTGATTTTCGCACCAGTTTCTTCAGCGATTTCACGGCACTGAGCAACTAGAGCTTCTTCAGGCCAGTATGCTTTAGGAGCAACAAGGCGGATATCCATACCCATCTTCGCAGCACCAACCATTAGAGAGTTACCCATGTTGTTGCGAGCGTCACCTAGGTAAGCAAACTTCATTTCGTGTAGTTGCTTGCCGCGACCGTGTTCCATCATAGTCAGGAAGTCAGCCAGGATTTGAGTTGGGTGGAATTCGTCAGTTAGGCCGTTCCATACTGGTACACCAGCGTATGCGCCTAGCTCTTCAACGATTTCCTGACCGAAACCGCGGTATTCGATGCCGTCATACATGCGACCAAGAACACGTGCAGTATCTTTCATAGATTCTTTGTGGCCGATTTGAGAGCCTGTTGGGCCAAGGTAAGAAACTTTAGCGCCCTGGTCGTATGCTGCAACTTCAAATGCACAGCGAGTACGAGTTGAAGTTTTTTCGAAGATCAGAGCAATGTTCTTGCCTGTTAGGCGAGGCTGCTCGTAACCGTTGTACTTCGCTTTTTTCAGTTCTGCAGACAGGTCTAGCATGTGCTGAATTTCACGAGGAGTGAAGTCTAGAAGTTTTAGGAAGTTACGGTTGCGAAGATTGAAAGCCATGATGATATCCTCTTAAGAATCTGTATCTCTCTGGCCGACGGCAATTCCTGTTTAGATGATGTGGAACTGGGCCGGCCTGTATTGTCTATTGTTTATCGTATTATGATGTTTTTGTGAATAACTATTCTGTTATTCTGCAATAATATTTGTGCCCGCTTCACCTTTCAGGATGTTTAGACCATCTTGAAGGGCACCGATACCTACCAGCTTGCCGCCTTGTTTAACGAACTCGCAAGAAGCATCGATTTTCGGACCCATAGAACCTGCGTCGAAAGTGTATTGAGCCAGTTCTGTTGGTGTTGTGCTGCGCAGCGCTTTCTGAGTTGGTTTACCCCAGTCCAGGTAAACTGCATCTGCGTCAGTCAGGATTAGCAGTGCGTCTGCATTCAGCTGTTTAGCCAGGAATGCTGCTGACATGTCTTTGTCGATTACTGCTTCAACACCGACTAGCTTGCCGTTTTCTTTCTTAACTGGGATACCGCCACCACCAGTACAGATCACCAGGTGCTGCTGGTTGATCAGTGCTGAGATTGCGTCGTCTTCAACGATGCCAGTTGGCAGTGGGCTTGGTACTACGCGACGGAAGTACTGGCCGTCAGGCTTAACAGTCCAGTGGTATTTTTCAGCCATTTCGCGTGCTTCTGCTTCTTCGTAAACAGGACCGATTGGCTTAGTTGGGTCTGCAAATGCTGGGTCGTTTGGATCCACGGTCATTTGCGTAAGCATGCAAGAGATGTGTTGTTCAGGCAGCAGGTTCTTCAGTTCCTGCATCAGCATGTAGCCGATCATGCCTTGGGTTTCTGAACCCAGTACGTCTAGTGGGTATGGACTAACTTTTTTGTATTCCAGACCTTGAAGTGCTAGCAGGCCAACTTGTGGGCCGTTACCGTGAACCAGCACTACGTTATATTCTTTCGCGATATCTGCGATGGTTTTTGCTGCAGTAGCAATGTTCTGGCGCTGAATATCTGCTTCTAGTGGCTCGCCGCGACGTAGAAGTGCGTTACCGCCTAGTGCAACAACAACAGTTTGCTTAGTCATAGGATCGTCTCTCTTGGTGTTTCTGTTGGCCGGTATTCTTAGATACCGGCCATATTATTTTGCGTCTTGCTTAGTTTCCCGGGGGATTAGATGCCGTCACGTTCGATTGGGCAGCTCATGCAGCGTGCGCCACCGCGGCCACGGCCAAGTTCGTCACCTGGGATTGGCAGAACTGTGATACCTGCTTTGTCGTATTTCTCGTTGGTGTATACGTTACGCTCGTAACCAACAACCACACCTGGTTTAACAGTCAATACGTTGTTTGCATCGTTCCACTGTTCACGTTCTGCTTCGAAGCTGTCACCGCCAGTAGTGATAAGGTTCAGCTTATCAACACCAAGAGCTTTCTCGATTGCAGTTACGAAGTAGCCTTCTTCCTTCACGTTTACTGCGCCAGATTCGTCGCCAGTTAGGCTCCAGCACTTAACGTCTTTACGGATAACTTCTGGGTAAACAGAGAAGGTATCTTCACGCATGTGAGTCATTACTGTATCTAGGTGCATGCAAGAGCGGTGCTTAGGAAGTTCCATTGCGATAACTTGTTTAGCTTCACCGTGCTTGAATAGGCTAGATGCTAGCTGCTCAACACCTTGTGGAGTTGTACGCTCAGACATACCGATTAGAACAGAGCCCTTACCGATTACTAGTACGTCGCCGCCTTCGATAGTTGAGTTGTCGTAGATTTTCTCTTCGTCGCCGAAGTACTTAATGAAGTCCTGGCCTGCGAAGGTTGGGTGCCAACGGTAGATAGCACGAACATGGTTTGTTTCACGCTGACGTGCAGGTTTTGCCATTGGGTTGATAGAAACACCGCCGTAAACCCAGCAAGAAGTGTCGCGGGTGAACAGGTGGTTTGGTAGTGGTTCAATGATGAAATCTGTTGGAGCGTGCATGCCCTGCATCATTGAAGAAGACTGGATTGGTAGTTCTGCGTAGCTTAGGCCGCCAAGAAGGATAGAAGCTAGTTCTTGGTTTGGCATGTCAGCTAGGAAGCAGCGTACATCGTTAGCGAATGCTGGACCGAAACGGTGGTCAGACACCTGAGTGTTTAGCAACCATTCTTTTGCTTCTGGCACAGCCAGAGTTTCAGCTAGCATGTCACGAAGAAGGAATACTTCAACACCTTGTTCACGAAGAGTATTTGCAAAGATATCGTGCTCTTCGCCTGCGCGTTCTACAGATAGAACGTCATCAAATAGCAGGTCGTGACAGTTAGAAGGTGTTAGGTGAGTTAGAGCTCGCTCTGGACGATGAAGAAGAACGCGGCGTAGTTGGCCAATTTCAGAACCTACATAGAACTTACTCATGATCGTATCTCTCTATTTGATGCCAGCGTTAATTCGCTGGCTTATTTATTTTTTGCGGAGGTATTAAATTAATTATTAATCCTTCCGCCTCGTTTCTGTAATTCATTCTACTCTTTCGTTAATTGGAGTCTTAGACTTTTGTCACACTTTAATTATTAATATAGCAACGTAAAGTGTCGTTTTTATTAACATAATCCATGCATTTGTAGCTTGTTTTCACGCGTGATTTTTTATGTAGCATTTATGATTTATGCACTGGGTTTTTCTTTGTAACCTTTTGTATTTAAATGTTTTTGTGTTTTTTGTGGGAAGTTTATGCAGTTTTATTTCAAGTGAGAGAGTAGTGAATACACCGATCTTATGCAGTTTATTCGGTTGTCTATTTAAATAAATGCCATTTGTTACGTATCTGGTAACAAATATTTTTCCTTTTAATTTGATGAATATCCGTTTTGTAGTTTTCATACAAAAGAGTTTTAGAGTTTTTATTCTCTTGATAATGGCATTTTTAGGACGGTAATTAGTGTTGTTAAGTTGGTTAATTGGTTTGGTGTTTATTTGTTTGTTGAGTGTGGGGAATGAATTGGGTGCTTTTTATAATTAATTTTAATTTAACTTTGTTGTGGTAAAAATTTAATTTTTAAAAGTTATTTTACTCTCTTCACTAATAATAAACTGAAGTCAGATAGGTGATATTAGGTTGGCGTTTATATTTACTCACTTATTTATTATGAGATAACGCTATGATGAGTTGACGGTATAAGACTTGTTTTAGGTTTTAAGGGAGCGAGTCAAGTTTGTAATAGCATCCGATAGCGCAGGCAAAAAAGTACTTAAGTCGCGAATCATTGTTTGCATGCTGTGTGGTAGCCCGCTTGGGGCAGTAGTTTTAACACTATTATGTTTATCTGCTTTTGTCTTTGAATCGCTCAAAAGAGCAGAACAGGCTTAGGTACGATGATTGGCTTTGGAAATATTCATGATGGCAGGTGAATGGGATATTGGTATTTGACTGGTTTTTCGCACTTGATCGGGGTTAGTTGCAGCGAATAAGAAAAAACCGCCCGAAGGCGGTTTTTCAAGGTAGGTATGTGGTGGGCAATTACAGCATTGCACCAACACTTAGCATAGCCATGATTAGTACAGTCAGGATACCCAGCAGAGGAGCAACCCACTTCACCCAGCGAACATAAGGTACACGGGCAATTGCCAGACCACCCATAACAACCGCTGAGGTTGGAGTCATCAGGTTCACGATACCTGAAGCAGACTGGTAAGCAGTTACAACTAGGTCTCGACCTACGCCAGCAAAGTCAGCCAGTGGTGCCATGATTGGCATAGTCAGTACAGCCAGACCAGAAGATGAAGGCACCAAGAATGACAGCAGGATTTCAAGCCAGTACATTACGTTGATGAACACTACTGAAGACAGGCCAGTTACAGCGTGTTCTGCAGAGTTCAGGATGGTGTCGGTGATCATACCGCGGTCCATCACTACTACGATACCACGCGCGATACCGATGATTAGTGCAACACCCAGAAGGTCACGAGCGCCGTCGATGAAGCTTGAAGTGAACTCTTCTTCGCTCATGCGGGCAATCAGGCCGATGATGATAGTAGAAGCCAGGAACATTGCTGAAATTTCAGCCATCCACCAACCTGCTACAGATACACCGTAAATCATGATACCGAATGATGCTGCGAAGATAGCCAGGATAACTTTACGAGTTGTTGTGAACTCCAGTAGTTCGCCACTCTGGTTGCCCAGGAAGTGCGCTTTGTTTTCTTCGTACTTGTCAAAAACGATAGACTTGCTCTTGTCGGCACGAACCATTTTTGCATAGCGCATTACGTAGCCAACACAGATAACCCAGCCGATAACCAGCATAGCAACACGAAGCATGATACCGTCAGTGAACGGGATACCAGCAGCGTTAGCCGCGATTACAGTTGCAAACGGGTTGATAGTTGAACCCAGAGTACCGATACCAGCACCCAGCAGTACTGTTGCTGCTGCTACAACCGGGTCGAAGCGTGCAGCCATCATTACTGGAACCAGCAGGGTATAGAATGGCAGTGATTCTTCAGCCATACCGTAGATAGTACCGCCAGCAGCAAACAGAGCCATCAGAATTGGGATCATCAACTCTTCTTTGCCTTGCAGGCGAGCAGTTACCCTTTCGATACCTGCATCAATTGCACCGGTTTTAGTTACCAGGCCAAGGAAGCCACCGATCACCAGAATGAATAGTGAAACGTCAATTGCCGCCGCTTCATAAGAGTTGTGATCATAGAAGCCGTCAATTGGCGCCAGAAGAACATCAACCACGCCCTGTGGGTTGCTTTCTACAGCATGGTAAGTACCTGTTACCGGTACCTCTTTACCTAGGTCTTCGTTCATAACACGTTCGTACTGACCGGCCGGAACAATCCAGGTCAGCATTGCCACAACGGCAATCAGTCCGAACAGAATGGTGTAAGCGGAAGGGAATTTAAAATTGGCAAAGAAGCCGCCTTTTTCTTCTTTGTTAGCTGTTTGCGTCGTCATTGTTGTCTCCTTGCCTCTATGACTGTTGTCAGTTCAAAGGGCTTATTACTGTGAGCCAAATACTTTTATTTGGCATGACGGTGCTCCCTGAACAATGCGTTCAGTGAAATGAAATTCAGCGATATTTGCGTTAGTAATCAGCGATAACTGTTGCTAAGTACGCTTTGGCTTGTCCATGCCCTGAGATGTGCTCAGGCAAGACATAGTCGCTAAAGAGTGTGTGGGTCTGGTGCTCGGCTTAAGCACTCGTTATTACCCGGCCTGTGGCGGTGATACACGGTCAATACATCGCTTTGACTGGTGTCACCGTTGGTACAGGTCTGGTAAATGAGTGCTCCTCTGGGGCGGCGTGCCAGGGTGCGCCTTCGGCGACCAGGCTCTTTGCCGGAATGGAACTTACTCATGATCGTATCTCTCGTAAAAATATAAAAGCTCTGCAGTCTTTGCCGCGAGTCTGTTTTTGTTTTGCAGGTGAATTTTATGCTGAAGGGGACGGTTTGACTTTGGTTTCGTTCACACTTTTGTTGGTCAATTATGCAGCAAAACATTCATTCAATTGAGCATCGAGGGTATTTTTCACAAATTAATGGATGAATATGCTTTTGTCGATAAACCATGCTTACTGGCTTTATGCATAGTTACGGCAAGCCAGATGCCCCAACGCCTTAGATATCGGTGCAAAAGCAAATTGTTGGTTGGTCATCTCTGTTTTGTTATGCGCTTTTTCAGCCAAAAGTCGCAAACGGTTTCATTCAGGCGAGACGCATATTTGGGAATATTATTCAGTTTTATGCGCTGGGCTCTGACGAATAAAATCGACGCATATTTTGATTTGGGTCAATTTTAAATCGGAGCATGGTAATTAGGCCCGATCCGTGCGATATTTGCGGGAAAATTTATTCCACAGGTGGAGTTACCCCATGTCCTATGCAGAACTGATTGAAGAGCAGAAGGAAGAGACCCGCGAAATTATTGCGGCTTTGCTGGAAGACGGCAGCGATCCGGATGCGCTTTATACCATCGAACACCACTTCTCGGCTGATACTTTTGAAGAACTGGAAGGCGCTGCAGTTGAAGCGTTTAAAATGGGCTTTGAAGTACAGGAAGCTGAAGAGCTGGAACTGGCACCGGAAGACGGTGGTGGCAAAATCGTTTGTTTTGATGCTGTGATGGAGTCTGCACTGAATGCTGATCTTATCGACGAGCAGGCTGATAAGCTGATTCAGCTGGCTGAAAAACACAATATCGATTACGACGGTTGGGGCACTTACTTCGAATCTGGTGAAGACGAAGAAGACGAGTTCGAAGACGAAGAATAAGCTTGAGCTTTTAATGCTGCGTCTTAAAAAATTGAAAGCTGGCCGTTGGCCAGCTTTTTTTATGTCCGCAGGTATCTTTTATACCTGATGAGTTAATTTCAGAAGGTTTTCAGCATTCTGACTTCACAGGCATCATGGCCGGTATTGCCCATCGCGTTGGAAATCCTGACAAATCCAAGTGATTCATAAAGCGCAATGGCTTCGGTCAGGTTGGCTGTGGTTTCGAGGTAGCAGCCCTTATAGCCTTGCTCGCGGGCAAAAGTCAGGGCTTTCACTGCCAGTTTTCTTGCCAGACCGTGACCCCGAAGCTCCGGCAGGAAATACATTTTCTGTAACTCACAAATGCTGTCTTCCCCTGCCAGTGGTGCAATTCCGCCGCCGCCCAGGATCCGATTGTTGTGCTCGACTACCCAATAACTGCTGCCGTCACCCTGATACACCTCACTCATACTATCTAGCGTCGGATCCGCGACGCCATAACCTTTATCAGCGGTCAGGCCGTACTCTCCAGAAACACGGCGTACCACAGCAGCAACTGAGGCATTATCAAGCGGAGTTAACGGGCGGATAGTATAGCCCTGCTGATTAGAAGCTGCCCGGATCGCCTTGGTGTAACGCTTGATACTCTGTTCCAGTTGAACGATTTCATCCAGATCCATCTGCTCCAGAAAGGTATCGACCTGGTTATTGAGTTGTTGGTGTAGGGCTTCCAGTTTGTCTTTGCCGTTTTGTGTGAGCTGAAAGAGCTGGCTGCGTTTGTCTTCCGGATTAGGTGTCGAAGCAACCAGTCCCTGATTGAGTAGAACGGCTAAATGGCGGCTGGCATTGGATTTATCAACACGGAGACGTAGAGCCATTTCATTAACCGTAACCGGCGTATCTTCCAGCTCAATTAACGTGTGGGCTTGCACCGGAGTGAGCTCCATGCAGCCACATTGGTTATCCAGCATACCGAGTTGCCTGACAAGCTGACGGGATAGGTGACGAAGTGTTGTTGCATCCATAGTGCGAGATCCTGTTTGCTGAGTTTATTTTGTTGTGGTTTGCAACTAAATTTAATTGCGTATCGCAACCATGTCAAGCGTGGGTATTAACCGCCTCAGGACGGGACAGAGAAATAAAAAAAGCCACCGTTTTCACGGTGGCTTCTTATGACTTAAGACTCAGGCCGAGTTACAGTGCAGCGATTGTTGCTTTCTGCTCTTCCAGCTTAGCCAGAGTTTCTTTGTAGCCTTCAAGCTTCTCACGCTCTTTAGCAACAACGGCTTCAGGTGCTTTCGCAACAAAACCTTCGTTACCTAGTTTGCCTTCGATACGCTTGATTTCACCTTGGGTTTTCTTCACTTCACCTGCAAGGCGAGCAAGCTCTGCGTCTTTGTCGATAAGACCGGCCATTGGGATCATCAGCTCAGACTTGCCAACCAGTGCCGTTGCACATGCTGGTGTCTCTTCGCCGTCAGCCAGTACTTTAATACCTTCCAGTTTCGCCAGAGATGTCAGTACAGTTAGGTTAGCTTCAATGCGGGCTGCATCTGTTGCGTCAGCGGCTTTCAGCATCACGTCAAGTGGCTTGCTTGGTGCGATGTCGTACTCGGCACGCAGGTTACGGATGCTGGTGATGAATGCCTTCACCCACTCAATGTCAGCAACGACGGCTTCATCGAAGTTAGCTTCGTTAAACTGAGGCAGAGCCTGAGTCATGATAGTTTCACCTTCAACACCATCTACCAGAGGTTTCACGCTCTGCCAGATAGATTCTGTGATGTAAGGTAGAACTGGGTGAGCCAGACGTAGCGTCTTCTCAAGCACGGTGATTAGCGTATGGCGAGTTGCACGTTGCTGTGCTTCGGTACCTTTCCACAGAACGGGCTTGGTTAGTTCTAGGTACCAGTCACAGAACTGGTTCCAGATGAACTCGTAAATCGTGCCTGCCGCCATATCTAGGCGGAAGTTTTCGATATGGGCGTTGAAATCTTTCGCCGCCAGCTCGAACTGAGATTCGATCCACTTGTCAGCCAGTGAGAATTCCATCTCACCGCCGTTCATGCCGCAATCTTTTTCTTCTGTATTCATCAGCACGTAACGGCTTGCGTTCCATAGCTTGTTACAGAAGTTACGGTAACCTTCCAGGCGCTTCATGTCCCAGTTGATGTCACGGCCGGTAGATGCCATGGCCGCCAGGGTGAAACGCAGGGCGTCAGTACCGTAAGCTTCGATACCGTTTTCAAAAGTTTTACGAGTTTGCTTCTCGATTTTCGCTGCCAGCTGAGGCTGCATCATGTTGCCACAACGCTTTTCAACTAATTCTTCAAGGCCGATACCGTCGATCATGTCGATTGGATCGATAACGTTACCTTTAGATTTCGACATCTTGTCGCCGTTCTCGTCACGGATAAGACCCGTAACGTAAACAGTTTTGAATGGAACCTGCGGCTTGCCATTTTCATCTTTACAGAAGTGCATGGTCATCATGATCATGCGGGCAACCCAGAAGAAGATGATGTCAAAGCCAGTAACCAGTACATCTGAAGGGTGGAATGTCTTCAGATCTTCTGTCTGCTCAGGCCAGCCTTGAGTACCGAATGTCCATAGTGCAGAAGAGAACCAGGTATCCAGTACGTCGTCATCCTGGCGAAGAACAACTACCGGTGCCAGGTTGTTTTTCTCGCGAACTTCTTCTTCAGTGCGACCTACGTACACATTGCCGTCGTTGTCGTACCATGCAGGGATACGGTGACCCCACCATAGCTGACGAGAGATACACCAGTCCTGGATGTCGCGCATCCAAGAGAAGTACATGTTCTCGTACTGCTTAGGTACGAATTGGATCTCGCCGTCTTCAACTGCTTTGGTTGCGGTTTCTGCAAGAGGTGCAGCTCGTACATACCACTGGTCAGTCAGCATTGGTTCGATAACAACGCCACCACGGTCGCCGTAAGGTACGGTTAGGTCGTGATCTTTGATTTCGTCAAGAAGGCCAAGTTCTTCGAACTCTGCCACGATCGCTTTACGTGCAGCGAAACGCTCCATGCCATGGTATTTAGCCGGTAGCTCTGTGCCGTATACATCGCTTGGTTCACCGTTAGTGGTGAAGACTTCAGCGCTGTCACGGATGTCAGCATTGAAAGTCAGGATGTTGATCATTGGCAGGCTGTGACGCTTACCAACTTCGTAGTCGTTGAAGTCGTGAGCAGGCGTGATCTTCACACAACCTGTACCTTTTTCCATGTCTGCGTGCTCGTCGCCCACGATTGGGATGCGACGATCAACGATAGGTAGAAGGATTTCTTTACCGATCAGATCTTTGTAACGTGGATCTTCAGGGTTTACAGCAACACCGGTATCGCCCAGCATAGTTTCAGGACGGGTTGTTGCAACTACGATGTAGTCTTTGCCTTCTGCGGTTTTAACACCGTCCGCCAGCGGGTAGCGGAAGTGCCACATGTGGCCTTTCTTGTCTTTGTTTTCTACTTCCAGGTCAGAAATTGCAGTGTGCAGTTTCGGATCCCAGTTAACCAGGCGTTTGCCACGGTAGATCAGGTCTTCTTCATACAGGCGAACGAAGACTTCCTGAACGGCATTTGACAGGCCGTCGTCCATCGTGAAGCGCTCACGATCCCAGTCTACTGAGGCACCAAGGCGACGAAGCTGCTTAGTGATAGTGCCGCCGGACTCACCTTTCCATTCCCAGATTTTGTCGATGAAGGCATCACGGCCGTAGTCGTGCTTGGTTTTGCCTTCTTCTGCTGCAATCTTGCGCTCCACAACCATTTGGGTTGCGATACCTGCGTGGTCGGTACCGACTTGCCATAGGGTGTTTTTGCCTTTCATACGCTCACAGCGGATCAGGGTATCCATGATGGTATCCTGGAACGCGTGGCCCATGTGAAGGCTACCAGTGACGTTTGGTGGCGGGATCATGATGCTGTAAGCATCTTTAGTTGTGTCACCGTGAGGCTTGAAGTAACCAGCCTCTTCCCAGCGCTGATACAGCGCTTGCTCAATTGATTGTGGGTTGTATGTCTTTTCCATAGCGCTCTTAGAAGGATCTATGTGGAATTAGGGCGTCTCAGGGGCAGCGGCGGTTTGTAACTGAATGCCGGCAAGGCGATAGGCCTTGTAGCGTTCTCGTGCCTGCTGCTTGAGTTTTTCGTCGCAAGGAACGAAGTCTACCACTTGTGAGAAGGTTACGGCAAAATTTGGTGCCTCATGGCTCAAATTTATCAATACCCCCCGGTGGCCGCTGTGCCTTAAACCCGGCCAGCCCACCTCGACCGGCGCTCCCCCGCGGGGGCCTTCACCGATAAGGTTGTGCGGCACGAAGTTGTCGGGTTCCTGCTGCCAAAGGTATTCATCTATTTGTTCTGCCTGAACTTTGCTCTCAGCCAGTAGGTATACTTTGCTGCCTTGCCTGTAACTCATTGCTGCCTGATGACAGGCAAAATGAAGCAGATAGTCATTATCAGCCTCAATATGCTTCTCATCGATAATATAAAAAGTAGCATGAGTCATCAGTGGGGTCTCTATCTATATGATAAGAGGGCCATCCGGCCCTCTTTAGTGTTTCGTCTTATTCGACGTTCTCTTGGCCGGCTCGGTTCAGCAAAAATTGGACCAGCAGCGGGACAGGACGGCCTGTCGCACTCTTATCCTTGCCGCCGACCCAGGCTGTACCTGCGATGTCCAGGTGCGCCCAGTTGTATTTCTTAGCAAAGCGGGACAAGAAGCAACCAGCAGTAATTGTGCCGGCACCCGGTGTACCCAGG
The DNA here is from genome assembly GCF_000331515.1 of Photobacterium marinum. Taxonomy (GTDB): domain Bacteria; phylum Pseudomonadota; class Gammaproteobacteria; order Enterobacterales; family Vibrionaceae; genus Photobacterium; species Photobacterium marinum. The sequence continues at coordinate 118,355 of NZ_AMZO01000023.1, forward strand.
TTCGCAATATCAGCAAACGGGCTGTGAAGCTGTTCCTGATATTCATCTGTCATCGGCAGGCGCCATGCGCGGTCACCGGCTTGTTCTGATGCGTTGACGAGTTCATGTGCCAGCGGATTGTGGTTAGCAATCAGGCCGCTGATGTGGTTACCCAGTGCCATTACGCAGGCACCGGTCAGGGTTGCCACGTCAACAACACATTCCGGCTCGAAACGCTCAACATAAGTCAGAGCATCACAAAGAACCAGACGACCTTCGGCATCAGTGTTAAGCACTTCAACTGTCTGGCCGGACATGGTTGTCAGGATATCACCCGGACGATAAGCACCGCCGCCAGGCATATTCTCACAGCCTGCCAGAACACCGACAACATTAATAGGCAGGTTCAGCTTAGCCAGTGCCTTCATTGCACCGAATACCGTTGCTGCACCGCACATGTCATACTTCATCTCATCCATCTTAGCCGATGGCTTGATAGACAGGCCGCCTGAATCGAATGTCAGGCCCTTACCAACCAGTACAATTGGCTTGGCTTCCGGATCAGGATTACCTTTATATTCCATCACCGACATCATGGCTTCGTTTTTCGAGCCCTGGCCAACGGCAAGGTAAGAGGTCATGCCCAGTTCCTGCATTTCCTGCTCGCCGATGATCTTGGTGGTGATAGTGTCGAAATCGTCAGCCAGGCGGCGGGCCTGAGAAGCCAGGTACGCCGGGTTAGCAACGTTTGGTGGCATATTACCCAGGTCTTTACCTGCTTTAACGCCTGATGCGACAGCCAGACCATGAGTGATCGCGCGCTCACCCAGAGACAGTTCACGGCGAGTCGGTACATTGAAGACCAGCTTGCGCAGCGGGCGACGGGTTTCCGGCTTATTGCTCTTGAACTGATTGAATGTATACAGGCTGTCTTTGGTCGTTTCGACTGCCTGGCGTACTTTCCAGTAAGTGTCGCGGCCTTTAACATGTAGTTCAGTTAGGAAGCAGACGGCTTCCATTGAACCTGTTTCATTCAGGGTGCTGATAGTCTTCCTGATGATTTGCTTATATTGACGTTCGTCCAGTTCACGCTCTTTGCCACAGCCAACCAGAAGAACACGTTCTGATAATACGTTTGGCACATGGTGAAGCAGTAGCATCTGGCCCGGTTTACCTTCTAGGTCACCGCGGCGCAGTAGGGAACTGATATAGCCATCGCTAATCTTGTCGAGTTGTTCGGCAATTGGAGAGAGGCGACGTGGTTCGAAGACGCCGACGACGATACAGGCACTGCGCTGTTTCTCGGGGCTACCACTTTTTACACTGAACTCCATGCGTACTCCTACATCCTATAAAGACAATTAAAGCTAAATGTTGGATAATACCGCACTTACTTGCTGGACCGCTGTTTCGGTATAGGATTTAAAGTGCAGGTTAACAATTAGCCGAAAGATTAAAAAATAACTGATTAACCGAAAAATTATAGTGATTCCAGCAAAAAAACAAGTTTTCTATGGGTATTTAAAGCGTGATTATTGTTCGGTATTTGACGCGTGAGACATTAAAGAGCCAATTCGCGGTACTTTTTGTGCTTTTTCTTGTCTTTATCAGCCAGAAGTTCATTCGTATTCTGGCCTCAGCTACTGAAGGTTCGATCCCAAGTGATCTGATCCTGACCTTGATGGGGCTGTACCTGCCGTCAATGGCATTATTGATGTTGCCTCTGAGTCTATACATCGGGATTTTGTTAACTTTCGGGCGTTTGTACGCTGAAAGTGAAATCACTGTGATGAATGCGACTGGTATCGGTAATAAGTTCTTGATTCAGGCTGCATTGTGGCTGGCGGTGATCACAGGTTCATTCGCGGCTTTTAACTCTCTATGGTTAGCCCCGTGGAGTGTGGAGCAGGAAACCCGGGTCATGGAACAAGTTGAGGCAGACTCTGGCCTCGAGTTGCTGGTTAAAGGTCAGTTCCAGGCAGCGCCGGACGGTAAAGGTGTCGTATTTGTTAATGACATTACTGAAAGTGGTACCCGTTTACATAAGGTGTTTGTTGCTCAGGTGACAGCTAGGGATGCCCTGCGTCCTAGTGTGATGGTGTCAGATCGTGGTTATGTTAGTGAACTTGAAGATGGTCGCCAGATCCTTGATTTGAAGAGCGGTACCCGTTATGAAGGGATCCCGACCCGCTTGGATTATTCTATTACCGAGTTTGAAGATTATCAGGCCTTGATTGGCCAGCGGGCTGTACGTGAGAAGAGCCTCGACTGGGATGCCCTGTCGACACTGGAGTTGATGAAGCGTCCGGAAGCTGCAGCCAAGGCTGAATTCCAGTGGCGAGTGTCATTGTTCCTGTGTATTCCTTTGCTGACTATGGTCGTAGTGCCGCTATCGGCAGTAAATCCGCGTCAGGGACGTTTTGCGAAACTGTTTCCGGCGATTTTGATTTACTTAGCCTATTTCCTGTCTATCAGTGCAGGCAAATCGGCGATTGAAGATGGCAATTTGCATCCTTCTATTGGTTTGTGGTCGATTAACCTGATGGTGTTCCTGGTGGCTGTTGGTTTGAATTCCTGGGATTCTATGCCGGTAAGGCAATTAAGAGAGAAATTACGGAGACGCGGCTAAATGTTTAAGATTCTGGATTTGTACATTGGCCGAACGATTATTGCGACTACAACGCTGACGTTGTCTACCCTTGTCGGGTTGTCGGCAATCATAAAATATGTTGAGCAGCTGCGTAAGGTCGGCGAAGGGACATACGATTTGTGGAAGGCGCTGGCATTTGTTTTGCTAAGTATGCCCCGTGATATTGAAATGTTTTTCCCGATGGCGGTATTGCTTGGGGCTTTGATTGGCCTGGGAACGCTGGCCTCCAGTTCGGAGTTGGTGGTCATGCAGGCGGCTGGCTTTTCCAAGCTGGATATCGGCTTGTCCGTTCTGAAGACGGCTGTTCCGTTGATGCTGGTGGTGATGGTGCTTGGCCAGTGGGGCGCGCCGGAAGCCCAGAAAGCTGCGCGTGAACTGCGTGCTTTATGGACATCTGGCGGTAATATGCTGTCAGTTCAGCGTGGGGTCTGGGCAAAAGACGGTAATGATTTTATCTATATAGGTCGGGTGCATGAGCAAACTCATCTTGATGCGGTCAATGTATGGCAGTTTGATGAGCAAGACAAGTTGACTCATACCTTGTTTGCCAGTTCTGCGGAGTATAGTGAGCAGGATGGCTGGTTGCTTGAAGGTGTGACTATCACGGCAATATCTGATGTAAAACAGACTAATACTGAATATGGCACCTTGCCGTGGAAGACAACTTTGACGCCCGATAAGCTGGCAGTGGTAACGGTGAAACCGGAAGAGCTGGCACTGTCAGGTGTTTATGATTACGTGACTTACCTGAAAGAGTCGAAACAGGATGCGTCCCGTTATGAGCTCGCATTCTGGCGTAAAGCTCTGCAACCGGTGTCGATTGCCGTAATGATGCTGCTCGCATTGTCGTTTGTATTTGGTCCGCTTCGATCGGTCACAATGGGGGCTCGGGTGCTGTCCGGGGTGATTTTCGGTTTTGCCTTTTATATTTCAAACGAAGTATTCGGGCCGATGAGCATTGTTTATCGTCTTCACCCTATCGTTGGTGCTCTGGGGCCGAGTTTGGTATTCCTGTTCATCACGATTTACCTGCTCAGACGTAAGTTGTAAAACATACTTTAAAAAAAGAAGGAGCCATTGGGCTCCTTCTTTTTTATGTCTGATTTTTAGGCTGGACTTGTTATCTGGGCAAGGCCTGCAATTAGTTTGGAATCAGTTTACTTTCGGCAGGACGATCATTTCACATTCTGCCATCAGATCCTGAAAAGATTGTTTTTCTTTACTGAACGGCGCAATCAGGTTGCCTAGTCCGAATGCGGATGAACCCATGCGGATCAGTGCTTGGGTCAGGCGGATATTCGAGCCGTCTTTGTTTTGCAGTCTTAGTTTCCATGCCCGCATTCCCAGGGTCTGGCCTCCTTTACACCAAAAATAGGCAAAGAAGCCAACGATCACTAGGGCAAGGTAGCCAGTGTACAGCATACCTACAACCGGATGCTGCGTCATATAGGCGCTGAGATCCTGGTAGTTGCCAAGATCAAGAAGTCCGGTATAGAGCATTAATGCGGCAACAGCCATTGCCACGCCACCGGCCAGCATTAGAACCGCAGCAATGACCAGTGAATCATAGAGCCAGGCTCCCAGGCGACGGAAAAGTCCCGGATATTGTTTAGCTGGTTTAACGTCCTGTTGTTTTCTCTTCTTCATTTTCAGCACCTGGTAAAATTTATAGAGCGAGCAGCATCGGTGCAGTGTAGCAACTTCATAAATTAAGGTGAATGGCGACTCTGTCGGAAATGAGACAGATAAAAGCCGAGAATTCAGTCCGGTGCGGCTATGCTTTATTGTCAGAAGCCTGAATCGGTATCTGTTCAGGAATCTGTTTTGTTGTCTGTGATGAGGAGATGAACCATGGCGGAAGAAAACAAGAACACCACCAATTGGCCTGATCTGGCTGGTGCGCTATATGACAAGCTGACTGAACGTCATGCTGAGCTGACGTATGACTTTAATAATGTCGAAGTCAGTGTGCCGAGCGGTGCTGGCGATAAGCCGGAGCACTCAATATGGAAGTTCAATGGTAGCATCAGCATCCGCGGACGTAATCTGGAAGACTGAGAATGGAGTTGCTGTTGTCGGGTGATATGGATATTGAGGTGGATGGGGAGTCAGTTCAGCTGTCAGCCTGTGGTAATGAGATCACGTTAACCCTGACGCAAATTTCCACTCTGGCTTTGGCTGCCCGTTCTATTGCCCGGATGCCACGTTTTATCGATCATCAGGCATCCTTGTCTTTGCTGACGACACTTTGTCCTGTGATACGTATTAATGTCGGGACGGATACTGTGTTAGAGATCCGGCGCAGGAAAGGGATATTTTCCCGAGTGTGGATCCATCACTATTCATTACAGCAAAAATGGATGTGGCTGAAAAACAGCTTTCGGCTGCTACGGCGCTATTACCGATGATTTTTTACTGCATTATGAGCAATATAGACGTCTGTTCGGCTATTGCTGGCTAAATATAAGCCAAACAAACAGAAATACTGCTGAGTTAACGTATAAAGGCTTGCGCCCTTCATCGGTATACGTATAATGAGCCGCATCTGCCCGAGTGGTGAAATTGGTATACACGACGGATTCAAAATCCGTTTCCTTCGGGAGTGACGGTTCAAGTCCGTCCTCGGGCACCAGATTAAAGACAAAGCCTCAACTTCGGTTGGGGCTTTGTTGTACCTGAAACCCAGTTTTTCAGAATCCCTCATTATACTTTCCTTGTTCAAGCCATTCCTAATATTGCACCTCCGTTTTATGCTTTTGTAGCTACCTTATAAGTACAGCAAATGTCACTGGCGGGAATGGATATGGACATAAGTTTCAAATATGCAGATGAGTTCGGGCCGTTTAAGGTGATTCAGCTGTATGAGCCTTCTCTTTCTCTCAAGGCCGTTTTGGTTGTTGATAATGTGGCTATGGGGCCTTCAATCGGAGGAATTCGGATGGCTCCGGATGTCACGATTGACGAATGTTTCCGGCTGGCACGGGCGATGACCTTCAAAAATGCGGCTGCCGGACTGCCTCACGGTGGCGGAAAGGCGGTGATTTGTGCTGATCCAAAAATGCCGAAAGCGGAAAAGCAGGCAGTTGTTCGGGCGTTCTGTCAGGGGCTGCGCAATGAAGAAAGTTATATATTTGCCCCTGACATGGGCATGGATGAAGAGTGTATGGCCTGGATCCGGGATGAAGTCGGGCGAGTTGTCGGTCTGCCTCGCGAGCTGGGAGGCATTCCGCTTGATGAGTTAGGAGCAACTGGCTGGGGGCTGAGCCATGCTGTTGATGTGGTTGCTGAACAATATGGTTTCCCAGTCAAAGGGGCCCGGTTTGTAGTGCAGGGTTTTGGTGCGGTCGGTAAGCATGCCAGTCGTTTTTTAATAGATAAAGGGGCTGTTTTGGTCGGTGTGGCAGATTCCCGAGGAGCTATTCGCGATGATAATGGTTTGGATGTTGATGCTCTGATTGAACTTAAGGCGCAGGGGAAATCAGTGACTGAATACCCTGATGCAAAAGTAATTTCGGCGGATGATCTGATTGAGCTCGAATGTGACCTTTGGATCCCGGCAGCCCGTCCGGATGTAATTAATGAAGGTAATGTTCAGCGCCTCAATGCCAGAGCTGTGATTCAGGGCGCGAATATTCCCTGCACCAAAGAAGCCGAAGCTTATCTTCATCAGCAGGGAATCTTGTGTTTACCTGACTTTATCGCCAATGCCGGTGGGGTTATTTGTGCATCAATGGAGTATCACGGTGCGACTCAGTCTGCGGCTTTTGATGCTATCGGTGAGAAGGTTCGGCGAAATACTGAAGAGGTGCTCAACCGGATAAAAACACAATCAATTTCACCCCGAGAAGCAGCGATAGCGTTGGCCAAAGAGCGGTTGCAAAAGGCGATGGTTTTCCGGCGTTATTCGTTGTTTTCAACTGCGCCGCACTTCCTCTGAGTTCATGTTAAAAGTGGGGGAACTTGTATGGCTAGGGCAGTAAAAAGCTATTTTCACCGAGGGGGGACGGAACCGTTGCTTGGGAAAACTATTCCTGAGCATTTTGCCGATATCGTCAGGCGTTACCCTGAACAGGAAGCTGTGGTCGCTATTGCTCAAAACCGAAGGCTGACCTACAGAATATTAGATAAAGAAGTAAAAAAACTGGCGAAAGGGTTGCTGGGATTCGGGTTTAAGAAAGGAGAGCGGATAGGCGTTTGGGCAACGGATAACCTGGAGTGGCTGTTGTTGCAAATCGCCACAGCTCGTATTGGTGTCGTGTTGGTCAACATCAATCCGGCTTATCGTCAGCTGGAGCTAGCATACGCACTGCAATGTTCTGAAGTGCAGGGACTGTTTGTGATCCCGTCTTTTCGTGATAGTGATTATATTACGATGCTTACCTCACTGTTGCCTGAGTTGCAATCCGGTGAGCCACTCTCCCCGCTAAATAATCAGGCGTTGCCTTTTTTACGAGCTGTGGTGGTGTACGATCCGGATGAACCGGAAAAAACAGCCAGGCCGGCCCCCGGTTTTACGCTTTGGACTGAGATAATTAAGGCCGGTGAAACGTTATCTGATCAGGCGCTTGAAGCGGTGACGACCAGTCTCGATTGTGACGAGCCTATTAATATTCAATATACTTCTGGCACTACCGGGTTCCCGAAAGCCGTGGTGTTGACCCATCACAACATTCTCAATAATGCTTATTTTTCTGCTAAGGCGATGCATTTTACCGAGCAGGACAGGCTGTGTGTTCCCGTACCGTTTTATCACTGCTTTGGTATGGTGCTGGCAAATTTGCTGTGTTTTTCTGTCGGTGCTTGCATCGTGATCCCGGCGGAACATTTTGACCCGAAAGCGGTACTTAAAGCTATTGATAGTGAAAAATGCACCGCAGTTCATGGGGTGCCGACCATGTTTATTGCCGAGCTGGAACACCCTGACTTTGCCGACTACGACATGAGTTCCCTGCGCACAGGCATTATGGCTGGCGCGCCCTGTCCGTCGCCGCTGATGATGCGGGTGATGAAAGATATGCATTGTCGGGAAATCCTGATCGGTTATGGGGAAACAGAGGCCTCACCGTTGACACACTTAACCTCCCGAGATGACAGCCTGGAGCGGCGAACCGAAACAGTCGGAAAAAACCTGCCGCACCAGGAAGTTAAAATTGTTGATCTCAAAACCGGGGCTACGGTGCCGTTAGGTGTGGTCGGTGAGGTGTGCTTTCGCGGTTACCATATAATGCAGGAGTATTATGGCAATGAGCTGGGAACCCGGGATGCAATTGATGAGTACGGTTGGTTGCACTCGGGCGATCTGGGTACCATGGACGCAGATGGGTATGTGAAGATCACCGGGCGGATAAAGGAGATGATCATTCGTGGCGGGGAAAATATCTACCCACGTGAAATTGAAGAGTTCCTGTTTGCTCACCCCAAAATTCAGCAGGTAGCTGTGTTCGGAGTTCCTGATGAGTATTACGGTGAACAGGTCGCGGCCTGGATCCAGCTTCATTCCGGAGAAGCAATGACAGACAGTGAGCTTCGTGCTTATTGCCAAGGGCAGTTAACTCATTTCAAAATTCCGGCTTATATTCGTTTTGTCGACAGTTTTCCTATGACAGTGACTGGAAAACTGCAGAAATTCAGAATGCGTGAGCAGGAAGTGGAAAAGCTCAGTCAGCAGAAAGCAAAATGAGATGATGATTGAGCTGAGCAGAAATGGTTAGATAAAGTTGTTGTATATCAATCTTATATTCGTATAATACTCAGCACCTGCCCGAGTGGTGAAATTGGTAGACACGACGGATTCAAAATCCGTTTCCTTCGGGAGTGGCGGTTCAAGTCCGCCCTCGGGCACCATATTCCATAGCAAAGCCTCAACTTCGGTTGGGGCTTTGTTGTATCTGGAAATTGCCAATCTGCTTTCTTATATGGATTAGATACATAATGAAGCGGTTAACCAAGAGAATCTCACATTTACTGCCTCTTGTTTGAGCGTATTTGTGGCTTTTGGTTGGTTTTTGTTCGGTTGGTTCGTTTGGCTGAGATTTTTTTTAAATAGCCCTTGCTAAGCTGATCTAAGTCTCTATAATGCCGCATCACCGACACGGAGCACGGCAACTTAAGCCAGCATTCTTCGGTATTGTTCTTTAACAATTTGACC
>NZ_AMZO01000024.1 GCF_000331515.1 Photobacterium marinum
GAACATTCGCTACAGAACTGACGCGCTTCGCTTGTCACAATCTCATATCAGGCAAACTGCTTTACAGATTTTTCCTAGTGAGAGAAAGAGGGGGAACAATTGAAAAGAGCTATTTGAGTTTCTATCCCAAAAAATCAGACAGAGACTGTAAGTTCTTTTTGTTTACAAGAATGAAGCTATGCGGACTTCTAGCAGAGTCTTCGGATTTTATTTCGATTACAGCTAGCTCTTCTTCTTTGCCTCTAGGAAATCTCTCATCCCAAAGCGAAAGTATGTCTTTAAAAACCTGATTTCTAAGGCGACGCTTATCAAAGATCGATAAAAGCTCATATTTTTCAAATTCAACCCAACCTTGATGATAAAGCTTGTCTAACTTCTTCTCTAAGTCATATCTATGTCTTACTTCCATTTGCAAATCCCCATAATGTTGATTAAAGTTTTTAGTGTTGATTTGTTTGTTTAGCGTTACTTTATTTCATTAGCGTGATTTTATCAACAGGGAAAGTGTGTATGGGATTTTTTAGTGATTTAGTATTCTTTGGACCTGGCTTTGCTATCGATGGTCTTAAGCTCGATATTGATAATGCGATAGACGACATCAAAAGTAATCCTGCTAAAGCAGCTGTTAAGACAGTAATTAAAGCATCTCAAGCTCAGAGTCTAGTAGGAAATGTAGGGGGCTCTGTCGGTAAATTTAAGGGGTATATGTTTGATGGAAGCCCAGAGTGCGATGACTGGATAGAAGAAACTGGTGGTAGAGACGAAGATTACTCTGAGTACTATGAGAAATGGTTGCGTAGAACTCAAAGGTGAAACTAGTAACATTTATATTTGAAAAAACGCCCTCTAAGGGCGTTTTTTGTTTTAAGTGAACATGCGGATTTTTTGCCCTGTAAATCGCCTTAAAACCGTTACAAACTTTCAATCGCTAACGGAAGCATATCGCCTTGATCATCTATCTAAAATGCCGCCTATGGGCTGCTGAGGAGCTGGAATGGCTGTTTTTAGTGCCAAACTGGCGTATTTAACATAAGAGGCATTTAACGCACATTGTTTGTAGCCGCAAAGCTAAAGTAGTTGCCTATAATCTCGTCATTGGTGTACAGTTCAATTAATCTTGTACACCAATGGTTGGATGTAAATGAATATAATCAAACAAGTCCGTATGCAACGAGGCGAAACTCAGACAGAATTCGCAAAGGTATTAGGAATCAGCCTAGATACAGTGAAGAGTTTGGAGACGGGGAGAAGGCATCCCAAAAGTGCTTTAATTGAAATGTTAATGCAGCTTAATAACAACCCAGCTCTTCAAATCGATCTTGAAGGGTTGCACCCTGTCCATAGTATGGCTAACGACGTATTAGAATATATTGAAGAACAAAAGAATTTGCAGGGCGATGATGTTGAATTACGGTTTGTCTTTTGTGGTATGTCTGGCTGTGGGAAAACGCGAACAGTATCCATAGTCAATCAAAAACTAACTAAAGGGGCGGAGTTAGCGGAATGCCATGATTTGATACACCGTAGCAATTTTTGTAAAGCCTGGGAAATAGTGAACGATAAAGACCTCGCATATCAAAACTCAAAACATATAGTTTTTAACGTCATGAATGAGGATTTAGCATCTTCATTAGAGCTCAATGGAATCAGAGTATTTCGTTTTAATTGACGTTTTTAACTACTCTAGGGAGTCTGTCTCATGTCCGTTCTGATTTTTGATAGTATCAAAAACGGCAAGGTGTGACCTCAGGGTTACAGGGAAATGTTGTCGATTCGACTACTTTTCTAAACGATCTTTCTATCTCAGGCCGTTACATGATCACACCAGTTCGGTATAGATTTCACGTAATACGCACTTAACGCACAGCTTTCAGGCTCTGCTAATAAGGCTGCCCTATAGATATGGAGGAGACCAGAATACCTAATTTAGGTAAAACTTGTTTTGCTAACCAGCTATCCCTCCGGAGACTATGATTCCATAGATTTCGGGAGGGGGGACTTGATTGATCTTTTTGAGTTTATTGGTGAGATGCCAGATGAGCGTTTTTCCCCATGCTTATTAGTTTTTGGGATGCTTGGGATGGCGTACGTATTGACCAAATCAGACAGTGTCTGATTTGTCTCTCACGTGAGACTTTTTGGTCTTAGACCAAAATTTGAAGTTACACGATCGTACTTATTCGCATTTTTATAGAGAGTGATTTCTTTGTGCTAAGGACTGTTTGGTTAAACTATGTCTTGTTAGACGGGATGGTTATTTGTGTGGTAATGTTATGATAAATAAGTGTTTAATTCTAAGTTTGCTAGTTTTAAACATAAAAAAAGCCGCTTTATCAAGCAGCTTTTTTTATTGAAACTTTAGGGATCCGCCTTTACAAGCAGATAACCTTTTAATTCTGCCCTAGAGCCATATCATGAATCGTGTTCATGAGGGGGTGTATCTAGGACTTACGCTGATAATTATATTTGGGAGTTCCTAAGTTTGCAAGTAGATCAGAGTTTTATTGATGCTTTAGAGGTGAAACTGTCTAGTCCTCGCTTGGATGCGTACAGGACCTATTTTGCGTGTAAAAATGATGCGGAAGTGATTGGCGTATACCAATGGAATAAGGCAATCGCGACTGCTTTTTTCCCTTTGCTTCAAGCGACTGAAGTAACATTAAGGAACTCCATTCATAATGCGGCTAAAAGTAAGTATAGTGGCAACTCTGAATGGTTCCGTATGAACCGTTTCCCCAAAGCTAAAAAGAAATCAGAGCAGCTTTATAAGAAAAGAGACGGTAGCTGGATTACTCCTCCGCCGACAGCAGACATGGTCGTTTCACAGTTAACATTTGGTTTTTGGGTAAATATGTTAACCGGTAATTACGATGATCCTGTGCACAACAATAAACTTTGGCCGTCTCTGATACCAGTAGCTTTTCCTAATGCTCATGGTTCTCAAGCCACAAGAGCATATCTTCATCGACGATTTAACTTTATTAAAGATTTTAGGAATAGAATCGGCCACTATGAGCCGTTATGGAAGATTAAAGATACTATTGATGGTGGTGGTAACATTTTAAGATATGGACCAAGAACACCAGAAGAAAGCATTTCACGGTTACAAGAATATATTGATTTAATTCTTGAAGCTTTAAAGTGGATGAGTCATGAACGTTATGACTTCTTAGTTGGTATTGGCCTTGAAGAACATGTAAGGGAAGTTTGTTCTTTAGATGCATTGAAACACTACCAAGGGATAGAAAATAATCCTTTTAGTATTAACAAATTAAAAACAGAGCTTTTAAGTAAGGTGAAGAATAATGAGGCTATTTCTGGTTTCTATGAGCTAAAGACAGCTCCGAAAGGTCTTCTTAAGGGGGAAACTATATTCCTAGATATCAAGCACTTAAGGCCGCCAAAGTATTTACCATAACACCCGTAAACCATAGTTCTAAGAGGTCGCCTCAGGTGGTCTTTTAAAAGGGGGCACTGACCCCCTACAGAGTTGGATTTGTTGCCTTATGAGTAACAAGGTGTCCGTGTTGTTTACCACCAAGTTACCAAGTTGGTTTGGTGACTTGGTTGGTATCTTTGTATCAAGTTAATTTGATACAAAGCTTAATTTTAACTTAGGTAGCCTTACATGATCGCACTTGTTAGCTTAGTTTGTTTATCGGTGATTTGATTTTTTCATATTTCTGATACTTAGCTAAGTAGTCTTTATGAACATAATAACAAGTAACAATTACGACCTTATTTTTTCTTATCTCGAATACGACTCGAAGCCCCGATTCTGTCTCAACGAAATAGCGCTCTTTAGCACAATGATGTCTATCAGCTCTAAATGTAATCCCGCTATATAAAGCATTTAAAACATCTTCACTAGGAATCTTATTCATTCCACGCTTATCGACAGCGTGTTGTATCCAAACGATATCAAGTTCGTCATCACGCTCTTGGAATTCTACAGGAGACTCCTCAACAGGCTTTAGTGAGTTGACTAAACTGGGATGGCTGTTGGGAAATTCAAAAATATTACTTAAGCTCGCTATAAGCTCCTCTTGTGTAAACGCTCCGTTCTCTAGTGATGTTGCCATTGATTTCAACAGGCTTGCCAACGTTTTATCTTTCTTTTTACTAGTTAGATATTCTTTTAGCTTGGGTAATTTACTTTCTATAACAGCCAGAGCTATTGCAACAAACCCCGTATGCAGAAGAAGATCACGTTTCTTGTTGTTACAATCACCACATGAAGCGACTAAATTCTTGTAGCTCAAGATTTCAAAGTCAGACTCTAGTGCATATTTTCTAAGTGCTTTCTCTTTTTTCTTATCATCACTTAACAAGCTTTCTGGAATTACATGGTCTATTTCAAGTTCACTGTAGTTAATTGGTTCATTACAATAAAAACACTTTTCATTGAAAACTTTATGAATACCCGCTCTCACCGTCGGTGGAATGCTCTGTTTTGACATACTATTTTGTCTCCATCTATAAGCTAATGCTTATTAGCTGGCTTATAGCCTGCTTTTTCGCTGTGATCATGCAGCCTTTGTTTAAACTACACAATCCAAATCAAGCACTATCAGTTACTTTGCATATCCATTAAAGGGGTGGGGGGCGGTTTCGAGCGGGTTAATTTTGCTATCAATCGATAGTAAGTGTGAAAATCTGATTTTACGTAACAATCGTAAACCGAACTTAGAAAGGCCGCCAGGGCGACCTTTTTTGTATCTGGCCATAGGGGTCAGGTGACCCTTACAAAGTTGTTACTGGTAGCAAGAGAAATGTCTGACGCTACAATCTACAACTTCGCCAGAAGTCCATTTCACATTTGATCTCAGTAATCATCCACCTTTAATCAGTAAAAAAGATATGTTTTTAATATCTAAAAGATTTTCTTATTGTGTTTTTTTGACATCTTTTTTATCACGCTATACATTAAAGGCAACTCAATACACGGATGAATTTAAATGATTATCTCTGTTGCTCACCAAAAAGGTGGAGTCGGCAAAACAACTCTTCTCTACAACCTCGCTGCTATCATCAAACCAGACCTTATCATCGATCTGGATCCACATGATGGTCTAACTATCCTCAATCGTTTACGTGATCAACAATACAATGTTGCCAGTGCAAAAACAGATAAAGAGCTAATTGGCCTAATCAAAGAATACCAGGACAAAACTGTCATGATCGACTGTGGTGGTTTCGACTCTGGCGTTAACCGTATCGCTGTTGCAGCATCAAATGTCACCATTGTTCCAATTCAATACGAGAGCATGACGGAACGAGTTGGCCTAAATGGTTACACCAAAGTACTGAGTGAGATCAGCGAAAACGTTAATCGAGATATCACAGCACACGTACTGTACTACCGCCAAAATTCAGCAAGAAAAGACTTTAGCGATACTGATAGTTTTATCGAGCGCTCAAAACATTTGAGTAAATTCACCAACGTTCTGCCTGGCCGAGCAGAGTACAACAACGCACTAAATAAGCACCATGCAGTTGTAGAGCACACAACTACACGTGGTAGCCGAGCGGCACGTGAGTTACATGCATTCGTCGACGAATTACTGACAATTGCTAGTATTGACAGTTAATAATACGCTTTAAATATTAAAAGCATATGGAAAAGATATATTTTAGTTGTAAGGATTAATCATGGCAAAAGGCTTTCTAGACGATCTGGAAAATGCAGCAAGTGGATCTAAGGTTGTGAACACAACCAAACCACAATCAGCATACAAGGCAAAAACCATACAACGCATTCCGGTTACATACTTTGATGCACACAAAGAGCTTCGAGAAAACGGTAAGACAAGTCAGCTGTTCACTGGTTATATTCTGGAAGCGATCAAAGAAAAGCTAGAACGAGATGGTGCATTATGATGGAGGTATTGGGGGGTATCGATTAAATGGTACTGAAAAGTGCTGGGAAATTGCGAAGTTATAACCTGAGGGGTAATATAAACCCCAGAAAAAACAAAACCCCGAATCTCATATTCAACTTGGCGGGAGACTATGAGAATTCAGGGCCAGCATAAATGCTTGAGGTAATTTTAACACATGGATCACCAAACACAATCCACACATAACCGCCATAAGCGCAGTTATGTGTGAAAACTGAACATTCAAACGCCTTTCAGCTCGATTTATTCGAATCACTCCCGAATAAGCCGTATTGCACTGATGAACTCGGTGTCACCTATATTCGTCCGAAGAAAACAGCGGTTAAGAAAAAGTACCTCCAGGTCAATCAGCCAAGTATGGTCACATACCTAGTGTTTGATATTGACCGTAACGGTGCTGTGTTGGCTTGGTACGATGCCAATCTTCCGGCGCCTTACTGGACAAGTAAGAATCCCAAGAACGGCCACGGCCATATCGCTTATCGCTTAAAAATTCCGTTTTGCACCTCTGATATTGCCAATATCGAGCCGATCAAATACGCGGCAGCCATTCAATCGGCCATGATTGAGCGCCTGAAAGCGGATCGTGGGTTTGCAGGTCTGTTGACGAAAAACCCGATGCACCCGCATTGGCAGAATGAGTTCTGGACGGAATACGAATACACGCTGGATGAGTTGGCAGATCACCTTGATTTGCGTGGCCATCCGTTACGCGGTATTGGGTCTGTTGGTTTAGGTCGCAACTGTGAGTTGTTCGAATCTGTCCGTAAATGGGCATACAGGGCGATTAGAGATTACTGGGCTCCGAACTATAAGCGGGCATGGAACAGTACTGTATATGAGCGTGTTGAAGCACTGAACGGACAATTTACTCAACCTTTGCCAGTGTCCGAAGTGAAATCCATATCGAAGTCGATCGCGAACTGGACGTATAAGCACTTTACGCCGGAAGGATTCCGTAAGAGTCAGGCTAAGAAAGGGGCGAAGGGTGGTAAAGCGGGGTCGGTTGAATCTAAAGCTAAGGCCGGAGCTGTTGGCGGTTCAACCTCTAAAGGAGGCGGTCGTCCATCGTCATACGATGCAGAGTTATTAACTCAGGTTGTGTCATTGAAAGATCAAGGATATAGCAACCGTGTGATTGCTGAGGATCTTAACGTATCGCCGTCAACCGTAAGCAAGTACCTCAAGATTTCAAAAGAGTGATCGCGAAACAAGCAAGCCTTATCAGATAACAGCCCTTTTTAGGGCTGTTTTGCTCTAATGTTGAAATCGATTCTTCCTCTCAAAGTCCTGGGCTTCCTTTAGCAGATCATGGTATGTCGGTGTTGTACCGTCAGCATATTTCCAGCCCGAGTGGGGGAGATATTCAGCTAGTAAGCGTTTTTGTTCACGTAATCTATCTCGTTGGGCTAATTTGCTGCGGTTTTCTCGTTTTTGCTTGTCGTGGTTCAGGTTGGTGGCCTTGTTTATTTGTTCAGCATGGTTTTTTAATGTTCGGGCGCGAGTTTCACTTGTTATTGCGTCATGTTCCATCTGTTCCAATCGCTGATATTCATGGGCTAGTCTGGCTTCAATTTCCTGTGTTCTCTGTTGTTCAAATAGGGTTTGAGAGCGCTTGAACTCCGCGATCTGCTCGTCCAGCTTCTGTTTTTTATCTGAAAGCCCCTGATCTACATAACTCTGGATAAATCCGGCAATGACGTTGCACAGTGTGACTAAAATCAAGCAAAACAGTCCTAGGTAGAGCCAGACTTGCCATTGGTGCCAGAGTGTGGCCGAACCTGTGGCCAGAATGATCGGATTTTTCGTATCTGTGGCATCAACCAGCAAGATCCCCGCCTCGGGAGCTAGAAAATCCAAGAACGGAGCCCCGAAAACGAGTCCTATCCCCACTAATAAAACAACCAGAACAGCCCACATCATCGTAGATAAACCTCTGTAATATCAGGACGAAAATGTCCTAGCTCCTGAGAGACGACTTTTAGCACATCTATCCTGTTGAGGTGGTTCGCCAGTTGTTCGTAGCGATCTTGCGCATAGGAATGGCGTAAGCCGTGAGCCCCGTTGCTATACCCAAGCGCTCTGTCGCTTGCTTTGCTGAATGCGTCAGAAAAGCGATGTCCTGCAGCAACATCGTAATGGGTGGTGTAGTTCACGCCCCTGTCTGTCACATCTTTTGGTAAATCCAGCCTGAGGGCTTCCAAACGCTCGGCTAAGTGGGTCGGGATCTGAACCTCTCGGATAAGCCCTCCTTTTCCTTCAACGGTGTACGTCTGAGTTTGACTTGGCATGTAAGAAAATTTTTCCGGATGCACTTCTCGGGGGCTTGGCTGGACTTCTCCAGCCGGACGCAGCGTGTAGAGTTCGTGAGCGCGGAGGCCGGCCTGATGGCAAATTTTAGTAGATAGGGCGTGTCGGTCTGTTTGGTGCTCCGTGATCCGCTGCACTTGCTCTGGTGTATAAGACCGGCTTTTCAAAATCGTCTCTTTTGAGGACTCGGGGATTTTTTCAGTTTTAGGGTCGTAAAGGGACTGTTCTTTGTTTAGCTGATGCGTTACGTGTTGCATCATGGTCTGAATCGCTTGGCGATCCATGTTTATGGTGCTTTGGGAGTTTTCAGTAGCTCGGATCTCTAGATAGGTCTTTGCCTGCTCTGGCGTAATATCGCGAAGCGCACCTAATTTAAACTCTTTCATGTAATCGCAGCAGGTTTTTAATGCCTGTTCGTAGTTACGGACAGTGCCAACTGACTTGATCACTTTCCCCTGTATCTCTTTCATAACAGAGGCGGCTTGAGACTCGGATTTTGCAAAGTGCCCTCTAGCCATTGCGTGTAACCCCGATTGATTTCAGATAGCGGTGGATAGTGCTGCGATTTTTCTTTAGGCCATGATTTTTGTGGAGGTGCAGAGCGATTATTTCGAGAGAGTAGCCCCGGGTGTACATTTGGGCGATCTCATTTCGGAACGGCTCCAATGCGGAGGTGCGTTTTTTGTAGTTTCGGCCTTTACGGAGCTCTCGCTCCAATTTTGCAGCTTCCCCGGCTGCCACAGGGTCAAAGCTCACGGCGTGCTCCTGTTTAAATTTGTAAGAACTAGCCAAATACTCAGTAGTATTCAGACGGCAATGCCGTTCGCCATTTTAGCTATTATCGTTTAGCAGGCTGACTGTTCACACCTAATTTACGTCCACTTTCCGTGCGTGGAGTACGTGCTGATTTTTTGTTTTCGCGTACTTTGAGAATGCCTCGCAGGTTCAGCGTTTAACCTACGCATACGGTTATAATTAGGCCGTACTCCCCATAGACAAGAGCTAAATTTACGGCTCTCTGACCGAACGGTGCTCCGAATGCAAACGTAGATCTCACATGAGATCAGGGTATGCCCATTGGGCATAAGGTTAGATTTCACTATACAACAGTGCCGCAAAAATAGGCAATGAATTGGTGTTGCGCACTTACTGTTGCGTGGAATGCGTTTTTTGCGGCTTAACCTCGCGCTGTGTATGGAATCGTTAGATTTCTACACAGCGCGAGGTGTCTCGCGAAATTTGCGAAACGCCTCTCCCGATTTTGCTATGCGAAGCGAGCAAATAGGGAGGGACGTTGAGTAAATTTGATAGGGGGTGGCATGTGTGATGT
>NZ_AMZO01000025.1 GCF_000331515.1 Photobacterium marinum
AAGAATTCATAGATAAGTCTCCGAAGTGTCAACTTATCTCAGGACGGGACATTATTAAGTTTATAAAAAAGCCTCCGTATGGAGGCTTTTTTGCATCAATTTATTATTTGAGCTGAGGGCTGAGCGGGCTTAAATAGCCTTCCGGCTTAAGCGCTAGCAAATCACAATTCAGGCTGTCGATAGTATGTTCGGCTGTGTTACCGATAAAAACAGCTGACAAGCCGGTTCGGCCGGTTGTACCCAGAATCACAAGTTCAGCATCAAGCTCTTCAGCTACTTGCGGAATCACATCTTCAGGTAAGCCTTCAATAACATGGGTTTGTTCTTCAGGTAAGCCATGTTTATGACGAAGTGCTTTCATTGAGGTGAGGTGATGGCCTCGAACGGCATCAGTGTATGACGCCGGATCAAATTCAGGGAGTTCAATAGTAATGTTAACAGGTGTTGCCGGATAGGCATTGACCAGATTTACTTCGGCTTCCAGAGCTTTACCAATTGCAAGCGCTTCCGACACGATAGCATCATTAAGTTGATCATGAGTTTCACTATCTGCGGCTAAATTAACGCAAGCAATGATCTTACCGTTTTCAGGCCATTTATTTTCTTTCACCATTAGAACTGGGCAAGGACATTTACGTAGCAAATGCCAGTCGGTTGGGGTGAAGATGACAGAGCCGATTTTGTCATGATCATGAGTGGCTTTAACAACCAGGTCATGAGCATTGGCAAACACTTCAGCTATTACTGCCTCATAAGGGCGGTTGTGCCATACAACAGTAATCTCAATGTTTAGCCCTTCATCGGTATAGGGGCGAATTATATCTTTCAGCCATTCTTCTCTTTGCATAATGACGCCACGACGCATTGCCTGACGCTCATCGGCAGACAGCATTGATGTCATTTCATAAGAGAAGTCATAGATAGCGAGGAACAGGGTGATTTTCACATCCTGTGAATGTTGGACAAGATGTACAGCGCGAGACAATGCTGGCTGATTATCCTGGGCCGGATCGGCAACAACGAGAATATTATTATACTTGGTCATAGCAGCCCCCTTACACAAATGTGTTGGCATCAACACCAGTCTCTGAATCCTTCAATTGTAGGTATATATCTATAGCACCAATACCATTTTCCGCTGATAGATAAATCAGATTGGTATACTAACTGTAACGTATATGGGCAATTATAGGGAGCAGTGAGGGGGGATTAATATAAAAAAAGTGATACGGCTCATAGCTCGTATCACTTTCTTTGTAATAGAGAAATCAATTAGGAGGCGTTGTTTTTGCTTACACCGGCAAGGCGGGCCAGCTCTTCATGATCCAGAATAGTAATGTACTTACCTTTAACGCTCAGCATTTCAGATTTCTGGAAACGGCCAAGCAGGCGGCTGATAGTTTCAACCGTCAAACCAAGGTAGTTACCGATGTCACCACGTGTCATAGTCAGGCGGAATTCACGAGGGGAGAAGCCACGCTGAGAGAAACGCAGAGACAAGTTATATAGGAAAGCAGCCAGGCGCTCTTCTGCATTTTTCTTTGAAAGAAGCAGGATCATTTCCTGATCGCCTTTGATTTCGTTACTCATCAAACGCATGATTTGCTGACGTAGCTTCGGCATTTTACCGGACAGGTCATCAAGAATTTCGAATGGGATTTCACATACCATTGAAGTTTCAAGCGATTGAGCGAAACTTGGGTGCACCATCTCATTAATAGCATCGAAACCTACAAGGTCACCAGCCAGGTGGAAAGCTGTAATCTGCTCGTCACCTTGTTCTGTGATGGTGTAACTTTTGATAGTGCCGGAACGAATCGCGTACAGCGACTTTAGTTCATCACCAGCTTTGAAAAGCTCCTGTCCTTTCTGGATGGGCTTTTTCCGTTCAATAATTTGATCTAGTTGATCGAGCTCAGACTCATTTAACGTAAATGGAATACACAACTGACTAATACTGCAATCCTGACAGTGGATAGCACACCCACCTGACTGGATACGTTTGGTTGTAATTTTGTCTGAAATCATAAGCCTGTCTAACCAATTTGATGTAGGTCAATATTTTAACATATTATGAAGCAATATGACGAGTATTAAAAAAGCCTACAATAGCTGTTTGATTGCGATGTAACCAGTGTGAAGCCCATATGCTAATAACATCAACGCACTGGCGCGTTTAAAGTAGAGGCTCTTGAGCAAATTTTGTAGCTGTTGAGCCATCGAACCGACCAAAATCATTGCCGGAAGTGTTCCTAAACCGAAGGCAAACATAACTCCGGCACCTGAAATTGCACTTCCTGAAGCAGCTGCCCAACTTAGTGTTGAGTACACTAAGCCACATGGTAACCACCCCCAGAGAATCCCGAACGGCAGTGCCGCAAACGGGGATTTCAAAGGCAAAAACGACTTAGCAGTCGGCGAAATATAACGCCATAAAAACTGACCAGCTTGTTCGATTTTTGTAATGCCCAACCACCACTGGCCGATGTAAAGAGCCAGTAAAATCATCATGATAGCTGCAAATAAGCGCAGAGATATCAATGCTGAAGAGTAGCCGCTTAATGATGCAATACCAGCAAAAGCCCCACCGATAATAGCTCCGGCGACAGAGTAGGATACAAGGCGGCCGGCATTATAGCAGAATAAGTAAGGCCAGCGACCGGAATGTTGCTGACCTGGCATGCCGAGTGTCAATGCTGCCGCAACGCCGCCACACATTCCAAGGCAATGTCCGGCTCCCATTAACCCAATCATAAACGCGGCATATAAATCTATGTTCATTTCGCGTTATCACTCTTAGTTTCATGATTAGACTGAGATTTTTTCTGTTTCTCCGGCTTTTTGTCATCTTCGTCAAACAGGATCTCATACCCCTGTCGCTCGAGATCTTCAAACTGCTCATTCCGGACAGCCCAGAGAAAAATGCCGACAGCGATGCATACAAAAACGATCGCAATTGGTATTAACAAGTAAAGACTAGCCATTTTCTCTTAATAACCTTAAAGAATTTGATACAACTATGATTGAGCTGGCAGACATACCGACAACGGCGATATAAGGAGCAACAAAACCTGCAACAGCCAATGGTAAAATGACGAGGTTATAGCCCAACGCCCATGCCAGGTTCTCTCTAATAATTCTGCGAGTCTTCAATGCCAGTTCACGCGCACGCAGAATCCGAGCAAGTTGATCACCAAGCAGTACCATATCTGCGGAAGATTTCGCAACATCAGTACCGCCACCCATGGCGACAGAAAGGTGAGCACCGGCAAGAACAGGAGCATCATTAACACCGTCACCAATCATCAGGGCGATGTTGTCGTCACCTAGGCTTCGCAGATACTCCAGCTTACCTTCAGGAGTTGCCCCGGCAATAAGGTTATCGACTTTTAACTTATCAGCTACAAGCTGTGCATTAGCTGAATGGTCTCCGGTTAGCATGGTTACTTTAATACCGGATGCTTGGAACTTTTCGATCAGCTCTTTACTGTCATCACGGACAGGGTCTTCCAGTTTAAAGCCGGCAACCAGTTCGCTGTCACGACTTAACCAAACCTGAAACTGATTGTCACACTGTTCGAGAGTGATGTCTTTTTCCGGATTGTTTTCCAGAACAAACGCTGCCTGACCAATTCGCCATTCACGACCATTTAGTTTGCCTTTCAACCCTCGGCCTATGACATTCTCAACGTCATCAAACACCACATCGGAATTTCGGAAAGCAGTAAATGCTTTTGCGATAGGGTGATTAGCAAACCTTTCAAGCTCGGCTGCATAAGCTAATACGTCAGTTTTTGATATGTCACAGTGTAACCTGGTATCAACCAAGCGGATATTCCCTTCAGTCAGGGTTCCGGTTTTATCGATAATCAGTTGGTTAATTTTGCACAAAGTTTCGAGCACATGGCCGCGACGTAGCAAAATACCTAATCGACCTAGGCTTGATGTTGAACAAGTAATGGCTGTCGGCGTAGCCAGAGAAAGAGCACAAGGGCAGGTCGCAACCAACACCGCCAGAGTGATCCATAGTGCATTTTCCGGTTGTTGCTGATGCCAGTAAAGCCATGTGCCAGCTGCAATCACTAAAATTGCGCCAACAAAGTAACGAGCTACAACATCAGCCAGTTCGGCAACTTTTGGCTTAGAGGATTGAGCTTCATCCTGAAGGCGAACAATATTAGAGATCAGTGAGTTTTGCCTTTCTTTTATTACTCTGAGGGTAATATTGCCTTCGCCGTTAATAGTGCCGGCATATACCAGATCACCTTGTGTTCTCGGTACAGGCATTGGTTCCCCGGTTAGCATGGATTCATCAATAATCGTCTCACCCCGCAGGATTTCTCCGTCAGCAGGCAGGCTTTCACCTGGCAGAACCGTAATCACATCACCGATTTTTAATGTTTTCGCGGCGATCTGTGAACCATCTTCGAGCGTTGCCATTGTCGGAACCAGCTTCAGCAGGTTGGCACTGGCAGCAGCTGCTTGTCGACGTGCCCGCATTTCAAGAAAGCGCCCGAGTAATAAGAAGAAGGTAAACATCGAAACAGATTCGAAGAACACTTCACCTTGTTCTGTGACTGTCGCGTAGAAGCTGGCGATATAAGCAAAGAGCAGGGCAATAGAGACCGGCACATCCATACCCAGAGTACGGGCCCGCAAATTTCGCCAGGCATTCAAGTAAAAAGGTAGAGCAGAATAGAGCAGTACAGGCGTAGCAAAAATCAGGCTGACCCAACGAAGGTAATTTTTAAACTCAGTATCTAAGTCGCCAAAGATTTCAAAATAAAGAGCAATAGCCAGCATCATTACCTGCATGGTCGCCAGTCCAGCAATGCCGAGGCGATACAGGTAGGTTTTCATGGTGCGATGATATTGCTGCTCCTGTGCATCTGCTTCAAAAGGTGCAGCTTTGTAGCCGAGTTGATGAATAACAGAAAGAAGGTGGCTCAGTTTAGCTGTTTCAGGATCCCAGTTCAGTAAAGCACGGTGAGTAGTGGTATTTACCCGGATAGAAACAACGCCCGGCTCGCGCATTAATTGTTTTTCAATCAGCCATGCACAGGCGGCGCAGGAAACTCCGTCTAAAGAAAGAGAGACTTCTTTACTGTTTTCGGTATCACGAACAAATTCCTGCTGGATTTCTTCATGATCATAAAGAAGAAGCGATTGAAGTTGCTGCGGCACAAGATCGGCTTTTTCCGCAGGTGCAGTTCGGTATTCATAATAAGAGGTCAGGCCGCTATCCACGATAGTTTGGGCGACCGCTTCACAACCCGGGCAGCACATCTCGCGCATTTCACCCAGGATTTCAACCTGAAGGTGGCAATCTCTGGGAACAGGATCGCCACAGTGGTAACAGTTTTTTGTCATTCCTTAACCTGCCCGTACAACGCAATCGGGTCAGATGTTGGCAGGCTAACGCGCCCTTGCAACATCCAGTCACCATCAAATGACTCAAGCTCAACAAACCATGGCCCTTCCAGTTCTTCCGGGGACTGGAAACGGTAGGTGCCTTTTAAATCAGCGCTGACCATTTGAGTAAAATCTTTATCGGATAGAGTTCGGTGGGTAAAAGTGACTCGCAGGTTAGGGTAACTGTTGAGATCACCTTTATTGAAATTCACGACGACGACTTTGTCGGCGACGCTGACAGAAGCTTTCAAATTAAGTGCGTCGGCCACACGAAGACGAGAAAGGTCCAGGTTAATGGCTTTGCCTTTCTTGTAATAGTCCTCTGCAACAAGGTCGACCTGGTTTTGAGAAAAGATATAGACGGCAGTTAGGCTATAGAATATCGAAATTGCAGGAATGGCAAAAACGAACCAAGGCCAGAACTGCTTATACCATGGTCTACGCATAATGTTTTCCTTTGACGCTTTGCTGGAAAGGGCCCCTGAAAGGTATCAGGGGCTTTTTCTTATGTCTCAGTTTTTATTGATAATTTCACATCCAATGTGTAACTGAGTATGAATGGCGGTGTTATTTATCAGTATCGTTGCTCAAGCCCCAGACATAGGCAGAAATCAGCTGAATTTTGTCTTCACCCAGAATATCTTTCCATGCTGGCATCACGCCTTGACGGCCGTGAACAATTGTTGCCTCAACAGCGCGGCGGGAACCGCCATACAGCCAAGTGTTATCTGTCAGGTCCGGAGCACCAAAGGCAGGGTTACCTTTACCGTCTGTACCGTGACAGGCTGCACACACAACAAAACGTTGCTTACCGGCAGCAGCTTCTTTAGCGTTTACCTTACGACCAGAGAGGCTCAGTACATAGCTGGTGACTTCTTTAACACCGTCTTTGCCTAACGTATCTATCCAGGCTGGCATGACACCAATACGGCCTTGCATTACGGTTGTTTTAATGGTTTCTGCTTCACCGCCATACAACCATGCGCCGTCACCCAAGTTAGGGTAGCCTAGCTGACCGCGGGCATCCGAGCCGTGGCACTGCGCACAGTTTTGGATGAACAGACGCTGGCCGACTTTGATTGCTTCAGGATCAGCTGCAATTTTTGTGATAGGGCGGAGAGCGTTGCCTGATTCGTCATAAGCAAGGGTCTTAAAGGTTTCTCCGAATCGCGCCTCGGCATCATCCAGCTCTTTAGCATACTGGTTCAATTGCTGACCTTGCTGTGCATCGGCAATAGACGTTTTAGATTGTTCTATTGAGCGAACAGTTTGATCAGAGCTTTGCCAGCCTAATAAGCCTTTGAAGTTCCCCAGCCCCGGATACAGAGCAAGATACAGAAGGCCAAAGATGATGGTGCCCCAAAACATGTAGGACCACCATTTCGGCAGCGGATTGTTAATTTCACGAATACCGTCGTATTCGTGCCCCATGTCTTCACCTTCCTCAACACCCATTTTATCTTTGGTACACCAGATAAGAATGGCGGCGATACCCGCAAAGGTGCCAAGCGTGATGATGATTATCCATAGACTCCAGAATGTAGTCATGCTTCCTTGCTCCTGTCTTTCTCACGCGTTGCCGAATCTTTTTCTTCATCGGCAAAAATAAGGTTGGCAGCTTCTTCGAAACGAGGTTTCTGGCGCTTGCTGTATGCCCAGAGGACGATACCGATAAAGCAAACGAACAAAAGAACAGTCCAAATGCTGTGAATGGTTCCAATATCCATAGCACCTCCTTATTTCATTGCGTGACCAAGCGACTGAAGGTAAGCAATGATTGCATCCATTTCAGTCTTGCCTTTAACTTCTTCTCCGGCATTGGCGATTTGCTCTTCAGTGTATGGAACACCGAAGACTTCGCTGAATACCGACAGCTTTTTAGAAGTCAGTTCGCCATCAAGCACGTTTTCTTCCAGCCAAGGGAAGGCTGGCATATTCGACTCAGGAACAACAGCTCGCGGATCACGCAGGTGAACACGGTGCCAGTCGTCAGAATAACGACCGCCTACACGAGCCAGATCTGGACCGGTACGCTTAGAGCCCCAAAGGAACGGGTGTTCCCAGACACTTTCACCGGCAACAGAGTAGTGGCCATAACGTTCTGTTTCTGAACGGAACGGACGTACCATTTGGCTGTGGCAGACATTACAGCCTTCACGGATGTAAATATCACGACCTTCCATTTCCAGCGCAGTATAAGGACGAAGATTATCAACCGGCTCGGTCGTCTGGTCCTGATAGAGCAGTGGCGTAATTTCTACCAACGCACCGAAGCTGATGGCAACCACGATAAGGATTGCCAGAAGGCCGACATTTTTTTCTACAATTTCATGACGATTATTAGCCATTGTCGGAACTCCTTATGCTGGTTGCTCAGTTGCTTTCAGGCTTTCGTTTGGTGCAGCAATTGTCTTATAGGCGTTGTACGCCATCAGGCACATACCAGCCAGGAAGATTGCACCGCCTACAAAGCGAACAAAGTAGAATGGATAAGAAGCTTGCAGAGATTCCACGAAGCTATAAGTCAACGTACCGTCAGTATTAACCGCACGCCACATCAGACCCTGCATAACACCGGAAATCCACATTGCAACGATGTAAAGAACTGTACCGATAGTTGCCAGCCAGAAGTGAACGTTGATCAACTTGATTGAATACATACGTTCCTGGTTGAACAGTTTCGGAATCAGATGGTAAACCGCACCGATTGAAACCATGGCAACCCAGCCTAATGCACCAGAGTGTACGTGACCGATAGTCCAGTCGGTGTAGTGGGACAGGGCGTTAACAGTCTTAATCGACATCATCGGACCTTCGAAGGTAGACATGCCATAGAACGACAGCGATACCACCAGGAATCGAAGGATTGGGTCATAGCGAAGTTTGTGCCATGCACCGGACAGCGTCATGATACCGTTGATCATCCCGCCCCATGACGGAGCAAAAAGGACCAGCGACATCACCATACCCAGTGACTGTGTCCAGTCCGGCAGGGCTGTATAGTGCAGGTGGTGAGGGCCGGCCCAGATATAAAGGGAAACCAGAGCCCAAAAGTGAACGATAGAAAGACGGTAAGAGTAAACAGGGCGACCTGCTTGCTTAGGTACGAAGTAGTACATCATACCCAGGAAGCCGGCAGTCAGAAGGAAACCTACCGCGTTGTGTCCGTACCACCACTGAATCATTGCATCCACTGCACCGGAATAAACCGAATATGATTTAGTCATGGAGACAGGAATTGCCATGCTGTTCACTATGTGGAGGACAGCGACCGTGAGAATGAAGGCGCCAAAAAACCAGTTCGCAACATAGATATGCGATGTGTTTCTTTTGATCATGGTGCCGAAGAAGACAATGGCATAGGAAACCCAGACAACTGCAATCGCGATATCAATCGGCCACTCCAGCTCTGCGTATTCTTTACCAGACGTCCATCCTAAAGGCAGCGAAATTGCCGCAGCCAGGATGATGGCTTGCCAGCCCCAAAAGGTGAACGATGCTAACTTGCCACCGAAGAGAGTGGTTTGACAGGTACGCTGAACTACGTAATAAGACGTAGCAAAAAGCGCACTGGTACCGAAAGCGAAAATCACCGCGTTAGTGTGCAGTGGCCGCAAACGGCTGTATGTCAACCATGGGGTGTCGAAGTTAAGCGCCGGCCAAACCAGTTGAGCGGCAATCAATACACCAACGCCCATCCCGACAATTCCCCATAAAATTGTTGCCAGGGTGAATTGACGAACGACCGTATAGTTGTAGTTTTGTTCAAGCTGCTTTACTTGGCTCATGTTGCATGCTTCCAATTTGAATTGTTGAACTACACTCGTTTTCCTTGTGCGAACAACTAGTTGCCGCAATGCCACCCAAAGCTTATTTAAAGGACCTTGCCGTTTTTTAACAACTCAGTTTTAAATTGCTATTTTGTTGTAAAAGTGGCATTTTCAGTGCACATAATACTTGACTTAATCGGTTAATGACAGCGTTTAATCCACATTGTGTTTACGGTTAAGCAACATTTATGTGAAAACTTTGAACCCAGTAACACATAAAAGTAACGGAAAATCATGGCTGCAGAGAAATTAACCAAAGCTAGATTGATTCAAATCTTGTTTTTAATGACAGTGTTGATAACAGCATTTGTTTGGAGAACAGTAACCTATGATGACAATCAGCCAGTAGATGAAACTGCTGTCCGCTGTCAGATTACCGCAGAATCTTGTGTCATCGAAGGGCGGGAAAATGGTATTGATTTGACGCTTCAGCCATTCCCGGCAAAGGCAAATTCAGAGCTTGTTATACAAATTGGTAACGTAAATGTAAAACCAGTTGCGACCGTCGAAGGGGTTAACATGTACATGGGTACTATCCCTGTGATTTTCGAGCAAAAAGAAAACAGCTGGTTAGGAAAGTTCAGTGTACCGGAGTGTGTTCACGACAAAATGGCTTGGGCTATTACCCTTAAGCAGGGAGATAAGATGGTAATTGCGGATTTCACAGTAGAAAAGTAGTTACTAATAGGATAGTTACCGCCCAAGAGTAAAGGTTTGGAGGCTTGGCAGCCCAAGTCTCCAAACTAAGCACTTATTCAGCATAAATCATCTTCTTTGTCATTCCACCGTCAATCACAAAATTCTGACCGGTAACAAAGCCGGATTCCTTGCTCAGCAGAAAAAACACCATTGCTGCGATGTCTTCAACATTTCCGACCCGACCGGCAGGGTGTTGACTGTGATCAATTGCCCGCAACTCTTCATTGGTGGTATCAATCCAGCCCGGTGAGACACAGTTAATCCTCACGTCAGGGCCGACACTTGTCGCCATCGCATGCGTAAGGGATACCAACCCGCCTTTTGATGCGCAGTAAGCTTCAGTATTCGGTTCCGACTGCACGGCGCGTGTTGACGCAATATTGACTACAGCACCGTGATTAGTTCTTAGCATTGGCAAGCAAAGCTTAGTGACAATCATTGGAGCTGTCAGGTTTACTGAAATCACCTTGTTCCAGTCGTAGATATCTAAATCTTCAAGCGGCGTATTATACGGGTTGGCAATGGCAGCATTATTAACCACACCATCAATCCTGCCGAATTGCTCATGTATTTCATGAATGACTGCGGCCATTTCTGATTCAGAGGTAACATCAGCCTGTTTAAATCTTATTTTCGGATTCGCAGCAACCAGTTCAAATCCGGCATCTTCATCTATATCTACAGCAACAACAATCATGTTTTTGTTACTTAGATAGTCGCAAATACCTTTTCCGATCCCCTTGGCGCCACCGGTGACTAGAACGACAGAATTCTTCATGACTCCCTTCACTAAATTAGAAGTTGAATGCTTTCATAGGTTAACGTTATAGATTGAACTAACTTTAGTTATAAATTCATAAAATAAGCTTTACCTAGCTGATTACAAATACAAAAGTGGCTATTATTGAAGCTACGCATAAAAATAAATACGAACTCATGGACATAGCCACTAGTTTTTCTGCATTTCATTCGACAAGTGACGCAGTTTTAGACGCAATTCGCAAACTGAAGGGTAAAATAGCCAATCCAAGGCTGATCCTTGTTTACTTTTCAGAAAATTACGACGACGCATTCATTCAACAATCACTTACCACCGAGTTTCCGGACGCTCAGATCTTAGGTTGTACGTCATGTCAGGGCGTTATGACCGATGAAGGCTATTACCCAGGAGAGGGGATCGCACTTTGGGCTATGTGCGATTATAACGGGGCTTTCGGAAGTGCGATTGTTTCTACTAATCAAGCGCCATATGAAATGGCGCGCCAGGCATTGCTCAAAGCAATTGAAAACGGAGGTCGTCCCGGCGAGCTTCCGGCATTAATATTGCTTCATGCCAGTCCAGGGCATGAAGAAGAAGTGATTAAAGGTATCGAAGACGAACTAGGGCTTTCTGTGCCAATCATCGGGGGCAGTGCTGCAGACGACAATGTCCAGGGCAACTGGAAGTTGTTTACTCATGATCAGCGTTGCCAGGAAGGGGTTGGATTATGTGTACTTTACCCATCTTGTAATATCAGTTACTCATTCCACTCCGGTTATGCCAGCACAGGGCTGAGCGCAATTGCCACAAAAACCGAAGGGCGTGAGCTGATTGAGCTGAATAACAAGCCGGCCGCTGATGTATATCAGTCTTGGCTCGGACAACCGCTTTCTTATGAAAACAGTATTGTCTCAAAGAGTAGCCTGAACCCTTTAGGACGTATTGCCGGCAAGGTTCATGATCTTCCTTACTTTAAACTTGCACATCTTCTCAAAATGACACCACGCGGGGGTATCGAGTTGTTTGCAACGGTGGAAGAGGGTGAAGAGCTGTTTTTCATGGAAGGAACCAAAGAACGTTTGATTACTCGGGCTGGCAGGGTAATTGACTCTGCATTTGATATTGGCAGCGCAAGTCGAGAGCTCGATCCTGTAGGCGGTATCACAGTTTACTGTGCCGGTTGCATGCTCCAGGTTCAGGATCGTATGGAAGAGGTCGCTGAACATGTCAATAAAGCGATGCATTATGCGCCTTTTGTTTGTCCGTTTACATTCGGTGAACAAGGGCAATTTATTGGCGGTGAAAATGCACATGGAAATCTGATGATTTCTGCGGTTTTATTCCACAGGGACTAGCTCATGCCAGGTTATGAATCTGAAAAACTACAAGAAACCTTACTGGACCTGATGCGAAGTCAGGAGCGGGAGAAGCAGCTTCGTGAAGAGAACGCTGCTATTCTCGCCGGGATTTCCGCCATGGCAGGGGCAAATAATAAACGTCAGGTTTTCAACAGCTTACTGACTGTGCTTCATAAGTATATCGGTTTTGAACATGCGTTGGTTTTAACTCGTGAAGATGAAACGTCGCCATTAAAAGAATTGGTAACCACATGTCAGTGCTTTGAATCAAGCACCTGGCCAATCAACCATACATTTATAAGAAGTATGAATGGTGAAAGCATCGCTTTGTTTGATCCGGACAAAGTGAATGAGTTCAGAGGCCTGCCAGACAATATGCTGCAATATTGCAAATCTGTGCTGCTTACTGGCGTAAAAGTCAGTTCCGGTGATGCTGTTCTTATTTTCCTTCACTCAGAGCGTGGACAGTTTCCACCTCAGAGTCGTCGTGTACTTGATCGCTTTCGACCACTGTTGGAGCGTGCCATTATCGATATCGATTATCGTGAACGTCTGCAATCATTGGTAACAGCACGGACGGTTGAACTAACACATAGTCAGCAACGTTTTCGGGATTTTGCGAAAACCGTCGGTGACTGGTTCTGGGAAATCGATACCAACTTTCAATTTACTTATATTTCGTCCCCAAACCTTGCGAACCATGTCATTGATAATGAATGTATTTTCGATATTTTTGATGGCCACTCAGAGTTAAAGAAAGAACTTAAAGCCCGGCTGGAAAAGAAAGTACCGTTTGAGGATCTCGAATGGCAGCTACCAGAGAGTGAAGGGGGGACATGGTTCAGTTTCAGTGGAACTCCTTATTTCAGTAAGCAGGGCAAACTTCAGGGCTTTCGTGGCACAGCCAAAGACATAACACACAGGAAAAAGCAGCTGTTTGAGTTGCAGGAAGCTCGCAAACAGGCAGAATCAGCGAATAAAGCAAAATCACAATTCCTTGCGATGATGAGCCATGAGATCCGAACACCACTGAATGCAGTTCTGGGTCTGATGGAAACTCTTGCAGACTCGGGCCTTAATAGTGAGCAAAAAGGCTGGATTGACTACATGGAACAATCAGCCCAGCTCTTGCTTACTATTATCAATGATATTCTTGATTTATCACGAATTGAATCCGGCAACTTTGAACTGTTTAATGCTGAAATGCGACCGGCAGATAGCATCAACCTTGTAGTCAATCAGCTTAAAGAACAAGCCAGGAAAAAAGATATTTCGCTCACATCGTACATTTCACCAGATGTGCCTGAAGTGATGATTGGCGATAAAAACAGAATTTCTCAGGTAATGTTTAACCTAATTGGTAACGCAATTAAATTTACCAATCAGGGCTATGTATCTGTTAACGTTACCAGAGATGCAAACCATATTGTGATAGCAGTTAAAGATACAGGTATTGGTATTGCACCTGAAGCGCAGAAAAACTTATTTAATCCGTTTATTCAGGCGGATGGCAGCATCACCAGGCGCTACGGTGGTACAGGTTTAGGATTGGCTATCAGCCAGCACTTAATCAACAAAATGAATGGACGAATAACGCTGCAAAGTGAACTTGATAAAGGCAGTTGTTTTACTGTTTATATACCGATCCCGATTCAGACATTAGCTGCAATACCAACGCAGATAGTTCAAACACCAAGACTGGAAAAATCCCTCAAGATTTTGTTGGCTGAAGACAGCAATACCAATCAACTGGTTGCTAAACTGATGCTTGAAAAGCGTGGTCATCAGGTCAAAATTGCCAATAATGGTGAAGAAGCTATAGAGCTCCTGAAACTGAAGAGAAATAGTTTCGATATAGTGTTAATGGATATATCGATGCCGGTTCTGGATGGCTTAGAAGCGACAAGGCAGTTGCGCAGGAGTAATTACGATATACCGATTATCGCATTAACAGCAAATGCAATGCAGTCTGATCAAGAAGAATATAAACGAGCTGGCATGGACGGGTTTCTTGCTAAACCAATACAACCGATGGAGCTCAACCTGATGTTAGATAAATATCAGGGGTTGATGATGACAGGCTCTTAATTAATGCTCTGATGAAATCAGATATAAACAAAAACGCCAGACACTAAGTCTGGCGTTTTTGTTAGCTTGGTTTTAAACCAAGCTTGTAATTAACAAATGATTTTGAAGAACCAGGCAAACTGACCATTTGCAGCAGAGCTTAAAAATAGGTGTTAATTACCTATTTTATGGTAAATTGCGCATACTGTTAAATTGTCCAGTATTCCGAAGGGAGAGCGCGTAGTGGCCACACATCAACGGGATGAGGGGCGTTACCGGACTAATAATTGGGGTGACTCTAATACCTTATTTAACTATTCTGGGTTTCGGGGAGGTGCGTGAGTGAGTTAGGATAACAAATACAATATAAGCTACTGTATTTATTGTGTTTTGTGTTAAGCGGAGCAGGGGGTGGCGCTCATGAACCTATATTTAGTTCATGAACTCGGTTCACGGTGAACAAAAACCAATCAATTTACGACCTCTAGGTTCATGAACAACTTCTCTTGAAAGTGTGAACATTATCACTATTAATCTACCCTTACCTACGCCGAAATTACCATTCCATTGCGCCAAAACACAATACCACCATGGCTGTATTGCTCTTGTTGATTACCAAGGTTGCATACATCGATTCTATTGGGTTAGTGGTACGGATGAGTGTCCAATGCTCCGCCGGAAAGTCATAGAATCCTAGGTCATAATCGTCGGAATACACGGGCTGCACAAAAAATCATCAAAATGTACTTGATCAGTACATTTTATTGACCTAGTGTAATATGTACTTGATGAGTACATTTTTGGCGATTCTTATGAAGAACAGTAATTACGGCGTTATCTTGCCATCCCATATTAGCTACGAGCCTATAAGCGAAGAAGCGTTTAAAGCCTCATGTTATCTGCTCCTCATGGATATTGAACGACTTGTCGCCTGGGCATTCGGCGAATCACACGGAACATCTGTTCATTTTACGCCTGATAGAGAGGAGGAATGGATTGGGAGTGAAGAGCAGCAGGTAAAGTTGTTTGCTTCTGAATTTTGGAAAACCATGAACCCTGTTTATGCCTATGCCGAGCGCGGTGAACAGGGCAATATGATGCACGATGATACCTTGGGTTATTTGGTTCAAGTGTTACCGGCTGTTTTTGGAATAAGAGAATATAACGGTGAGGTTGACTGGGTCTGTGAAACGCTAATTTACAAGGCGTTAGCACGCCTTAAACTTGATACCGGCAGAGATCTTGATGAAGATGAAGTTGAAGTTGAGCTAGTTACGTATTGCAGCGGTTGGTTACCATTGGCACATCATAAACACCTAACTTTACAAGAAATGGCTATTTTGGCAGGTGCAAAAAA
The DNA here is from genome assembly GCF_000331515.1 of Photobacterium marinum. GTDB lineage: Bacteria > Pseudomonadota > Gammaproteobacteria > Enterobacterales > Vibrionaceae > Photobacterium > Photobacterium marinum. The sequence goes on from NZ_AMZO01000025.1 coordinate 15,484, forward strand.
CATTCGGTCAATTCGTAACGCAACGTACGATAAAAAAAATCCGTTAAGGGTAATTAAGGAAAACAGAAATGTCTTAGTTACAGTAGAGGAAGCCAAACGATGGCTAGCCCAAAAGTCGAAGTTTATTCCATCACCATGTTAGTAAAACTGGAGTAAGAGTAATGGACTATACGATTCATGCCAAAAAGCGTGCTCAACAGCGTTGTATATCACCTGAAATGATTGAAATGATGAAGCTCTATGGCGAAGTAGGGGAACAGAAAGGAGATGCAGATGTTTTATATCTCAATAGAAAGGATATAAAGCGTTTTTTACGAGACATGCAATTCATTGCGTCAAAATTAAATAGAAAATCACGTGCAAGTGCTGTGATAAAAGATGATTTAGTAATCACTGTTTTTCATCAAACAAAAAAAATACATACGTTTTAACTGCGAGGAAATATGGATATTTCAATTTTCAAAAATATGATACAATATTCAGACCCTTTTTGCCCCGAGCTGCTTATTGAGCAGTCAGGCGACTATCAGTCGTTTTATTCTGGTTTCGATCATATTAACACCAGGGCAAAGTTAGTCATTGTCGGAATGAGTCCTGGTCATACGCAAGCACAAAAAGCAAATATTGTGGCAGGGAACGTTTTAAGAGCCGGGGGGACAGCCCAACAAGCGCTTGAACAGGCAAAAAAGGTGGCCAGTTTCAGTGGGCCATTGCGTAATAATCTTGTGCGGTTGCTTAATCATATTGGTATTCATGATTTGCTGAAAATTAACTGTGCTTCAACACTATTTACGGCTGAGAACGAACATCTTGTTCATTATACATCGGCTTTTCGTTATCCCGTGCTGAAAAAAGGAAAACCGATTAGCACAGCCAAGCCATTTAAAAACGAACCAATGTTGCTCAATATGGTGGAATCGCTTTTGGCTGAAGAGGCCCAGGCATTGCCACACGCAATTTGGTTGCCACTTGGTCAAGGTGTTGAAAGTGCTCTATTACATTTAGCTCAGCAAGGTTTACTTACGCCAGAACAGATCTTATCTGGCTTGCCTCATCCAAGCGGGGCAAATGCGGAGCGCATCAGCTACTTTTTAGGGGAAAAACTGAAATCTCAACTTAGTATTAAAACAAACCCTCATAAGCTTGATGCTATCCGTGATGAATTAGTTAAAAAGTTGACGCATTTGAAAACAAAAGCTCGCTAACAAGTCGTGGATAAAAATCAAAAACTATTATTGATGGCCTCAGACGCTAAAACATCACGTCCCTGATGGAGATTGAATAGGACAAAGCTCATCTAGGATTTTTGTATATTTCAATGTCTTTTAAATTGATTGAAGGGATGTGTTCACAATCGGTAGTAACAAAGTGATTGGATTAATAGTGAAATCCAAGGAGAGTAGGACAATGTTAATTTCAGAACAAGCTCAACATTTATTAAATGATAAGCTTCGTATTGCAAAAAATATGACCCAGTATCTTGCTATATATAACACAAAGAGCGGGCGTGAATTAGCATTAGAAAGAGAGCGTTCAGAAGCTATCTATGTGTGGTTGCAAAAATATAATCTGTCAATTGAAGACGTTGAAGTTAAAAATGAAAAGTTTCCAGGTCAGCCTTATGGGCCAAAACAATCAAGAAATTCGAATTTAAATGGGAAAAACACGCCAAAGTTAAAAACAGGCAATAGAGTCTACTACCTGAAAATCACTTCATTGCAGGCGTTGGAGAAAGTTATAGATTGGTATGATGAACAATAACCTAAAAGGGCATGAAGGTAATATAATTTCTACAGTTTCATTTGAATTTATCATCAACTCTTTTGTGAGGCCTGCTAATGGTAGGTACGTTAATAGGCCTTGATTTTCCTATCAGACATAGCGATGCCTGACCTATATTACGGTCTAAATATTAAATGGCTGATTTATCAGCTACAAACATGGGTGATACCTTACTTGCGAATCAACCCGGATTGATAACCTTTAGTTAGGTAGCTCAGTTCAATTTGTGACTCAGGAATACAGCAGAGTTTCTTGCTCGTTACGGGCGTTAGATAAACCAAGCTTGTTAAAGCGCCTAATGCACCTCCAATAATTGCATTTAAAAGGCTTTGCGAGGTTGAACCAGCTATTGTTGCTCCTTTTATCGCACTGTCAAAAGTACTTGCTATATTGTTTGAGCCAATGTTTATCTTGATACCTTCAAGCTGTACAAGGCTACCAGGCTGTTTATTCCTATTTTGATTACAGCGGGAATCCAGTGCGAAACGCCCATAAATCCAAAATTATAATGGGCTGAGCCTCTGGGGATAAAAGTCCATTATATTGCCCTTATAAATTGAAGCTACCATGACTAGCTCTATACTCTTTAGCGTATAGAGCTGACACTGATTACAAGTCAATCAACACTTTGCTGGGTCATCACCGACAATGACTAGCACTGAAGGTATGTAAAGAGCGGCTTTGCCGGGGGCGCATGCACTGCCAGATTGATAGTGCAGCAGCTTCGCTGAGTCTCAGACGGATTCACGCTCAGTAACCCCTTAGCGTTCTCTCCGTCCTTATATGCCATTATGCGGCATGGATGCGCTTTACTGTCCTGCGCACCATCTTCTTGCGTTTGATGCGTCGTAACGCCTTGTGAAGACGCTCTTGGAGGTAGGTTTGGCATTTATGGCCTTTGTTGCCAGCGACCACGGCCTGAATGAACTTGGCCTTGGTGCCAAAAACATGAACTTCCACTTCTGCTCGGGTGATGGCAGTGTAGAGCCATCACCTGTCAATTAAGCCACTGTTGTCCAGTGCAACGATGACCACAGGGAACTGTGAGCCTTGGGCTTTATGCAATGTGATGCTGTATGCCAACTGTAGCTCTGTAATTAGCTGTGGACTAAGTGGTATCAGCTCTTCTGCCTCAGGGGGGCACACTTCCATAGCCACAAACAAGTTGTTCAATGGTGTGAAGCCTGTATCAATGGCACTGCTTCTGCTAAATCTAGTGATAAGGAAGCACAAGCTAAGTTAAAATGTAAAAGCTGAGCGTCCCACATGTACCACTTCATAGTTTAATTATCTTCAAGTTTTCTAATTAGCTCTTCCTTATCTTCCTCAGATAGTTTTTCAATCAAACAAGCCAACTTAGCTGAACTGTCCGAATCACAGAAAAAATACGAAAGAGGGACACCCAACTCGTCGGCAATACGACGAAGGGTTGCGATATCTGGCATGTGTCTGCCTTTTTCGTAGTGGTTCATACGCCCACTCGCAGAGCTTGGATCCATACCCAAGCGAATCCCCAATTCTTTTTGGCTGATGCCGGATGCCTTACGAGCTTCTTTGAGTCGTGTTGGCAAAGGGCTTTCCGTATACATGAAAACGTCATCATAAAAATCCTACATAACTTAGATTTTCTAAGTTTTTATCATTCGGGTATACTTAGCAATCCTAAGTTTTAGGTTTGTGAACTACGTAGCATACCTACTAATTCAGTTTTTAGAATCGAATACGCGAGTAAATGTAACTGTGGAAAAGCAAGTCTTTAAGATAAATGAAAAAATCTATGTGTTATTGAGTGAACTAGGGATGGATGAGTTCACTGTCCTTGAGCTAAGAGATGCTTACCTTAGCCATAATCCAGATCAGGTTTGCAAAATAGAAGCACGTAAATTCGTCTATCGGCAGATTACAAAATTGCAACAAAAAGGCCTGTTACAAAAACAAGAAGGCAGCACAACACGTAATGCGACATATATAAAAACTGAATTATTCATAGAATCTACAATCATCCCGTTAAGTTCAGTCGGTGCGCAAACCATACCCGATGAAGTCCATAAAGGCTCTGATGTTGGTACGGTCGTTTCGTTCCTGCAAGCAGAGCTGCAACAGTACCAGGTAGATTTATCATCAAGTATTGCTGAATCAGAGGAATACCAACGCTTGCATGAAAAGCTACCTGACTTAAAACCTCAACTAGAAATCTACTTCATGCAAGCACGTGAGAGATGTTCAAGATTGCTTGGTCAAGTTACCGCGATCGAAACAATCCTTACTGACTACCAAAGGGGGCAAGGATGAAACTAAGGCTGTGGCAATCTACTTGCGTCAAGCAAGTTCTGCAAAAATATAATAATAACTCGAAGCACTTCATGTGCTTAGCGACGCCTGCTGCGGGTAAGACTACAATGGCAGCTGAAGTAGCTCTGCAGTTAGTTACACAAGATAAGATAGACTTCATCATATGTTTCTGTCCTACCAAAGAAGTAGAGCAGGGGATTCGCCGTACTTTTGAACGTCATTTAAACCGTAGTTTTAATGGTTCAATAGGAGCACTTGGTGGCGTTTACACATACCAAAGCTTATTAACTCTCACTCCAGAGTTTTGGCAAATATTACATGACTATCGTGTACTAGTGATTTTTGATGAGCTTCATCATTGTGCCGGTGATCGTCTTGCAAATGCCAATGCTTGGGGAGCCCAAATCCTGATTAATATCTGTGATTACGCAACGTACACATTGGGACTATCTGGAACGCCATGGCGTTCGGATCGATTACCTATAACACTAGGTCGGTACCTTGATAGTAAGCAAATTGATTGTGATTTCACTTATGGTTTGAAAGAGGCTGTTGCTGATGGTGTCTGCCGTCACCCAAAAATTGTACTAATCGATAATGACAAGATCACTGTTACATCAAAGAAAGAAGGGGCCCAGACATTTGGTAGCCTGACTGATGCTTTCTCTGATTCAAACTTAGCCTACAAATCGATTATTTTAGAAAAAGAAGCCATGAAGCATATCCTTTCTCAAGGTGTATCAAAGTTGTTCAAGTTACGACGCCAAAACCCTGATGCAGGTGGTTTAGTTGTAGCTTCTTCTATTGAACATGCCCTTGAGTTAGTGCAAATGCTTCAAAATGAATTTGGACAAAGTTCAGTAATGGTTTCTTATCAAGACTCGATGCCATCTGAGATCATTGATCGTTATAGAAAACAAAACACAGAGTGGATTGTAAGTGTAGGGATGGTTTCTGAAGGTACAGACATTCCTAGGCTTCAGGTGTGCTGTTATTTAAGCCACGTAAGAACTGAAATGTACTATCGACAAGTACTTGGCCGGATTTTAAGGATCAACTCTTCTGTAAACCAAGAGGCATGGTTTTTCACTTTTGCCGAAGGCAACTTAGTGAAATATGCAAATAGAATTCAGCGTGACTTACCTGATACGACTGTTATCTATGAACTAGAAAGTGAAGTAGCTAGATATAGCCATAGTGGCCGAAAAGAACACCCTCAGCCTAATAGTAGTGTCGAACTTTTGTTAAGCTTTGGTGGACGGACAAATGCCAAATTGCAAAATGATGTCGAATCAATTCAATTGCATACTTCGCCGAATTATCAACTGATTGGCCAGTATCGGCAGAAAGTGATATCACTTTTCAGAGCATAAGCAAAGATATGGAAACTGCACTAATGGGTTAAGTGCATGTGAGAATTGACATGACATTTACGGTAGACATAAGTGCGGGTTATAAGAGCGATATCAAACTATAGAACAGGTTGATGGCAAGGAAGCCTTCGCTAACGGCAATATTACTATGCTTATGCCGTAAACATTGAAGGAATATACTACAAAGCTTGAACTAGGAGATTATATGGCTATTGAATTTGATTTGTTGTTGCCTGAACTCAGTGAGTTCGAGATGGATAATGTTCCGTTTAAGGTAGTCGATCCATCAGAGCTTCCAGAGCGCACTCTCAAAGCGTTTGATGCTTACATGCGTGGATCTGCAGCACCACACCGCGTATACGTGTACAGTCATGATTACTCGCGCTTTTGCATGCTTGTCAGGCGGGGCGACATTATCATAATTTAATCCTTGCACAGGTCACTCATTGAGTTGCTTCGTCAATATCGCCACGAGCTCGAAGAACAATACGGCGCCCGCTTTAGTAATGATATCCGCCAGACCATCGACGCCATGCTACATTGCAAAACAGAAAAGCAAGGACTCTCCCAATGGTATTGTGCACAATGCCACCATAATGACAGACTGGCCTTGTACTGGGGGCAAGGCTTAACATGCGATTGATCGTGCGACGTGAAGTCGAATGGAACGTTGTTCATTGGACGGGAAAAGAATCGTGAGAGGACATTCCTCTTGGCAACCGCTTCGCTGGCTGCATTATCAGGTCACGTCTTAAAGGCAATGTGTCAGAACGTGTATGAGCCACTGCCTATAGACTCGATATCGCGAATCAAGATACTGACGCTCACTAATTAAATAGTGCGTTTCGTTTTGCTCAGGATACTTTTCTAATCTGTGACAATTGACGTCGTTTCGCAAAGAACCTCGATAAGCTTAATCCAGAAGGCACGTTGAGTGATATTGCTGCTCTCATAACGCTAGATGAGAGTTTGCCATTCTTGGGTTGTACGTCGTTTTGCCATTTTAAGTCCCCTTTTTGGTTAGAGTTTTGATCTTATTCCTCGAATCGGGCGATTAGAATGTGGGGGTATGACGTGCTTACATAGGTCTGATTGGACAAAAGAAAAGCTCTACCGATAAGGCAGAGCTTTTTGAGGTGTTTTTTTAAATACCAGTAACGAATTGCAGCGTTTCTTGAGCGTATGATTGAACGGTTTGTAGATCTAAGCTTTGAATCTTAGTATCAAAACCGTCTGCGTGATGAAACGCCTTAGAAAATTCATTAATTTTAGTGATTTGGCTTATCTGATTGTGTGTATCGAAGAAGTGACTGCTTGGATCTGTCTCATCTCGAATCATCGTAATCATATTACCTAGCCAAACACCCTCGTTAAACTCTCTAGGGTATAAGAAGCGTAGGTGTGCTTCTAAAATAGGGCGAATAGAACGAGCTACTTCAACCTTTGATTCATCTTTTGCGTCAGCAACAAAATCATAGAGCTTGTTATATTCTTTGTGGTAAGAGTGAAGAACGTGAGAGTCATAGTCGCTTCTTTCTATCATTTGACTAGATATGTATTGAGAACTGTCAGCCTTAAGAGGATCTGATTTTTTATATGACACATCAATCTCAAAGCACTTGGTATGTTGAGATAATATCGAGTATTTCTGGATCTCAGATAAGAAGAATGGATCGTGACTAAATACGATGGTTTGATAGCCGTTGTTAATCAGCTTTTCGATCTCAACGATAGTCGCGTCTTTGCGGTAATTATCTAAGGACGACATAGGATCGTCTAAAACAACGATGGAATTGTCGCTATTAGCCTTGGCAAACTTAGATAAGAAGAATGCTAGAGCGAGAGCAGATCTATCACCGAGACTCAGAACGTGCTCAAAAATGTGTTTGTTATCGTCCACATTTTCAACTGAAAGTTCTTTGTCGATAAAGTTTATTACATACTTAAGACGAGTTGAACCGCCTTTACCTTTATTGTCCTTATCAAGCTCTTTGATTCGTATCATTGAGTGAAAGTTTTTCAATAGCAGGTTGATAGAATCTTTATGCTCTTTAATGCTATCTTCCTGATCTTTATCAATTTCTTCTTTTAGCTCTTTGATTTTCTTAGTCTTGTCTTTTTTGTCATCAGACAGAGACTTGTGATTAACCAAATCGTCAACTACTTCTGTCTCGAAACGCTTCTTGGTTTCTTCAATGTTGTTGATCTTGGCTTGGAGAGCTTGAGTTGAACCAGTTGCTAGTTCATTCAAAAACTTAGTAACTTGCTCGTTAAATTCTTGCACTTCACTGTTGTATGCCGAGAAATCAAACCCATCGAAAATACTATCGAATAGTTGATTGAACTTGGTGAAATCAGTTTCTAACAATAAGTCTTTTTTCTTCTCTTTGATCAGGTTGACACACTCAAGTTCGATTGATGTTGATAAAGAATCAAGGTCTTTAAAGTCATATTGAGGATTGAAGCCTTTGATGCGATCTGACCAAGTTTTGATAATCTCACTATTGGATTTTACTAGAGCTTCTAAGTCTTCAATTTTACAACCAATGGCTCTTACATCTAATTCGAACTGGTCACTATCAAGCTCGAACTTATCACTAGCGTTAGTGTATGAATCACTAATGAAGTCCTGATATAAACTAAAGATATTGGAGTTTGCAAGAGGTTGAGCGCAAAAAGGGCAATTGTCTGATTCGTTTACCAGTTGAGTGCCAGTTTCAAGCCACATAACATCACGCTCTTTAAGATTATTAGCAATGTGCAGCTCAACTTTTTCTTGTGCTTCTTTTGAAAGACTCTCGATGTTCAGTGTGAAGACGCTTGTATCTAAATCTGGCTTAGTCAGAACCAAGGGAGAAAGCTTTTTACGGCTCTTGTAGTGTTCTACACTCTTCAAATCTTGGATTTGAGCATCAAGACTTGCAATCTCAGCATCAGCGTTAGGAGTAGCTTTTATACCACGGATTTTAGCAACTGTTTTGCTTGGAAATTTCGTAGTAAGTCGTGTATCAATTGGGCTTAACTGAACGTTGATAGCGTCAATTTCTGCTTTAAGCGTATCAATCTCTTGTTCCTTTAGTACTGATACTTTACCTAATGAAAACTCATAATAATTAGTGAGTTGACTACGATCTTTAGCATTAGGAATATAAAGGTTACTATCAATGAACTCTTGATTGAATACTTGGAAATTGAACGGCGTTTGAAGCGAGTTTAGCGTTACGCTTGCACCGCCAACTCGAAGAGAGAGAGCTGGTACACCATCAGACTCTAGAGGCTTTAACGCTTCTATCGCTGCTTTGTCGTTTTCATTGATGAAATTAAAGATCTTACTTAACGTAGACTTACCAGAACCATTACGCCCGTAGATCAGGTTTAGCTTATCAAACCCTTGAGATAAGGCTCGCTTGTGTTGCCATTGCTTGATGTTTTCAATCTTTATTATTCTTTCTAGCATTTCTAATTTTTTCAGTTAGTTGCGTTTAATTGCGCAAGGTAAATATGTGATTAATAGCATACTAGCATAGTTATGTTGTCTAGAACTGTATCTAGCTCAAAGAGCAGAGGATAGGAGCGATTGGACAAAAGAAAAGCTCTACCAAACTAGGTAGAGCTAAAAGTAAGGCGTTACAATATGAACACAAGAGAAACAGTAGTGAGTAGTGGGGTCAGGTCTTGCCTTTTGCCTATCGGAGTTTTCCATACTTGAGTTAATTTATCTTTTGCTAATTTAGCAAAGTCACTGACTCAGTTCTGTCCAGCTTCGTGCCAGCCTCTTCATCTGGCACGTGTTCATCTGGCACGATTGTGCCCCATTTTGATTTATCGCCAACAAACCCAGCATATTGGCTAGTTTGCATTTGACCAAATTTTCTTAATCCATGTAATCTGTTTATTAAAATGATCTATCGCCAGAACAGGGGCTCAAAAAAACAATGTCTACTCAGAAGTTCAGTGCTTTCGAACGAGAAGCCTTGTGGTTAGCTCATAACAAGAAATGTGCTTATACACGGGAACCACTCGATATGAGTAGTTTTCACATTGATCACATCATTCCTGAAAGCCTTGCCAGTAACATTACTGAATTAAAGAAAGTAAAGTCGTTGCTAAAGCTGGATGAAAAATTCGACATTTATGGATACGAGAATTTATTACCCTGTCGTTCTGGTGCAAATCTTCAGAAAGGTGCCACTGTTTTCGACGAAGCACGCACTCAATTTTTCCTTGGCATTGCTGACAATAGGAAGGCTGAGGTTCTAAAAAACCTAGAAAAAATCAGTAAGCGTAACATTCGTGGAAAAGCTTTAGTACTGCTTCAACAATGCCTTGAGGGAGGTCAGTTATCGCCTTCTGAAGTAGCAAATATTCTTGATGAACATAAAGAGCAGCCAGATGAAATTTTCCATCTGATAGAAAGCCTGAAATTTTTTGACTCTGCTGAGATTCGAACTGTGTCAAAGGCTGATATTGACGAACTCCTAGGCCGACAAGTACGCCTCGGACAAAACGATCATATTGTTGGTGTAACGTTAACTAAAGATAAGAATGAAACCCTACATGTAAAGACTTGTAAGGAATACCACGAAGCAATTGAGTCAGGATATTATGCTCTTACTAACTTTGACATCAAAATGTCCTCTTTCTTTGAGCACCAATATGGTCTGCTGAGTTCACTTAAAGCTGCAACAGTACCTGAACGTAGCTTTATAGACGATCCAAGATCAGGAGTTGTTGACATAGAGTTGATTCCGTTCTCTTTGTTCCCCTGGATAGGAGATGCACCAGAGATAGAGGACACTTCTGCCACCTATCAAAGCAAAGTCGATGATGGCACGATAAGTATAAAGCGCATTAAACAAAATATGTTGTGTGTTGAGGAACATGAAGGAATGGGTCAACAACTTATCGAAGTTGCAAGAGCTGATTTTAACGGTGATGGCTTAGAAGAAATCCTGCTATTCGAATACTGCTATGCAACACACGGTACTTTAGGGTACGGGGGAATACGTATTTTAGGGCGTAACACTGTTGAGGGTTTATTCGAAATTATCCAATAAACCTAGTGTGCCATATGCCTTTATCTGAAAGATTTGCATACTGTCGAAAACCAAAGAACAATACATAACCTTTTGGTTATTATGACTATTTTTTGGTGCTATAGAGCAAATCTCTGCCTCGGTTCAGATATAATTCATGGAGCAACCAATGAATCTTCCTAGAAGAACTCGAACTCATATTTTAGAAGACCTTTCAGTTAGAAAATTTCAATCCCTCTTGCCAGAACAATGGATATATAGAACCCCTGCCCACGACTATGGCATTGATGGTGAGGTTGAGATTATTGATTCCAATGGCTATACAACAGGGAAAAAATTCCTAGTACAGCTAAAAGCAACAGATGAAGAGAATGAAACTAAGGCTCTAAAACTTAGAATGAAAATGTCTTCATTGAACTACTTTAATCAACTAGAAGTACCAATTCTAATCGTTCGGTATCTAGCTAAATCAGGTTCCATTTACACTCGCTGGCTTCACTCTTTGAATCCAAATGATGACACAAAGGCAGAAAAAAGCTTTTGCATGCTTTTTCGAGAAAAAGATAAATGGACTGACGTTAGCGCAGAAAAACGCCTTAACGAGCTTGAAGCGTATCATTCGATAAAGCGTCACTTACTACAAAAACCTTTTTTAATTGCAGTAAAAATTGATAGCAAAGCTTCTCTGTCTCAATACACCGCAAAATTTGCTACTAAGATAATAGGAAGCTCGAAACAATTACGATGTCCATTTTCATTCTCTTTAGTATCAAGCCTTGATGAAAAAACAACTAGCTTTATAGAGATATTTGACGAAGAGTATTATATCAACCTTGCTGGCGTAGGTAGCTTTAGAGCGCACTTTCAGCCACCAAATGACACAGCTGACTTAGATCGTCTTCTCTCTGATATATATGTTGCATTGGCTTTCATTCTACAGAGGTTAAGTCACGTCAAAGAAGCGGAAGGGCTATATGATGCGTACATAAATAGCTCTAGTTTAAGAGACAGCAAGCCTATATTTTTTTCATATATAGCTACAAAAATTCAGCTAAACAACATTCCTGACGCGATCAAGTACGTAGTTGAGATAGAGAAAAAATCAACCAATAAAGACGATGGCTTTAACTTGGCTCAATTTGGCTTATCACTAGTCATCAGTCAAACACCAAAAGAACAGATGAACGCTGTAATTAGCGCATATGAGGATCTAATCGAAAGTACGGATGACCCGTTAGTTCTAGCTACTTATTACTACAACATAGGCAACTGTCTAAGAGGTAACGATTACAATCGCGAAGCAATTAAGCACTACCTCAAGGCAGCAAAGACAAACTCAGACTATAAGCTTCGTCCTTATTGGAAAAAAGAACTTGCAGGTCTTTTTTTCATGATCGGAAAATACCGAACATCTAATAAGCTATATGCGCAATCAATTGAGAGCGAAAACACACCTGAAAATAACGTTCTTTACGCTGATAGCTTGATGCTGGCAGGAAACTATAGACAGGCGCTTATAATACTAGAAGAAAATGCCACACAGTTAAATGTCAGAAATTCTGAATGGTTCTTAAAAATAATTTGCTTAGAATATCTTATTAGCAGGTATGGGGTTGAAGTGCAAAAAAAACAGGGTGAAGCGGGACGAGAATTTATCGAAAAATCTAGTGAAAAAGAAGTTTTATCATTCATCAAAACTAAGAATGCTCTGTGCCCTGATAGTCAGTTCTTTATTGGAACAAAATTAATCGAAAGAGAGGAGTTTGAAGAAGCTTGTTATTGCTTCCTAGTTTCTGCTTTTTCGGATGAACACTATAAACCTTCTTGGTTACACGCTATGGGGTGCGCATTTAACGCCAATCTAACAGGTTTGCTTTCCTTGATCCTAGAAGTAGCGAGTAGAAAATGGGGGATAGAAATAGTCAGTGAATTTTTTGAACAATTTCCCTCTAGCGGTGAATTTAATGAGCTTGCTTTAAAGTTAATTCAACATTGTGAAGAATACATCAGCACTTTTAAAGATAATCAGTTTGAAGTAAGACTAGGGGGCAGTGAATCTTCTAACTCAATAGTACTTGATAAGGTAACCACTTAACAAAGAGAGGAGTTCCGATTCTGAGGCTAGTCTGGTGGTTACTGACTATGTCAAAGGTAGTTCAGCATTTGACAAACCAAATGACTGTGGAACCATTTCGTCGATAGCTAAAGGTTGATGATTAGTTGAACACAATAAGGGTGTAAACGGGTATTTCTACCTTCTTAGTTATTTGACGTGATTGAAAGCAAAGGGCAGCAGATCGGCCAAATCTCTGCCTTTTTCGCGTTAAGATAGCTCGGTTAATACATGGCGCAGATAGGCATAAGGCTTTACGGCCAGCCCCCCTTAGCGTTCTCTCCGCCCTTATATGCCGCTATGCGGCATCAAACTCGCTTCACTATCCGTCGAACCATCTTCTTGCGCTTAATGCGTCGTAGAGCCTTATGCAACAGCTCCTGCAGGTAGGTTTGGCGCTCGTGACCACGATGACCACTTTTGATGGCCTGTATGAATTTGGCCTTAGTGCCAACAATATGAACTTCCACCTCTGCTCGGGTGATGGCCGTGTAGAGCCATGACCTGTCAATCAGGCCACTGTTATCCATGGCAACGATGACTACTGGGAACTGCGAACCTTGCGCCTTATGCAACGTGACACTGTAAGCCAGCTGAAGTTCTGTGATGAGCTGTGGACTCAGTGATATCAGCTCTTCTAGCTCTTGGGTTTTCACCCAACCATAGCCAGCTTCATCCCATTGAATGGAACTTAGATCGCCTAGCAATCCATTCTGGATGCCGAACTTGATGTGGTTCTTCGTGAAGATTACCGGGTCAAACTGACGGAAGTTAGAATCAATGGTGCGACCAAGATACTCATAGGTGAGCTTTGGTGAATATGCATTGAATATTGCCTGACAATTGGTGTTTAGTGCCCATGTAGTCTTCCTGGTTGCAGATATCATCTGACTTCGACCACGGTTGTGCTGGTAAATCTCGATACACTTATCAACGATGTCAGCTTCTCGGCACTCATGGAAGTGGACATTCTTGAATGAAAGCTCCTCTGGAACCTTGCCACTCCTGATAACTCGTGAGTATTCAGGAATACCAGTGCTTTCATCTTGTCGCTGGACTTGGTCAAGCTCAACACATGGCACGACATCTGACTGGATGAGGTCATAGAGAATCTTACCAGCACCAATCGGTGCAAGTTGCTCATCATCACCGACAATCAAGAACCGTACCTCAGGACAGGTGTGGGTGACGATCCGACTCATATTTAGAGTATCTACCATCGAAGATTCATCAATGACCACTAGGTGTTTCTGTGGGTTGCCTTCCGCATCTTCACTGCGAAGGTCAGGATCACCCAAAAATCGAGTTATGGTCTTGGTCGGAATCCTGATGGACTCGAACAATCGCAATGCCGCTCGCCCAGATAATGCGATGCCATGGATGGTATAGCCTAGCTCTTCGAAAGCCCTCAGAACTGTTCTCAATACCGTCGTCTTACCCGTGCCAGCACCTCCCGATATGATAGAAACCTCGTTTTCCAAAGCGGAAAAGATAGCTTCAACCTGCTTGGGAGCAAGGCGGAAAGGAATCTCTGTCATGGCGGTATTAATCTTTATCGGGTACTCATCAGTCCATTCTGACTTGCGCTTTAAGAGAGTGCTAAATCGCTCCGCAATAAGGCGCTCCATCAGGTATAGGGAGCCATGGTGGTATGTGTCATTCTCACCACGTCGGAAGTTCAGCATCTTCTCCGACTGCACTAAGGCTTGTTCAGCCAACTCTGTGCTATCCAGTACCTTTGCTACACGGGCAATGATTTGAGAATGGTAAGCAAAGGTATGGCCCCTTGGCACTACATCCTCTGAGAGCACATGGTTTACTGCGGCAACCAAACGGTTTTTGTCATCCAAAGGCTTGTTGAAGGTTGATAGCGCCATTTTATCGATGTCAGCAAACTTCATCCCCAAGGTGGTGAGCTGGTATGGATTATCAGTGATAACCTCCGGTGGGGGCGGCATCTTCACTTCCTTGGTTTCCTCACCATCCTGAATCTCCATTACAGCCTTCATTTTGAAGAAGCTGTGCTGAACCATTGGTGGGATACGATGCTTGGCAAACCATGCTGCATACTTGAGATTTTCGTACTTCTTAAATCCCTCTACCAGCGTTTTAGCGTTTTCCTCTGACATCAAATCAACTGCGGTCAATTTCCCGATATCACCATCCAAGATGATTTGAAGAGCTTCATCGTTGTACTTATCCCAAATGTTGAATATCCGTGACGCCCCAATCATTGGAAAGTCACCCGATTTAGAAACGAATTCTGACACCTCTTCTGGGGTGTTGGGCATCATAAACTCAAGGCTTTGAGGCTGCTTATAGTGGAAGATGTGCTTAATCGAGTTATATTTCTCTTCGGTGTAATATTCAACTTGACCATAGGCTTGCCAGTATTCCCCCTTAGCTGGAACTGAAGGCAGACCAAAACAGGTGGTATTAACTTTTATGCTAGATATAGCAGTATATGCATTTCGCATCTCACGCTTATTGACTGTCCCTCGCACATAGCACTTGTCATTTCGCTCATCATAATGGACGCAGGTGATCCGAAAATACATACGAACATTGCCAGTTACGAACGGGTTATCAGCCGAATACTGAATATTCTTCGGTATTTCGCTCATGAAAAGAATCCTTCTCGGTAGAGAACATCCTTGAACTCATCGAACCGCTTAAGCTGAATATCTTTCTGGTAAAGCTGCTGCTTCAGCTTACTGATTTCACCGTTAAGTCGAGCAATTTCAGCATCCCTAGGATCAAGGAATTCAGGTTCATCATAGCCTGAACTATTACTTTGACCAGAACCAGAACTGGCACTTTTAGCAACCTCTGAGAGCCAACCAGCTTTGCGCCACTTCAATTCTATACGCCTCAACATCGTCGTTGCTTTTGGGTTTTGGCCAGTAACAGCTCGTGAGTTTACCCCAGACTGAGCTTTGAATTTTTGTCTGTTAATCTTGCCTTTGTTATCAAGCTCCACAATGGATTCACGAGTCTGTTCCCTAATCCAAATCCTCAGTTTTTCCAAAGTTTTTTCGGCAGGCGTTAGCTTCTTATCTTTTTCAATCCCTTGGTTTTTCTTGCTCATTTGCCATTCCTTTTCCGCTCTCCTAATTCCCGAATCAGGTCTTCTGCAAGCATATCTTCAACATTCATTGGAGTGGCGTTGTCAACGTATTCAATGATGTCAGCAACAGCAAGAATATTCCTTTCATACATGGCTTGTAAGTCCTTCAGGTCAACATCAAGACGATCAGCTTTGCTGATATACGCTGCACCAGTTCGACCTTTAGCCAGCATCGCCAGCTCTTCTGGAGTCATCTCTCGCTTGCCATCCATATGATT
This sequence comes from Photobacterium marinum, assembly GCF_000331515.1. GTDB lineage: Bacteria > Pseudomonadota > Gammaproteobacteria > Enterobacterales > Vibrionaceae > Photobacterium > Photobacterium marinum. The sequence continues at coordinate 31,425 of NZ_AMZO01000025.1, forward strand.
GTTATGCTGACGAAGTTTGTACTCATCAATCATCCTCTTTCGGGAGGTTAGGGTGCTTACGCCACCATTAACAATGCCTTTGGCCTTCAGTCGAGCATGTAACGTGGATGGCTGAATGGGGGACTTTTCAAGTCCCTCACGTACCATGGCACTCAATTCAGCCTTGATGTATTTATCAAGTTCTTTGCCCTGAATGACTTTGTCGTTGTTATCGCGTGGTTTCTTAGCCATTATGAGCTTCCTTCTTTGCTGCATCTCTCTCCATGCGTTTTTGCTCAATGAAGAACAAATCAGCAAGGGTATTCGGAGTTTTGCCAATCAGCATTTGTTCATTAATACGCTCAAGGATTTTACCTAGCGGGTTATCTTTATCTTCGGATAGAAGGGACACTAATTTCTTAGCATTCAGAGCATCAACAGCCTTGCATTCAAGCGCCTCGAACACAATCAATGCTTCTTCCTGTTCTTTTAGAGCCAGTTTGAATGAAGGGTTTTCTTCATGGAGTTTACGCAGGATAATGACCTCTTCCTTCTTGCCTTCTAAGCGCCGTGAGACCTCCTCAGCTTCGCCCATACGGCCTGTAAGGGAGAAGTAGCCACAAGGTACACCAGACTGGCATTTCATCGCGTGAGGGCAACCCCAGCGACCCACATCCCTTGTGCAGGCACCAAACCCTAGGGGATGGAGTTTTGCATGACGCTCCAGCAGTTCTTTAGCTTTAGCGGCCAGATTTTGCTTCAGCAACTTGTCGTGAGCACTTTTCAAATCAGGCAAGAAGTTGTCAGACATTGCACCTTCAAAGTAGTGGGCGACTTCAGCACTTGTCTCGCCAAAAGTCTGCATATTCTGCTTGAGGTTGTGCTCCATTGTGAGCTTGGGATCAACCATCATCGAAGCTGATGCTTTGACGTTCGCAACACCTGTATTCTTCTGACTTTTGACTGACTTCGCCAAAGCAGCCATACGGCGACTAACCTCAGTTTTTGGGGCTGCTGGTACTTCTGATTTAGATTGTGGAGCTGGTTCCCCATCTGAATCAAACAGGGATAGCTGATCATCTTTCGTAAGGGCTTTCTTGTTCTCATCAAAAGCCTTTTCCAGTGAAGTAACAGCTAGCGAAGCCGTCAGGTATGACTGAGATTCGGCTTGGTGCTGATAATGTTTGTTCTGGGTAATATCAACACGTCCCATCAAAATAGCTTGGATGTGATCAGTAACCCCAGCAATTGCCAAGAAGGTATTGATGTTATGCCTTGGAACATGCTTTTTGATATTGATACGAGAACCATCATCTTCAAATAAGTTGTAATAATCGAAGATTGACTTCCTGTTTTTGGCACCGCCTAGCCATGCCTCAACGGCGTGCTCATCCAGTGGTGCAGGGTGCATCAGAGAGACCAGGTCGGTGGAGATCCCAAAACCGCCTTCAGGCACAATGAACATCAAGTCCTCGTAGTTACAATGCTCCCATTCGGAACCATTCTTGGCTGAAATGACACACTGATGTCCTTTCTCAAAATTTTTGGTTTCGGCGTAACGCGTGTACACGTAATCGTTCAACTGCTCTTTGGTAAAATACCGATTTTTCAGTTGCTTATGGACAGGGATGACCTTCGGCTCATGCCCAGCAAATGCCTTGATAGATGTCCTGATTGACTTACCGAGATCTTTACGAGAACCGCCTGAACCTGTGAACATGATGCCTTCCAGCTCACGGCATTCAACCCACTCACCAGGAAGCTCTGTGATCTTGTTTGGCAGCATATTGGTGAAATCTGATTCCCTGAAGCCTTTAAGAATTTCACGGGAATCAGCCGTAAGCTCTTCCACAGATTTATAGATTGCCTCAACCACAGGGTAAGTGGTTGGTGCCAACCAGTGAATTCGCCAACCTGCTTGCTTGGCACCAAGGTACTCGATACCTAGCCTATAGGTAGGCCAACCTTGTTCGATTGCATGTTTCCGCTTGTCTTCATCTTTGATCTCCCTCCTGACCAATGAATCCATATTCATCAGCATCATTTCTTGGAAGCGGAAGCCACAGATGATTGCGAGCAGCAGCATGTTGTAGAACACACGCTGATAATCGGTTTCAGCTAATGCTATTAGCTCAATCACACACATAAATGCACGAATGGAGATTAGCTTTTTATCGTCTGTTAGTTCAGGATTTGCATGTTCAGCTTTACGCCTTTCCTTGGTGCCGTTGGACTGGTTGCGGCATGGGTACTTGTTTTCAACCTCAACGTTAATTAGGAATAGGTTATACTGGCGAAGCCTCTTGATAGCAGCTACGGCAACATCACAGTAGTCACTTAGGTTGGGGGCGCTTTTTGTAACTTCACTATGTCTCTTCATTGCAGCATGAATGATATCGGCAGTGAGGTACATCGGGTGAGTCTGGCCTGTTTGGGTGACCATTTCCCAATACCAACGCTTCATCACCTGCAATGGTTTATCTAACGCAGACCCGGAGACAAGCGTACTACTTGAGGTCACCATTAGCATTTGGTAGGCACGCATAAAGTCTTGATACTCTTTGGAGATATCCATTTTTGAAAGACCTTTAGTTCGGTTGGTGACTTCATCGAACTTAAACCCATGGTTTTTGGTTTCCTTAAGCCATGCGACACCTTTCTCACCAAAACTCCATGAGCCCGCATCCCAGTCCAACTGGCCTTCAGCATTGTAGGCAGCAAGGCGCTCATTGAACTTACCTTTAAACTTCTCGATGTAAGCATTGAAGTTCTTCTGTTGCTCAAACATGTATTAATTTCCTTCCTTTGCTTCAGCCATTTCAATGCGAGCGATAACTTGAATTACATGTTGCTTACGGCGGGTCAGCTCCTTAAGCAAAGGGTGATTAACTGTAGCAGTGTCATCTGCCACATTTCGGACTTCTGCTAGCTCATCATTGAACGAGTCAAGGACATCGTGATGTTTACCGTCAGTGAAAGGCTTGAAGTATAAGCAGCCATGGCAGGCTCGGCCTTGAGAGAAGGGGCAGATTTCCTCTTCGTAATCACAACCGCCAAGATGGTAATGGAGTTTCCCACCAATTGACCCTGCGACCCTGCGACCTGTCCATTTACTGCTGTGTACTAGGTTCCCAGTCAACATAAGTACAATCATGTTCTTGAATACAGGGTTGCGACCAAGAGCCTGCTCACGAATATCAGCCATATCTGGAGTAGCAGCGATATATTTATTGGCCACAACGAGAGAGGATTGCCCCAGGACGTAAGCAATCTCAATGGCGCTTGCGCCATTCATCGCCATAGAATGACCAACATTGTGGCGGAAAAGACTAGCTGTATAGACAGGCAGCTCATAGTCTTTATTTTTCACTGCTTTTTGAATCTCTTTGGGAGAGAACAGTAGAAGCATTCGCTTAATAGCGTCGTTGACTGGCTTATTAGAAGTCGATTTTTGGGGTAGCAGGGCATCTTCCTTGCCAATATTGGCAAGGCGCATGTAAAGCATTACCAGTCTCCCAAGCTCTTCAGGGATAGCTACCCGAATCCGCTCAATGGTTAGCTTTGATTTCTTGGCATAGGGGACAAGAATGGAGAAGCGGCTCCCATGCTCATTCATGGTGTCAATAACAAAGTCTCCTCCTGCCATCTTACCAAGCTGAACTGGTCGCGACCCAACGTAATAAACGATCCCAGTAGTTACACAGTCACGCAACTTATCAAGGTTTACGACATTCTTGATCTTCTTCAAGTGAGCAATTTTCTCTTCCTTGGTCTTCAGCGAGGGGGTCAATTTAGACGCCCAACGCTGTACACCATTTTCGATTATCAGGCACACTTCTTCAGGAATTACCATGTCTAGGTTTTGGTAAACACCCCAATTGCTGTTCCTCGGTCGTGGTAGCTCGAGCAAAAGCTCTTCCAGGTCTTCCTTGCCGTCCGTGCTTTTAAAAAACTTCAGGCGGTCAAGTTTACGCAGAGCAAACAATGTGTAATAAAACTGCGAATTATCTGCATGATTCCTTTTTTCCTTGGCAACAAGGGCGTGTAATTTGGCAAGCAGGTTGTCACGCGTGACAGAACTAATGTCAGCAAAAGTCATTGCTAAGCCAGTAGCAAAGGCGTCAACGACAGAAGCTGAGTTCTCCTCAATGTACTTGAGCGAGATAATCTTAATCAGCTTGATTGTTTCAGGAGGCAAATCTCTGAAATGCTTACCTTTAGAGAAAGGGATGCTCTTATTCTCTCCTGAATACCGGAAGCGCCAATCATTATGAAAATACAAAAACTGATCATCAAACTCTGTGGCACTTTTCAGGAAAACCCTGCTAGGCAACTCAGTTGATTTAATCCAGTTGAGTTGCTCATGAGTGAACAGGGGAGTCGACTGTTCAGTTTGAATTTGCTCCCGCATAACATCGCTATAGGAATTCATCATACCCATCATCTAATACGTTGTAGGTGTATTCTGTTGCTTCGTTTATGGCTTTCACTTCAGGAATAGCCGTATGCTGGTCATAACGGACTGTTCTGCCAAGGTTAGCTTGGTTGGCAACCAGCTCGATAAATCGCTTTGCGTACTTTAAAGGCACATTACTTGTGACCGACCATCCACCTAAGGCGCGGAGTTGCTCTACTGCAGCATCAAGCTCTCCATTCATCCTTGTTCTGATGCCAAAGTCTTTTGCCATCATCACTGACTCCTTTAAGAGTTCGTTATAGATGTACTCAAGCGTTATATAAGCCCAAGTATGACGCCCAACATGTGGAGTTAGGGTCACCATGTAGTCGATATACTTATTCTTCACGGTACGGTAGTAGGGGTGAATTTTGATAAAAGTCGGATCTACCTTTTTCTTATAAAAAGTCCTGATTGCATCGTAAGTTAACGGAGTTAACTTACCTGTTCCTTTGATAAACAGGATGCCATGGTCATCAATGTCTTTTTCAATGAATAGTGGATCACGGAAACTCTCGATATAAATCGAAATCATCGTGTAGTCATCCTCAGTCAGTTCAATTTGCCGCTGAGAATGCAAGGTCTTCAGTGAAGGCGGTCTTTTCCTAGGGTCATTAACGTCATCAGGCAAGTTCTGCACGACCATGATGTAATGAATGTTGCCCCGTGAATCAGGCAACGATGGCCCAATGCAATCCTTCATCAATAACTGGGTCTCACCAACACGCAAACCGTAGTTGTACATCAGCCTATGGATGATGTAATTGCGGTATTGCTCGAACCCTTCTTTAAATGGGTTCTGTGGGTTAATTACAGCCTCATAAACTTCCCCTGTATCCACGTCAGTGAACTTAGGAGTGGAGGGGATCAGCATGTTGTTCAGCTCAATATTCTGACTATCAGTAATACTCTTATATCGACTGGCTGGCTCTTCCTTCGACACTTCAACCTTATTGAAGACCTTTATCTTGCCTTTAAGGTTTAGCCGATTCGCCTCGTGGATCTTATGGGCTTCACTTGGCGACATGTCCTGAAAACGGACATTCATATACCGATAGTTGAGGTATTTAAAATATTTCCCAATATTTCTGACATGGCCGCCATAGGTGATCTTATTGTTCTTCGAGATTGCAGAGTGCAAGAATCCAAGCCCAAGGATATCTTTCTCGTTGTTGAGATGCTGCTTGCCAAGCAGGTAGTTGAAGAAGCCATCCAGCTCATCAATAAAATAAGCAATGTTGTATTTCTTCAGATAAAAGTCGTAATCAAATGTCCGCTTGTGCTTCTTGTAGTAGTACACGTAGAAGAATCGCAACGAACCCAAGATGTTTTCCTGAGTTCCTAAACGTTTCTTACTCAGCTCGTTCAATCCATAAATTGAGAGGAACATGGATGGCAGGGTAGTCTTGTCATCAACCATGACATGAGTCAGCTGTCCGTTCCTTGATATATGTAAATTGGTGTATGTCATGAACTTAACGAAAGTCCTCAATTTAATATGTTCGAGCTCTTTATACAGTCACTGAAACAATAACGTTAATGTATAAAGTTATAGTGCTTCGTATGATATTGCGCGTAAATTGCTTTATCTATATGGTTAATTATAATTTCACCGATTATTCCATTATATTTTTTTTGCTATGAATATTCTTATTGATTTTCTAGGCTGACTTTGTATTTTACCCATATTGATAATTCTCACTTGATTTATATTACCTTCTGCCAGTGTAGCGACGAGCGACAATATTTCAACTCCAAAACCTTAAGTGAATATTGTTTTTTATAAAGTTACTTTTAATATAATTAATGTGATTCAGTTTTGATTTAAATTGATACACCCATATCACCCCCAATCAAAATTATATTTGACAATGATTATAAAATCATATATTTCAACTACTTGATAAGTTAATTATTACAAAACAAACATGGCAATAGTTATAGAGCAATAATTATTGCAATTTATTGAAAATAATCCATCTTGCAAGAGAGATGTCTATTTTTTAAGCTTTGGGTGAAAAACAATGCAAGAGATGTTTTTTTGGAAATGTGACGCCTGTCATATTAAATGGTAGACTAATGTTGCTGTTGTACTGCTGCTTGTAAGCTGTTTGTCGTTATTTTTATATCCTTGCAAGATGAGATGAGTCACGTTTTTGGTTGTTATATGGTATAAAAGCACTCAGGCTATCGAACCGAATAGGCTATGCGCGTGAGTTTATGAGTCCGCAGTACACTGCCATATGGCAGGGCGTACCTAAAATACAATGTTGATTTATGGTGTAGAGCTAGGGTTCACACTTTCCGTACAAATTAAACTTTTACATTCCACCGTTGCACATTCGATTTTTTTATCATGGTGTAATGAAGTATAAATCTTTTAGTCTTGCTATCCTTTTATTTTCTCACACTATAGTTGATGATGCCTATCTTATGTTTTTTAGCAGAACCACTGATGTGTACATAATAAAAATTTCGGGCGTTATCTTTATCTCAACTCAAAGTCAACGTAAAAGCAATGAAGTTATTTTATCGGTATTTATAGCAATTCTTAATTTTCCAATGATATTAGTGTCGATGGGAATTTGGTCATGATGCCAACTTGGTGATTTGAACTATAGTTTAGTTATTTGTCGAGTTATCGGGTGATCTTATGGCGACACTTGAAGTCCCTTGCCGTTATTGTTCTCAGACCAAATCAGTTCGCAAACATGGGACTGGAGCGAATAAAGCACAACGCTATTGCTGCCTTAATTGCCGAAAGTCATTCCAGCTTGATTACACCTACAATGCTTACCACCCTGGAGTGAAAGAACAAATTGTCGATATGGTCATGAACAACGCTGGGCTACGTGATACTGCCAGAGTGCTTAAAGTCGGGTTTAATACCGTGCTGAGAACACTAAAAAACTCCAACCGAGGCAAGTAACTTCAGTTCCATTCGATAATGCTGAGATCGAGCTTATCTGTGAAGTTGACGAACAATGGTCATTTGTTCAGAACAAAAAGAATCAACGTTGGCTTTGGTATACTTGGGAGCCAAGGTTTAAGCGGATCATCGCCCATGCTTTTGGACGTCGCAATGAGGAAGCGCTTCAGGCTTTATTGATTCTTCTAGAGCCATTTACAATCAATTTCTTCTGTACTGATGATTTCAGAGTTTATTCATCAAACCTTCCAGCTGAAAAGCACATTACAGGGAAGTTATTTACCCAACGTATAGAACGGCAGAATCTAACATTGAGAACGCGATTAAAGCGGCTAAATCGCAAAACCATTGGTTTCTCTAAATCTGAAGAAATGCACGACAAAGTGATAGGCACATTTATTGAACGTGAGTTCTACAGATGCTAGTTCAACAAGTTGGCGTCATGACCGGGAATTTCAGTGTTTGATGGGTTAAAACACGAATTTTATTTCAGCGCCAATTCAATATTCCAATTATCGCGTTAACGGCCAACGTCATGCAGTATGACTAAATCGAAGACAAGAAAACCGGCATCGACGACGTCCTGGAGAAACCAATTCGCGCTGTAGACCTGAATCAGATACTGAACAAATACCAGAACATCGCGTAAGTCGTGCGGCCACATGTCGATGAGGCGAACACCTGAAAAATAACGGTCAGCAATTTACTCAACGATCGTTGTTTGTCGTTTTTGATCGTGTGCTGTGTAAAATCTACAACAGCAGCGAAGTAATGTGTTTGCAGATGTTGATCTCTGTAGTTATTGGTAATGAGTACCGAACTTGAAGGACTAGGCAAACTGACCATTTGCAGCAGTACCTTAAAGTAAGGTGCTAATTAGCTATTTTATGGTAAATCAAGAATACTGTTAAATATACAGAATTACATGAACCTAACAAAAACCCCAAAACTCCAATGTATGAAGTTATCGTAAACCCATCACATAAAGTTGGTAAGGGCTTAGAGAGGCGCTAAGTCGTTGATCTTTGACTCTTCATGAACCTAACTTAAAACCCGACATATTTAACATAATGTACATAATGCGCACCAATGGGTTAAATCCAGTTAGGAATGTCCTGAGTTATCCCGGCTCGTGTCCTTCAAAAACACCTGCATCAAGCATCTCGTTATACAGTTCTGGCGTCAGCTCGACCAGTTCGTATTCATCGTAATCCATTGAGCAAATAGCTTTAAGGTCGTCCCACGATTTAAATGTGTAGAACCCATCTTGCTCTGTGAATGTTGAAATCATATCGGGCGTTGTTGCATCGTAAAAAACTTTTATCATCACTCAGCTCTCTCTAATCCAAATTGTTTGACCAAGTCACGCCATTCAGAGTTGGTCAGCTCATCACCGTCTGCATACATATCGTCTTTGCTTGGCTCGTCGATAATCGATACCAGATAGAAATCATCATCAACTTGGGAAACACTTTCCACGAAGATTCTCATCAGCTTATCACTCGACACATATGTCGTCTGTGGTACTGGTTTATCCATGCTGCTTTCCTTGTTCATCAAACGCAACCTGCCAAAAATCATGACATTTTGGGCATTGTTCTTCATAGAGGTAAATTTCATTGTTGTGGGAATACTCGCAACAACAAATGTTTATCGGGCCGCAGACCGGACAATTATCAGAGCGTGTGTAACGTTTTGTTCGATATATTTTTTCTGTTGAAAAGATTTTCAGGAATTGGGAATTGAATTGGTGGATTAATAAGTGTCGCAAGGCTTTTTACAGCGACCGCCATGCTGTTTCCATGTCAGTAAGCCAATGCCTGGCTCCCCGACTTCATCACCGATTTTAATGAATCATTCAGTGACACCGTAATAAATTAAAAAAGAACCTATACCGCGCTCAAAGCCCATAAGGTGAAATCGAAAAGAAATAAGTTCTATTATCGCTATCCTGATCGTAGGTTGTTTTAAACGTCGACACAAAAAACGCTAATTTGCTTATTACCGTTCATGTATTCAAAAGCCCGCTAGGCGGGCTCTTGCGACTTTACTTATTTGCAATTTAGGCTTGTTGTAGTGCCCAGGTTTCCACATCAATAGTGTCATTAACGTATTTAGTGTGAATAAGGCTCAGAAATACAATGCGATCCCTTTCATGAGCAATTGAAAGTTTCTCGGCTACTGACTTGCAAGACACTACCCAACCCTCATTTTGATCTTTGGTAATACCGAAGTTACCAATAGCACCTTTAGCTGGGCTCTCTACTACCTTGTATAGGTCCAGGATTTCTTTAGGGGCTGCTTCTGATTTGAATACAGTATCCAACCACTGTTCGAAATTAGTCATATAACCTCCGATTTATTTGTATGACAAATGGTGTTTGCGAATAAATATACTCTCTCAAAGTTATAAATAAAGGCGTTGATATGCATTTTGGGGCATGAATTGATTTAGCTCAATTTATGCATTAAGGCTTATATTGCGTGACCGCGTCACTGCATACAGTTACTCTGTGCTCTAGCTTAAATTATTGATTATGCTGCTTGTTAACCTAGACACAGTGTTCTATCTTTATATGCATATAAATCAATATCATGTTCTGGTCGGATGTGTTTCATGGATAGATTTTTGATTGTTGAAGATAATAAGTTGATGGCTGAAATATTGGCTCAGATCTTGAGGAAGTGCTCAAACCCGAGGGAGGTTATAAAAGTTAGCAATGTAGCTATGGCACAACGTGTGCTCATTGATGCCAGCGACCGAATTGATGCAATCTTTCTCGATTTGAATATAGAAAACCCTTTAGATGGCATTGAGTTACTAGGCTACATCAGGAAAAATTTACCTAAGATGCCAGTTGCTATTATCACATCTGAAAGTGAGACAGATGTCGTGAAAAAAGTGCTTTCTCACCAGCCTCAGGATTATTTGATCAAGCCGCTTTCGGTACATAAAGTTCAACGCAGCTTGGCAAAATTTAAGGCGTCAGCCGAGAATTCTGTCGCTAACAGTTAAGAAAAAGCCGTATTTCCTTACTTGGTGATACGGCATATTACTTTTACTTACTTCATAGTTTCTTTGACTTTTTTACTTATCTACTAACGCAAGCAATTGTATTAGGCTCGGTGTGCGATAACTTCTAACCGACTCATACTAATTCTTTCGGAAAGAAAGCTTGGATCCGTCAAAGATCAGTTTGGACAGTAAGCGTTTGACTTGCTGGTTTCCAAGTTCGTCAAATATTAACCCATAGCGATTCAAAGTGCCGACTCGTTGCCCTTGCTTACTCTTTACCTTCCCGGACAAATGATACTCTTCTCCAGAATTTGGGTTCTGAACCATGATTAACATCTGAGTGTCATCCTCAAACTGCAGACCGGTTACATCATGATAGAAGCCACAACCGAGCTTAGAAAGATCGGTAAATTCCACCAGCACTTTCCTATTCGATAGCGAAAGTTCACCTTGCAGGCTAACATCGTATCTTGGTTCACTGCGAAGCTGAATAAGTTCAGCAGTAGAAGGAAGATCCAGAACTAACAAACGGACTGGTTTAAAAAGGATGTTTGAGATCTGCGTTTTAAAATTAACAACGGCACCTTCGCCCCGTTCTGATATCGCTTTTACTTTTAGCCAGAAGCCATCGTAAAAGTACTGATCGAAATCGGCCTGGCTCAGAGCCGGTAACTCAAGAAAGACTTCGTCACGACTATTGGTGCCAATGAATGTTGTTTCAGCCCTGAACCAGCGCCCCAAAGGAGTCTTCACACTGATTGTAACTTCACTGCCATGGTTGATCATTGCGATCCCCTGGCTACCAGAGACAGTTTGTTCTCTATCTTTATTCGACAGAAAACGTTCTTTTAGTTCATTTCCTTTCGATTTCAATATATAACCCGTTGACGTTATTTGTTTTATTTATGTATATGGAGGATTCTAATCAGATAGCTCAAATTTACAACCGTGCTGGTTAGACTCTTATCAACAAGTTGTTTTGTTGCTTATTTTTTTAACAGATTAGAGTTTTTGATTTAATTGTAAATAAAAAGTTATGGTGCATTAGAGGAGCTCGCTATGCCATCAAAAATGAATTTCCATTTTTATACTTCCCGCGGAGAAAGCTATCTAATTGTTTGAATAATTTCTTCTTTTTATTAAAATGCTTTCAAAATAACAAATGATGACGTCCAATGGCCATAACAATAAGAGACATCGAACAACATTACTTCATGATTGAAGAGCTCAAGCAACTAACTGAAAGCAAAGTGACAACCAAAGCGCTGATCAAAGGCGGTTATCTTGCTGTGGATATAGGAAAGCAACTAGAAGAAGAGAAAGAAAAGCGCCTAAAGGCTGAAGCCGAGCTAGCAAAATTAAAGGCAACCATCAGTCAGTACCTCGACAGTAAACAGGCTCTGATTAATGTGCTGAAATAAGTAAACAGAAGCCCTGTTTAAATACGATTTTTATCAGGGCTTTTATTCATCCACTCTTCTGTAACCGCAATCGCTTCCAATGTTGCTTCGACACATGTTTTTCCTTCAGAGGTGAGCTTACAAGCCAGAGATGCTCTTTTCTCATCATAATCCATCACAGAGGCTTCCAGAATCACTTGCTCCGCGATATTAACCGGCCTTTTATAATTCAGAGTTAGATTGCTTGTAGCAAACCAGATCGGATTTCCCTCGCCTATTTCTCTTTCCTGAAACTGATAGGCGTATGCGATTGCTGTGCAAATACAATGACAATCAATGATCATGGCAATAATGCCGCCATTAAGAAAGTGTGAAGGTGCAGCGGTATGGTAATAGAGCGGATTAAATTGGCAAACAGACAAGTTCTCTCCTTCCCAATAGCTTTTTATTTGCAGGCCGTGTGGATTATCGGCTCCGCAACCAAAACAATGATTCCCGACTAACTTGTCCTGAAAGTATTCATGTGAAGCCACTGTATGCCCCTTATCTGTATAGACATCTCTGTTTAGTATATACAATACGAAATCAGTGGCTTTACATAGATAGTTTTAAACGTTTGAACGAACTGTGAGCTCATCAAACCCGGTGTTTGAATCAAACTCACGGCTAAATGCTAGGTTGTCATAGCTAACTAAGCACACCTCAGCGGTATAAGAAACCACAGAACCATCCATCAGGTGTCCGCCATATACATTGCCTTTTTGATCAGCAACGGAGATATGAAGATGAAGATGTGTTGGTGTCAGCGTACCAGCCAGAGTCAGGATTTCTAAAGGCTCTTCCAATATCAGAGATTTCGCCTCGTCTGCCAGACGAATATTTGCTTTATTGAGGCACCCGACACAACTCATCAGTGAACCGGCTGAAATGCCATTAGCTTTAACGTAATCAAGGATGGATTGTTTTAGATCGACGCCTTTTGTCAGGCGGAAAGCATGAGGTGTAACCATGAGTATAGCCAAATTTGATGAATGTTCAGATACAAAAAAGGCTTCCAGAGAAGCCTTCTAATAATACGGTTAAGCGCGTCGACCACGTTTCTTGGTTGAGCCTGAATACGGGAAGACATTATGAATGCGTTGTTTAACTTTTGCTGGTACGGTTTTAGAAAACACCAGCTTCGTCGTGAAACGATTTTTGTAGACTTTGATTTTCCCGGAAAACGGCTGCTTGTGCGCAATATCTTTACAGCCCATCAGAAAACCATTGGGAATATTCCCCTTTGATTGTGTCAGTTTGCCGTTTTCGAATTTCAGCACCATCACCGGCCGATCAATAAAGACAAGTATAAAGACGGCAACGGCCAATAAGATGACAAATTCCATTCACTTACTCCTTTAAGCGGATATTTCATAATTGAAAACATTCGGCTGTCGGAGTATGCAGAAAACTGGCGGCAGCCAAAGGCTATTAATCTAAATCGTAGTCCAGCAACTCATGCAGATTTTGTTTCAGGTCCGATACGGTTCTGCTGGCGACTTCAGTCTTATTACTTTCACTCAGCAAGTACTCAATGGTGTCAGACAACGTACAATCGAGTTCTCTGGATTTTTCCGCCAGCCTTTCCCACACGCGATAATCCAGGTCGATTGACTTCTTGCGGGTATGGACCTGTTCAGCGTTGAAATGACGTTTACGCTTTGCCCGGATAGCCTGTTTAAGCTTCTTATCAAGCTCCGGTGACATATTCTTGTCAATCCATTTGATAACCTTAGTCGGTTCATGTTCAATGGACAGCAAATCCTGTACAGCAGCTTCTGCCTCACTGGTATCAACATAACTGGTGATGGCTTCACCATCTTTCCATTTCTTAACCAGGTACTTCCATTTCCAACCTGCTTCGAGGTTTTCAAGCTGCTGATATTTCATATTCGTCGAGGATTCTCAGTAATGCTACACTTTACATGGTGACAGTGTAACTGCTGCTGTTTAAAAGCTCAATTATCTTTTCATTTTAACTGATTGTTTTCAGTACATTTCGAACCATCGTCAAAAAAGAATGAAACATGATGCTCAGCTGAAACCAGTTAAAAGGCGGATTATTGCTATTGTAAACAATGGTTGAGATGAACTTAAGGATAAATCCAATAAATAACGTCTCCTATTGCCTATTATGCAGGCATTGATTCCATTATACTGCTGTCTTTTTCACAGTAACGGAATAAAGCTCAAGCCTATGCATGAACAATCCTGGCGTACGATGACTCCGGACTATTCTAAGTTTCACGCTATTTTAGACAAATATGACGATCTGGCACCGGCTCGTATCGGTACCTTGCAGGATCGTCTTGCAGATGCCGTACGCCGGTTTGCCTCTGTTGAATTACAGCCTCGTGTTCTGCGTATTACAGCGCCGGATAACAAAGTCTACCGCGACTACGTCATTGAGCTGTTAACTCATTATGATACTGAAGCTCAACAACGAAAGAATATCGATACCGGCAGCAATACGCCAATTGTTGTTGGTGAAAATGTAACGGAACAAAGCCTGTTTGGTGCTGTTTATCCGCCAAGTGAAGATGATAAATTAACTAAGCCGCAGATTAAGCACGGATTAGTACATCAGGCGAACAACGGTTACCTGGTGATGTCTGTAACAAGTATCCTCAGCAATCCAAGCCTGTGGCCTCGCCTTAAGAGCGTGCTGATGAACGGCTCTTTGGAATGGCAGCCTTCGACCAAGAAAGTACTCTATCCTCTACCACCAGCAGAGCAGCTTAATGTGAAGCTGATTCTTATTGGTGATCGCTACCTGATGGCCGAGTTGGAAAATGCTGAACCGGATATCGCCTCCGGCTTCTCAATGTACGGTGAGTTTGAGCAGGATTTGGTATTGAGTGATGAAAGCCTACCGCTTTACCTTGCTTATCTGAAAAGTATCACTCAAAAAACAACATTGCCTGAATTAGCTAATCGCGATGCACTGGAAGTGGTGCTGAAAACAGGCGCCCGTTACGCCGAAGATCAAACTCGCGTCCCTCTCTGCCCAATCTGGCATCAAAATCTGCTTTGTGAAGCCGCGATTGAATCTGAAGGTCGTCATATCACGGCAGAAGATCTGAAAAACTCCCTTAAAGCTCGTGAATTCCGTGAATCTTACCTGCCTGAGCGTGCTATCGAAGATATCCACCAGGGCCAGGTAGTGATTGACTGCCAGGGTGAGATGATTGGTCAGGTAAACGGCCTGACTGTGGTTGAAATGCCGGGTCACCCTCGTGCTTACGGCGAACCTGCGCGTATTTCTTGTGTGGTTCACTTTGGTGACGGTGACATCTCGGATGTTGAACGTAAAGCTGAACTGGCCGGTAACATTCACGCCAAAGGTATGATGATCATGCAGGCGTTTGTCAGCTCTGCTCTCGACCTGGATCAGCCACTGCCTTTCTCCTCTTCAATCGTGTTTGAGCAGTCTTACTGCGAAGTTGATGGTGACAGTGCCTCTTTGGCTGAACTATGCTCATTAGTATCTGCACTGGCAATACAGCCAATCAACCAACAGATTGCAGTAACAGGTGCAGTAGACCAATTTGGTCGCGTACAAGCTGTTGGCGGTATCAACGAGAAAATTGAAGGTTTCTATAAGGTATGTGCCTACCGTGGCCTGACAGGCAAACAGGGCGTGATTCTACCTAAGACAAACCTGAGCAATCTATGTCTCAACGATGAAGTGCTGGAAGCGATTCGTAACGGCAAATTCCATCTATGGGCCGTAGAGAGTGTCGATGATGCCCTGCCATTGTTAACTGGCAAAGCTTTCCGTAGTGAGAGTGACGACCCGGAAACCATACTAGCGAAGATTGCGCAGCGAATTGAACACTTCCATCATGGCGATCATGATAGTGAAGTCAGTTGGTTAGCTTACATCCGAAACTGGTTTGTCCAGAACTGATCCGAGTTGTTAGGCGTACAGGTGTAAGCTAAATTGCCAGCATATCTTTGAAGGAGCTTAATAAGTCTGATGAAACGCCAGCAATCTTACACTTACGAAGAACTAGTAGCATGTGGTAACAACGAACTACACGGTCCGGATTTCCCGTCTCTACCATCTGACAATATGTTGATGATGGATCGTATCGTTAAAATTACCGATGAAGGCGGTGAGCACGGAAAAGGCTACATCCATGCCGAGCTGGATATTAACCCTGACCTGTGGTTCTTCGGTTGCCACTTTAAAGGTGACCCTGTAATGCCGGGCTGCCTTGGTCTTGATGCAATGTGGCAGCTAGTTGGTTTCTTCCTTGGCTGGGCCGGTGGTGAAGGTAAAGGTCGTGCTCTGGGTGTTGGCGAAGTGAAATTCACTGGTCAAATCCTACCTGAAGCAAAGAAAGTTACCTATGAAATCCAGATGAAGCGCGTAATCAACCGAAAACTAATCATGGGCGTTGCTGACGGTCGTGTTCTGGTTGACGGTAAAGAAATTTACGTAGCGAAAGATCTGAAGGTTGGTCTGTTCAAAGATACCTCTTCTTTCTAACAACAACGAAAGTAAATGTATTCTAAAAGGTCGCTTATGCGGCCTTTTTCTTTATCTGGATTAAATTCAAACACTTAATCGTTGTGACATTGTCACTAAACTGCCCTGTACTTGCATCTCTAAATAGGTTGATAAGAATATATTACGTCGAAAAAATTCAGTCGTAGTGGCAGACATTAAAAAGCCCCTTCTCCTAAGGGGCTCAATAAGGGTGATATGAAGGGAGTGTTATTTATAGAGGCCAGATTGTAGATCTTCTCTTGCTTCTCGCCACCCACCTAGCCAATTAGTACGGGCATCCGCTGATTGATATGGACAATCTTCACTGGAACGACCATTAATACCTGCTTGATAGCCTCGAGCCTGTGCGCGCTCCAAACGATCCCGCTTTTGTCTCTTCATAGTACGATCCTCATCCTTATTAAGTGTATCTTTCATTACAATTGCATAATGATGGAGGTTTTGTGACCTCACTAATAAGAATTAGCCAAACTGAACCTTTGATCAACCCCTGAAAACAACTCAGGCTCACGATTTGTGAGCCTGAGTTAAATTTATGCAATTTTGACAAAAAATTACTTTCTGCGTCTGAAACCAAACAAACCAAGTAGTGTCAAACCGAACAATCCAAAAGAAGCACCTTCACGTTCAATGATTGAGTTATCTTCCGGACGCTGCTGGATAGTACCATCTGGAATTGGAACCAACTTAACCGCTACTACACGCTCTGTCGAAGCACATTGCGCACCTTGTGTTGCACTTGAATAGCCACCATCACACTTGAATGCTGTAGCTGAAATAACACCGGCATCATTGATGTCAGTCGCGTGAGCAATACGGAAAGCGTTATTAACTGTTGCGACGGTATCTGAAACATCCGAACTATACGTCAGATCATCAAGCAACCATGCTTTATTTGCTTTCAACGGAGAGTTAGCAATGTCTTCTGATGCCATATAAGTGAAGGCACGTTGGCGACGAATACGGCCGTCAACCTGATTAGCTGTCTCAGAATCAATCCAGCCAACTAACTGGCCATTGTTGTTAATCGACGCAGCAAAGCCGTTATAACCGTTGAAGAACACTGAACTGTCAATCGATGAATCAAGGAACTTCAGACTATCGTTAGTATTATCGTATACAAACATCTTTTCCGCATAAGAGCGGTTTTGCGAATTATAACTTTTGGCGACACCTACAACTTGGTTTTTTGTATTGATGTCTGTCGCAATAGTATAGCGATATGTGCGATCACCCTGCTTAATATTCAGGCCAGGGATCAGTTTACGCTCCCACTGATTATCCTTACTCAGATCAAAATTATCTACAGGTGTATAGATACTTGCACTGATAGCATAGAAGTCAGCATTGTTATTGTTATTTGAATTATCACCGACAGAGTCTGTCGAATAACCCACAACAACAGGTTTGTTATCAACAATAGCCACTGCACGGGCAGCCCCCTGGAATGAGCGATCATTCTCGTCAGGATCCAGCGCCGTATAAGCATTACCATTTCTATCTACGCGGTTAGCTAGGAATTTCGCTTCAGGACTAGTCGTTGTTGAACTATCAACTACCCAAAAAGCCGCATCGGTCGCAAAAACAGCATGCTGACATTCTCGGTTAGCATAAAGGAAATTCACATCCCCTGTACCACACGTCTTAAACGTACTAGTATTTAGGTCAAAACCGTCATTATCACTGTCCGGTAGCTTACGTTCATCATCGAAGTTCGCTTTACTAAAAGCTGAACTACCGACAACTAACAATTTTTTATTCCCTAAACCATCATCAAGCTCTACAGCATCTGACGCTATCGTCTGCCCCATATTGGTAACCAGGGTACTAACTGTTGACGGCGGGTTTAGAACAAATTCGTCACTACCAAGATTTAGGAAACCACGCTTGTTGAACTGACGGGCATAACGGCTGCCATTATAAAAATAGGCACTACTTGTGACACCAAAAGTATAATCTTCAGCGGACAATTTACCCAAGCCACTTACTACACCATTAGCAGTCTGGTGTGTATCAACAATATTTCCGAGCTGATCTTTAGCTAAATAGTTATCTCGAGTTGACGAAAAATTCTCTACGCGCTTTAAAGAACCATCACTTTGCTCAGCAAAAGGCAAAGCATTTGCAAAATACCCTTTATTCCAAGCAAGATGTTCACGGTGTAAACCACCGTAGCCAGAACCGTCATTAGCAGCAGTCGTATTATAATCTAGACCGTAATACTGCTGGTTCGCCCAGATATCACAAGTATTAAAACCAATATTCTGATTACAATAGCTAAGAAAACCAGAATAATCATTCACTTCATGATAGTTATCATAAGTAAAAGCAACTTCATCACGATAGTTGATGCCGTCAGTACCAACACGGCTTTCACCGACAACCTTGAATTTGTCATCAGTACAACCAGCTCCTGAATCAAAACAGTTTAGTCCGGTCGATGCCTCGATAGCTTCAGCATAGGTCTCTACACGGTCGTTTAGCGACTTATTTTCATACCCCTGAGCGATGACATCGCTTTCAGCAAGCTTCTGCTGGTCAACCTCAACAACCTTATATACCGCAGCATTGGCCTGAGTAGCACCGGCGATCAAAATCGCCAGTGTCGATAACTTTAACGTCTTTTGTTGCATTAGGATTCCTTTTGCATTGCTTCTAACTCTTCCCAGCGCTCAAATGCCTGCTCAAACTCTTCTTCCGCCTCAGTTAAACGAGTCAGTGTAGCCTGAGTGTCATTGTTCACATCCTGGAAGAATGCAGGATCGTTAATCAACTCCTGTAGTTGAGCAATTTCGTTTTCCAGATCTTCAATCTTTTGCGGCAGGCCTTCCAATTCCTTCTGAAGCTTATAAGACAGCTTCTTGCCGGCTTTTGGGCGTGATGCCTGGCGCTGTTTGTTTTCTTCTTTCTTCTTCGCTGCTTCAATTTGTGCAGCTTGGGCCTTCGCCATTTGTGTCAGCGAATTCGCTCGTTGCTCCATGGCATCATGATAGCCGCCAACGTATTCATCAATAACGCCGCTACCCTCGAAAATCCAGCTTGATGTCACTGTATTATCAACAAATTGACGATCGTGGCTGACTAACAATAATGTTCCTTGGTAATTGGCAAGTATTTCTTCCAAAAGTTCCAATGTTTCGATGTCCAAATCGTTAGTTGGTTCATCGAGCACCAATAAATTATTTGGTTTAAGGAAGAGTTTAGCCAGTAACAGGCGGTTTTTCTCACCACCGGACAAGGCCTTAACCGGAGTACGGGCACGACGTGGGCTAAAAAGGAAATCCTGCAGATAGCCTAACGCATGACGGGTACGGCCGTTTACGGTAACTTCCTGCTTACCGTCAGCCAGGTTGTCGATGACGGTTTTTTCCGGATCCAAAACTTCGCGGTACTGGTCAAAGTAAGCAACTTCTAATTTAGTACCACAATGGAAGTGACCCTGTGACGCCTTTAAATCACCCAGCATTAGTTTCAGTAAGGTACTCTTACCACAACCGTTCGGACCAATCAGGGCGATACGGTCACCGCGCATCACATTAAAGCTGAAGTCATTAATGATAGGCTTATCATCGTAACTGTATGAGATATGTTCAGCTTCAAATACAATCTTACCAGAGCGATTTGCTTCCTGAAGATTCATATCTGCCTTACCCATCACCTCTCGACGTTCACTACGTTCACGGCGAAGTTGCTTCAGAGCACGTACACGGCCTTCGTTACGGGTACGACGAGCTTTAATTCCCTGACGGATCCAGGCTTCTTCTTGGGCCAGTTTTTTATCGAATTCAGCATTCTGCTCAGCTTCTACGCGAAGCATCTCTTCTTTTGCGTCCAGGTATTTGTCGTAATCACCCGGGAAAGAAGCCAACTGGCCACGGTCAAGATCAACAATACGAGTCGACATAGAACGGATAAAGGCACGGTCGTGGGAAATGAAAACAATAGAACCACGGAATTCCTTCAGGAAACCTTCTAACCATTCAATGGTTGAGACGTCCAGGTGGTTAGTTGGCTCGTCAAGCAGCAGTACATCAGGGTCACAAACCAGTGCTCGTGCCAGAGCCGCTTTACGTTGCCAGCCACCGGAAAGGTCTTTAAGCAAAGTTGTAGGTTCAAGCTTAAGATGCTCAAGAACGGAAGAAATGCGGTTATCGAAGCGCCATGCATCAGCATGATCAAGCTTTTCCTGAACTTTAGCCAGCTTGTTAAAGTTGGAATCTGATGGCTCATTGGTGATTAAGGCAAGCAACTGGTGGTATTGTTGAAGCATCTGACCTACTTCAGCCAGGCCTTCTGCGACAAAATCGAAAACCGTTCCTTCTGCATCACGAGGTGGATCCTGCTCCAGGCGGGAAACACAAAGCTCTGACTGACGCTGGATGCTGCCATCATCAAGCAGAACGTCACCAGCCAGGACTTTCATCAGAGTCGATTTACCGGCACCGTTTCGCCCAACCAGGCAAACCCTTTCATTAGGCTGAAGAATAAATTCCGCTTTATCCAATAAAGCGTGATCACCATACGCAAGCTGCGCGTTACTGATATTAATTAATGCCATTACTGTTTAACCATGCTTCAAGCTCAGCGGCATCAAACGGCCAGCCGAGTTCAGAAATTGATGAGTCAGAATGTTGAATAGATAACACGGGAATTGTGACGCCGTAACGAGAAAAGAGCGCGTCATCAAAGGCGATATCGACCACCTGAACGCGCTCTTGTAAACCTGCGTCTTTGAGCAGGCCATAGGCCTGCTCGCAGAGGTGACATCCTTCCGTGCTATATAGCGTGATTAGCACTTAGCCGTCCTTGTGCGTGATAACCCAACAGTTGTGAATTTGCTTATTACGAGCAAAATCCATTGGAAGCGTTTTATCTGAAATGTTCTTAGCCTGAAGACCAAGTGCATCCAGTTTTTCAAAGTCCATTTTGAAATGACGCTTGTTATTAGAGAAAACGATCTGCCCTTGTGGACGCAACATACGCTTAAGGTTTTCCATAAGCATGATGTGGTCACGCTGTACATCGAAGCTCTGATGCATACGCTTAGAGTTAGAGAACGTCGGCGGGTCGATAAAGATCAAGTCGAATGTGTCGTCTACTTCCTGTAGCCATTGTAGGCAGTCAGCCTGGATAAACTCATGCTGACGACCTACCTGACCGTTCAACTCCATATTTTCCTGAGCCCAACGCAGATAAGTATTAGACATATCAACTGTTGTTGTCGACTTAGCACCACCGCAAGCAGCATGTACGGTCGCAGAACCGGTGTAAGCAAACAGATTCAGGAAGTCTTTGCCCTGAGCCATTTCGCCAAGTTTGCGACGTGTAATACGGTGATCCAAGAACAGACCTGTATCAAGGTAATCGTAAAGGTTAACTTTAAGCTGAACACCGTATTCATCAACCACCATGTGACGCTCAGCACTGGACAGCTTCTGATATTGGCTCTTGCCCTTCTGGCGCTCACGTACTTTCAGGATTACTTTATTACCGTCGACACCCGTTACCTGAATCGTTGCACGCAGGATATCCATGATACGAAGACGCGCAGTTTCTTCCGGAACAGACTTAGGCGCTGCGTATTCCTGAATAACTAAATAGTCACCGTACTGGTCGATCGCTGCATTGTAGTTAGGCAGGTCAGCATCATAGATACGGTAACACTCGATACCTTCTTTCTTCGCCCACTTCTTGAGCTTGGTAATGTTCTTCTTAAGGCGGTTGGCAAAATCAGGAGCCACCTGGGTGTCTTCCAGTTTACCTTCCTTCTCACCTTCAGTGTGTTTAACACCACCACCGGTGATCAGGTAAGTTTTCAGAACACAATCCAACGCACCATTGCGAAGTTTGAACTGCTTATCAGCACGCATACGCATGCAGCTTAGCAACTCGTTTGAACCAGAGTAGATAGCGGCTGTTGAACCGGCAAAGGCCAGCTTTAAACGGTTACCCAGTTCACTGTACAGATTAATCAGTTCAGGAGTTGTACCCAGGCGTTCACCATACGGCGGGTTACACAGAATCACGCCCGCTTCAAAACCTTCAGGACAAGTAAGCTGAGTAGCATCGCCATATTCAAAATCGATCAGATCTTTTACACCGGCACGACCTGCGTTATCACGCGCAATACTAAGTACTCGACGGTCTTTTTCACGACCGAAGAACTTAGTTTCCACCTTGGACGGACCACGACGGGCTTTCACTTTGGCCTCTGCATGAATTTCCATCCAGGCTTCTTTATCGAAATCTTTAATCGATTCAAAACCCCAGCGCTTGCGCTTAATACCCGGAGCGATTTCTGCAGCAATCATCGCTGCTTCAATCAGCAAGGTACCGGAGCCACACATCGGATCCAACAGAGGCTTTTCCGGAGTCCAGCCACTCTTCATTACGAGTGCTGCAGCATGAGTCTCACGCAGCGGTGCTTTACCTGCATCAGTACGGTAGCCACGCTGATGAAGACCACTACCTGCCATATCCAGACCCAGTACCCCTTTCTCGCCAGACAGACGCATGTGGATTCGCAGTTCAGGGCGTTCACGGTCGATGCTCGGACGACGCAGATCCGCTTTCGTGAAACGGTCTACAATCGCATCTTTCACTTTCATCGCGCCATACTGGCTGTTACGGATCGAGCGGTTTGTGCCGTTAAAATCAACAATGATGCGTGTATCACTGCCAAAATAGTTCGGCCAGTTAATAGCCGTCGCACCTAGGTACAGATCCATATCGTCACGAACATTAAATTCGCTAAGTACCTGAATGATTCGTGAAGCAATGCGTGTCCACAAACAGCAACGGTAAGCCGTTGATTGTTCCGCGCGGAAACGGACACCGGCATGAACAACCTGGATCTGTTGTGCACCAAGTTGTTCTAATTCTTCTGCAAGGAGGTTCTCAAGACCTCGTGAAGTGATAGCTAGATATTGATTCATGGGGTTCTTTTCACACTTATGTTGCCGGGAATTATAACTGAAAACCGGGTAAAAACCTCGCTATAAAAACAACGGTAAAAGCCATTTAGTTAAAAAAGCAGCAAAATAAAACACTAATTTGGGTATTACGAGTTACTCAAAGAGTTCCACACTATTTTTGACCGTAAAAATCTACGCCAGCGCCAATCAAAATTCTTCCACCCGAATCAATTCTATTTTCTCTCCAGAGAAACAATGTGCCATCAGTAAAGGCTAAAATCGATTGTCCCCAAAGGGAAACAATCAGAATTGTGAGTGCTTGCTTTTCTATTTAATTATAACCTCACTCCCAACGAGATCATTGTTCATGCAGAGAAACGGTGAGTGTAACCTTTTGTTTTTATAGCACCATTAAGCCAATAATTAACAACATGAGAATCAAGTTATAGTTGATTTGTAAGTACTTACGTTGATTTTTATAAGGAATAACAAAACGAAGTGTAACCACTCTTTCCATTTGGGAAACTATTTCCAATCGGGAAAGTATTAAGCATGTAACTTCATTTCATTAAAACAGGAAAAGAGGAAGATCGACGAAGAATCCACTTTATTACCAAGAAAAATTCTGGTTCTTTTTTGCTCAAAAACAACCAAAAGAGGCAGAAAAAAAGTGCTAATTTTTTTTTATTTTCTGATAAAAATCACTTATTTCGCTCAATATTTATACTGCTAGCGGCTGCAAAAGAAATGTGCTTCATCTGTAATAATTTCTGAAACTAAGAGTGCATCCTGCACACCCCTTTGTGTCTCAGTGAATAAATCGGCCAGCAAAGCAGATCACAGCTTCTGAACCAAGCAAGGTGGTTAAGGGCTTCTATCATCATCTCTATGCTTCTAATGACATTGGAGACGCTGCCTGATGCACTTAATGCGGATGTGAGTTCCTACATCGAGAGACTTGGTAAAAAGCTGACAGGCTGCCATAGAGTGATATTGGTGAATGAGGTGTGCTTAAGAACAAAGCGTTAGATTGGAAAGATGAGTACAAGAAAAACTGAAAAATAGAAAAGAAGAGAAATGGTGCAGTGAGCAGAAGCCATTTTCATTGGACGATACACGTCACAGGCACGCGGTGATTCAACGCGGTTGCGTATAAATTTACGGTAAAGTGCCTAGCTGGACTTCATACGGAAGCTAATAGAGTGGGTAAACTGCCCTGCTACCGGCCTGAGTTAGATATTTACTCAGGCGTTAGCCAACCAGGGCAAGATTCATTGGAAGTTCGGCCTGAAAAGCCTTCATGCGGTCGTTCATGACCTTAATGGTGTCACAGAATGCCATCTCTTTAGATACATTCAACGTTAAAGGCTCTACCTCGGCCAGCATACACAAGCTTGCGCAGCCACTGTTTTCTATAATCAGAAACTTAGCAGTCGCAAACTCTGTCTCTAGTTCAACAATATCACCGTTCTCAGGCTCTACTCCGCCCTGTTGGTTTGTGAAGAACCAACTTTTCGGCATCATTGGCTTGTGAAAGCGACTAGCAGCTACAGCATTGAGTGCCAGTTCAGCCTTTCGCGGCAGAGTTAAATCTAAATGAGCAATGCTTTCCTGGAAGGTTTGGAAAACACTTGCATCATCGACTGTAAACACAGTCTTTTCAAAAGCAGAAGTGACAAGATGTTTCGTTGGAATAGATACACGGAAAACCATTTCTTCCCCCAGATCCAACATCAGGGAGTCATGCTTTGGGTCGTAATACCACATCCATGAATTGTTAGGCTTCAACACGTAATTGCTCCAAAATCAGTTCTTTATACTGCTTATCCAACAAGTCAGAAAAAACTTTAGGAGAATTTTACTGTGCTGATGGCAAAATAAAAGGGGAAAAATCATCACTAGTTTACTGCTAGATCACTGAAATTTTGACAAAAAGTGTAGTTTATCAATATTGTAATAAAGCGCCCAGATAAAAAAGTACCTGCCAAAGTGATCATGGCAGGTACCTGTTATTGTCTGATTTTTCGAAACTAAGAGGTTTAAGCGTTGGTAACGATGTCTTTAACCAGTTTCGGTCCGTGGTATATGAATCCTGTATAGATTTGAACCAGCTGGGCACCGGCCATCATCTTTTCACGTGCGGCTACGGCAGAGTCAATGCCACCTACCCCTATAATAGGGATTGCGCCATTAAGCTCTTCTGCCAAACGGCGGATCACTTCAGTACTGCGATTCTGCAGAGGACGGCCGCTCAGACCACCAGCTTCGTTACAGTTCGGCATGTTTTCAACCAAAGAGCGATCCAGTGTTGTGTTCGTTGCAATCACACCGTCGATCTCATTTCGGATCAGGGCCGATGCAACCTGACCAATTTCATGATCTTCAAGATCCGGTGCGATCTTAAGAGCTAGTGGAACATATTTGCTATGTTTTTCGGCTAGCTCTTTTTGTTTTTGCTTTAACTGAGAAAGCAAATCGTCCAGTGCTTCACCATATTGCAGTGTACGTAGTCCCGGAGTGTTAGGAGATGAAATATTTACCGCAATGTAGCCGGCATACTGATATACCTTATCCATACAGATCAGGTAATCCTCTACCCCTTTCTCAATCGGCGTATCTTTGTTTTTACCAATGTTAATACCGATAACACCGTCATATTTCGCTTTCTTGACGTTCTCTATCAGATTATCTACACCCAGATTGTTGAAACCAAAGCGATTGATAATGCCTTCCGCAGGGATTACGCGGAAAACACGTGGTTTATCGTTACCTGGTTGAGGTCGTGGTGTCACCGTCCCTACTTCAACAAAGCCAAAACCCATTGCACCGAATGCATCAATACATTCGCCGTTTTTATCAAGGCCTGCAGCCAAACCAACAGGGTTTTTGAATTTGATGCCCATTACTTCAACGGGACGATCAGGAACGTGTTGACGGTAGAAAAGATCAAGAGGAGTGCCGGTAAAGCGAGAAAAGTTCTGAATAGCTAGATCATGTGCTTTTTCAGCATCAAACTGGAAAAGTACCGAACGAGCGAGGCGGTAAATCATTGTACCTCCTTAAAAAGCCCCGTATAAACGGGAGTACATTATTCACAGTTTAGCGTTGCAATTCAATGAGTATTTTTTGTCGTTGACTTTGTAAAACAGCCAGTTCCTTACAATACAAGGGATTAGCGATAAAAAATAAATTTTCTTAGCCATCAAAAAATGCAAACGATTACGTTGTATGGGTTAAAATTCGAACTAATTCAATGTTTATCACAAGATATCAAGTATCTATAACTTATTATCACAGCCACTTCCTCCACTCTCCTTTAGCTACATAAAAAAGCCGCTAAATTTTTACATTTAGCGGCTTTTAACCTAGCCAATCTTTTTGTTTATGGAATGAACATTATGCTGGCTGACAGTTAATATTGAGCAACATCAGTTCACGCAATGCTACAGAGAACTTGGCAAATTCATGAGTTTTACCCACTTTGAATTCAGCAAGAACTGTATTCCAACGTTGAATTGCCTGCCTATTGTCATCCATCCAGTTCTCAATCAGAGCTTCGGCTTCCTCACCTTCCTGACAGCTGGTTATCACAGCTGTTGTCAGCTGTCGCTGCTGCCAGTCGAGATCTTCACGGAATGAAGCTCGAGCCAATGCCTGCCAATGGTTTTCAACCGGCTGATTGTGAATCTGCTTGAGGAACCAGTGAAGAGACATATCTGCGCCAACCACAAAGTAAACCCTCGAAATAAAGTCGATGTCTTTATCCAACTCTTTCCCGATTTGTGCAATATCAAGCGCAGAGTACAAGCTGCTTAATCGCGCAATGTTATGCGCCAGCTCAGCAGGAGCGCCCTCTTTCATCATTTCCTCGGCCTGCTCGTTATGCTCATGAACCTCTTCTGTTACAAGGTAACTTTCAAGGTTATCACGAAGCTTATGAACAATTGGCTGATAGAAGCTGATCTGTTGTTCAATACCTAATTTGCGATCTCGGTTACGTAGGATCCACCTAGTCACCCGCCGTAGCATTCTGCGGCAACGGTACAGCATTTCATATTGAACGCTGGCCGAGATAACGTTATCCAATTCACGGATCTGGAGGAAGAATTTATCAAAGCTGAATACTTCCCTGCCGACAGCATAGGCCGACGAAATTTCAGAAACGGTTGCACCAGTTTCTTCTCGCAATCGAGTGACAAAGTTACATCCCATTTCATTAGACATCTGGTTGGCTAACGATGTCGCAATCAGTTCACGTTTCAGTGGATGGTTTTCCATCTGAGTTCGATATTGCTCTTGCAACGCTTGAGGGAAGTAAGAAGGCAGTAATCGGTTATGATAAGGATCATCTGCGATCTCATCGCTAACCAAATCTTCTTTCAATACCATCTTGCCATAGGCCACCAGTACCGCCAGCTCAGGTCGTGTCAGACCAACTCCTGCTTTCTCACGCTCAGCCAGTGTTTCATCGTCTGGCAAGTATTCAAGTACGCGATCCAGCTTACCTTCCTTCTCTAGGTGGTGGATGAAGCGAATTTGTTCTTTCAGCAACTGTACCTGCTGCTGCTGAGTGACGGAAATCGATTCACTCTGGCAATAAGCATCATCTAGAACAATATCTGAGACTTCATCTTCCATCTTCTCGAGCAGTTCATTACGCTGTTTGTTGGTTAAATCTCCACTAGCAACCAGGCTGTTAAGTAGGATCTTGATGTTGACTTCATTATCCGAGCAATCAACACCGCCAACGTTATCAATAAAGTCGGTATTAACCAGACCTCCGTTCAGGGCGAACTCTACCCGTCCCAGTTGAGTCATACCCAGGTTACCACCTTCGCCGACAATTTTAGCCCGCAGATCCTTACCATTGATGCGAAGCACATCATTAGCACGGTCACCAACATCAGAATCCGTTTCTGATTCAGCCTTAATATAGGTACCAATCCCGCCATTCCACAGCAGATCGACATCCATCTTTAATATCAGGCGAATTAGTTCGTTCGGTGGTAAAGCCTGTTTGCGGGTACCGAGCATTTTTTGAATCTGTGGTGTCAGCTTGATCGACTTGCTGCGGCGTGAGAATACACCGCCACCTTCTGAGATCAGTTTAGGATCATAATCTTCCCAGCTGGATCTTGTCATGTTGAACAGGCGATCACGTTCTTTCCAGCTGGTGGCTGAATCCGGGTTCGGATCGATAAAGATATGGATATGGTTAAATGCTGCCAGTAAACGGGTATGTTTAGATAAAAGCATACCGTTACCAAACACGTCACCAGCCATATCACCAATACCAACACAAGTGAAATCAATATTCTGGCAATCAACACCCAGTTCACGGAAATGACGCTTAACAGATTCCCAACCACCACGGGCAGTAATACCCATCGTCTTATGGTCGTAGCCGTTAGAACCACCTGAAGCAAAAGCATCAGCCAGCCAGAAGTTATAATCTTCCGACACAGAGTTGGCCAAATCCGAGAAGGTTGCTGTGCCCTTATCTGCCGCAACAACCAGATATGGATCATCTTCGTCATGGCGGATCACATTTGCTGGTGGAATCAACTCACCATCGATGATGTTATCGGTCACATCCAGCAGTGCACGAATAAAGCGTTTGTAACAACGCTGCCCTTCTGCCCATATCTCTTCACGGGTTGTCAGTTGTGGCTGACGCTTACAGACAAATCCGCCTTTCGCACCAACAGGAACAATAACGGTGTTTTTAACCTGCTGGGCTTTCACCAGTCCAAGGATCTCGGTACGGAAATCTTCCTGACGATCAGACCAGCGCAAACCACCGCGAGCAACCTTACCGCCACGAAGGTGAACACCTTCAATATCAGGCGCATAAACGAAAATCTCAAAGAACGGCACCGGAGCCGGGATCTCAGGAATGTCTGATGGTCTCAATTTGAATGACAACCATGGTTTCGGTTTACCGTTTTCGTCGTTTTGGTAGTAGTTAGTGCGCTGGGTTGCCCGAATCATCTCCATGTAACGCCGGATGATCCTATCATCATCTAGGCTTTCGACATGATCCAGCTGTTTGTTCAGTTTCTCGATAAGATCCAGCTCGGCTTTTTCCGAATGTTTCTTCGTCGGGTCAAAACGCAATGCAAATAAGGCAACCAGCTCCCTTGACAGTGAGCTGTGGCTGGACATGGTTTCTTCAATATAGTGCTGACTGAACGGGAAACCGACCTGGCGCATGTAGCGGGCATAACCACGTAAAATAGTAATTTCTCGCCCGGTCAAACCAGCACACAAAACGAGACGGTTAAACCCATCACTTTCCAGCTCGTTATGCCAGATAGCTGAAAATGCTTCCTGGAATCTGTCTCGGGCTTCACGCAAATCAATACCAGTACAAGCGTTATGGAGCATGGCAAAATCCAGGATCCAATATACAGTGCCGCTTGAGGTAACCACTTGATATGGCGACTCACCGATAACACGTAATCCGAGGTTTTCCAGCATCGGCATGACATCTGACAGATGAATCGGCTCATCTCGATGGAACAACTTCAACTTCACGAAATGCGAGTCAGCATCTTCTTCCTGCGGACGGTAGAACAGCATACCCAGTTTGCGTTCTTCACTCAGGTTTTCCAGGCGTTCAATGTCGGCAACGGCAGAGCCAGGAAGCATCTGCTCTTTATACGACCGAGGGAATGCACGGGCATAGTTTTTAGCCAAAACCGTACCTTTGCTTTCACCGAAATTAGCAATCAATGAGTTGCTCAGGCGGTCATCCCAAGATGATGCCGCTTCTACTAGGTTATGCTCAATCGCTTTAACATCAATGTCGAAGTTATTATTTTCAACACGCACAATGTAATGGGTTCTGGCCAGCGGACTTTCTGAGAAAAACGTAGTGAATTCAACATCCTGATCAGAACCAAACGATTCTTTAAGGACTTCCTGAGTTTTGCTGCGAAGTTCAGTGTTATAACGCTCTTTGGTGACATAAACCATGCAGGAGAAGAAGCGACCGAAAGGATCTCGCCGCACAAACAAACGAAGTAAATCACGATCCTGCATTTGAACAACGCCGCAACCAACATCCAGCATTTCTTTTTCGTTGGCCTGGATCAGCTCATCGCGTGGATAGGTTTCCAGCAGATTGTTCAGTGCTTTCCAGGAATGAGAGCCGGATGGATAACGGCTTTCATCCAAAATTCGTGACATTTTGTTGCTGATGAGAGGAATATTCATAGCTGTCTGATGATAAGCCGTAGATGCGTAAAGCCCGATAAATCGGTGCTCACCGATAACATTACCTTCCTTGTCAAAGCGGCGGATACCGATGTAGTCGGTGTAAGCCGGACGATGAATTTTCGACTTCGTATTACTCTTGGTCAGAATCAATAACTCAGGTTTGCGCGCTTCAATGCGGGCTGACTCCGGCAACTCTGACAATTTCATCCGCTTGGCTTTCTCCGGCTTACCGAGCAAACCAAGCCCCTCTTCTTTACATGGAACTAACTCATAATCACCTTCGATTGGATTCAAATCGTATTGGTGGTAGCCCATGAAAGTGAAGTTGTTGCTTTTCACCCAATCCAGGAACGCGATAGCTTCCTGACGATGCTCATGATTAACGGGTAATTCTGTCGTTTTGAGTTCATCGACAATTTGCTGCATTTTGGCGAACATGGATTGCCAGTCGTTCACAACTAAATCGACATCCTGAAGCACTTGCTCCAACTCTTGTTTCAGTGCTTTCATTTCGTCTTTTTGATTCAGACGATCCACTTCGATATGGAACAGAGTCTGTAGATCCCCTTCTTCGCCACATGCTTCAGTGATCGCGCCTTTTTGATTTCGTTTGAAATAATACGGGCCGTTAAGCATTAAGTGGCTGGTGATACCCAAACGGGTCAGGGTCATGCGAACAGAGTCGACAAGGAAAGGACGGTCTGGTGTGACTATTTCCACTACGGTATGTGTTGACTGCCAGCCGTAGCGGCTAAGTGTCGGGTTGTACACCCTTACTGAAATTTGATCCGGTTTGTTTTGCACTAAATGATGCCACAAGCTCAATACAGCACCATATAAATCAGATTCATTCCGTTGAAGCAGATCATCATCTGCCAATTGTCCTAATAATCTTTGAGCAAAGACTTCTACTAATGACTGCTGAGGCGTCTCAATCTTATCCTGGATTAAGCCATATACCTTCTCAAGCAGTACCGGCACTATAGGGTCAGGTGCGGTCATAGCAAATGCTCCATCTTTATATCTTTTATCGATCTAGTATAGGTTTTTATGTCGTCCCCATGCGCAATATGGGGAGTTTCACGCCTGGATACGGATTTTGATCCGTGGAGCTATTGTAGGGGGTTTTGTTGCAACAGAGTTACAACAATAACACTAAAACGAGAAGAGAATATCGAATATGTGACTAATGTTGAGGTTTTGAGCAGCCGGAATATCTGATTTAAGGCTACATAAACAGAAATAGCCAAAATCGCCATTAGATTCAGTCTAACTATTTATTTCTTTTATTATTTTTTCTAATGACGAATTATATGAAAAGTATCGTGACACCGTCACATTAAAAGATTAAATATCACCTTGGCTCTGTATTTGATAGACACCTTTGTTACAAAAAGATGAATATTTTGTCTAAACATCACAGAATGCGTTCTATTTTATCAAGGCGATTTTGTTCGTTCACTATTACTCTGAACCGCCCTCTTACACCCAACTGACTCAGAAATGGACGAAAGCGTGATGCAGGTAACTGAAGACGTAATCCATTATCGGTGATAACCAGCACTGTACTGGCTGCGCCGGAGTAATGATTAAGATAGTTTTGGTAGGAAATATTGACGCTGAATGTATAGGATTTCATAGTATCGAAAATAGAAACGAAGAGCGAAAAGTGGCGAGATCTGTGTATCTCGCCACTTTTATCTTGCTGTAACTGAATGATTATTGCTCCAGAGCTTTCTGGATCTTCTCAAACAAATCTTTAGCCAGATTTTCAAGCTGAGACAATTTTTCCAACTCTGCTCGCATCAGAGCCTGACGCTTCTCGTCATACTGGCGGTACTTCAGGAACGGTTCGATCAGGCGAGACGCAACCTGAGGGTTGCTGGCATTCAGCGTAGTCAGGATCTCTGTCAGGAACTCGTAACCTGAACCGTCTTTAGCATGGAAACGTACCGGGTTATTGGCACAGAAGCTTGCTACCAGGCTACGGGTACGGTTAGGGTTCTTAATATCAAATGCCGCATGCGACATAGTATTTCGAACATTTTCCAATGCATTCTCTGCCGGGTTAGAGCCTTGCAGTGCAAACCACTTATCCATTACCAGACCGTCATGAGTCCACTTATCACTGAAATCTGCCATCTGGGCTTCACGGCACTCCAGTTCAGCATTGTTAGCCGCTGCCATTGCTGCCATGGTGTCCGTCATATTGTCAGACTTCTGGTATTGCTCTGATGACAGTTTGTTACCATTAGCCGTTAGCGCGAGGTAAGCCAGGCAACGGTTACGTAATGCACGCTTAGCCATTGCGTCATGCTCAATGGTGTATGAAGCCTGTGTCAGTGAATGGTAGATAGCGCTGAATTCATCTTCCATCTCAAAAGCCAATACTTTTTCAAGTTGGCTAACTACTTCATGGATTGCATCGACATCAACCGTTTTATACCAACCTGCGATTTCATTCTCGCTTGGTAGTGTCAGCATCTCAGCTATAAATGCAGGATCCAGTTTTTCGTCAAGCAATACACCACGGAACGCATCAACAACAGACTCAGGAATTGCAAATGCTTCACCCTGCTGAACACGTTTCACGTTCTCGCGAATATATTTAGCCAACAGGATCTGGCCAGCGTCCCAACGAGCAAACTCATTGCGGGCATGTACCATCAGGAAGGCTAGCTCTTCATCGCTGTAATCGTATTCCAGAACGACAGGTGCAGAGAATTCACGCAGCATAGAAATCACAGGTTTCTCTGCAACATTATCAAACTCAAAGACCTGCTCTTCCTCGGTAACATCAAGTACATTATGCACTTTCTCACCGTTACGTTGTAACGCAACAACTTCACCACGCGCATCATACAGCTCGATATCAAATGGAATGTGCAGCGGCAACTTCTCTTCCTGGCCCGGAGTTGGTGCTGTATGCTGCTTAACAGTGACACGGTAACGCTTCTGTTCTGTATCATACTCAGTTGCAACATTTACAATCGGTGTACCGGCCTGGCTGTACCAGCGGCGGAAACGCTCAAGGTTGATGCCAGATGCATCTTCCATTGCCTGAACAAAATCATCACAAGTTGCAGCTGTACCGTCATGACGTTCAAAGTACAGTTTCATACCTGCCTGGAAACTCTCTTCGCCTAACAGTGTGTGCATCATTCGAATCACTTCACTACCCTTTTCATATACAGTCAGGGTGTAGAAGTTATTCATTTCGATTACTTTTTCCGGACGGATCGGATGAGACATCGGGCCACGGTCTTCTGCAAACTGAGGACCACGCACGATGCGTACATTCTTAATTCGGTTAACCGGACGAGAACCCAAATCTGATGAGAACTCCTGATCACGGAATACAGTCAGGCCTTCTTTCAGACTCAACTGGAACCAGTCGCGACAAGTTACTCGGTTACCTGTCCAGTTATGGAAATATTCATGACCGATAACAGCTTCAATACCTTGATAGTCAGTATCTGTTGCTGTTTTTGCGTTTGCCAGAACAAACTTAGAGTTAAATACGTTCAGGCCTTTGTTTTCCATTGCCCCCATGTTGAAGAAATCAACGGCAACAATCATGTAGATATCAAGATCGTATTCCAGACCGAATCGCTCCTCATCCCACTTCATGGAGTTTTTCAGCGATGTCATTGCGTAGTCAGCACGGTCAAGGTTGCCTTTGTCGACGTAGATTTCCAGTTCAACATCGCGGCCGCTCTTCGTGTTGTAAGTGTCACGCAACACATCGAAGTCACCAGCAACCAGCGCAAACAGGTAGCTTGGTTTAGGGAACGGATCCTGCCATTGTACCCAGTGGCGACCATTTTCAAGTTCACCAGAGTCAACACGGTTACCATTACTTAACAGGAACGGGCATTCGGCTTTGTCTGCAATCACTTTAGTTGTAAAGCGAGCCAGTACATCAGGACGGTCAAGATAATAAGTGATACGACGGAAACCCTCGGCCTCACACTGTGTACAGAAGCCACCACCTGACTTATACAAACCTTCCAGTAGTGTATTTTCTTCCGGATTAATCTCTGTTTCGATAGTAAGTTCGAAATCAGCAGGAACACCGCTGATTGTCAGGCCAGAATCGTCTTCAACATAATCGGTCCACGCTTCACCGTTCACTTCAACGCGAACCAACTTCAGGCCATCACCGTCTAAAACAAGTGGTACAGGCTGCTCAGATTTACGCACTACCTTACTGACGGCTGTTACGTGAGTTGCCGTATTATGAAGATCAAATTCAAGAGAAAGATCGGTAATCGTGTAATCTGGAGCCTTATAATCAGCTCGGTATTTTGCTGTTGGCTGTGTAGCTGTTGGTTTTTCGGCCATTTTCTTTTCCTTAGTTATCCGCGTTCAGGCATCTGCGCCATACATAAGCGGCTGACACATGTCATTATTCTGCCTTTGAAGCACTCACACAAGAGTAGTCACCAAGTTATACCAGATGTTAAATATAAAGCAGCGTCATCTGATTAATATGCAAACACTTTGATTTCATATGATACGTCACTTTAAAATAATCATCTGATAATTCTTGTATTCTGCTATCCATCTTACATATTTTATGAGTTCAAGCTCATATAATAGAGCGCAGAGTTTTATAGAAGTTCGCTTCTTCTTGTATTCACAAATAAACCCTTAGGGTTAATAGGGTGATCTACAGAGGATAAGTCTGTATTAAAAAATATGGAGAGCAGACTTGTTGTTTTCAAGGTTTCAGCGTATGGTACTGCCCTCTTTTTTGCCTGTTTTTAAAGGTTTCAGCCAAATTTGGCAAAAAATAATGTAAAATTCTCGGATTGCGATATACAACTCAATTAGCTATGACTGATACAGGACACACAAGGGTAATCGACTCCCTGCTTGATACGGATGCATATAAACTTCATATGCAGCAAGCGATTTTCCATCAATACCCCAATATTGAGGCCGCTGCAGAATTCCACTGCCGAAGCGATGAAGACCTCCGTCCTTACTGTAACGAAATCCAGGCTCAGGTTAATAAACTGGCCGAACTCTCCTTTACTGAAGAAGAGCTGGAATATCTGGCTACACTTCCTTTCTTCCAGGATGATTACCTGAACTACCTGAAAGACTTCAAGCTTGATAGCAACAGTGTTGCCATCGACAATTCAGGTGAACAACTGACGATTAAAATCACCGGTAAATGGCTTGATGTAATCCTGTGGGAAGTGCCATTACTGGCAATTATCAGTGAAGTACGCTCATCCATTCGCTACCCTGACGCTTCTGCTGATGATGCAATCGCACAGCTCAAACGTAAGCTGGAAGACTTTTACAACAATGCTGAAGGCCTGGATCTGAGCCAGTTTGCTCTGGTTGATTTCGGTAGCCGTCGTCGATTCTCTAAAGAAGTACAGCAAAAGGTTGTTGATTACCTGAGCGAAAATGTGCCGCAATTCAAAGGCACTTCTAACTATCATCTTGCGCGTACCCGAGGCCTGGCACCTGTCGGCACTCAAGCACATGAATGGTTCCAGGGACACCAGCAACTAGCCGGTGAACTGGCTGATTCTCAACAATTGGCCCTAAATCGCTGGCTGCAGGAATACCCTGATTCACTGGGGATCGCCCTGACAGACTGCATCAATATGGATGCATTCCTGCGAGATTTTGACCTTCGTTTGACTGAGCGTTTCACCGGCCTGCGCCATGACAGTGGTGATCCAATTGAATGGGGTGAGAAGGCAATCAGACACTATGAATCACATGGTATCGACCCGAAGACCAAAACACTGGTGTTCTCTGACAGCCTTACACTGAACAAAGCGCTGAATATTTACAAGCAATTTGCCCATCGTATCAACCTCAGTTTCGGCATCGGCACCCAGCTGACTTGCGATCTGCCTGATGTAAAAACACTAAATATTGTGATCAAACTGACGGAATGCGAAGGACGCCCTGTTGCTAAAATCTCAGATGAGCCAGGTAAAAGTATATGTCATGATGAAGAGTACCTTTCAAGACTTCGCCATGCTTTCAAAATTGCATAAAAATATATTGTTTAAATATTAAACAAAACATTAAAAGGCTTGCTGTTTCAGCAAGCCTTTATTTTTTGCATAACCTTTAACTTCTGAGCCTTAATTCAAAACTCATTCCCTCTGCAAGGTCGCTTCCATTCCGAATTGTTTATTTGTCAGGGTTAATGTATCCGAGCCAAGTAAAAACTGGCTATCGTGTTGGCCATCTTCATAGATCAAAACAATTTGATCATCTTCTATAAAGTAAATGCCTTTATGCTCTTTTTTCTTTCCATCAGAACCGGACACTTTTGCTGAGAATAAAAAGTCCGGACGCAGCGAGAGGGATAATTCAGAAACACTATCGGCCACATCTTGTCCACTGATTCGAGAAGAACGCCATGTTCCTGGTAAATTCTCAGGCGCTAACTTGGTAAATCGGGCACCATCAAGAATAAACTGGTTATAACTTAACATGTAGCTGTGCTGTTGCTCTGGCTGACCTTTGGTATAAAAGGTAACTGTTGATTCATCAATATTATAGGTTCCCCCCCACTCTTCTACCGTACCGTCAACCTGAAGCAACCTGATCACAAAGCGATAAGATGATTTGAATTTAATATTCATAGCACGATAGTTGGCACCTTCACTATTTACTCCCTCATCAGTATTACTAAACCAGTACCAGTCACCCAGTAACAAAGGATAATCAAACTCCGTTAAATCATTGGCATGAGACTGATAACTAAGGGAAGCAAAGAAAAGCAACAATGCAGATGCAAGCGATTTAAGCATAGTAAAACCCCTAATGGAGAACTAAGGTCTACTTAAAACACTAGCCTGCGAAGCTATTGTGCGCTTGGAAAAATGACTTCTCTCACATCATTTGGATCGACAGTCTCAAAAACGAGACAGGTGAAATTAACTGACGTTTAGAAGAAGTTGTTCATGAATGCCTTGTTTATTTAACATTGACGGATAAAAAAACGGCACCCAAATAAGGCGCCGTTTTGATAATAATTTCAGCGAAACATTAACTTTGTGCTTTGACTAAATCAGCAGTAATTGCGATTGCTTCGTCAAGATAAGCATCAGGTGCTTCATAATCTTTAGGTATATCATCTAAAGACGCAAAGCTTTTCTTACCCATGGCTTTCTGACGCTTATTCAAGCGAGCCAAGCGATCTTCCTCATCCTGCTCTTGCTCTTCAATGCGCTTCTTCTCATTCAGAGAGATCTTATTAAGATCCTTTTCAGCTTTATACTTGGCGATATCTTCCATAATAAAACTGAATTCCAAATCGCTGCTTATTCGCGCTTCATGCTTAGTCTTAAGCTTCGGCAACACACCAGAAAAGTTATATAACTTCTGATATTGAGCCGGCTTGATGCTGTCCCATGGCAGAGCGTTATCTTCCACACTCTCACCTGTTTCAGACGGGTCAACAGCTGTCGGGAAAGTCAGATCAGGAACCACACCCAAGTTTTGAGTACTACCACCATTGATACGGTAGAACTTTTGAATCGTGTACTGAACATGGCCCAAAGGCTTATCAAACAGATCATAAATATGGTTCAAAGAACGATGCTGCTGCACTGTGCCTTTACCAAATGACTGTTCACCAAGAACCACTGCCCGACCATAATCCTGCATTGCAGCAGCAAAAATTTCTGAAGCAGATGCACTGTATCGGTTAACCAAAACAGTCAGTGGGCTATCAAAATACACCCTATCGTCAGAATCACCGTTAACTTTCACCCGGCCGTAGCTGTCACGAACCTGAACCACAGGACCGCTGTTAATAAACAGGCCAGTCAAGGCTGTAGCTTCAGTCAGCGCACCACCACCATTGTTACGCAAGTCAATGACAATACCGTCAACTTGCTGATCATTAAGCTTGGCGATTTCTTTCTTAGTATCTTCCGACAAACCAACATAAAAACTCGGGATTTCAATAACCCCAACCTTCCTGCCTTGCGAGAATTTCACTGAAGACTTAACAGCACGATCTTCAAGACGGATTTTGTCACGGATAATTGTTACATCGTAACTTTTGGCATTCTTACCTTCAGGAAGGATATGCAGAATTACCTTACTACCCTTTGGACCTTTGATCAGCTGAACAACATCATCTAGACGCCAGCCAATCACATCCACCATATCTTTCCCTTCCTGCGCAACACCGATAATTCGGTCACCGGCAGAAAGCTGTTTCGAATTCGATGCCGGGCCACCAGCAACAAGAGAGCGGATAACAGTATAGTCATCAACAACCTGCAATACTGCACCAATACCTTCCAGAGACAAGTTCATCTCAGACTGGAATTGTTCAGCATTACGAGGAGACAGATAGCTGGTATGAGGATCAACTTCACGGGCGAAGGCATTCATATAAAGCTGAAATACATCTTCACTATGAGTTTGAGTCAAACGCTTCAGGGCATTGTTATAACGTTTAGCCAGCGTTTCCTTAATCTCTTTCCACTCTTTACCAGCCAATTTCAGGTTCAGCGCATCGTATTTAACCCGCTTGCGCCACAGCTCATTGAGCTCATTACGATCTTTCGCCCAAGGAAGCTCAGAGCGATCAAGAGTAAAATCTTCATCGACATTAAAAGAGATTTCTCGGTCTAAAAGAGTCAGCGCATATTGATAGCGGTCATAGCGACGCTCCAGCAGCTTATTAAACATGTCAAACGCAGCCGTTGACTCACCTCGCTTGAGCTGGTCATCCAGTTGCTTTTCCCACTTTGTAAATTGCTGAATATCTGAGGCGGTCAGGAAGCTTTTATTGAAGTCCAACATTTCGACATAACGATCAAAAACGCTGGCTGAGAATTCATCGTCAAGAGCAAATTGCCTGTAGTGTGAGCGAGTAAAGCGCGAGGCTATTCTTTTACTTGCTGTAGCATGCTGCTTTTCAGGCGCAAGCTGTGGCAAATCACTTAACGTGTATTTGGCCTCAAGGGCCTGAGCTGAAGCTGCCAGCATCATGCCGGCAGCAATCAGTGAGAAACGGAATCGACATTTCATACGTCGAGCATTCTCCCTTTACGAACGAAGGTGCTCCGCTTTAACAACCATTGTCAGGCCGTTATTCAAACGAACTCGCACATCGTCCTTATTAATTTCAACGATAGTTGCCGGCATGTTTCCGCTACCCATATTCACACTAACGTCTTTGCCAACTTTCACTTCATCAGCAGTCAGTGCACGGGTGGTTTCAGCTGGCTTTTTATTTAGCTTAGTCGTTTTTGGCTTGGTGTTCTTTGGTTTAGCCGCTTTAGCACGAACTTTTTTCGCTTTTCCTTCACCATTCTTAGCCGCTGCAGCTTTTGCTTCAGCTTGCTCTTTACGACGAGCACGTACTTTAGCCTTGCTCTCTGCAAGTGCTTGTTTAGCGTGCTCTACGTGTTCTTCAGTCAACACGTCACATTCATTACCATCTAGGTCAACACGACTTGCACCAGCTTTTACACCGTGAAGA
Organism: Photobacterium marinum; assembly: GCF_000331515.1. GTDB lineage: Bacteria > Pseudomonadota > Gammaproteobacteria > Enterobacterales > Vibrionaceae > Photobacterium > Photobacterium marinum. The sequence continues at coordinate 71,382 of NZ_AMZO01000025.1, forward strand.
TAACGCCAGGAAGAAGTGTACTGACGCAGAGCGGTACGCAATTGAGTTTTACTTACTTTTGGATCTTCGTTCAGACGCTCAGCGAGCTCTTGGAAGATACCGATTTTAAGAGGCTTTGCTTCACCTTCAACAGTAAAACATTTAGGGAAACGCTCAGCAATATATGCAATCACTTCTTTACTGTTCGTTAGCTTTTCAGAGTTTTCCATGGACTTTCCTGACAAATGCGAGTTGAACTCGCCGTTAGTACTTTAAATCAAAAAGAAATAGTCTCGCTATTATAGTTACCTAACACCGAAAAACCACCGAAAGCATGCAATTAGAGCTTTTTTTGTAGTTCTTCAATGAAAGAAACTAGTCCATCCTCATCATTCTGGTCAAATCTTGATAAGTTTGGGCTATCTACATCCAGTACACCATACAAATTTCCTTTCACAGAAAAAGGGATAACGATTTCAGAATTACTTGCTGAATCGCAGACAATATGCCCTTCAAACTGGTGTACATCATCAACCCGTTGCACTTTATTTTCTGCAATAGCTGTTCCGCAAACCCCTTTCCCTAGCGGAATTCGCACACAGGCTGGCTTTCCCTGGAACGGCCCTAAAACCAACTGCTCCTCTTTTAAGAAATAAAAGCCTACCCAGTTGATCTCTTCTAACTCCATGTTGAGTAACGCACTAATATTAGATGTATTAGCAATAAGGTCACTCTCACCATCAATTAACGCAAGTGCCTGCTTAGTGAGCCTGTTATAAAAAGCGGCTTTATTTTCCATGGCTTACTCCTTTTATAGCCGTTAAAATGGCAACCATTGTTAGTAATAGGAATCATTATCACTGTGAAAGGTAATTCAAATCAAATGATTAACTGGTCATGGCTGGTAAAGCAAGCAAAACATCACCAGCCAAGACTGCTCACAGCCAATATCATCGCCATCATCGCCACGCTGGTCAGTGTACCCATTCCGCTTCTGATGCCACTGATGGTCGATGAAATTCTTCTTGATCAGCCCGGTAAGGGAATTGAACTCCTTAACTATTTTCTCCCTGAATCATTACGCCAACCTACGGCTTACATTCTTCTGGTTCTGTTGTTTGTTGTTTTAATGCGGGTAGGCAGTCAGGCACTTAACATTTTGCAAAGTCGTCAGTTTACCCTTGTTGCTAAAGACATCACCTACAACATTCGTAAACACATCATCAATAAGCTGGGCAGGATCAGTATGCGCCAGTATGAAGAACGCGGTAGCGGTGGGATCACTTCTCATCTGATTACAGATGTAGAAACCATCGATAAATTTATCGGCGATACGCTAAGTAGGTTCCTGGTTGGCTTGCTGACAATTATTGGTACCGCCATTATTATGCTGTGGCTTAACTGGCAGTTGGGCCTTTTTATCCTCCTAGTTAACCCGCTTGTCGTTTACGCTTCGCGCCTGATGGGTAACCGTGTAAAGACACTAAAGAAAAAGGAGAATCAGGCGTTTGAAAAATTTCAGCAACGATTAGTTGAAACATTGGATGGTATCTACCAGCTTCGTGCCTCTAACCGTGAGCGTGAATTCCTCAACCAACTCAAGTCCAACGCCAATGACATTCGTTATGATGCTGATAAGTATGCCTGGCAGTCAGAAGCAGCCGGACGGATTTCTTTCCTGCTGTTCTTACTCGGCTTTGAGCTATTCCGCGCGATGGCAATGATGATGGTACTGTTTACCGATTTAACCATTGGACAGATGTTCGCCATCTTCGGTTACCTTTGGTTTATGCTCGGCCCGGTACAGGAGCTCCTGGGAATTCAATTTGCCTGGTATAGTGCCTCAGCGGCCATGCAGCGCCTGAACGGACTCATATCCATAGAAGAAGAAAAACGCCCTGTCGCGAAAGTGAACCCATTTAATGACAAAGAAACGATCAACATCGAAGTAAAGGATATCCATTTTGCTTACGATGAAGATAAAGAAGTACTCAACGGACTGAGCCTTGCGATTCCAGCAGGAAAAAGGATCGCTCTTGTTGGCTCATCCGGTGGTGGTAAATCAACCCTTATTCAGCTTCTGCTCGGCATATATCAAAAAGACCGAGGTGACATTGTGATCAACGGCCATCCCATTGAAGATGTGGGCTATGAAGCTCTGCGCAACAAAATGGCAGTGGTCTTACAACATCCCGTGCTCTTTAATGATACACTCCGCCACAATTTGTGTCTGGGTGCTGATTTTACCGATGAGCAGCTATGGCAGGCATTGGAAATTGCCCAAATGACCGATGTGACCCAACGCCTGACTGATGGACTAGATACACAAATCGGTCGTCAGGGGATTCGCCTTTCAGGTGGACAACGTCAGCGACTGGCTATTGCGAGGATGCTCCTGGCTAATCCGGAGTTTGTCATTCTGGATGAGGCGACATCTGCGCTTGATACAGCAACGGAAGCAGCTCTTCATACGGCGCTGAATGAATTTTTAGTTAACAGAACAACACTAATTGTTGCACACCGTTTATCTGCGGTTAAGCAAGCTGATTTAATCTACGTGCTTGAAGATGGTCAGGTTAGCCAGGCGGGCACCCATTCAGAACTTGTAAACACAGAAGGCCTATACCAGACCCTATATGGTTCTGTTCAGTCGGCGGACGCAGTATTACCAAACACGGAACAACTATCAGTAGCCAGGCTTAATGTAAAATAATATAGTGTTCATTTTTAATGGTAGCACTCTGAAACTGCTTGTTTTTCGTGCTTAATAAGGATTAAACAACATGTCACTGGCAAGACTCTGTCCCGGCTGCGACCTACTTGTTATGCCTGAAGTCGCTAAACGAGGACATAGTGCTTACTGCCCGCGTTGCAATACTCGCTTATATCGTGGCGGCACATCACACTTTAACGGTGAATTTGCTATTGCACTGGCTTGTTTAATCCTTTTCATTCCTGCCCATTTTTTTCCGTTGATCACCATTCGCCTGTTCGGCGTGATGATCCCGGCTACCCTACCGGCAGGAACACTTACGCTGGCAGCCGATTTTCCGGCTGTCGCATTTCTCATCCTGTTTTGTAGTTCTATAGCCCCGTTATTGGTCAGCCTTTCTGTCATTGCTGCGCAGGTTAGTCTTAAATTCAGATACTTGCAGCTTTTCCGTACCTCGGTGTGGATTATCGAACACCTGAAATACTGGGCAATGTTTGATGTTTTTCTTGTTAGCCTGGCAATCTCATGCTTTAAAGTTCAGGATTATGCAGATATTTATGTCGGGCCCGGTCTGTATTCTCTGGTCACCCTGCAAATACTGATGTCACTACTTATCACTAAGGTAACGATTTCCCGCTACTGGGAAGCCTGGCAACCTGAAGTTGAACATAAAGCGGATGAACTGACGACGCACTGCCATACCTGTCATCTAACCCAGGCTGATGGCGAACACTGCATCCGTTGTTCATCACCACTATATAAACGTATGCCTCACTCGGTGCAGAAGACATGGTCATACCTTATTGCCGCCAGTATCTTTATTTTGCCGGCTAACATTTACCCGATTTCAATATTCCTGAATAACGGGAAACGGGTCGAAGATACGATTTTTTCAGGTGTTGCCTCGCTAGTCAAAAGTGGTATGACTGGCATCGCCATCATCATCTTTGTAGCCAGTATAGTGGTACCGGTAGCAAAAATTCTCGGGCTGGCTTTTCTTCTTTTGACCATCCAGTTCAAACGCAGAGTCAATCATCTGCAACGCATGAGGATATATCGTGTTATCCAGTGGATTGGTAAATGGTCGATGATGGATCTTTTCGTGATTTCGCTCATGGTCTGCCTGATTGATCGTGACCAACTTCTTGATTTTACACCCGGACCGGGAGCTATTGCTTTCGGTGTAGTGGTGGTTCTTACTATGCTCGCTGCTGAAAGCTTAGATTCTCGTCTTATTTGGGACAACTATGAACAACGGACAAAATAACCAACAACCAGAACCGGTAAAAGTAAAAAGAGATCGTGGATTATCCCCTTTATGGATCCTTCCCCTGCTTGCCCTCACTCTGGCAGGATGGCTGGTATTCAAAGCTGTCAATGAGGCGGGGCAACGCATTAAAATCCACTTCAATGATGCTGCAGGTATTACTGCCGGCAGAACTACTATTCGTTACCAGGGTCTCGAAATCGGTATGGTACGTGTAGTTAACCTGTCCCGCGATCTGCAAAGTATCTATGCCGAAGCCGACATCTACCCGGAAGCTGTTCAGACACTAAAAGAAGGGACACGCTTCTGGCTGGTTAAACCTAAGGCTTCTATTACCGGTATTTCCGGCTTGGATGCGTTGGTTTCCGGTAACTATATTGCCCTTCAACCGGGTGAAGGTAAGCCTACGTATGAATTTAAGGCATTAGACAGCCAGCCATCTGATACACCTATTGGCCAGGGTCTAAAAATTCGTCTGCGCTCACCGAACCTTGGCTCTGTCAGCATCGGCTCTCAGGTTCTGTACAAGAAGATTCCGGTCGGTGACGTTTATAACTACACCCTGAGCAATGACAAAAAGCGCGTTCTGATTGATATCCTTATTCGTCCGCAATACGCCGGACTGGTAACTAATAAAAGTCGTTTCTGGAATGTCAGCGGTATGAGTGCCAATGTCGGTTTTAACGGCGTTGACGTTCAGTTTGAAAGCCTGTCGGCGATGATTGGCGGTGCCATAGCGTTCGACTCTCCGGATGAAGGCACTCCGGTTGAGGCAGATCATCTGTTCCGTCTATATCCGGATTTGAATACCGCTGGTCGTGGTATCGCAATTACAATTGACCTGCCGGATAACAATAATATCAGTGCCAGCGGAGCTCCTATCATTTACCGTGGACTCCAAATCGGCCAGATTTCGGATCTGCGTCTTGATGAGCAACACAAAAAAATCATCGCCCACGCAGCTATTGAGCCAAGCATGAGCGATTTGCTGACAACCGGTTCTCATATGGTACTGGAAGAAGCCGAGTTATCCTTGAGCGGCGTAAAGAACATCGGCAACCTGATCCGTGGCAATTTCCTGACCTTAATTCCGGGCGAAGGTCCGACTACACGTCGATTCAGGGCTATCACTCAAGATGAGTTGCAGGAGCAACAACCAGGCGTGGCAACTTTCTCACTGTATGCCGATAACAGTTATGGTGTTAAGCGAGGTACAAGGCTGAAGCACCGTGGTGTAGAAGTTGGCCGCGTTACTAAAGTTACACTTAAAGATAAGAAAATCCGCTTTGATGTGGTTGTTAAGCCTGAGTACACATCATTGGTTCGCTCTGCCAGCCGTTTCTTCCTTGATGGCGGCATCCAGGCCAACATCAGTGCCAAAGGTGTTGATGTTAATGTTCCGCCAGCAGATCAAATCATCAGCCAAGCCATCAACTTCACCAGTGAAGGTGGCAAGGAAATAAGAAAAACCTATCCATTGTATAAGAGCCGCCAATTAGCAAAACTGGCTGCTGAAAACCTCAAAGGTTATACCAGCATCAAGCTGTATGCAGATGAGTTACCGCCCGTTTCAGAAGGGAGCCCTATCCTTTATCGCAACATGTCTGTTGGTGAAGTGAAAAGTTACGTTCTGATAAGTGACGGCGTCACAATATCAATTGCGATCGACAATAAGTATCGTCATTTAATCAAGGCTGATACCGTATTCTGGAACCGATCTGGTGTAGAAGTTGAGGCTGGTCTGGATGGTGTCAGTATTAAGGCAGACCCTATCACTACCCTAATCAAAGGCGGCATTGCTTTTGATGAGCTGAAAGGCGTCGCCAATAAAACAGGTTCACGCTACAAGCTGTATTCCAGCCTGAAAGAAGCGAAAGATTTCGGTCAGTTGATCACTCTGACAGCGGCTGACGCTAAAGCCATTTCCGTCAGTTCTGATATTCGCTACCAGGGTGTTAATGTAGGTAAGGTGATTGAAACCATTCCAGACTTCAACGCTGGAAATGTAAAAGTCAAAGCTCGCCTGTTCCCTCAATATGCAAAAAAGCTGGCAAAGTCGAACAGCTACTTCTGGGTGGTAACACCAAAACTGAGCCTGACCGGAGCCAAAAACCTGGATACTCTGCTAAGCAGCTATATTGCGGTTGCGCCTGGTGATGGTCATTTCAATCAGAGTTTCAAGCTCGGTACCGCTGAGCTGGTAAATTCCGGCCTGACAATCATCTTGGAAAGTGAAGACCGAGGCTCTATCAGCGAAGGGACTCCAATTCTTTATCGTGACATCCAGGTTGGCCAGGTTGTGAAAGTGTCTCTGGGTGAGATGGCAGATCGCGTTATCCTGGAAGCTCAGATTGAACATAAATACAGTCACTTGGTACGCACTGATTCCGTTTTCTGGAACAAGTCAGGAGTTGATGTCACCATCGGACTGACCGGCGCATCCGTTCAGTCCGGCACTGTAGACAGTCTGATCCGCGGAGGCATTGCGTTTGCCACTCCGGAAGAACAACCATTGGCACCAAAGGCTAAACAGGATAGTCACTACCTGTTGTACAAAGATGCCAAACCACAGTGGAAAACCTGGCGTACGGCAATTCCCCGCCACTAAGCGCTGATACTTCCAACCCGTTGTAAACAAAGGAGCACCCAGTGCTCCTTTTCTTTGTCTGATTCTTTGCCATTCATGCAGACTGCCGTCGATTATTATCCCAGTTTGTTATAGACTCTCGCTTCATCGCCAGATAAAGATATATACGAGACAAACCCTTGCATCCGAACATTTACATCCCAGAAGCTTTTATTGAGCAAATTCGTCAGATCATGCCTGAACACTTAAGCATGGATGAGTTCATTGCCTGCTGTAAAACCCCTCTTCGCCGTAGTATCCGCGTTAACACGCTAAAGATCAGTGTGGAAGATTTTCTTACCCGGGTTGCAGACAAAGGCTGGACTCTCACACCTGTACCCTGGTGCGAAACAGGTTTCTGGATTGAACGTGAAGATGAAGACAGCGTCTCTTTAGGTAATACTGCTGAGCACATGGCTGGCCTGTTCTACATTCAGGAAGCCAGCTCCATGATGCCGGTAACGGCGTTATTGAAAGACAACGATGCATTGGATTGTGTTTTAGATATGGCATCTGCGCCTGGCTCTAAAACCACGCAGATTGCCTGTGCAATGGAAAACCGCGGCGCACTGGTTGCTAACGAACTGGCCGCCAGCCGCATCAAAGTTCTGCATTCAAACCTTCAGCGTTGTGGTGTCTATAATGCCGCCCTAACCCATTTTGACGGTTGTGTATTCGGTGGCTGGGCTCCTGAATCTTTTGATTCCATTCTGCTTGATGCACCATGCTCAGGCGAAGGCGCAATCCGCAAAGATGACGACGCGATGGAAAACTGGAGCCTGGAATCTGTTGAAGAGATTGCAGCCGTTCAGCGTGATCTGATCGTCAGTGCATTTCAGGCACTAAAACCCGGCGGCGTGATGGTGTACTCAACTTGTACCCTGAACTTGAGTGAAAACCAGCATGCTTGTCACTTCCTAAAAGAAACCTTCGGTGATGCTGTGGCTTTTGAACCGCTGGACAATTTGTTCGACGGCGCGAAGCAAGCTCTAACGGAAGAAGGCTTCCTGCATGTTTATCCGCAAATCTTTGACAGTGAAGGCTTCTTCGTTGCCCGTATCCGTAAGCTTGAATCAGTAGAATCACCAAAGGTGAAAAAGCGCCTGGGCAAATTCCCATTCTCACTGGCTAAAGATAAAGAACAACAAGACATTACCAAAAGCATTAAAGCTGATTTGGACATTAGTCTTCCTGAAGAAAGCGAAATTTGGTTACGTGATAAAGAAGTCTGGCTGTTCCCGGCAAAACTTCATCCGTTACTAAGCGAAATCCGTTTCCAGCGCATCGGTATCAAACTGGCCGAGCAACACAAGAAAGGTTATCGCTGGCAGCATGAAGCCATTATGTCCTTGGCTAAAGGTGATGAAAGTGTGGCAATTGCCCTGACACCCGAACAGGCGAAAGAATGGTTTATGGGACGTGATATCCGTCCTGAAGATATGTCCGGTAAAGGTGAACTTATTGTTACCTACCGTGATTACCCGATCGGCATCGGCAAATGGGTTGGCAACCGCATTAAAAACGGCCTGCCTCGTGAACTTGTTCGCGATACTAACTTGTTTGATATTTGATAGTATCCCGATAGGTATCACAAATAAGAGAGCTAATGCGCTGACAGGTTTCTATATTCATAAAGTATTTATTTTCAGCAGAAAATATAAAATAAGCGTGATAATGGAAGCCGTATCAGAGTTGAATGACATTCTCAGTGCTAAAACTGGCAAATTGTACTGCTTGAACTACCATTGATAGTGTAATTGATCTCCATTTACTAACCAGTTAGCGCAAGGCTCTCACGAGCCATTCCCCTAAGCCCGAGACAGGAGTCGTTTCGGGCTATTTTTTTGTGCTGCGTTCTCAATTTTAATACTGATTCAATAAGTTAACCGAACACATAAAACTCACTGCATTTCATTACTCTTTCCCCCTCAATCTCAATCAAAAATTTCAAACGGATTATTACCAATAGTTAGCAAAACTGCCTTTACAACCATAAATCCCATCTTGGATTTACAATCAAGCAATTGATTTTTATCTTTTTATATTCAAGGCAAACTAACGTTCGACATTTTTGAATAAGTTGTGCAATTTTTTCCGCTATTAACCGTGATGAAGCTTCAATATAGTTATTTCCAAGCCAACACACAGCGCAAAGGAAATTACTATGTCAAATGTACTCGTTTTGAAATCAAGCATCCTAGGTGATTACTCTCAGTCAAACGGCCTTATCGATCACCTGATTGCATCATGGCAGGGAAAAGTCAGCTCTATTATCGAGCGTGATCTGGCAGCGAACCCTCTACCTGTTCTTGACGGTGAAATTGCAGGCGGCCTTCGTGGCGGTGATAACCTGACTCCGCGTCAGCAAGAAGCATTAGCACTATCAGATCAACTGATTGAAGAAGTCAAAGCCAGTGACACTTTGGTAATTGCAGCGCCTATGTACAACTTCTCTATCCCAACACAGCTGAAAAACTGGTTTGACTTAATCGCCCGAGCAGGCGTGACTTTTTCTTACACGGAAAACGGCCCTGTTGGTTTGCTAACAGGTAAAAAAGTGGTTGTTGTAACCACTCGTGGTGGTATGCATAAAGACGGCGCAACTGACACCATGGTGCCATACCTAAAAACAATTCTTGGCTTTATCGGCCTGACGGATGTTGAGTTTGTTTACAGCGAAGCACTGAATATGGGTGAAGATTTCGCATCCAAAGGTATTGCTGACGCTAAATCCGAACTCGATAAAATCACAGCCTAATATTCCAATTCAGACACTTTCAGATTCCTGCCACACTGGATTTACTGCCTTACCTGTATATCTTTCCAGGTAAGGCTTTTTTGTTTCTTTCATCATGCTCGTCTATCCATCAAAAATCGAATTGCAAATAGACAGTGTTGTAATTGCTTCCACCCTTGATTCGACCAAACTGGGAAGCATTTTCAAAAATGGCCGAACGATGATGAAGACTATAGCCAAACCACACATTATCCAGTGGCTTATGGTTGAATAAGTCACCAAGGTTTACATCAAAAGAGAAGTCGAGAAAATTAAGCAAATTACTTGGCTCATACCCTTTCCTGTCCATTTCACTTTGCTCAATGTAAGTAATATTACTGATATAAGATAATCCCTCTGCAGCACCGAAGCGCCACTTCACTGGCCAGTCAACGGTATAATAAGCTTTCACCGCCATGACATACTCTTGAGTTGAACCTTGGACATCGGAGCTCCAATGCCAGACAAACCCGGGAGTCAGATAAATATCTAATGGCAACCCGAACAACTCATCCGTTAACGGATGGCCATAGAAAAGAGAAGTAAGCTGATTATTGAACTCATCCTTCACCCGGTTACCAGAGAATATTTCACCAATGTTTGAAGGTGTCGCCCAACCATGCGCAACTCGCAGATAAGGTTTATTGCTCAAGGTTGTTTTTCTGGGCTTCTTAGTGTCATTAAAGAAGCCTAAACCGGCATAAACCTCCCCTTGCCAGTCTTCATCAACAATAAATGAGTCTTGTATATTTTTATCGAACCTCGTTGCTCTTGCTCCCGCTAACAAATAGAGATTTGACGCAACATGATAACTAACTGAAGCTCCCAGCTTAATATCTACTCCAGCATTAATCGACTCAAAATTAAGACCATAGTAATAACTGTTGTACGCACTTTCCTTCCAGTTTAATGATGCCTGTGGCATGAAACGCCAGTTTCCAGTCTGATAAATTGCTCCCAACGTTGCCAACGAACTGAATCGTCCATCGGGATCAGACAAAACATCGAACTGACTATATAAATCATTCTCGAATTGATATTTAAGTTGGAAACCAATATCACCGGTATCACCGCCAATTTGATTCTGAAATGATGAAGGGATATCAATAAAATGCATTCTTACCAAGGCATTTAATTCCCAGTCTTCATAGCGATACAGATTCAATCCAGCTTCTGTACCATTGAGAAACAGCCTATCCCCCTGATAAAACATCATTGGAACAAAAGTGGTTACACTTGTATCTTCGACGACAGACTGTGTCGCATACGGTATGGATGCCGTCCTTACAACCGCGGCTAGCCCCCAAGGTTGCTCTCCGTCTCGCTTAACCCTCAGATCTTCAACAGATATCAATCCATCAGGCCGCTTTACATCCTCAACCCATGTGACGTTGTCACCCGCACCCGCTGTTAAGGGCAATGTAATAGCCAAGTATTTCCAGAAATTACTCAAATAACCGTCTCTATCATTCGTTCATGTATGAATACTCTAGTGCAAAATTAATTCGAGAACATGTTTTTCGATAAGAATCACAATAATCCTTCATATTTCAACAACAGGAAATATTAGACAATTCTTAATCAAAGGAAGATTGTGCATAAATAAAACGCAATAAGCATAAATTGACACATGATGCGCACTTCCCATGGAATAGACACAATACTCAATAAGAATAAAATTGCGAGGAATATCTAATTTGTTATACAAAATTTGATTCTTACTTTAAATATCTGCGGCAGACTCCTATATTCGTGGTATACATAATATGCATTAAAAACATAGCAATACCTTATTGAGTTGCTCGTGAAACGAACAAACCCAATTGAAAAGTCATATCAATTTAAAGTACAAGGAAGTAACAAATAGATTAATTCATTATCATTAGTTGACAATCGATTTGCATGAGCAAGCGATGACGGAATAAAAGTTTGATATTAGTTCAACGCAGTATTGATATATACATGCGAAGTTTTTTGCGCTCATTTTTAACCATCTTTTCGCTTGTTATTTGCATTTCAATCAACAAAGAAAAAGGAGTTAATAAGCACAGTAAAATTTTAATGAGAATCACATATTCTCAAACCTAATAAAGCCTAATCAATTTTATAACAACTGCACTAAATGCAGAGTTTCAATTTCAACAACACATAACAGTTACAGGAGATAATAATGAAATTGAATAAAACGAGGCTCCTTTTAACCCTCGCTCTATTTTCACACCCCACTTTTGCTGACAACCATACAGATCGAATGGTATTTGACAAACAAGTCATTCACTTTGATCAAATGTACGATGCCGTTTCGGCTGCCGACTTAACACAAAAAAGTCAGTACTTTTCACTCATTAATCAGCAAGGCAACAGTGCTCAATTTGAAGCGAAGTTAACATCGCTTACTATGGGCAAAGTGAAATTGGCTGATGGCAATATTTATAACCGAATCATGCTACCAGATGGTGGCAGCCCAGCAGAACCTGGGCTACCAAACCTTACCGGTTACCAGCAAATGGTTCGCATTCCTGATGGTGCACAGCTTAACGTTGTTATCGATGAAGTAAAATGGTCTGACACTTACTCAGATATGATTGTCGACCCTGTTCAACTTCCATTCCCTGACGTGGTTGAGATGGATGGTTCCCGTCCTGAAGAAAACATGCCATTTGTCAAAAATGATGCTGCCTATAACATGCTTACTGATGCCGTAATGCCGCCAGTAAGCGTTGTGGATACAGTACGTGTTCGAGGCAAAAGCTACGCGGTGATTTCTTACCGGCCAATTGAATTCAACCCAGTTAAGAAAACCGTCCGTTTCGCCGAAAAAGTTCGCTTCCACGTCAACTATGTATTACCTGAAAGCAAACAACCAAAACGTCAGGATAAGTTAGACTTCACAAATCCTGAAGAGTCAGTTATTGATCTTCGAACAGAAGCGGAGAAAAAATCCGACGCCGCTTTTACCCCAGCCCGTCAGGAAAATAATGAAGAGCTGACACCTGCACAACAGGCCGACTATCTGATTATCACGGCCGACCGCTTCGCAAACGCAATCGAACCTTTAGCAGCCTGGAAACGGAAAAAAGGCTACAACGTTCACGTAGCAACAATCACTGAAACCGGTAATACTCAGGAACAAATCAAGGCATACATTAAAAATGCCTATGAAAAAGGCCCAATGACTTCATATGTGCTGTTCGTTGGTGACCATGAAGATGTTCCTGGGTATGAAATCGTCGGTCACGGTTATCATGGCCCTAACCACAGATGGCATACTGACTTTGAATACACTCTGGTAGACGGCGCTGATAAATACCCTGACCTTGTGATCGGCCGATTCTCCGGTGATACCGAAGCTCAGATCACTGGTATGGTTAACCGTACTCTGAATTACGAGAAAACTCCTGCAGATTCTGACCGTTACAACCATATTCTGTTAGCAGGCCAATTCCAAGACAGTAATGATCATAACCTTGTTGCTGACCGTATGTTTATGGAAGATTTGCACCGTGTTGCTGACTTCCTCGGCCCTGATTACGATTTCTTTAATGGTCCAGGCGATCTTTTCAACAAAGGCTATCAAATTCACACTGCCCTGCAATGGGATGCTGATACAAGCAAGGAATTGCAATATGAAGGCTGGGACTACGGTACTGCCCGTGTCGTTCCACCAAAAGTCGTTCCTCAGGTTTGGAAGGATCAGGGAAGTGGCGATAAAGATGATATCGCTGATGCAATCAACCAGGGTGTCGGCTTAGTAATGCACCGTGACCACGGTTACGGTAATGGCTCTGGCTGGGCAGATCCTCATTTTACTGCTACAGAAGTTAATGCGCTGACCAACGGTAACATGACGCCGATTGTTTTCAGCCTTAACTGTGCAACTGGCTGGTTCGACGGTAAAGATTCATTCGCTGAATCCTGGATGCGTAACCCTAATGGTGGTGCTGTAGGCTTTACCGGTGCAGCTCGTGTCAGCTACTCCGGTTACAACGACCTGATGCACGCGGCAATTATGGATGGCTTCTGGGACGATTATGATGGTGCGTGGTCTAGTGCTATCTACCCTGTATCATGGCGTCCGGCGATGGCAGTTAACCGAGCTAAAGAGCGTTTGTTCTCTCATTACGGCATGCGTGATAGCGGAGCCGTTGATACAGCTCGCTTCTTCAGCTGGTTCGGTGATCCAGAACTGGAACTTCGTACTGAACGTCCAAAAGAGCTGACCGTTACCCACCCTGGTAAATTTACAAACGGTGCTTCTGCAGCATTTGATATCGTCGTTCGTAATGGTGAAGAACGCGTTGAAAATGCACGTGTTGCTTTAGTTTCTGCATCTGGTAAATCTCACGTTGCAACAACGGATGAAAACGGTGTTGCTCACTTCGAGGTTGATACAGACGAACCAATGTCTGTAACTGTAACAGAGCACAATGCAAAAGCTTACGAAGGCCAGATTACCGTTGACGGCGATGGCCCGGTAGCTAAAGTTGCCGCAGATATGACTGTACCCGGTTATCAGTGGGTTGTACTGGACGGAAGAAAATCTGTAATACCAGAAGGTGCAAAAGTTCACTACCAGTGGGAACAGGTTGAAGGACCAAAAGTTCGTATTGATTACGCAAGCAATGAGTACGCTTACGCGCTGACGCCTTATGAAAGTGCAACGCTGAAATTCAAGTTAACTGTAACTGACGAAGCTGGTCGCAGCAGTTCTGCGATTCAAACTGTGTTTGTTACCGGTCAGGAAGACAATAACAAAGCTCCTGTTGCTGATGCTGGTACCGACAAGGTGGCTTCAACATCTCAGTGGGTTGCCCTTGACGGTACAAAATCAGCAGATCCAGATGGCAAACTTGTAAACTATAAGTGGACTCAAGTTGCTGGTCCGACTGTACGAATTGCCTACCCTGATAACGATTACGCTTATGCTCTGACACCACGTTACGACGCGACACTTAAGTTCAAGCTAACCGTAACAGATGACAAAGGCAAAACGTCCTCTGCAACAAATACCGTTGTTGCAAAGGGTCGTCGTTAATTTAGGCTAACGTTTAAATACAGCACAGTACACAAAGGGGAATACCATTCGGTATTCCCCTTTTTTATCGTCCGCAATTAAAATCTGCACAAAACTCCTTCACAAATTATTTTTCGGTGAAGATCACAATATTTCGACTGGATATGATGGTTTAATATATTGAGTCATCTATTAACTAAATAATATCGCTTAAATTTAAAGCGCCTTGAGAAATTAAACCATACTTCATACGTGTCATCATTAGGACAAAACCAAAAGTTTATACGAAAAAAAACTGCGAGGAATATCTAACTTGTTATACAAAACATAATTATTAATCCAAACACCTACGGCGCACTTCTCTATTCGTGATATATATAACAACCAGAAAACACATAACAGAAACCAATAAATAGGGCTTTTAAGTATCTCTCAACCGATTTAACCTTATTAGTTATATAGCCATTAAAAATCATCAAGAGTATTTAGTTAAGTGCACACTTAATTAAAAGTTTGTACCTCACTGAAAACTTGACATCAGCCGCATTGTATTTTTATACATGCGATTCTTCGTTATGTTTATTTTTAGGATATTAAATCGTTTTTCCGAAACCTTTTAAACCGACTTCAAAAACAAGCCAAGAAATTAATTTGAATGAGTATCACAGACTCTTCAACTTATTAAAGCCTAATCAAGTTTGTAACAACTGCATTTAACGCAGGTATTTCAATTTCTACAACACACAACAGTTACAGGAGATAATAATGAAGTTAAATAAAACGAGGCTCCTTTTGACCCTCGCTCTGTTTTCACAACCAACATTTGCATTTCATCACGCTGATGCACCAATGTTTGACCAAAAAGTCATTCACTTTGACGAAGTGTATGATTCTGCTCCAGCAGTAAGAATGGCTCAACCGGAAAGCTATATTTCTGTTATTAACCAACAAGGTAGCACGACGTCATTTGAAGCTAAATTAACTTCACTGACCATGGGCAAGGTAAAAATGGCCGATGGTAATATTTACAACCGTATCTTACTTCCTGATGGCGGTAGCCCTGCAGAACCTGGCCTGCCAAACCTTACTGGCTACCAGCAAATGGTTCGCATCCCTGATGGTGCTCAAGTGGATATCGTTGTAGAAGACATTGAATGGTCTGACACGTATAGCGAAATGATGGTCGATCCAGTCCAACTTCCATTACCAGACTCTGTTAATGAAGATGGTACACGTCCTGATCAAAATATGCCTTTCGTCAAAGATGAAGAAGCATATCAGATGGTCACTGATTCAGTTCCTTCACCTGTATCAGTCATTGAAACAATTCGTGTTCGTGGTAAGAGCTACGCAATAATTGACTACCGACCTATTGATTTCAATCCGATAAATGAAACTGTACGCTTTGCTAAAAAAGTACGTTTCCACATTAACTATGTTTTACCTGACAGTAAAACACAAAATCGCGAAGATAAATTAGATTTTGATGCACCTTCAAATTCAGTTATTGACCTTCGCCCAGAAGCCGAGCAAAAAGCCGATGCGGTTTTTACTCCAGCCCGTCAGGAAAATAACGAAGAACTGACAGCTGCTCAACAAGCCGACTATTTGATCATCACTGCAGATGCATTCAGAAATGCCATTGAACCACTAGCAGCATGGAAACGTAAGAAAGGTTACAACGTTCACGTAGCCACTATTACTGAAACGGGAAATACTCAAGAAAAAATTAAAGCATACATCAAAGATGCTTATGAAAATGGTCCTATGACATCGTATGTTTTACTTGTTGGCGACCATGAAAATGTTCCTGCTTACGAAATCCTTGGTCACAGTGCTCATGGTGGCAGAAACCATAAATGGCATACCGACTATGAATATACATTAGTTGATGGTTCAGATAAGTACGCAGACTTGGTGATTGGTCGTTTCCCTGGTGATGCAGAAGATCAAATTACCAACATGGTTAACCGTACACTGGCTTACGAGAAAAACCCTGTTGACTCTAATCGTTACAACCATGTTCTGCTAGCTGGTCAATTCCAGGACACTGATGATCGCAACCTTCAAGCTGACCGCTTATTCATGGAAGATCTACATCGTGTTGCTGACTTCCTTGGCCCGGACTACGACTTCTTTAACGGACCTGGTGACCTATTTAACAAAGGCTTCCAGATCCACACTGCTTTGCAGTGGGATGCCGACTTAAAGAAAGATTTGAAATATAAAGGACTTACACGCTTAAGTTACGGTACTGCCCGAATCATGCCACCAAGAACAGTACCTCAGGCATGGAAGGCTCAAGGCAATGGTGACCGTTTTGATATTGCCAATGCAATCAACCAAGGCGTTGGTTTTGTGATGCACCGTGACCACGGCTATGGAAACGGTAGTGGTTGGGCTGACCCTCACTTTGTTACGGAGCATGTTAATGCACTGACAAACGGTAACATGGCACCTGTAGTATTCAGCCTTAACTGTGCAACAGGCTGGTTTGATGGTAAAGACTCTTTTGCCGAATCCTGGATGCGTAATCCGAATGGTGGTGCAGTCGGTTTCACCGGTGCAGTCCGTGTAAGTTACTCAGGTTACAATGACATGATGCACGCAGGTATCATGGACAGCTTCTGGGATGATTACGACGGTACATGGTCAAGTGATGTCTACCCTGTTTCATGGCGTCCGGCTATGGCACTAAACCGTGCGAAAGAACGTTTATTCTCGTACTATGGTGTGCATGACAGTACAGCGATTAAAACATCCCGATTCTTTAACTGGTTCGGCGATCCGGAACTGGAACTTCGAACAGAACGCCCTAAAGAACTGACCGTCACTCATCCGGCTGAATTTGCAAGCAATGGCGAGTCTGCAACGTTTGACGTAGTTGTTCGTAACGGTGATGACCGTATCCAAAATGCCCGCGTTGCCCTGGTATCTGAATCTGGCGATTCATTCATCGCGACAACAAACGAAAACGGCGTCGCTCACTTTGAGCTAGAAAGCACTGAGGCAATGACTGTTACTGTTACAGAACACAATGCCAAAGCGTATGAAGGTCAAATCAAAGTCGAAGGCGAACAAAACGCACCTGTTGCACGTGTTGCCTCAGAAGTTACGGCTCCTGGCTACAAGTGGATTATCCTGGATGGCACTCAGTCAGAAATCCAAGAAGGTGCCAACGTACAGTATAAATGGGAGCAAATCGCAGGCCCTAAAGTACGTCTGGCCTATCCTGGCAACGACTACTCCTACGCATTTATGCCGTATTACAGCACAACGTTAAAGTTCCAACTAACAATTACTGATGAAAACGGCCAAACAAGCTCTGCGGTTCAAACAGTATATGTTAACGGTCTTTATGATGACGACAACAAAGCCCCTGTTGCGCACGCAGGTAGTGACAAAACTGCATCGTACTCTGAATGGGTTGCTCTAGATGCAACAAAATCATCAGATAATGACGGCGATATTGTCAGCTATAAGTGGACTCAAATTGCAGGCCCTGCTACCGAAATTGCGTACTCAGACGAAAGCTATGCTTACGCGCTGACACCACGTCATGACACTACGCTAAAGTTCCAAGTTACTGTGACAGATGACAAAGGCAAAACATCTTCTTCAACAAATACCATTGTTGTAAAAGGTCGTAGTTAATGTAGGAAACTTAAAATAATAAAAAGGGGGGCAAGATAATTTGCCCCCTTTCTTTTTGTCTTACTGTTCGATTTAGTAGTAGTAATACATGGTCAACTTGCCAAAAGCATCATATCCATTCCACTCTTGATAACCAAGTTCATTACGAAGTCCCCATTGTCGAGCAGGAGACCACTGCCAACCAATTGTTAGCTTACTATGATAGTCAACATCATCATCAAACAGCTTATAAGCCTGAGCGTTAATATGCATCTTATTATCACTATTAAGCTGCACAACAACACCAGCATCTATGCCAATAGCAGCATTGAGATCATCATTCGTGATTTTGCCTGTATTTGCTTCTCCAGAGAGCAGCATATAACTATGGAGTTGATTGGAGTCTCCCCAAGCTTTTCCGATTCCACCTCGTAAAAACCACCTTTCACTCCATTCATTATCATCAGGCTGGCGATCAAAACCTGTTCGCAGATTCCATGCAATACTGTTAAATATATTGTTATCTGGTGCCAGAGCGCTAACATCAACAAAGTATAACTTATTGAGCTTGGTGTCCCCCTCAGAATCCACGCTCAATTCAGTATTTAAAAAACTTATACTTGCACCCGGAACAAAACCACCGGAACGATCTAATAAATCATGATATGTGGCACGCCAGTTTATATTTAAATGGTCATTAGCAATTTTTTTTGAAGTAAATCCAATTCCTAAACGGCGAGAACCATGCGACTCAATTGGTGAAAAATCCGGTTCTGAAAGTGAAGAATATGGTGATTTGACCTTTAGTCTGCTTCTTTCTATCAATAACTTATTCAAGGTTTCAATTGCTGTATTTCGATCAAGGTTTGGGTCATCATAAAATCTGAAATTCAGCCACTCATAAGCCATCTCAAGAATTGCAGCACGCCTAATAGCATCATATTGCTCTAGGCTTTGTGTGTCTCCCCCCATCACTTCTGAGGCCACATTTAGTTCATCTTCATTTAGTTGACTGGCAAAATGTAACAGACGTGTACCGTATGAAGCTCGATAGCTCACATCACTAATTAATCCGTGATTATTTAATGCAATAATAGTGTCAGATGGTACAGCCGAATATTCGAAATCACTTACAAGATCAAGGTCTTCTCTTGCTAACTGTAATAGAGACAATAACTGATAAGAGCAATTTTCATCCATGTAAAAGTAATCAAAAACTGCCGGTTGTAGCTCCCACAAATGCAATATCACTTTTTCAACTTCGTCTTCAGATAATGCTAACGGAAACTCCCAAATATCCCTTGATTCCAGATCGTTATATTCCTTAACTTTCCGGTAATATGGCATAACACTGAAATAACCAGGATAACTGCCGGCAAATCCTTTGATTACAAATAGCGCAGCATTATCTGAACTGTCCGGATCTGCAGCAAAATTAACAGCATAAGCCACAAGTTCACTATTCTTGGTCTGATTGTGGGCATCAATTCTCAGTAAGGTATGCCCAAACATAGATTCAGGGTTATTTATAAATGCTGTCGGAAACACCATCGTCAAACCTTTTGGGTTAAGTGTTGACTTCCAGGTTTCCAAATCAGGACAAGTTGGCATTGTTTGATTGAGATGTAGCTTTTCGCGTAACCAGTTAAATCTAGCCGGATACATACATGCATACAGCTCAAACTCATCACTGTTAAATTTATCCAACGTTGCTTTTAATTCTGATAAGGGATCTTTTTTACCTTCAGGAGAGATGAAAAAGTCTGAACTATCTATTTGACTCTGCCAGCCAGATAAAATATTGGGGTGGTAATGCCCTAATTTCAACCAATAAGGATGTTGAGCAAGTTCATCATAATTCGAGCTTTCTGCTATTACATCTGTGGATAACAATGATGCAGAAATAATGACCAATGGTGAGATTAAATTCTTAAAGGTAGAGGGTATATGCATGGGTAACCATATATAGAAAAAGCGCCCCCACAATGAAGTGAGGACGCTTTATACAAAGAAACAGCTATATTAAGACAGTACGTAACCGGCTAGGCTAGCGTCATTTGCAATAACACCATTGATGTTATTTAGTACTTCGTCAGAAGTAACGTCTGTAGAAGTGAACACGTTCGCAAACTCAGACTGAACTACAGCTGCAAAGTGTGCTTTATCAGCTTCTTGAATACCCCATACTTCAGATAGAGTTGCTAGGCTGTCGCCTTCACCACGAGCCATATCACGTGCAAGTGTATCCATGTTAGCATCGATGTACATTGCTAGTTTTTCAGTTGAAGTAATTTCACCACTACCATCACAGCCAAGAGTACCAAATGTAATACCGAAAGTTTGGTTACCAGAAGTACCATTCAGAGTAGCGCCAAGAATCTTCATTGGCTTACCTTTCTGGCCTTCAAGTAGCATAGAACCCAGACCACAGCCAATGTCCTGATCAGCCATTGCATTACCAAACGGCAGAAGAGAAATAGCAGCCACTGCAAATAGTTTTTTCATTTTATTTCCTTAAACAACAATAATATAGCTAAGATATTTTTACTTATAGCGCAGAGTTCAATGTTACATTGAAACTGTTTTTATATTAGGCCAGTTAGTGAATCAGATTTCAATATACAAAGTAATTATTATATTCAAATGAGTGATTTTGAGTCATAATTTGCGTACGAAATCAACCTGTGATTATTTATTGAACTCACAAGGTGCTTTTTTGACCATTTTTAATTGTAAATTCACCTCTCGTTATGTTTTTTTAAAAACAAACTATAATTCTCAAGTGACTGCGGAGGATTATAGTCATCATATTTTCTCATTTTCCTCTTTACTTTGATGACATATTGTTGAGTTTCCCTGTAAGGAGGTATTCCCCGATACTTTCTCACATTCCCCTCTCCAGCATTATATGCAGCTAATGCAAGATCGATATTTCCCTGATATTTACCCAATAAACGAGAAATCATCGCAGTGCCGACTTTAATATTCTGCTCAGGAATGAATGGATCTATTTTCCAGTAGCGTGAATTCATATCCATCAGCTGCATTAACCCTTTAGCACCTTTATGACTGACAGCATTAGGGTTAAAGTTTGACTCAGTTTCAATTATCCCCAGAACCAATGAAAGTGGAACGTCATACTTACGTGTATACCGCAACGCCAAATCGTAAAATTTTGGCTTCTTAGGCATTTTAGTGTCTGTATACAACCCTCCTCGCCATTCCGTTGTTCCATCACTAAACAGTGATTGATTACTCGATTTCTGTCCACCAGCAATAAGATTCAACAATATACTATTATCCGGTGTAGCTTTCACAAAAGCGGGAAAGAACATCAGAGAGATAAAAAAATGCTTCCTCATTGGATGGGATTACCTTTGGCCGAAAACTGTCAAACGTAGCTGTAACACATCAGTAGCCACTGAGTGTAAAACAATCTATTGCCATGGTATAGAGGTCAAAAAAGCATCAGCCAAAGAAAGATGATCCCTCTACTTGAGGAATTAATGGTAGATATTTATCTTAATAAAGTTCTAGTTAAAGTCAAAAGACAGAGGAAAGCATCAAAATCTTTCTCATGACCTCTGTCAGCCTAATCTAAGTAATTGAAGGATAACGAATCTCTATTTTCGCTAATTTATTCTTAAACAACGTGAGTACAGCGTCGAAGCCAGGTTCCATAGTATAAGTAGTGCTGTTTACAAAATAACAACCGACAATGCGGTTTTCCGGGCGAAAAACAAGAACATAGTCGTTATGCTCCTGCATTACACAAAACTCATCCTCTCGATATTGTCTTTGCGGTCCTGAAAAGCAATGATTAAAGAAGTGAAGTAATTCATGAGCCTGAGGCGATTGAAACATTTGATCACCAATGGTGGCACCATTAGCGTCGGAGGCAATTACCCGATAAGGATGGACGCTGTATTTCATTATATCGAACAGTTTACGCCTTTGAGTTTGGGTTGGTTCCGCAGCAACATGCACTCTTCCCCTGGATTCATAGCGAATCACTCCAGTTGCCGCCATCAGGTTAACAATGGTGATTTCATCACAAGCACCGTGCATCTCTTGTGGAAGCAAAGCAGCAATGGCTCTGTGGTACTGACGTTTGTCCATATCTGATCGCTGCAAGTCCAACAAACGCCCATCCGGTAAAATATACCCTCCATCCTTAGTAAAACGAGTGATACCAAAGTGTGCAACAAGCTTATCCAACAACGCTTGATTATTCTTCTTTACTGCTCTATCCATACTGCATTTCTACTTATACAACTCCTAAGTATGGTTATCATCATTAAATAGGTAGTTGCAAAAAACAGCGACGAGGATCTCATTTGGATGGATAAGTGGTAGTATTTGTTGTGTAACTGTAGATCAGAAAAAACTCAGCAATCATAACTGTCCCATTCTTGTTCAAGAAATAATTTCCATTCAATAACCATCTTCTCAAAACCAGAAAAGCCCACTTCAACATAACTACTGTCATCGTCCTTTCCTTCAATTCAGATTTTGAACATACAACTCCCGTTTTTACTCGTTGTTAATATCGTATGCCAATGCACACCGATGGGCAGGGAAATATGTTTATTTGAAGTTATACCCTTTTAGGCGGTTGATGATACGGGCATAGGGTTCTTGTGAATTGATTTAGTCTGAGAGCACTAACGGCATCGGACTTCTAGCGTTGCCATAAGTTCACCTGGTAACTCAACAAAGAATTAAACTGTAGTCCATCATAGCCCTCACACAAGGAAGCAATTTTCAGATCGCTCTCTTTCTAGTGTTGCAACGTTCTTACCGTAGCTGTGTTTTGTCTTCGCGAGTCATGATCAGGCTCCCTTTATGAAAGGATTATATCAATAACAAGTATTGATGGTTACCATCACACAGATACTGTCTTATACCTGTTGCTTTTTTCAGACGAATGAGCTGATTTACACCATTGAACCGACGTTGTAGATTGCCATGAAGAGCGTGACTTTTAGTTTGGCTTCACAAATGTGCATCCATGCTCTAACCATGTAGCATACTGCTATCACTTAATTATCGGGCTTTACCTATTTCGAGGCTAAATTCAATTCCGATAATAATCGTACAACCTCATCCATCTTTTCGTAAACGGAAGGCTGTATAAGATCATATATCCTCCGACTATCTTGCAACTCCCGAACAGATGACATGAACTCCTCTTTATGTTTTTGTTTCTTTGGCGCAGTAGACTCCATCTTAACTTTCATTTCTCGGTATTTTTCCGACTTGCCATCCACTGAGTTCAAGAACTCTAGCGATAAAAAATAATCATATGAGTCATAAATCTCAGCCATCAAAATTCCGACCGTTTTAATCTTCTCCTTATCTACATCACTACAAGATTCGCATCTTAAAAGCGAACCATTTTTTAACAGTTCAATCTCTCCAGCCTTTAAAAGAGAGAGAATCAAATGCAATACTTTTTGTTTAGTTAACATATCTGCTCTCAATATTAAAATTTATTGTCATAGAAAATCCAACGGACATCATCTGTATCAGCAAAGCTCTTAAAGTCATTATACTGCGGTCCAGACAATGCTGTACCCTCTGGTTTAATATCAAAAATAGTCTTTGTCCCTGTGTGGTAGAAATCCGGTATACGGTACTCGTAAGGAGCCCCTGTTACTGAACTAATATACTGGCTTTGACCATATAAACGTTGATTTACACTTAGATCTTTAACATTAAGTTGACGAACTCGATTAGAAACAGAACTGGGAATAATAGTCCCCTGTAACTTAGTATCTAAAACTTGGAAATCAACATCTGCTGCATAATGATTTCTTCGCCAGATAGCCAATGTAGAAAGTAGCGCTTCTGTCTGAGCTGCCTCTGTTACAAGCTGACCATCTGAATTTGTCTTTAGTCCAAGTTTTCTTCGAATTGCCTTTGTTGTGGCAATTTTAACTTGTTCTTCTGTCAGGTTAGTCGCGTCAAAACGCTGCTTTCCTGTCCAAGTAGAAACAAAGTCTAACGCAGTAGTGCTGTTTGGAACAACCTCATCAACACTATCTGCCAAATCTCGCACCATGTTTGAAGACTTAGCTAGTTGAATACCCTCTGAACATGCACCTTTTGTGAAGTTAGCAGCACCTGTCGGAATAAAAATGGACGCATAACGCTCGAGCCCTGCCACTTCTTCATAAGCTTCCATATCTGCACGATCGATAGGGTCTGCTCGAAGGAAAGGAATAGAGCTTGTTTCTCCATATACAATGCCAAAAGTAGCATCGCTAATCATTGTTTTTACGAAACCTTTACTAGCCCATCCTTTGATAGGATCCATAGTTCCAAATTCATTAATAGCTACTCTTTTATTAAGCGCACTAAAGGATGAAACCTTATCTTCCTTACAACTCAACCCCAACGGATCGACCCATTGCACCAGATTAGGTGCATACTGGTACGGATTAATACCACCAAGCAGACCAATCGGGTCTTGGTGAATAAACCTCCCTGTTTCCGGATCGTAGTAACGGAATCGGTTATAATGTAGCCCGGTTTCTTCATCATGGTACTGGCCCTGAAATCGCAGTGGATTATTGACGCTAGCAACGTATTGACTTGCCTTTCCGTAAGCAGAATACTCTGCCCGCCAAGCTGTGTACCCTTGTGAGTCAGTTAGTTGAAGTGGTGTTCCGAGATGATCGAGGTGGTAATAATAAACCAGCCCCTGTTTGATTAAGGCAACGGGCCTGAAGCTGTCTGGCTCATAGATATACCAGGTAAATTCACCGTTGCAGTGTTCACCTATGAGCTGCTCACCATCCCACAGGTAATCCGTACACTGCTGTCCGGTGATTTTCGCGCTTCGCCGACCTAAGGCATCATACTGATATTGGGTATACTTGCCGCCAACCTTGACGCTAGTGAGCTGGTTTAAACCATTAAACTGACGCTGCTCGTGGCCGGTTTGGCGATAAACACGGGACTGGTTACCATACGCATCATAGCTGAACTGGCTTTCCTGCCACTTCAACAACCTATCAGCTTCAATCTGAATATCTTCACCGCACGGGTTACCGAAACTATCCGGGGTAAACGGCACATCATTATTTGATTGTGTGCACTGAATTAGCTGTTTCAGTTCATCAAACTGATAGCGAGTATCACCCAACTGGTTGTCTTTAATGCCTACCAGTTGATCGGCCTGATCATACTGATAAACACGCTGCTGCAATCCATCAGTTTGTTGCCAGTTTTGTTCAACTAATAACCCTTTGCTATTGAAGGTCTGCGCCAGCGAAACACTATTGCCATAATTTCGATGCTTTTCTCTATTGCTTTTATCAAAATGGCGACTTAGTAACTGTTGCTGTTGCCAACAAATTTCGGTCAGTAATCCAGTTTCACTGTATCGATAATCTATCTGACTACCGTCGGGCAGTTGAGTGAGAACCCGCCTTCCTGTTGAATCATACTCATGTTTTGTCAGCCAGTTGTCCTGCCAAATTTCTGCTGGCTTTCCACACTCATAGCAGAAGATACTGACTTTACGCTCAGCATTATTAGCATGAACAAGGCGGCCCACCTTGTCATAATGGTAGTGATTAGAAAATGGAATACCTGACGCTGTTGCGCTTAACTGCTCAATAACCCGGCCGCTATGATCCCGTATCAGCTTAACAAAACGTTCGCCTTGTTCGGTAAGACAAACCAGACGACCCTGCCCGTCATACTGATACTCCTGAACACGACCATCAAAACCGACTGTTTTGGTTATTCGTTCTTCAGCATCATACTCAAGCCTATAAGTGACGCCGTCACTGCGTTCAATTCTAGTCAGATTCCGCTCTTTGTCATAACGAAATGCCAGCCAACTTCCGTCAGGCCGAGTTTGTTTTACCGGCTGAGCTAGGCCCTGATAAGTTAAGGAGGTAGTGCGACCCAGCGGGTCAGTTGAGGCAATCAGCCTTGCGGCTTGATCGTATTCAAGATGCCATGAACGGCTATTGGAGAGGGGCTAATTTACGAAAATTTGTAAAATGGCAAGACCATTATCTTGCCAAAAACATTAGTCACTGGATGTATTAACCCCAAGTATGCTCATCTGTTACAGGTATTTACCTGTCACCAGCCACTGTGGGATATAGTCGGACTCGACTGGCACTGTCCAACCCTTATTCATGTATGCCAATGCCAAAACCGCTACAAGTTCTAAGGATATCCAACCTTCTGGATCGCTCGCATCATTTGACCACCAATCTTCATGCGACTTCAGGGCTTCATCGAGTTTTTCGGCAAACTCTTCTTGTTCATCTGACAAAAAACACCGATACAATGCCAACAACGGCACTCGCGTATTCAAGATATAATCGGCCCGTTCCGGATGCATACCTTCCGGGTCGGTAGCTTCCATCGCCTTAACCAGTAACAAACCAATATCAGCTTCCGGCGAGAAAAGGCCCTTTATAAAATCAACAAATGTAAAGTCGGTTTCATCTGAATGGACATGGGCATCTGCCATCCAACGAGTAGGAATGCCGCACAGTATCCGTAACGCTTCATTATTGCGTAAGATAATGGCCAAGTGGAGTAAATTAAGCCACTGGTCTGGATCCCTGGATGCTCTAGTGCTTTTTTGCTGTAAGGGTAAGTGGTTCCCAAATAGGTCACCTCGTAATCGACGGGCAACTCGAAGGCACTGATAAAGTGTGCGACTCCCAGTTCCAGAGCTAGCTGGAAGTATTGCACCGTCAGCTCGTCACGCTCGCCTAAACCATCAGCAGCAATTGCAGTATTGAGCACATTGTTAAACTCAGTCAACAAATCAGGGCGCGTAACTAATGATGAAAGTAAAAAATCTCGCTTTTCTTCGTGGCGAGTTATTCTTCGTCCAACTAAATCGGGAAACTTAATCTCTTTACGTACTCGTTTATTCATGTTTGTACCTGATTTTTATATTTTGATATCTGTACAAATGGCTTCAGGTTATCACCTTCTACCTTCTGTACGACCCAGCAGGTCAGTTAATCAGTTAAGATGTGTAGGATATGCGGCACAAGCTAAAAAGCCGTTTAGAACGATGATTATCGTGCAGAAGTGTTCTTTGGCTAGTTATTCCGCAAAGTAACCTCCCGGCCTGATTTGCGGACTGATATCCAGTTTTAGGCGTTGTAAGAAAAAAGGCCTAAAACTGGAATGAATTATATTCAGTCAAATTGAGGACGTAACTTCTCTCTCATTTCTAACATATTCCCTGGTGTAATCGCCCAACGTTTCGCGTCATCAAATTCAAAATCAATTTTAAAACGCTTGGTTTCAAATTCCATTTGAAATAGAAGTTGTTTGAATTTATGACCACATTCAGCATAAACCAGCTATCTAAGCTCCAAAAGAGTATTACCTAAAAGAACAGGTGAATCTTCAATTTTGCTGTTGCTGGCCTTATTGCATCACCATTATATAAATAACCTGAATTTGACACATGCCCTTCATCAAACTCAAATACAAAAGCTAATTCAGTCCAAGGATTCTCCTTCACTTTTTTACACTCTAAAAACAATAATACTATGTTAATGAGTTTCTCATTAGGTATATTCATCATTAAATCCTATACTCTTTCATATCTTTTTCCTTTACCCGTTCAAATAATTCGCCGGATTGATTCATAAAGAGATATTCTTTGAATCTACATGACTTTTTCGATTTCCATTTCCAACACTTCTTCAAAAGGTAAAAAACCCGGTCATGACATCAAAGCGTGGATGAAGGGTCTAAAATGTAAGTTTTAGTTCTTTTCCTATGGCCAAAACTGACAATCAATGCCGCTTCTATAAGAAACCAGATTTTGTCTATAAACATAGTATCGGCTCTGGCGGCCATCCTCACTTTCGGTGCACTGACTGTAAGAAAACCTTCCAACTTGACTATACCTACACTGCCCATAAAGAAGGCATTAAAGGCGATGAATGGTTACGGTGTAAGGGATACCAGTAACAGGTTTTACTTAACCCGTAATGCACCACTTTTAACGTACTCGGCTTACCTTCTCCGTCCTTACAACTCAGGCCTATCGGATCCTGGTGAATAAACCGCCCTGAATCCGGATCGTAATAACAGAAGCGGTTATAGTGCAGGCAGGTCTCTTGATCGAAGTACTGGCCCTGAAAGCGCAACGGGTTACTGAAAGTTTCGACGTTTAACGTAACAGCACCAAACGTTTGGTATTGCGCATCCCATACTACAGCACCGCTTCTATCCGTGAGCTTGAGCGGTGTACCGAGATGAACGAGATGGTAATGGTAAATTTGCCCTTGCTTAATTAACGTAACCGGCTCATAAAGGTACCAGGTATATTCTCCGTTACAGTGCTCGCCGATGAGCTGTTCGCCATCCCACAGTAATCGGTTCGCCCGCCCTCGGTGATCTTGGCGCTTCGGCGTCCGAGGGCATCGTACTGGTACTGGTTATATCTGCCGCCGGATTTGACACTGGTCAGCTGATTAAGCCCGTTGTACTGGCGCTGCTGGTAGCCTGCCGGGCTCTGCATCCGTACCTGATTGCCGAATATATCGTAACTGTAGCGGTTGCCTTGAAAACTCAGTAAGCTGTCATCGCTGACGTCGGTATCTTCCCCTTCGGGGTTACCGAAACTATCAAAAGAAAATGCTTCTTCACCCGTGGGAAGCTTTGAAAGGCTTAGCTGCTCAAGCGGATCAAATTGATACTCGCTGGTTCCCTGCTCGCTATCCTGGATCCCGACCAACTGGTTGCCGTCATTGTATTGGTAACAACGCCGGTGCGGCTATAGCAGTGGAATCAATTCTATATCGAACTATTGAGCAACACTTTTCTATAACAAAATAACTTAATCATTCAAATCGTATAATTGATTTATAAAATCACTAAAAGAGGAGGAAACTTTAACAATGCTTTCGGGCAGTTTGTTATTTTGTTCACTAAAATCTACAGTATCTTCAACCTCATGATCCTTATAATAAATATAATTTTCAGAATCTGAGCGCGTTGAAATTAAGAAATAGTTCCCTTCAGGAGTATCTGCAAATGGGATTAAACCATCAGGAATGATATCACCAATTAACTCCATACATACCTGAATATCCTCAGAACCAGTTCCCAATCCATAAAAATAACCTATGGACGCGCCGGAGATATTGATTTTGTCACCGTCAAAATCAATCGTATCCTCTTGAGGCTCCCCTCCATTAAATTGCAGCAGAAAATCACGGTAGTCCTTGGGCAACCTTGTTTTAAGTTTTTTTTCTAAACTATCAAGTTCAAATTCTGACAGTTTTGGTCCGACATCATTCATCGTCTTCAGCATACATTAATCCCTTGATATAGAAGCGCCACCCTTATGGGTGAAAATAGCGTGAACATTCTTATCAACTAGCTGTAGCTTTTCTCCCTCTTGAACATGGTGCCATGTATAGCCCCGTGGGCTTTTATCAGGAAAACTACCTTCTCGCTCACCTTTAACTCTCTTTATTATACCGTACTCACTATCAACATAACCAGAGCCGTTTTCTTCTTCAAGCTGTTCCCATGCCTTTGAAAAATCACCTATTTCAGGTGGTTCAATATGTTTTTCAGCTAAACCTGTCATGCTTGCAATCTGTACTTCTTCAAACATGTAATTAGTAAAATCCGGGTACCTATCTCCATCAGGAGGGCCTGGTTTATATGGAATCTCAACAAACTGTTTTCCACTTTGTGATGTCATCAACTGATAAACACGCTGCTGCAATCCGTCAATTTGTTGCCAGTTTTGTTCAACCAATAATCCCTTGCTATTGAAGGCCTACACCAGAGAAATACCATTGCCATAGTGACGATGACTTTCTCTGTTACTGTTATCAAAACGGCGACTTAGTAACTGCTGCTGTTGCCAATAAATCCCGGTCAGTAATCCAGTTTCACTGTATCGGTAATCAATCTGACTACCGTCGGGCAGTTGTGTAATAACCCACCTTCCTGCTGAATCATACTTATGTTTTGTCTGCCAATTGTCCTGCCAGATTTCTGCTGGCTTTCCACTCGCATGATAAATCCCATCGAATTACGCAACAAAGCCCATCTACTGTAATCCTATGCGGAGACAAATTGTTTGGAACTACATACAGAAACGTCGACACCCTATAAGATTTGGTAATGACATCAAAGCGTGGATGAAGGGTCTACAATATAAGTTTTAGGGGCTTACTCTATGCCTAAAACTGACGTTCAATGCCGCTTCTGTAAGAAACCCGATTTTGTCTATAAACATGGTATCGGCTCTGGCGGCCATCCACGCTTTCGGTGTACTGACTGCAAGAAAACCTTCCAACTCGACTACACCTACACCGCTCATAAAGAAGGCATCAAAGAGCAAGTTGTGAAGATGGCAATGAACGGTTCTGGTGTAAGAGATACCAGCAGAGTGCTGGGTATTGGGCTTAATACCCAGCACTTTAAAAAACTCAAACCAAAGCAAATAACTCATATTCCGTTCAATAATATTCAGCTAATCTGTGAAGTGGACGAACAATGGTCATTCGTGGGAAAAAAGAGTAACCAGCGTTGGTTATGGTACGCTTGGGAGCCCCGATTTAAACGAGTTATCGCTTACGTTTTTGGTCGCCGCACATCCGCTACGTTACTAAAGCTATTGGTATTACTGAAACCATTTAAAGTTCGATTTTTCTGTACAGATAACTTTTCTCCGTATGAGTCTTACTTGCCAGAATCGAAACACATTACCGAAAAGGCTTACACGCAAAGAATAAAGCGACAAAACCTCACCCTAAGAACACGGCTCAAGCGACTCATGCGTAAAACAATCTGTTTTTCAAAATCAGAAGAAATGCATGACAAAGTCATCGGTACTTTTATTGAAAGGTACTACTTCAACGCTTTGGAATCATGACTTTTTTTATTGTAAATCTGCCAGAGATTGCAGACTCATTGGCGTCTCGAATTAATGATGATTTTCAGGTGCTAAAGCCTGCATCTTCAAATTGATTGAGTATAATGCTAAATTACTTGGGCTCCGAAACCATCTATGAGAAGTTCGCTCAAAGAAGCAGAGATATATTCGGCATCATCTACATCCAAATCACCAAAACCAACTTTATAAAGGCCGTATCCTTTATTTCCAGTCATAATAATTAAAGCAGACCCTCCTTCATCATCACCAATTGCTAAAGAGTTTGGAATATAATCTTGAACCATATATTCCTCATTCATTTCAATACAACCTGATGGACTCCAAATCCTAAAATAATTTCCACCATCTACAAATATTTCCACTTCAGTCATTTCACCGACTACACTTAAGTAATCAGCTGGAATATCTATAGCACTGAACCTCTTTAACATCTGCAATTCATTTTCATTTGCAGCAGGTTCATTCGCATCAATTCTAAAGCATGGATTTATTCTATCTAATATACTCATTATGAATCCTTTAATAATCTATTTTCTGATAAGGAATTTTTAGTTTATCCAACATTTTATACTGCTGCTGAAGTACTTTTTCTATGGTTTTCTTTTTAAAACCCGCAGCTCTCATATCATCAACAATGAATTGCAGTTCATCTTGTAAACTTGAACTCCACTTACCTTCACCAGCTTTTATCCTCGCATCTCTTCTCGCATTCTGTCGTTTGCTTATTTCTGTATGCGGAAAACCTTTACCTGTTTCAATTGTAATAGACGGTGCTAAACTCGCATCATAGTCATATTCAGAAATATTCTCTTTTGCCCACTGTTGCTGCAGGCCATGATGAGACTGTAATCTTCCGCCATTAGGTCCTCGACCTTTAGGTTTTGGTAACGAATCTTTATGTGTTCTATTAAAATACACATAATTAGTTTCAGCTGCATCTATATTCCCTCCGGCATCAAGACTATCAGGTTTGCCCTGACTGAGCCATTCCTCATAGCTTCCGTCTCCACCGTTTGCGAGCCAAGTACGGTACTTAATATCATCTTGGAGATTATCGGCAAACCATGTTTCCCCACCAGGTGCTACTGCCTTGAACAACAGCTCACTGCTGTATTTACTGTATACCGTTCCATCTGCTGCTTGGTATTGTTCTAACTCGCCTCCAACTGATGAACTGTAAAACAGCGCAGAAAGTGCAGTTGTTAATCGACCTAGAGCTGGTGCTAACTCGGCTAATAATGACCTTTCAGTTATGTAAAGCGCATCATTTGCTGCAGCTTGCGTAGCTAATTTGGTTACATTGTTGCTTAGTACATTTAATGTTGGCCTGTAAGGGACAGCTCTGGCAGCCGTAGCTAAGGCTGCCCCCCCTTCCTTACAACTCAACCCCAGCGGATCAATCCATTGCACAGGATTAGGCGCATACTGGTAGTGGTTGAGACCACCGAGCAGGCCTATCGGATCCTGATGGATGAAGCGGCCGGAATCCGGGTCGTAATAACGGAAGCGGTTATAGTGCAGGCCGGTCTCTTCATCGAAGTACTGGCCCTGAAATCGCAGTGGATTATTAATAGTGGCAACGCGCAGGTTTGCCTTTCCATAAGCAGAATACTCCGCTTGCCAAACGACGTTCCCTTGTGAATCTGTTAGTTGAAGTGGTGTTCCGAGATGATCAAGGTGGTAATAATAAACCAATCCTTTTTTGATTAAGACAACGGGCCTGAAGCCGTCTGGCTCGTAGATATACCAGGTAAACTCACCGTTGCAGTGTTCACCAATGAGCTGATCACCATCCCACAAGTAATCCGTACACTGATGTCCGGTGATTTTCGTACTTCGACGACCTAAAGCATCATACTGATACTGGGTATACTTGCCGCCAACCTTGACGCCGGTAAGCTGGTTTAAACCGTTAAACTGGCGCTGCTCATGGCCGCTTGGTCGATAAACACGGGATTGGTTACCATACGCATCATAGCTGAACTGGCTTTCCTGCCACTTCAATAACCTGTCGGCTTCTATCTGAATATCTTCACCGCATGGGTTACCGAAGCTGTCCGGGGTAAACGGCACATCATTATTGAGTTGTGTGCACTGAATTAGCTGTTTCAGTTCATCAAACTGATAGCGAGTATCACCCAACTCGCTGTCTTTAATGCCAACCAGTTGATCTGCCTGGTCATACTGATAAACACGCTGCTGCAATCCGTCAGTTTGTTGCCAGCTTTGTTCAACCAATAACCCCTTGCTATTGAAGGCCTGCACTTGAGAAACACCATTGCCATAATGTCGTTGGTTTTCTCTGTTGCTGTTATCAAAATGACGACTTAGTAACTGTTGCTGTTGCCAATAAATCCCAGACAGTAATCCAGTTTCACTGTATCGGTAATCTATCTGACTGCCATCGGGCAGTTGAGTAAGAACCCGCCTACCTACTGAATCATACTCATGTTTTATCGGCCAGTTATCCTGCCAGATTTCTGCTGGCTTTCCACTCGTATGGTAAAGGAAACTGACTTTACGCTCAGCATTATTGGCATGAACAAGGCGGCCAGCTTTGTCGTATTGGTAGTGATTAGAAAAAGGAATGCCTGATGCAGTTGCACTTAACTGCTCAATAACCCGGCCACTATGATCCCGTATCAGCTTAACGAAACGTTCGCCTTGTTCGGCAAGACAAGCCAGACGGCCCTGTCCGTCATACTGATATTCCTGTACACGACCATCAAAACCGACTGTTTTGGTTATCCGTTCTTCACCATCATACTCAAGCCTATAAGTGACGCCGTCACTGCGTTCAATTCCAGTCAGATTCCGCTCTTTGTCATAACAAAATGCCAGCCAGCTTCCGTCAGGCCGGGTTTGTTTTACCGGCTGAGCTAAGCCCTGATAAGTTAAGGAGGTAGTGCGACCCAGCGGGTCAGTTGAGGCAATCAGCCTTGCGGCTTGATCGTATTCAAGATGCCATGAACGGCTATTGGAGGGCATGTCATGCTGATATTCAATAACTTCTGTGACTAAACCCGCTGTATTACGGCGATACTGAATAACCCAACCATCAGGATTGATAATTCCGTTCAGCTCACCAAGTTCATCATAGCTGTAACGGGTAACGGCATCTCTGTCTTTAGCGGCAACCAGGCGCCCCTGTTTATCCCACCAGTACTGAAGCACCTGACCGTCAGACGATGTTACAGTTGTAATTCTGCCATGATGATCATATTGATACGTTTTCACTATTCCATCGGGGCTTTGCTGACTAAGCAAACGACCAAAACTATTGTAGTCATTTACCCACTCCCGGTTTTCGCCATCTATGATTCGGGCAATTTGCCCTAAACGGTTATAGTGGTATTTGGTTCTACTCTTATCCGGAGCTTGAATTTCACACAGCTGACCGAAATCATTATAGCGATAATAAGTTGCGGTACCGTCAGGTGTGATTTCAGCAGTTTTCAGGCCATGGTGGTCATATTCATAACACCATACATTTCCCAATGGCGAGACTTTTTGCAGCAGCTTTCCCTTTGCATTGTGGATATAACGCCAACGGTTACCCAGGCTGTCTGTACTAATTGCAGCATGATTTTCTTTGTCGTATTCAAACTGATATTGATAGCAATCATCATCACCCCACTGAGCGATACAGCAAGCTTCATCCCTCTTGCCCTGCCATTTAAAATAATGACTAAAACCAGAAGGTCGTGTTCGCTGAATCAAAAGGTGACCGTTGTAACGGTATAATTCTTCCTGCTGTTGTCGGTTACTGGCCTTTATTAAGTCGCCATGCGCATCATATTCATACGAAGCCAAAACCACAGGCTCATCTGATTCATTAACCTGAGCCTGAACTTCAACCAAATATCCACCAGCATCATAACGAAACGTAAGTTCCCGTCCCGTATTGGATTTCAATCGAATAGGCCGGCCGGCACAGGAATACTCAAAACGAAAGTTAAGAGTTTCATTGACTCTTAACTTATCGAGCACCCAGCGTTCACGGTGACTAACAAAACGAAGTTGACGACCATCATTTAAAGTCAATAGGTAATAGCCATGTCGGTCATGCAATAACGATGCACCGGCGGTTAGCTGATAACTAATAGCTCCCGGTGCAACATCATCAAATAACAGCGTCCGACCTTCCTGATCAATAAATCGCCATTGATAACTGCCATCCTCCAATGCAGGATCTTTTTTTAACTCAAAATGGAAGTTACTACGCCAGCCATACCCTAAACCGACATTCTGAGAACTGAGTCCCGAACGATACAGGCGTTGCCAGTTGATTTCGGTATCCCCTGAAACACTCTTATCCGATAAGCTAATATCAATAAGCTTAAGAATTTCCTCCCCTGTCACCATAGATACAGGATCTCCAGCACAGGTCATTTCGTCAATTGAAACAGAAACGGCCTCAGTATTTACGCTATCCTCACCGACTTCCTCAACTTCAAATTCACCACCATGGGTTCGGGCTTCATTCTGTAATGATGAGTTATTAACTTCCGTCTTCGATTCGGGGATAGTTACAGGATCTATAACTGGCAACTCGTAAGCATGTAACCGCCCTTCAAACAATGCTTTAGCCAATAACTCTTTTGCATCAGAGCTAACTATCGACCCGACAGACCTAGCTCCGATTTCTGCACAATGATCGAACATACCCAGTACAGCCAGCAAATCAGCACCCGGCCGCTGCATCACACCCGTGAATTTTTCGATCAAAAGTCGAGCCAGTTGTATCGTCGAAAATTCAGACGCCGATGTACTGACATTCTTTGTTTTGACCGTACTGAATTGATAGGCTTTGCCATCATTGGCTTTAAGCTGCAGTTGTTTGATTCCTTCCATACGTCCTACAGTGGCTCTATTTCTCCTGCCAGGTATAAAACGCAGCTGCGCGATATAATCGTGGTGAGATTTCAAGCTGCATTGTATTGTGCAAATACTTTTCTTGCCGGTAACATTCATTCAAATGCAATAAGTTATAAAGTCCCGAACAAGCACCCAAGTCGCCAGTAAACGGCGTAGTCATGATTATTTCTGTATGTTTACCCACAGATGGGAATAAACAAGGATAAGCACTCATCCATTCATTTACTTGAACTCCTGCCTCATCAAAAGGCGCATAAAACTGATGAATGGGCAATGCTTTTTCCTTTTTAAATTGACGAAACATAAACTCCATTGCGATACTTTCAGCCTGATCACTGGTACGTAACTCGTATGAAGCCCATTCTCGACTTAAGCCGAACTCTGATTTTTTAATACTGGCAATAATGATACTTTCAGATGCAATATCTTCACTAGCACTCCCCCATTCTTTACTTATTTGACTAAATAATCTGTAATCACTATCAACAGCAAGAATTAATATTTCCTGATGACTTTCATCAAGAAATAACCGTTCTATCTTTTCCCAGGCAAGTAGCATTGCACTTCGCCCATAAGGAAATAAGGAGCAATCTTTGGCCTGACTTAATCCAGGGATTAACTTAAGAATTTCTTCAAACAATTTCAGATTAATTTTTTCTGTCAACTCATAGACTTGAGGCAGTAAAATACAAATAGGCACCTTAAGAGATCTATTAATACATTCGTTTTCCTTAACAGTACTCAGTAAATCAATAATCCTTTGCTGATAGCTCTGTTTTTTTAATGAAAGAACAGGGAGAGCCCTCTTCACTGTTCCATCACACATAGGGCACAGAACAGGCTCGATATTGGAGGGCTGTTCTACGGACAGTATCTGAACATTATTAGTATATTGACCTACCTGTAAGTGATGGATCTCGATATCCACAGGCATCATCGCTACCCAATAGTAACCGTTGGATTTCCAACTATGATTTTACCACCATGACTTGTCGAATCACCCATTCTAGCTGCAGGTTTTCCATTTATAGTTACCGTTGCCGATCCTTCTTTTATAGAGTCAGGAGGTCCAATACAAACAAGCTTATCTCCCTTACGGGCAGCGGGAAGACCACCAATGAAAACATTCGGAGAACCAGACACAATAGGCCCTCCAACATGGGGAACTTTACCTGTATATTTGGGGCAAACATGAAAATTAGATATTGTTGCAGCTGGCTTACCCATAATAAAACAAACCTTATTCAATATTAATTAACCGCGATTGTTCCGGCTTTTAACGAAATATCACTTCCATTTACTTTTATACTTGAGCCTTTAATATCTATAGACCCACCACTAGAAAGAGTAATCGAAGCCCCACCAGATTTAATTACGATTTTATTCCCAGCATCAATGATTAACTGCTTTCCAATTTTCTCATTAATATTATTGTCTACTTGAAGTTTATAATCATTCTTAACCGTTTTTTGTAAATCATTTTCAATCGACACCTGCGAATCATTTTTAACAACCTGATTGCTGTTATTTTCAACAAATGAATAAAAATCATTTTCTATAATCAGATGGTGGTCTTTTTCAGCATGAAAATAAAGAAGCTCATTGTCTTTTTCATCTTCAAATCGAATTTCGTTATAGTTATCGACTCCACCTTCTTTAGTAGAGCATGTTTTAATTCCGCTTTGCGTTTTATTCCCAGGTAAATCATAAGGAGGCATTAAGTCACCATTATACAAAGCACCACTAATTATGGGTTGATCCGGGTCTCCGTCCAGAAACTCAACTAACACTTCCTGTCCAACACGCGGGAAGAAAAAAGCTCCCCAACGATTCCCTGCCCAATTTTGCGCAACTCGTATCCAGCATGAACTTGTGCTATCGGGGACTCCTTCACGATCCCAGTGAAACAGCACCTTCACGCGACCATATTTATCAACATAAATCTCATCACCGTCGTTACCGGTCACAACAGCAGTTTGCGCACCATAAATACGGGGTTTAGGTGTTAACTGAGCAGGACGGTAAACAGTCTCCTTCGGTACACAGCTAAATTGATTTTGAATAAACTGATAAGGGCTTTTCTGTGGACCTACTTGATTCGACACTGAGATTTGTAAATTCACATGAGTAAGCACATAACTCTTGTTCTTAAAACGTGAGTCTTCATGACCTTTAAATGTGAAATATTGACCGGCGGAAAAACTGCGACAATTGCTGCCACCAGAGGAAAGCTCAACATCTTTCTGCAATGACTCCAAAGCAATATTAGCGCTACTTTGAGCTCGCCGATTAAACTCAGACTCAGCCTGATATTCATATACTTCCATGCCTGACTGCGGCGATATCAGCTCAGTCTTTGCATGTTTACCTGATGGAATTTCTCCCGGTTTGATAAAGTCATAACCTCGCCGGACACTACTACCTGGCACAACAGCAACACCGGCTGACCAGCTATGAATATGCGCTTCTGAATAACTTCCAGTGGTATAAGTAACTGTAGCTTCAGGACATTCCTTATAGGCTGTAATATCATCAGCAAGCACAACATAGTGATCACTTTCATCATGATGGAAAAAGAAAAAAACACCTTCTTCCTCAAGTAGGCGATTAACAAAATCTAAATCACTTTCATGATATTGAACCTTATAATCATAGATAGGATAATTCTTTTGCAGTTCACTCTGAACTTTTACATCATGCTCGGCAAAAATTGTCTTAACTATATTTTCAAAATTTACGGCCTGAAAAATCCTACAGTTCGTTCTTCCGGAAAGTAATGAAAGATTCGGCTCAATCTTTAATATATAGTCCTGATATTTTTCACCATCAGCAACAACTGTTGCCCTGCTACCAGTTGATCGTGCAGATGAAACAATCCCATTTATAAAGCGCTCAGACAACATTCCATCTAAGTTATAAACAATTTTAATTGTAACAGATTTACCAACAATTGACTTTACATCCACCAATTCATTATTTGCATATACAAACGCCTGAATAGAAAAAAGCGAAGATACTCCCTCTTGAAGTTCAAACTTAGTCAGATATAAAACATCCTTACCAAGAGGTGTTGTTATACTAATTATATTTTTATCTTGCGTTGCTTTTTCCATTGGTAGAAAAACCTATCTATATTTATAAATCGGGATAGCAAAGCTATCCCGTCATACAGGTTATACTTATGCGCCCTTACCAGTAAGGCCACTATATTTATAAATGTTTTGAGTAGATTCAAGGACGTTTTTATCGGTTGAAGGAGTCACACACATTTCCATTTCTGTATAAGAAATAGTGATGGTTTCAATCGGACGATCATCCTGAATTGAAACACTGTAATTTGAGATCATTGCATCAGTCAGTGTTATCTTCATGACTTCTTCAACATCTGGATGCCCCTGCTTAGTAATGTGAAATATAGCTGGCACACCTTTACCAATCGTCGCTTCCTTAAAAAGCTCTGTTGATGACCTATCTTGAAGTTTGGTGATAGTCATATCATACAAGCGAGCAGCACTGGCCTCACGGTCATGTGATGTACCTGTATACGATGTAATTTCACGACCAACGCTCCAATCAACAGATAATAGCGTTATCATATCTTTGAAGCCATTTGCTGTAGCTTCACCCTTAATCTTATTATAATCAAGATAAGTATTTGATTGCATGCTAATCTCCTATAGCACTACTGGTTAATGACACTAATAACAATAGATAATCACACCAATTCTTTTGATGCTTTAAAATATCTAAAGGTTAAAATACATAAATTTTAGTGGATTGAAATATCACACAGAATTTCTTATCACAAAAGAATACAAAATTTGAACTACGACACACCTCCCATTTAATTTTAAAAATAAAGAAAACTTATTTTATAATTACGTCATACTTATCATCCTCGACATCAACTAAAATATCACTAAACCCATTATTTAAAGATAGCTTTTCCAATATTTCCGTTGATATCAAGGGTAACAATGAACGTTGCAGATTGTTTAGGATGTTTCTTGCACCTGAACCAGAGTGAATACTTTGAGATGTTAGATGGGAAAGCACCTTATCAGTATATTTAAATTCAGCAGAATAATATCTCCTTATCCTTTCAGTTATTCTACTTAACTGTAACTTTACTATTTCATTAATTACATTTTCATTCAAAGGAACATAAGGAATAACATCTATTCGCCCTAAAAATGCAGGTTTGAACACCTTAAGTAAATCTTCCTCTAATGCATTTTCAAGCCCTTTAATAGAAGGTGTAGTTTCTTCATCTTCAAATAATGCCATAGTGCTTTCGGTACCGACGTTCGAAGTCATTATGATAATGGTATTTTTGAAATCGATATCTCGTCCTTCTCCATCCTTCAGTATTCCTTTATCGAATACCTGATAAAAAATATCCTGAACTCCTGGATGCGCCTTTTCTATTTCATCCAGGAGCACCACACCATATGGTTTTCTTCGAACGGCCTCAGTAAGAATCCCTCCTTCACCATAACCCACATAACCTGGAGGAGACCCAACAAGAAGGGATACCTTATGCTCTTCCTTAAATTCAGACATGTTGATAACTGTAATATTATCTTCACTACCATAAACCTGTTCAGCCAGAGCTAATGCTGATTCGGTTTTGCCGACACCACTTGGCCCGGTAAGCAGGAACACCCCATTAGGCCGCTTTTCATCGCTTAACTGGGCTCTTGCAGTTTTTACAACCTGTCCTATTTGCTCAAGCGCATGATCCTGTCCGATCACCCGCAGCTTCATTCGCTCTGGCAAAACTAACATATTATGTATTTCATCACTTTGCATCCGACCCAATGGAATCCCGGTCCAGTCGGCAATGACTTCAGCGACTAATAATTCATTGACTTCAAGATGAACCATCGGTTCTGTCTTTTCTTCAAGAAGAGATTTTAATGAAATAAGTTCTTTTCTATCTTCATCAAAATCATCTGATGCTTGCGTTATTTTTTCCGATAATGTTTTCGCTTTTTCTACAAGCGTCGCTTCATCTCTCCAGTTATTTTCTAGCTGACTTAATTGAGACTCCACCTGAGTCATCTTTTCTGTCAGCCCTATTAATGTCTTCTCATGATTACTGCCTGTAAGCTCTTCTTTTTCTAAAACCGCTATCTCAGCTTGTAGCTGTTGGCGTAAGCGGATTAACTCTTCAACTTTACCCGGAATTGAAGCCTGGCTCATCGCTACGCGGGCACATGCTGTATCAAGTAATGCGACGGCTTTATCCGGTAACTGACGCCCAGTAATATATCGGCCGGATAGCCTGACTGCCGCCTGAAGTGCATTATCAGTAATGGACACTTTGTGATGTGATTCCATCACCGGTAATAAACCGCGCAACATAACGACAGCTGTCGCTTCATCGGGTTCTTCTATTTTTACCACCTGGAATCGTCTTGTCAGAGCTGCATCTTTTTCGAAATATTTTTTATACTCAGCCCAAGTTGTTGCCGCTATTGTGCGTAACTCTCCACGAGCCAAAGCTGGTTTTAACAAATTTGCAGCGTCATTCTGACCAGCCTGACCACCACTTCCGATCAGAGTATGGGCTTCATCAATAAATAAAATAACAGGTGTTGGAGAGCTCTTAACTTCTTTAATTACAGTTTTCAGTCTATTTTCAAACTCCCCTTTCATACCCGCTCCGGCCTGTAATAAAGCCAGATCTAGTACACGAATCGATATATCTTTTAGGGCATCAGGAACGTCACCATCGACGATTCGTTGTGCTAAGCCCTCAACAACAGCGGTTTTACCTACACCGGCTTCCCCGGTAAGAATAGGGTTGTTTTGTCTGCGACGGGTGAGAATATCTATCATCTGGCGAATCTCATTATCTCGTCCCAAAATCGGATCGATTTCACCAGCTTTAGCCTGTGCTGTCAGATCAATCGTATATTGTTCAAGTGACTGTGCTGAATAGCTATTATCAGGTTGGTGATTATCCGAACAAGCTGAATGTTCATCCGATTCTTTGATAATTTCAGGCCATAATGAAAGCAATTGAGGAGCATTGAGTTTTGTTAATTCCTGCGCATCCCTGTTTATTAAAGCCACAAGGCTTTCATCATTTAATAGCGCATAGATAATATGTACAGTCCTGATCGCGTCCTCATTAAACTCAATGGTTGCAGCCATCCAGGATGCTCGAATTAAATTTACTAATTGAGAAGATAATCCGGGTGGATTACTGTTGCCTGTTTTAAGTTGTTCAAGCCCAATAACCAGCTGATTGTGTAGCACAGGTAAACTGATTTCAAAATATGAAGCTATGGCGGACAGATCACCAGAATCACCTTCAGACATCACTGTTAGCCAATGTTGAATTTCAACGCTGAAATGGCTTCGGCTATGACATATGCCGGCAGCCTCTTCTAATTTTCTTTTACAGTGTGGCGTCAGTTTGTCTACTAACGACTTTAACGTCATGGTTGACATGCTTCTATTCCTTTTATCTCTTAAATGACATCTTCTGAGTTCAACAAACAGGGATACTCAGAGGTTTATCTAAATAACAACGGCGCATCATTAATGAAGCTCCCTGTCCTAATCCGGGGCTAGATTTACGCAGATCAGCTATGGGAAGGCTTCGATAGGTGGTTTTTAAATACCATTTCACATCTACTGAGGTCGGAACATAATGACTAACAACCTGCTTTAACTTACAGGTTAATTTCCCCCGGCTCATTAATTCCAGACACTGATCCGGGCTGGCACCTATAATCTCTACATCTATTGCCGATGTAATATCCCAGACCCTTTGCCCCAAAAACGTACTCACACCAAGCCGGGCATACTGCCCCTCAGGCTGAATATTTGACCCCAGAGAAGTTTGCTCATCTTCACGTAACGAGACCCAACGACCAACAAATTCTCTAATCTCTATTTGACAGCCGGTCAGAATCTCT
The DNA here is from genome assembly GCF_000331515.1 of Photobacterium marinum. Classification (GTDB taxonomy): domain Bacteria; phylum Pseudomonadota; class Gammaproteobacteria; order Enterobacterales; family Vibrionaceae; genus Photobacterium; species Photobacterium marinum. The sequence continues at coordinate 114,122 of NZ_AMZO01000025.1, forward strand.
AATATCTGCTGCAACGTTTTCGTATTTCTTATCTGCTGCGCAAACAAACCTCCAAGGAAAACCTCCGCATCATGCTGTGCGCCAGTCAAAGCGCGCAGAATTTGATCCTGTGGCGCTTCAATTCCTCTCAACTGCTTTTCATACTGAGCAGGAAAATTAAACTTCTCCCATGTGCGATAATGCAAAGAAAGAAGCCGATGATTAAATATGTCGAAAAAATCACGTAGTGCGGTATCTTTCAGTCTAACCCGCTCCATCAACAATTCGGTATAATGGCTTGGCAAAGCACCACTCGGCCCCGTTAATCCGGTAAAATTGACATAACAACTTACACCATTCTCTTTTCCACCATTTCCTTGACTGACAGATTCAATTGCCGCTCCCGGAAAGCCCAAGTGCTGAGAAACCTTAAACCGTATTCCTTCATTTGCTGGTAATGTATCGGTTCCAACGACGCCACAATCAAAATGAAGTGACAGCCAGCGCTGCAAAGCATAAACAGTTTCGTAAAAGTTGTTCTTATCAATCCTTTCAATTAACTTTGCAATTTTCATAACATCTCTTTACTCCCTGCAATTGCTGGCCATTGATGAAACGACTCAACATGCCCTTGTAGACGGACACTTAAGCGAGTAAAGCTATTAATTGCAGTAAATTGAGAAAAGAAAGCAGAGAGAATACTGCCAAAGAAAAATATACTGGTTCCAGAAAGTTCACTTGTCGCAAATTCGACTTCTATGTCAGAACCACGACAGAATCCCACACGACCACTCTGCACAACCCTGGCACTAGCCAGATTGATTCTTAAACCAGTGACCGCGTCAATAATCGCTTTGCTTTGCGGGCTCTGTTCAAAATCATAAAGTTTTAGTAATTCGATAAGAGTCGATAACCCGTCTTCGCCACTGAAATGGTTTAACGTCAGGTGTTTTGCAAACTGCCATCGAGTACTCTCTTTTAACTTAGGACGAACTGGAGCGGTTGGTGCCATTAGGCAGCGCACTTCTTTTAGCGTATCTGAACGTCGACTTACAGACAGTGACGGCTGCCCACCCCCAAAAGGCAAGCGTATCGGTAAATTTCTATTGCTGCACAACGCACTGACTTTCACCAACCACTGTTCATACTCATCAATATCAACAGATCGGTAATCAGAATTAACAATGGATAAATAGTTTTCACAGCCGGGTTCATCATGTCCTCCAGCCAACCCAGTAAACTCACGTCGCTGAGACCAGTACATATCATGCTCAGTCAGATACCCCTGACCACTGCCATAAAAAGGGTTGATCGAAACAACATTACCGTGTGGATCAAACGCTTTAACATTATCTATCTGTATAACTTCACAAATATCTGCATCCTGATACTGCGGTATAAGACGATGCTCATTTTGAACAGGAGAAAGCGCAAAAGGCTCAAGATCCTGCTCAAACAAATTAATTACAGGCGTGCAGCCCAGCAATATGTTGTCGGCTGTGACCTGCTTTGATAACCATTCATCGTCTTCATCAAAATAAATATATAGGTCAACCTGATTCCCCTTCCCGAACCACTCCGATTTCAGCTCGTTAAGCTCAAAGAATAAAAATTTTTTCGGGAATAAAAAATGCTCTACGAGTAGTCGGTAGCCACTAAATGTTCGTTTTTGATAAGGTACAACCTCATGCTCATCATCAAACCCTACCGTGCCAAGATGCCGAGGCTGCAAATAGTGACAAATAGCTGGTTCACCTAATGGGACGATAGAAATACCAACCGCAGACTTAAACAATAACTGATATAGCAAATAACTAAGCTGAGGCTGGCCATGAAGATAAAAACGGAGCTTGTTAAAGTCTAATTTTTCAAGTTTTGTCTCTTCAAACTCACCTCTTAATGTCAATTTCAGTACAGACTTTGCTACTTTCTGAAAACAGGCTTTAGGCCCTTTAAAAGGCGCATTATCAAAAGCAGCATGGGTAACTTCTACAGGCCAAAGCTCAGTATCATAGCAAGTGGTAAAATGACATGTTTTAAAACCCTTCACGCTACTTTTTACTGGAGTTCCCTTTGGCAATATAAAACCATTATCCGTCATATTCTGTGTAGTCATCTTTATCACTGACATTGACGGAATAGTGGCATGATAGTCAGGAAATAGTTGCCCCAATAAAGCTTCAGTAAGCTCTGGAAACTGGTCATCAAGACTGCAGCGAATTTGTGCCGAAAGAAAAGCAAAACTCTCAATCAACCTTGAGACATGCGGATCTTCCACATGTTCTTCAGATAATTTAAGTCGCCCAGCAACTTTAGGATAATTCTTGGCAAACTCTGCCCCCATATGGCGAACAAAAGCAAGTTCACGGTTATAATATTTCAGAAGTTCATCACTCATATTTACGACTCACGTACTCTTATTCCCAGGCACACAGGTTCAACCTCTGAATCAAAAAAAACCTCTTCAGGCTCAGGATCAGCCCTGAGTAAAGCGTGTATCCTTAAACGCAATATACGATCCAACGGCTGTTCTTCACTGATAACGCTTACAGCAACATCAGTAAATCGGGGTTCAAACTTTCTGATTGTTTCTTCGATAACCCGGCATAACTCATCCCTTCCATCAACACTGCTTAACGGCATTGCCGAAAAGTCTGGTAAACCATAAGTAAGTAATGAATGATCCAGTTCTGACCACCAATCCGGCCAGACTAACCAACTAATCCTTGCATTTAGCAGATTTTCCAAATCTCTTCTCACGCTCTGACGCATCTCACGCCAATGAAAAACACGAGAAACTTCTCGGGTAGATTCAGGATCATCATCAAGAAGACGATCAAGTATTGAAGGGAGTAGTTGTTTTGAGACACTCATAACACCAAACAACCTTATTCCATACGTTCTGATATTGACTGTATTCGACTTATTTGAGAAAGAGGTATAGCATCATCCCCGCTCAATAACATTTTCTGGCCTTTTCCAAACCAAACATCTGCTTCTTCAATTGAAAACCAGTCTGTTTCTCGTCCAAGTTTCAAAGCATCAGTATCACTACCCAGATATGTCACAGGAATAAATGCTTCTCCACTCATACCACCTTTTATATCGATCTCAGCTTTACGCCAGCAAAGCTCAACCAAGGATGTCACAGGCTTCAGAGACAAACTGATTAGATCTTCGAAAGGAATCAGGTAATACTTCCCATCGGTACCGAATACTTCCAGATAACCGGCGAAACTGTCATCCAGATCCCGAACAACATCTTTTTGATAACCATTAATTTCAACCGCAATATCTCTACGACTTTCTTCCAATTTGTTGGCATTTTCCTTTAGTATCTGATCGTCTTTTTCTCTCATTGCAATACGCATACGAACCAAAGGTTCTAACGACGCATCAGCTTCATTTATCAGGGTTGCCGTATCAGCACCTTGAGAAAAATCCACACGAGCCTGAGCGGCTCTTATTAATAAGCGAAGATTTGAACCACCAATCAAACAATCAGGGTGTTGTTTAATTAAGAGTGTTAATTGTTTATCGGCCCGTTCTAACTGTCCATCAAGGCACAATAACTCAACCATGCGGCATCTCAGTTCCAATTCCGAAGGATAATCCTTTAATTGGGATACTGTATATTCAATTGCTTTATTCAGTTTCGCGCTTTGTATTAATTTCTTTATTTTTTCCATCTTGTAATCACTCATAATGTACTCCCGGAGAAAGTTCTGTAACCAACCGAATAGAAGAGACTAACTGATCCAACTGAAAGTGAGGTCGTAATCTAATAATTGAATAATAGCTACCTGGCTTACCCGGAGTTTCTTTAACTTTTATACTCGCCTCATTAAGAGGATATCGAGCATTAACATCTTCAGTTAAATCATTGCTGGCTGTTGTATAATTTAACAACCATTTCTGAAAATCTCGTTCTATGCTTTCTGCCGATTCATAACCACCTAACTTATCCCTTCCCATTACTTTAATATAATGAGCAAAGCGTGATACACACATAACATATTGAAGCATTGATGAAATTCTGGCATTAGCATTTGCAACTGTAAGATCATAAATTCTGGGTATATTCACTGACGCATTACTAAAAAAAACCAAATGACCGGTATCAGGAACAATCGATAACGGCATAAAACCACTATCCGATAACTCTTTCTCTAATTTATCTCCTACCTGTAGATTAACTGGTGACTTATGACTCTTAGGCATAGCTGACATCTCATTTTCTACTATAGGTAAATCAAAAACCAAGCCACGATTAAAACGTCCAGGATTCATACCGCGAATCTGACTAAACCACCCTGACTCAGAAAACGCTTTTATCGCCACAACTGCAAAACCATATGCTGCATTACCCCATAGGTAATCACGGTGAGGATTTATTCTATTTTCATCAAATTTGATGCTATCTCTTCTGGTTCCATCTCTTTCATATGGCTTTCGCATTAACATATCGGGGATTGCTATCCCCAAAAAGCGAGCGTCATCCATTTCCCTAAGGCTTTGCCAGTTGCGATACTCTGGAAGAGAAAACTGATTATTAATATTTCTTACTCCTGCTAATTCAGCAAAATAGTCAACACCAAAGAATGAAGGCTTAGCTGAAGTTATAAACGGAGCAAAAGATGCTGCTGCCACCTGAGAAACACCTTTAAGAGTATCGATATCATTAGATGCTGAGTATACCTCTGATTTATGTGATATATGATAATCACCAATTAATAAACCAAATGGCTCTCCACCGGGCATACTGAATTCGTTACCATAAATCAGCCGAAATATTTCACTCTGATCAAATTCAATTGCCTTTTTTATATCACGACTTAGTTCTTTCCAACTCAAATTAAGAAGTTTAATTTTACAAGTTCGATCTTTATCAAACTTATCATGCTTAGATACAATATAATTAAGTCCACGCCAGCTTGCTTCGATTTTTTTAAAACAATTACAATGAACAATCTCATTTAATTGCTTATCAATTACATTATCAATATCATTGATAGATTTTAAAATCGTATAAATCAGATCTTCTTTTCTTTTCACCCCCCTGAAATTAACATTATCTTTTTCTAACCAAATTCTTATTGCCCAATAAGGATCCTTTTGACTCAAAAATTGGTCGACAACATCGCTTTCAGAAAACCAAAGATCACTTTTCCCATCTTTTAGCTTATTTGTTACTGTTTCCAAATCTTCAGTATCAATAAAGCGAATAGCGGACTCCACTAATACCTCCTTAATAAAAAGGAGAGCTGACAAAAAGTCAGCTCCGACATGAATTAACCCAGCTCAGGAATTTTTGCGACCAAACGCATAGACGTTGTTAGTTCTTCCATCTGAAGCCAAGGGCGTAACCATGCAATGGCGTTATACGCACCAGGGTTTCCTGGAATCTCTTTCACCTGAACCTTTGCCTCTGCCAATGGATATTTAGCCCGAATTTCTTGCCCTGCGCCTTCAGCAGAGTTCACATAGGATAAAATCCATCTGTTAAGCCAAGTCTCAACATCACTGGCTTCCATATAACAGCCAATTTTGTCACGCGCCATTACTTTCAAATAATGAGCAAAACGAGATGTTGCCATGATAAATGGTAGCCTCGCTGATATTGCTGCGTTAGCTGTTGCATCAGGAGAGTTATATTTCACTGGTTTCTGACAGGTTTGGGCCCCAAAGAAAACAGCATAGTTTGTATTTTTATAATGACAGAGAGGCAAAAAACCCATGTGCCCAAGCTCAGCTTCTCGACGATCTGTGATGCCAATTTCTGTCGGGCATTTTAGATCCGGATCACCATCATCACTGATAAACATATGCGATGGCAGGTTATCGACCCTTCCGCCACCTTCTGCACCTCGAATCGTTGTACAGAATCCTGATCTTGCGAATGCATCAGTTAAGCGCGCACCCAAGACATATGAAGAGTTCATCCAGCAGTACTCTTCATGATCAACGTCGTAAGATAACCCGGATGGTGAGTCAACTTTAAACTCTTCATAGTTAAAAGCTTCGATCGGTAATGTCGACTCACCATATGGTAATCGAGCCAAAACACGTGGCATTGTAAGAGTAACAAAACGAGAATCTTCACTTTCTCGGAATGAACGCCACTTAACATACTCTTGTGATTCAAACATTTTAGACAAATCACGAGGATTGCTGAGTTCTGCCCACTCTTCAAAACCAAACAATGCCGGAGAAGCAGCAGACAAAAATGGTGAAAAACCAGCCGCAGCAACATTTGACATCATACTCAGCGTTTCAATATCTTGAGGGTGATTAGTAAACTCATAATCACCGATTAATGCACCATAAGGTTCACCACCAGGCGTACCGAATTCGGATTCATAGACTTTCTTAAAGATCTGACTCTGATCAAACTCAACAGCTTTACTTAAGTCCTTATGTAATTCAGATTTACTGATGTTGAGCATACGGATTTTCAATGTTTGGCCAGTTTCTGAATTCATGACCAGATAATTCAACCCACGCCAACTTCCCTCAAGCTTCTGAAACTGCTTCTGGTGCATAATTTCAGCCAGTTGAATCGAAATTAAATGATCAATGGCCGCAATCGATTCACGAAAAGTTACAGACAGATTTTTATTCCAGGTAACCGTTCCCTTGAGTGCTTCCTCTGTTAAAGTTCTGATTAACTCTTCAGCTCTGGAACTTTCTGTCTGCTTTGTTGCTGCAATTGCCTGTTCTAAAAAAGAACCTATGCTTTCTTCTGCCGCTGCATCTAACACTGCCGATGTTTCTGTGCTCATTTCGCAGGTTCCTCCGATCCCAGATTCAGTTCATCCGATAACTTTTGTAGATGGCTTGTGTTGTTCAATACAGTTTCTAGTAAGTTTTCAAGATCTTCAGAACGATCAACCTTTGTCATCAAATCACGCAATTTATTTCGTGTCTCCATCAGCTTTCTTAATGGTTCAACTTGGTTAACAATTGCTTCAGGTTCAAAGTCAGACATTGACTTAAACTGGAGTGACACATCTAATTCAGTACCATCATCAGCTAATTTATTATCAACCTTAAATTTTAGCTGTGGGTTCATTCGATTTAAAACATCGTCGAAGTTATCCCTGTCGATTTGAATAAAGCGCCGTTCTTTAATAGGTTTGATTTCATCAAAATTTTGACCAGCAAAATCCCCCATAACACCAACAACAAAAGCCAGTTCTTTCTGAATGCTTGAGCCTTCAGTTTCCACATCATAGGTAATATGTACCCTAGGCTTACGCACCCTGGATAATTTTCCGTGGATACTTCCCATGTTCTTCTCCCTATTTATTACTATGCACTTTAATCTACATACAGAAACTTAAAATTAAATCTTCTATTCAACTTCTTCTGATTCGATACCTACCAAACGAAAATAGCCATTTCTTGCTTCACCATCCGAAATTAATTCCGACAGCAAATCTGGCAATGTCATATCACTCCAGCGGACAACTTGTTCAATCGCATAAGCCATTGGCGAATGTGGCTCAGTTTTCTTAAAAAAAACGGCAATATTCTTTAGATTGTTTATTGCTTCCTGACGACTGTTTAACTGAAAGTTTATTGATGTTGTAACTGCCTCATCAGATACATTTATATCCGATTCATCAATCACAATTTCGACCGTTTCAACCTCATCAATACGATCTCCGGCCAGGTAATCAACTGCTTCTTTACAAGACTGTAGCCGCTTACTGATATGCGATGTTGGTAATGAAATCTCACAGACCTCATCCATTACCTGTACCAGCAGCTCATAAGATGCGACAGCCTGTTGAATATCCAATGCCAGCTGCTTATAGAAATCAGTACTTGATGCCTCAACAGCTGCTAACACATCAGCTAGTTCAATTCCTCCGGCATCCAGCCTCTGCTTTTTCTTATCATTTTCCAGACGGTCGATTTCCAACGCCTGCTCATATTCCCACAATGAGTAGGCATGCTCTCCATTATGTTCAGTAATTGGTATACAGGCTATAGGCATTAGTAATGTACCTTCACCTTCAAAGCCATTTAACCCAATCAATGGTGCAATTCGGGTTTCTATTCCATCTTCATCTGGTAAGGGGTATAAATATCCCCAAAACTCTTCAATTAATATTTTTGCAACCGTGAACCCACAGTTCAGGCCGGCAAAACCATAAGTTCTCGCAAGCGCTTCTATATACCAGGCTGTAAACTCTAGATCTTTACACTGTGTCGTTAATATATTCGGCACACTAGTTAGAATATCTTTCCACTTAGCGGAGTATGACAACAGAGGCTCATTTTCAACCAGTGCATTTCTCTCTGCTGCTCTTGCATTATTCCTGACATCCTTAAGGCTAAAATAAGGTGATGTTGGCGTGATATCATTACGGAGATCTTCTCCTGCCGGAAACTCATCAGATACAGGTTGTTTTAAAAGTTCAAGATTAATTAAATCATCCATAATAATGCACTTACACTCCATTATTCCCTACCACTCAACATTAATTATTTTTGATTAAATACCGGCACAGTATCATCATTATTAAATCTGATATTTTCGTTATTGATTATTAGTTTCTCTTGTTCCTGAACTAACATAACCGTTACGTTATCTGAGGCACCTTTTACTAGAGCGGAATGTATTAACGCTAAACCTGCATCTTTTAATTCATTTGCTTGCAAACAATGAGAAATATCTCTGGCTGGTAATTCTTTAGTTAAACCATCTGAACAAAGCAGAAAACGATCCCCGGGGTTTAACCGACCACTTATATGATCAATTTCAACTTGCTCACTAACCCCAACCGCCCTGGTGATAATATTTGCCATTGGGTGCTTTTCAACTTCATCGGCAGTAATATATCCCTTATCAACCATATCCATAACCTGACTGTGATCCCTTGTCAGTTGTATTAGTTTCTGATGCCGGTAAAGATAAATTCGGCTGTCACCTGCCCATAAGCAATGATATGTATTCCCCTGCAAAAACAGCAGAACAACAGTGGTTCCTATGGTTTCCCCCTTCAAGTGACAGCACGAATACTGATGTATTTTCCTGTTCGCTTTTTGCAAGCTGTGATGTAAGTGGCTTAAATCCAGAACATCAGATGACGTTTCCGAGATGGCTTGTTTAACAATATCCACCAGCATTTTACTGGCAACATCACCGGCTTTATGACCGCCCATTCCATCTGCAACTAACAATACGCCTGATTCAGGCATATCTAGACAAGCATCTTCATTATGCTGCCGAACTGTTCCCGGATGCGTCTGCGAGAAGATCTGATATTTACTATGATTGCTTTCTTTCAGCGCTACCATCCCCACTGCTCCCATTCACCATCTAGCATTGCTGCAAATTGACTGACCAAGGGCAGACCCTTTGTAACGAGGGTGCATGGCGTGATCCTTTCCGAACCGGACGTCCACCAAAAACAATAACGTTCAAAACAGTCTCTGTACGCTTTATGCAGTAATTGATCTGACGATACCTTTTGCTCCGCTGTAACTATCAGGTGTCCGCTATGAGTAGCATTTATCTTTAACGGTAATGATGCTTCCGTATCCGGCGAAAACCACTCAGCTGAGTTAATTGCCTCAACCCAATTATTTAAGTCTGTTCCGTCATCTAACAATTCCAGTACTTTCTGTTCAGACTCACTACTCCACTCTCTGTGACTCCAGAAACCAACTGGTGGCCCTTCAACCTCAGTGGCCAAAGTGAAATAAAAGTGCCGTCCGACCTGATCAATACTTGGCATTAAAGTTCCAATCACTGTTTTGTCACCGCAAACTCCCGGAGACAAAGCAAAATGCCACACAGGGCTTGTCAGATAACAGCCTAGCCATTCCTTTCCCAACTGTTCCTTACTGACTGCCATTACGGCCTGAAGCCACTCTCTCCAGCCATCAACAAAATCAGAGGACAAGTTATCCTGAATGAAGTCACCTCGCGCCGGAACTTTGCCAAAATAGCCAATAACAGGCTTTACAATATTTCCGGACATGAAAACCTCTCTATATCCCTGAGCCAGAAAGGATGGACAACACTGTTTGGTATCAATTTCAACTCAGTCCGATTTCCTTTCACTTCCAGTTTCAGCAAATGATCCTTGCGAGTTTTGGAACGAATCCGTGCTGCCTGATCCAACATTCGGAACAAGCCCCAATCTCCAGCAAACGTTTTTGTGATTGAATGTCCTGACTGCGGTGGTGTGAAAACCAACCTGACGTCAGACGAAGTGGTTTTATCTGGCCATGTAAAGTCAATAACTCTGGATGGACCGTGACGATACATCATTGACTGTCCACCAAGCTCAAACAAAATATTATTGATATGTTGATCGAGGTAATCAGCCCTGACACCAAACTCGACATATGGCACCTGACTTCCCTGAGCAAAAAACGCATCTCTGATTCGCCGGGCAGACTCAAACGTACGTAAGGCTCCTTCACTGACACCGACATTTTTAGTAAATCGCCATCTGCGCTTTGAGGTATCAACAAAAGGTTCCAGATATGACGCAAAGAATTTATCCATAATGCCGCCATGACCAAAGAATCGCCCGAAGTCTTTCAATTGCACATCATTTCTTGCCCACTGACTGAACGGGTATTTACCCTTTATTGAGCGCTGATACTCACTAACTACCTGCTCCTGCCAAAGTGTATTGATATGAACTTTGGATCCCTTTTTCGCCAGTTTAGAAGTTTGCTTTTCTAACTGACCGATCCACTGATTAAACGGTACCGGAATCGTACTTCGAACATGATCTAATATGTTATTTAAATTTCCCTGAGACTCTCGACCTAACAGGCTTTTGTAAGCCACTCGGTCTTTTTCACCACTATTTCTCATCTTGGCCAGATAGTTATAGAGGAGGACCATGGATTCATTCAGTGCTTTAAAATCAGCCTCATTGAGCTTAAGCAGTGAAGAGAATTGTTTTTCAACTACTTTACCTGGCAATTCGATATCCACCTTCGGCATCTCATTAGGGAGATAACGGGTTAGCCTTGTCTTTTTATGCTGCAAAGCTACGTTAGCCGCATTGGCAGCCACCTCACCAGCAGCTTTAGCATTCTTGCTCACTGGTAAGTTGGTAAGCCGCAATTGTTTTTGAAACGCCTTAATCAGTGTTTCAAGCGGCTGTTCTGTACCGGCGAGCACCTGAGCCTGGTACAATCCCTCTCTGGCATTACCGTAAGGCCTGAGTTTTAAATCAGCCAATAATTGTTGCCATTCATAGACATAGTCCCGGTAATATTTCTCCCGAACCGCTTTAGCGACCTGTTCACGATTAGTCTCTTCAATATCCAGATCATCTCCGTACACCCAGCTATCTTCCATCAGACGTTTAACAATTCGTTGATTCTCCAACTGAAATACGCTGTGAAAACCGTTATAGGTATACAGTCCTGGAATGCCGTCAGAGAGTGGTTTTCCACTGGTTCTCACGAAGACTTCTCTGCCCTCCGTCCCGAGAATGTCAGTTACTTTGAACTCCGGAATATGGCTATCTGCAAACTCAAGCTTCAGGCGCTGATAAGCGCGTTCTGCTAATGGCATCTCTGTTAGAACATCTCGGGCTGCAGTTACGGCATCTTGGTTTTCCCCAATACCTGTTACACCGCTACGCAATAAATTCTCGGTATGAGCCAGCAAAGATTGACGTAATTCTTCATTAACTTCCCCGGGAAATGAGCGCTCAAAATAGACAGAAAGCCAACTCATTACCTGCTCATATTCATAATGCTCCCTGTCAAAAAGCATCAGGTAAGTTTTCAGTGTCTCGTAAAGATATTCCAGATACCCCTGATTGAGTTGCATTTCATTTATCAACGCATCAGCCAGATAAGGTGCAAGAAACCCTTGCAGGCCCCTGTCGTACGCCGCATGTGCAGGCTGTCCAATCTTATCACCCTGATATAATCCAACCCGCTTTATGCCTTTAGAATCCAGCATTTGCCCGCTAAAACCGGCAGGCATATCTTTCAAGGCATCCAGCGCACGTACAAGCGTCACGACATCCGTTTCTGCTGTCAGCCCTTTACCCACTATCTCGTTGTAATCCTTGATTGAAGACGCCGTTTCACCCACCAGATATCGGTTCCAGAAATAGCTCTGGGCCCAGAGTGTTGCCATTGACAATGTTGCAATGGTGCAAGCCACTAAAACACTTCGCCTTAGCCAGACTTTCTGCTTTTGATGATGTAGGTTAACGGTTCCCAGATACTGTTCCTGGAAAATGACATCCTCAAACAAACGTTTGATGAAAAAACCTTTACTTTCAACGCTGTACTGCTTCAGCGGTACAGAGCCCAAGCCCATATCAGTGCATGTCTCAGTAATTACTCGATCTATGGGTAATCCTTGCTGGGTTGCGCTAACGATGTAAACGCCACGCAGCATCGGAGCCTCTTCAAAAGAGTTTGGTGTGAATATTTCTTTCAAAAAGTCATCTGTGGCAGCCTGAAGCGCACGTAATTGTCGTGGAAATTCATAGATCAGCGTTCGGTTATCAAGATCCCGAGTATTTTGCAGTCGTGTATTAACCCGCTTTAAAATTCTCTGCAGTAACTCATAGAATTCTTTATTGAACATCCCGACAACACCGCGCTCAGCATCTTCCGGTTGTTCAGGGAAGGTAATCCCCCAAACCTGTTCTCGCTGCTCAGGCGTTAGGTCAGCAAAATACTCACCAAATCCGGGAACGAGATCGGCTTTCGTCAATACAACATATACTGGAAAATGCATCCCTAACTGGTTTTTCAGTTCCTGGATACGCTGCTTGATTGCCCGGGCGTGGAGGTTTCTTTCTGTCTTCGTCTGAGTTAATAACGCAGACAGACTCACTGTTACAATGGCACCATTAATTGGACGCCTGACACGGTATTTTTTCAGCAATCCAAGGAAACCCAACCAAGCCCGTGCATCTTGCTCACTATGACTGTCCTGAGTTGTATAACGGCCTGCGGTATCAATCAGTACCGCTTTATTAGTAAACCACCAGTCACAATTGCGGGTTCCGCCAAGCCCTTCCAGTGGATCATTTCCTAACTTGTCCTTAAGAGGAAACTCCATTCCAGAATTAAATAAGGTCGTTGTTTTACCGGTTCCAGGAGGACCAATTAATATATACCAGGGCTGCTGATATACACTCTTACCCTTAATCAGCGTTGATTTACTCAGTACATCAAGCGCCTGAACGATTCGTGTGCGCAGCGTATCAATTTCACGCTGAGACGCCGCATCAATATTTTCTCCATCATTATTATCCAGCAAAGACTTTACGGCTTTCTCATCCTCTCGCTTACTTTTGGCCATACGAAACAAATTAATCAGCGCCCATACAAGAACCAAAGCTAATAAAACAGACAAGCGCGTAACAGTGCTGGAAAGTGGCTCACTACCAGCAATCGCTATCAACGGACCGCCAAACCAAATCAATAATGAAATTGCCAATAATCCGAGCAGGGATATTGCCCAGCGGGAACACAAGGCTTGTCCTATACGACGTAATCCTTTTTTGAACATTCTTCTGCCATCCCCTTATTTCGAATAAAGCAAATCAATTTCAACACGACGATTTTTCGCCCTGTTTTTCGCTGAATTATTAGGATTTCTTGGTTCTGAATCCCCCATACCTTCCGGCCACAATCGCCCATGCAACTGAGTCCCCAAAGCAATGGTATTAGCAACAGCGGTCGCCCTTGCCAGTGATAAATGCCAGTTAGATGGATATTTACTGGTGAAGATAGGTTGATCATCCGTGTGACCCGTTATCAGAATCCGTCCCTGTGTTGATTCAAGAGCCCGTGCTATTTTTGACAGAAGAGGAATCAGAGAACCTTTAACTTCTGCACTACCAGAAACAAAAAGCTCATTGCTGTTAATAACGATCCTGATTCGATCCGGAAGCTCTACAAACTCAATAGCTCCTTTTTCCACTTCACTTTGTAATAGTTGCTGTAAATACTTGGCCCCCGGATTTTCTTCCTCGGTACTATCTGTTTTCACCGCCTCCCAGCGAGCAACATCATTTATCTGATTAAAAACCTCATTTGAATAGGCATTAAGGTGATAACTAAAGCCCATATAAACCCCAAGCGTTAATGCGGAGAACACAGAAATAATTACCCAAACAGGGAAATCACTTTTGGGTTTAGCTCCGATAAGCACTCTGGCTTTCGTGTCAGGTGACAGTTCCGTTTGTGATTCGCCCCGCCTGGCTGTCAATTGCTGGAAAATTTGCTCACGATAAAATTCAAGACGGTCCATCCCTCGTTCTTCAACCCGCATTTTTCCGATAAAGCCAAGGGACAGACAGAGGTATTGCAATTCCAGTAGTTGCCAGTTCGTATGAGGATGAGATAGTGCGTTATCCAATAAGGTATAAAAGTATTCTCCACCCAGAGTTTCTGCGTGGAATGTTGATAACAAGCTTTCTGTTCCCCAACTGGATTGACCGCCCCACGCGGTATTCAGTACAGTTTCATCAATAAATGAACAGAGACAGTATCGAGCCGACTCGATCGATTCACCATCAACGGATTTTGCCCGCAAACGAATTTCATATTCGCGAACTTTTTCAATACAACTTTGCTTAAGGGCTGGAACATCGTGATGATCCGGTGTACTTCGGATTTGAGCGATAATCGATAATAAAACTCCGGCATCCTCCAATAACGGGTTATCCCCCAACGAAGGTAAACCAGCTAACCTCTCACCAGTTTTTATCTTATTTAAAACCACAGTATGATCGAACTCAGACGGCTGCTCCTTCTGTGGCTTCAACTCTGAATTGATACCACGAATTCCTGGCCTCGGTTTTAATAATGTTGCCTCTGTCATTACATCCAGCCCCTGAACAATGAACCTTTACTAATTGATTGCCCACAATTGCATGTCTAAATCCGGATATTGGCCGGAAAGATGCATTGCAATACCACCACTGGCGCTTAAGCGTTGCCAGTAATCATTACTTTTATCGAGCTGGAAGTAGTGATAGCCCGAGTGATAAGGAATCTGTCGAGGTGCTACCGGCAATCCTGCGACAGCAATTCCAGGTAACTGGTTATTAACTAAATCTCGAATATGTTCTACCGGGCCAATCTTGACCTGAGCAGGGAAACGACGTCGCAATTCTTCTGTTGGTAAATCAGCTTTAACGGCAATAACAAAAACAGCCCTTTCCAACAGAGCTTTATCAGCTACTGGCGCTACTCGAATACCAAATTTAGTTGCTTCGACAGGAAGCTGAACTGCAGTTTGCTCCAAAACTGAACTCATATACTGATTCAGAACAGTCATAATGCAGCCAAGCACTATTGCCAAATTATCGTGCAGATATACCGGCATTTCAGGCGGACGTTTCTTTTCAGCAATGAACGTGGACAGTTCCCCTGTAAAAGAAAACAGATAACGACACAGAACTTCTGGATGTAAACCATCACCCATTTCAAGATGAAGCAATAAAGGTTCGTAGCGATTTAACAACTGCAACATCAGGAAATCAGCAATAGAGCTGGCTGTACCCTGTCCCTGACTTAAACGATTAGCAATGGTATCTGCACGTAGTTTAACCATCCCCCTAAGTTCTGTAATGAACTGCTTGATCACAGGGCTGCGCTGAACATTAAGGCAGGGTGGAATAAATTTGTCATCAAGAATGACCTTGCCTTCATCTGTTAACTCAATAACCCGTGCTATTGGCACCGTGACATACCCCGATAGGCTATCACTCGATAGCTTCAACTCCGGTGATAATTGTGCCAACTGAAGAATTTCAGTTGACTCGCTTCCTACAACCGAATCTGAAACCTGATGATCGCAAAAATTATAACGAGTCACCTGTGAACTGCCCTGCTCACTTATATTTATTACGCCTTGCTTCTCTGCTGGAATCGCCAAATAAACCAACTGCTCACGAACACTTTTATCTAACTGCAATGGCTCAGGTAAAACTTCCCTAAACGGGCACACCACCACACTTCCATCAGGCATTAAAGCATTCATTTTTGCTATACCTACCTGGCCGTGATTCAGCAACACTTCATCCAACTTTAATTCACGAATTCCCCATGAATAAGTCGTCTGGTTAGCCATCTGATTCATTTCATATAAAAAAAAACGCTCTTGCTGCTGAAAATGTTGAGGACGTAAGAACATCCCTTCACTCCAAGCAACCCTGGAAAAATCACTCATATTATTTATCCCAATAATAAAAAATAAATGTCTAGTGACTTCGGCTGAAAACAGTTAATTCGCCAATAACCACATCAACGGTTTCATAGGCAGTTGGATCAATTTCAACGACTTCTCGCCACCGAGCATTCTCAATATCTCGATAAGCAACCAGAATTCCGGCATAACGGATACCGGGTGAAAGGCTCAATTCATGTTCAGACTCAGAACCGGGAGAAAACTCAAATTCATTTTGAACAATTAAATCTGGCCCTAAATATTTATTAGGCTCATCATACAAAGAGAAAAAATCCTGACTATCAAATAATGTTCTCGATGAAAGTTCAAAAACTTTAACCACAACCGGTGAAGCTCTACCACTTGAATCAGGATTAACATCTTCAGATACTTCAAATTTCAAACTTGTATATGCTGGCACTACATAATTAGCAACCGTACATCCTGTCAAAAATACTGAGAATATAAAAACAAGTAATAATGTCATTTGTTTCATCAGACTTTCTCCTGATTTAGTTCTCTTAAGTTCGCTTCATAAGCTTTTACAAAATCCTCCCAATAAAAAGCCTTTCCGGCACCACAAAGCTCTTCATTCATTCGTTGATATAATGCCTCATAGGTCGCCCAATTCGATTTGGATGTACTGATCCGATGCCAAAATTGTTTTTCCGGCGTTCTGTTTTTTATTGAACCTGGTGAAAGTAATTTCATTATCCCACTAACGGAACCTTCAACACCGGCCAACAGCGCCTTCTCATGCTTCTCAATATCAATAAAAGCCTCTTGGATTGCCTGCTCTGCCGATAAGAAACTGGTAGTATTCCGGTTAAATAAGTTGTGTACCGCGTCTTCAACATTGGCTGAGAACTTCAGAGGGTTATTTTCCTGACGCTTAAATAAAGTGTGGTTTAACCTATAATTCTGCTTAAATTCTGAGCGATGATGAAGCGTATCCATTACGCCTGACATAAGATAATTCATTGCACAGCCAAGCTCATACCACCACTGATGATCTGTTTTCGCCGGTACCATCCCAGAGCTGATCCCAAGCCCCTTTATGAAAGCCTCTAAGTCATCAGAGCTTGTCCTTTCAATAACTTCAGATTCTTCATTTAAAGACATATTACAAATATGCTGTTTTATCGGCTGTTCTTGTTCTAGTGATGGTGCTGTAATCGGTAATTCAGGAGAACCCGGAACCTCATTTTGATTGTCGTCAATATTCAGATAACTGCTCCAATCCTCAGGTACAGAATCAGTGTCAGAATGTTTTGATTCAACATTCAAATTCTCTGGTGCTATAAAACTGTCCTCAATGCTACCGGAAAAAACAGGTAACGCGGATTTAAATTCATTACTATTAGTAACAGTTGGTGTGTTACCTTCACTCGGTTTATTAAAAGAAGATATGGGAATCCCAAACCTAATATCATCACTATCTTCTTTTAATTTTTCAGCTGCACTCTTGAGAACTGATTCTTTAATGTTTAACTTTTTATCATCCAGAACAATATCACTTACTTCTACTTCATAGTCTCCCATCGACACAATATCGCCAACATTTATCTTATGCTTATTTTCTTTACCTAACGACTTCAAAGAGTGATTAATAAAAACCCCATTAGTTGACTGGTCTATAATATGAAACTCACCATCAACACATTCCAATTCGGAATGACAAGATGAAATAACTCTTTCTGGGTCTGGTAAATACCAATCGCACAACTCTGCGCGACCGATAGTGTATTTATTTTTATTCTCGTCAAATATAAAGATTTTCTTTGCTTCAAAATCAGACGTAAACCTGTGATAACTTACGACAGATAGTTTCAACTCCATATAGACCCCAACCACAATAAAGATTATTCAGAAAACCTGAATTGACAGAATAAAACCAAAAAAATAAGGCACTAAGAATTATTTTGGTTCGGATGATATTA
This sequence comes from Photobacterium marinum, assembly GCF_000331515.1. Taxonomy (GTDB): domain Bacteria; phylum Pseudomonadota; class Gammaproteobacteria; order Enterobacterales; family Vibrionaceae; genus Photobacterium; species Photobacterium marinum. The sequence goes on from NZ_AMZO01000025.1 coordinate 132,233, forward strand.
AAAACCCCAAACACAAATAGCAATCATGCCAGTTCCCGGCTTTTGCATTATTCCACTCACTTCAAATATTGTGGTAAACAGCCTTACAAGTTTTGATGATGTTTTCGTAGCTTGCCGCATTATCAGGTAATACTCATGGGTCCACCAGAAGGTTACTGTTATTAAATGAAGACTAGAGTAATAACTAACTGGTGGGAGAAGTTACTGAAATGGCACACAATGAAGAACATAATGCCAAGAAAGCTAAAAATGTAGTGTCAAAAAACATACAGAGTGCTGATAATAACTCGCCTCAACCAAATCGCATTCAAGTTCATACCCGTTCAACATTGAGTATTGAAAAGCCAGATGAGTGTCAGTATAGGAACCGTTCGCTCATGCAAACAGGTCAAATTATCAAAGGACGTTATCAGATAGAGAAACTGATTGGTCACGGAGGTATGTGTGATGTCTACCAAGCCACCGATCTAGTGCTAAAGAAAGCAGGTGTTAAAGCTTCCTATGTCGCACTCAAGATTTTACAGAATGAACACCTCAATCAGCCGGGAGCAGCCAAAATTCTTATCAGAGAGGCAAAAAAAACACAACAGCTCAGTCACCCAAACATAATCCGCGTCTATGATTTCGGAGCCGATAAAACAGCTCATTATTTAGTGATGGAATGGCTTGATGGTGAAACACTTGAAGAAGTGATTAAGCGATCTCGACCAAACGGGCTCAACTACCCCAGCGCGATGAAACTGTTAAAGCAAATAATTTCCGCACTTCAATATGCTCATTGCCAAGGCATGGTGCATGCAGATCTTAAACCAAGCAATATAATGCTCAACCGGGATGGTGCCATTAAAATATTTGACTTTGGTGTATCAAAAGCACTCAACCTGAGTGCCGATATCTATTCGGCTGAAATCAAGGATGAAACAAACATCCTTTGTGGCTATACCCCGACTTATGCATCACCGGAAATGCTTAAAGGTGAAGAACCATCGGTTAAAGACGATATCTTTGCGTTTAGCTGTATTGCTTACGAACTGTTGTCGAGTAAACACCCTTTTAACCGTAAACCCGCTGATCTCGCTGAACGTTTGCAAGAAAAAGTTTTTAAGCCGGCCAATATCAGCAACAGTAAATGGCGAGTTCTTAAACAAGGGCTTGAATTTGAACCATCAAAACGCATTAGTAATTTTGACGACTTCACAAAGCAAATTAACACTCGTTACTGGCCACAACTGACAGCTGCGATCGCTTTTTGTGCTGTCGCAACTGCGACCGCATACGGTTTTCATCTTAAAAATACAAAAATTGAAAACCTGATAGCACAAATACAAAGCAGCAATAGTAACACGATAGATGACTCTCAATTTACTAACTTAACTCCAGAAGAACTGCTACATACAGTCAATACATTCCCTGAGAGCAAAACCTTATTAAAGGACGGCTTGCTAAGGAAACATCGGGGACAGATCATTGAAATATATGAACAGAAAATAAACACGATCCTTAATCAAAAAGAAAGACGTTACCCCGATTACTATGAAATAGAGAAAGAGTTAAACAAAATTCAGCAGTTCTATCCGGACTCATTATTGATTACCACGCTATCAACAGAAATAAGCAACAGCTGGCAAGCCACTGCCGATATGTTGTCGGAAAGAATTAATACTCTTTTAGAACAGGGAAACTATGCATCAGACAGTAAAGGCAATGACATTTATCAGCTTATAGCGGATCTCGGTACGGTTAAAAAAGACTATGCCTTCACTCCTTCAGCAATGGCTGAGTCAACATTTACCAAACAATATAACAAAACTTCTGATAACCGGGATCTCATCGGATTGTCTGAAATAATACGAGCCGGAAATATAATGTTTCCTCAACACTCAGAGCTTCTGACTTCAGCCGTTGAGCTAAAAGACGCTATACAACAAATAGACACCTACTATGAACAGAAAAAGCAGGGGCAAAATCCTCAGTACCCCTATAAAGCGGCTGACTTATTCTATGAAAATCAATTTGACAACCTGAAGGCGCGACTTCGTAAAGTTAGAACAGTTAACCAGCTAGACAAACTCAATGGCGACGTTAACAAACAAGCTGAAACGTTGCCGGAAGACTTTTCTCCCCTTATACAAATTCGTCTTGCGATGGCGACACGCTACCTGGAGTTTTCGGATCAATTCCTTCAGGCGAAGCGAGAAAGGACCGCGAGTTCAGTAATGAAAAAAGCTAACAGCTTGTTCGCCAAAGTTGAACAAGCCAGAAGCCGCTCATCAAGCTAATAGCGAGCTTATGGTTAGCCTATATGGTATGTCTAGCATAAAAAAACCCGGCATTTGCCGGGTTTTGAGATTCTTATTTCAGCTTACTGCTGTGGCTTAGAGCTGATTTCTTGCTTCTTCAGGTCTTTAACGCTCTTACTTACTTCGCGGCGCTCTTTAGAAAGCTCTGCACTGATGATGATGTGATCGTCTACACGATCTTCGTAGTCAGTCTTCATGTTTTCGATGATTTCTACGATCTGATCGTGGCTCATGTCTGCTTTGATATAATCAAGCAGGTTTTCCAGTAGCTCAACACGCTTACGGTTATCGCGAACTTTACGATCATTGTCCAGGATTTCACGCTTTAGCTTGTTCTTACGTCGTGTCTGGCGTACCAGCTCTAGGATAGTGTTCATTTTTTGTCCTTCTATGAATCAACAAAACCTAACTGGGTTCGTTATATCAGAAAGTTATGTTGTTACTCAAGTCACATTACGGGCAAGAAACAATTATCAACGATTCTTTGATTTGATACAGCAAAAAGTAATGTAACGAGCTTTTAAAGCTTATTAGTACAATTAAAAGTTAACTTTGTCTCACATATAATAAAAACTGCTTTTAATTCATTTGTATAGAGTTCACGAAATCCATGCTCTAAAAGTAGAATCCGTGTGAAATCATCCACAAATTTCTTAGCTTTGTGTTTGCAAAAAGGGTCATAGTGCCTACTCTTTAGTCAGTCCAGTAGTGTTTGGCAATGATGCAACAAAGTGAACAAAGTACTTCTTCACCGGCCCTTGCTCAAAGGATGTTGTTTTGAAGGAAGCTGTTTCATTTGTCACCAAAGTTAAATAGTTATTGGCGTTTATGTTGATGTGGAATTTCAGGAGACAGTATGTCTAAAGCAACAGGTACCGTTAAGTGGTTCAATGAAGAAAAGGGTTTCGGTTTTATCACTCAAGATAACGGCGGTGCCGACGTATTCGTACATTTCCGAGCTATTGCTGGCGACGGTTTCAAGACGCTATCAGAAGGTCAGAAAGTACAGTTTGATACCGAGCAAGGTCCAAAAGGGCTACAAGCAGCTAATGTAGAAAAAGTGTAAGTCACTGCCATTAGACTGTAAGCATAAAGGGCCGAAATGGCCCTTTTTCTTTTCATACAAAATCTTTATAAAATTTTATTTTTTCAGCAAAAACCTTTGATTTCATCACTAACCCGTTGTTAATAACAAAGATTGTTCTTCAGCCAACTGCCACAAAACTCACATTTTTCGACATAAATAGCTAAAAAGTCTCATATTTGCTTGCTCTACTCTCCCCCTTGTGGCCTAATAGTCCCCGGCCTGTAATGCAGTCCTATTTATGCTACAAATTGTAAGAGAAAACTTCGTTACACCACTTTGCAAAGTGTTGATGTCCTGAAGAGCTTCAATTCTTTTGTCCATAAGTAATTCATTATCATGGCTTAAGTACGCTTTTGCGTTAGATTTATTAAATTCAGGAGACATTACATGTCTAAAGCAACTGGTATCGTTAAGTGGTTTAACGACGAGAAAGGTTTTGGTTTCATCACTCAGGACAACGGCGGCGCTGACGTATTCGTTCACTTCCGTGCTATCGCTGGTGACGGCTTCAAATCTCTAGCTGAAGGCCAGAAAGTATCTTTCGACATCGAAGATGGTCAGAAAGGTCCTCAAGCTGCTAACGTTGAAAAAATCTAATTTAGATTTTTAACGTAAGAATTTTTAAGAGCGTCTTCGGACGCTCTTTTTGATTCTACCCCCTACTCATTCTCACCATCATCATCCAAAAAATAGTAAGCTGGCAGTGTTTCCAGCCGTGTATCATCTACCGGCCCTCCCATTGTAAAATGGTACAAACTTTGGAATTGGTGCCCGCTCAGGCCAAATACCTGATGAACCGGATCATCAAAAAAACACCCAATCCCTGTAGCGCGAATGCCTTTGGCTTCAGCTTCCAAGTACAGCATCTGTCCTATCATGCCAGTTTCCCAAAACAAACGCCGATACCACCACACACCCAGTTTCCTGATCGGTTGCTCAAAATCCGCCAACATTGCACAACTAAACACACCATCACTGGCAATATCCTGATGGCAGCTCAAAATTCTGACAGCATCTTGAGTGTCTCCCTGAAACAATTGATACAACGGTAAAGATTGTGGGCAATCAGTCGGCTTACGCCAGATGAACTCATCTTTCATTAGCTCTTTCAGTATTTTTAGCTTTTTGATGTCTCTCAGCAAGAGATACAAACCGGGAGACAAGCCGTCAACACGATGAACGAACAACCCCAAATGTACCCGTGACGGCCACTCGATAACTGAAAACAACCTTGGATTTTGTACTGTCTGCACTCGCGACAGGATTTGATAGAAAGACGCTTTACTGATCTTCGTTTTACCATCCATATCAACAGCACTACGCCGCTGACGAACAACCTTACCGACAGACCCTGCGCTCTGACTCTTTGACAGGTTTAACGGCAACACTCCATGCAATATTTCCTCCGTAGTATTGTGATGATTACAATAAACGGAGCTGATTGTCGTTTCAGGCTTACGACAAACCTTTGTGACTTTTTCTATCCATGACCATGGCTGATGACTCTGGCTAAGCCGCTCAGCCCTACCTTGCCACTCTGCCCCCACAATCACCTTAAGAACCTCAGGGGCTGGTTTCCAGTTTATATTTACTTTTGCATCAACCGGTGTAATAGCGACAAGTAAATCAGCCTCATCCCGCTCTTGGCTGCAGGGGTAATCTTCGTCACGATTTAACCCTGTTAGCCTGGCCAGATCATCATCAGATACCCCCTCTATCAGGGTCGCTTTCCATCCCATCATACCGGCAGCAATAGTCATGGCAGCCAATGCATGTCCGCAGTCATGCTGACAATATCGAAAGGCTCTTTCGCCATACTTCCATGATTCTCGCCAATGTATAGAACTTAATGCTACAAGAAAGCTTCCCTGAGGAAGCAAGCCATCTGAAGTCAGATCCTGAATTAAATCTTGCCAGCTTGTTTCGGGTAGTGTTGCCCGACAGACCAAGTTATGCCTTAGCGAAAAATAATGATAAACCCCCGGCTGCTCTGATAGATCAGGTATGGTACCAGCCAGTAAATAACACTCGGTGGGATGCAGATTGCCACTCGATGGATTCACCCTAAGTGACCAACGATTTCCCTTGAAATTTTTCCAGGCTGACAATGACAACGAGTAATAGAAAAAATCCGAAAGAGTTTCCCGATTTAAAGGCTTAGTTACGACGTCACCACCGCTAAAGAAACTCTCGTAATCGGGTGTCACCTTACTATCTTCAGGCAATGGTAAAACAAGTTGCGGCGCCCCTAGATAATAACGAAATGGACATGGCTGACTTACCCAGTCAAGATAGCCCAAAGAGCGGGCATAGCGATTGAATTCATGTTTAGTGCGATCATGATACTCAAAAACCACAGCCACACTATTACTAGGCTCATGTTTGTTAGACTCGTTTTCAACAGGCATCAGAATTTCCCGAAATACGGTTTTCAGCTACCAACTTGTTAAGTCTGGATAGGATATTATCTCTGCCCGTTATCGGTAATTCACAGGCTGAGTCCTGACAAAAACAAAGCACAGGCTCATTACCCGAAAAAGAAAGCTTAAAAGATGCAGGAACAGCGGTATTTTTACCACCTTGCACTCTGTCTTTATCATTAACAGCTAACCAAAGGGTATTTGGCAGATATTTACCTTTAAGAGGACGGAGAATATCTTCGGCTACTCCAGCCCCTGAAAACAGCAGGTGCTGACCGGGGCTATTCATCAGATCCACAGCGGTCAGCAACAAAGTGTACCCTGCCGGATAACGATTCAACTGAGGAGCAAAAGCAGCAATCAGTTTATTAAACTTCGTCTGCCATCGACTTTCACCCGTGAGACGATACAAAAAAGCCAGATTTCGGGCCATGACCGCATTCCCCGAAGGAATCGCGCCGTCATAAATTTCTTTTGCCCGAACAGCAAGATCTGTATTTGCTTCAGTAAAGTAAAAACCGTGATTGTCGCTATCCCAAAATTTATCAACAGCCATTTCAGTCCAATTTAAAGCCTGCTGCAGATAGTCATTATTCAGGGTAGCCTGGTGCAGCTCTAAAGCCGCCCAAATCAGACTGGCGTAATCATCAAGATGCGCCGGTAATCCTGCATTACCATTCCGGTATCGCTTCATCAAGTGGCTATTCTCATCCACCAAATTCAGCCGGATAAACTCAAACGCCTTTCGCGCCATTTCCAGACAATCGCTACTGTCGATTAATAACGAGCAACGCGCAAGAGCAGCAATTGTCAGTCCGTTCCAATCCGACAACACCTTATCATCTAACAGAGGGTGTTCCCGTCTTTCACGATGTTGATAGAGTTTCTGCCGAATAAGCTGCCACTGATTGCGCCAACATTCCGGTGTTGCTTTATCGTGATCGACTTTACCCTTTTTATCAGCGCTCACTAATGGATGCATAGAAAGGTGCAATATATTTGCGCCCGTCATCCTACCGCTGACTTCATCAACATAATTCCCCTGCGGGAAAATACAGTAATGTTGTTCAAGCCAAGTCAGCTCACTCTCCTCCAGCACAGCCTTGAGTTCTTCGTATCGCCAGATATAAAACTTGCCTTCCTCTCCTTCACTGTCAGCATCTTCTGCACTGAAAAATCCACCGTCAGGGTGAAGCATGCGAGATTTAAGGTATTCAACAACTTCCTCTGCTGTTTGTTTGTAAAACTCATTACCTGTCGCAGCGTAAGCTTCACTATAAGCCATCAATAACAAAGACTGATCGTAGAGCATCTTTTCAAAATGAGGCACTAGCCAGCAGTTGTCGGTACTGTAACGATGAAACCCGTAACCGATATGGTCAAAAAGCCCGCCCAATCGCATCGCCTGAAGCGATTCTTCTACCATCGAAAGCGCCTGACGCTGTCCCGTCCGATACCAGTAACGAAGCAGGAAAAAATATTGATGCGGGAGCGGGAACTTAGGTGCATCACCAAACCCTCCATGCTCAGGATCAAAAGTTTGCTCAAACCACAGATACGCCTGATGCTCAATATTTTCATCCAGCACACCTGCCGCAGAAACTCCGCTTAATGCCTGAAGCTGTTTATTGAGCTGAATTGCTCCATTAAGCAATACGTCTCGTTGCTTCTGCCATGCCAGGGCTATAGTCGGGATCAGCTCCATCATTCCAGGACGACCATACTGACCTTGCTTAGGTAGATATGTTGTGGCGTAAAAAACCTGCCCCTCCGGTGTCAGGACACAATTCAGCGGCCACCCTCCGCCCCCAGTCATAGATTGACAAGCTGCCATATGAAGTTGATCGATATCCGGCCTCTCTTCCCTGTCGACCTTAATTGCAACAAAATCCCGATTAAGTAAGGCTGCCACTTCCGTGTCTTCAAATGACTCCCGTTCCATCACATGGCACCAATGACAGGTCGCATAGCCTATCGAAAGAAAGATCGGCTTATCTTCGCTCTTCGCTTTCTCAAAAGCTTCATCACTCCAGGGATACCAATCGACAGGATTAGCCGCATGTTGCAGTAGATATGGACTTTGTTCAAACACCAACCGATTCCAATATCCCCCACCATCAGGCGGTAGTTTTTTTAACTCATCTTCACTGGGGATTTCGGGGTGATGCTCAGCCATAAGAAGTTACCTACTGGAAGGAAAAAGGAGAGCAAGGCTTTATGAACAAAAGTCTAGGCATAATGCCCCAAACTGTCGAATAAGCCACTTTTATCAAATCTAAGTTACTAATTTTGTTGATAAAGCGCTTTCCATCCCACTCTTGGCATGCAAAAAATCACTCTCATCACAATTCACTTATTTATCAATACCTTCCTATTGATAACAGGAATATCATCCACTCAGCTTCATATACAACAAAACACTGGAAAAAAGACCATGAAAAAAATTTTAATTGCCATACTGGGTCTGAGCCTGTCGGCTACAGCATCTGCCGCTGTTTGTCACCAACACCTTGAACAGGGTACGCCGAGTGAAAGCGATCAAATCCTTTGCCGAGATGGCTATGCGGCCGGATATAACTACCAGAATAAAGTTTCCGACTGGGTGGCTTATCACATCACCAAAGAGAGCGTAAATGCTTTTTATGAACGCTCGAATAGCTTCCGCTCCGATAAAGATGTACCTTCGTCCTTCCGCGTAACCAGCAGCGATTATTCCAAAACAGGCTATGACAGAGGCCACCTGGCCCCTTCCGGCACAATGGATTTCACCCAACAATCGATGCAACAAAGTTTTCTGATGACCAACATGGCACCGCAGTTACCTGGCTTTAACCGCGGCGGCTGGAAAGCACTTGAAGAGAAAGTCCGTGAATGGGCTAACACCTATAACGAACTATACGTTGTATCAGGCCCGATTTGGGATGGTAACGAAACTTATATCGGTAATGGTGTTTATATCCCGAGCCGCTTCTACAAAGTGATTCTTGACCCAGCCTACAATGAAGCTATTGCCTTCATTGTTCCTCACCGCAAAGTATCCGCTAGTGAACTAGCTTCGTTCATTGTCACCGTTGATCAAGTTGAAGAGCTTACTAACCTAGACTTCTTCAGTGAGCTGCCTGATGACGTTGAAGAGGAAGCAGAAAATGCAGAATGGGATATGTGGTAAAATTCACTTATCTCAGGACGGGACACCCCAAATAATTAAAGCGGTCGCTGTCAGCGACCGCTTTTATTATAAACTATGTCCCGTCCTGAGATAAG
>NZ_AMZO01000026.1 GCF_000331515.1 Photobacterium marinum
CGTTTGTCGATTAGATATCAGCGTTCACACCCAACTATCGTTTGTCGATTAGATATCAGCGTTCACACCCAACTATCGTTTGTCGATTAGATATCAGCGTTCACACCCAACTATCGTTTGTCGATTAGATATCAGCGTTCAATACCGACTATCCTTTTTCGATTAGATAATCGTACTTACTAAACGAGGTCATAAATAGCTATAACTTGGAATTTACTCCCCTTAGATTATTAATTTATTTGATTAATTACCCAAATAAATCAGATAGTTAATTACTTAAGCCATAGCTCTGCATACAAAGTAATCAATTACTAATATACAAAACAGTATGGCGTTTTTACACGACGAAAGACTTTTTCTCAAAATTCAACTAAAAAATAATCTAGTGATCAAAAAAAATAGCGCCTAAGTGAACCAACAAATCCATAACCCCCATCTTTAAACTTTTTTATTGCAACATCCTGTGGATAACCTGTGAGAGACTATCGTTTGTTTATTAGCAATCCTTCGTCCGTTTACTTGTTTTTTTCGTTTGTATATCAGCCATCTATCGTTTGTATTTTGGTTATTTATCGTTGGTCTATTTGATCTTCAACGTTTGTCGTTTTAAAGCCAATTAACATAAGACACTGAAAATAATAAACAAATTAGACTTATCCCAATGTGTATATAAAAGATCATAAGATCAAGAAATAAAAAAAAAGAAGATAAAGATTATTTTAAGAGAGATCTTAAGGAGTTAGGCAAAAGATCCAAAAAATAAGAAAAGATCTTTTTTGTTTTTTAGAAAAGACATATACTCCCTAAACCACAACTTTTTTACACCACGAGCGATGATTACTGTCACGACAAAAACGCCAAACGATGGAAACTTGTTTACGTATCAACAACCGTTTGAGTTTAGGATTCAAGATTTTGCAGAAAGCGGTGTTTTAAGTGACAAAGAACTAATGTTCATCGAAGCCATCATTAATGGTCAACACTTTAAGGATGAAGCAAATCTAACTTCGATCAAGAAGATCAAAGAACTATTACCTACCCCTTTTTCTGATCGTCAAGTTGCTTACAGTATCTCCAAATTGAAGGAGAAGGAAATCCTTAAAGACATGGATTTCCAGTTTGTCAGTGCATCAAAACGACGCATCAGTATGTTCTCTTTGAATGCTTACAGTGCCCGTCATATAGTTGAAGATATCAACCAGACTCATTTGGTCAAAGCCAATATTAGTCGAGGCCAAAAGAATAGAAAACAAACACAAAAAAAACTTAAAGACTTGGGCTTTAACGAGTCACCAAACCCAGAGTCTACACAGGTTGTACGCCATCAAACTAGCTATCCATTTGAGCAACTGCTGGCCTTTACAAAGCAAAATGTCAAACAACTTGCAGGTTATGTAAACATCAAGGATGAAGAGGGTAAATTACACAAATGTCCTGCTCAAGTTAAGTCAACCTCACGCATTGTCAATCAAGACGATCTACAAAATTATTACACCATGATATCCCTGACTTATGGCTACCACCAACATTATCGGGATCTTTATCTTCGTGAGTGTAAACGGCCAGAAAATGAAACCCCAATAACGATCAACGAGATTTTGAGAGTTAGGGGGATGTCTCGGTCTAAACCTAATTACGAAAAAATTCGTACCAGTATCAACGCCCTTAGAGACAGCCATTACGATTTCAATGCACTGAAAGAAGTGAACATTAATAATGAACTGCATGAAATGTTCGCAACTGAGCGCTATCGGATTTTGGATGCAACACCTGTTTCATGCCATTCAGCTTCTATTGTAGATAATGAACTAGAGGATAATGCAACGGCCTACATCGTTCGCTGGCCACAACACTTTTTCGATAAACTTATTTTTGGCAAAACACCTTATGTTTTCCCTAAGGCTAGCTTGGCGGTCGATGGAACTTTGTTCATTCTGTATCTATTTTGTCGAAATTCAATTAAAGAGAGCCACACTCAGCAAAAAACGTATTCATTGGATTTGAAGACATTACACACACGTATAGCGCGTCAAGTTTCTTACAATCAGTTTACAGCTGATTTAAAGCGCAGTTGTAAACACCGGAAAACCAAAGAATTGTGTAATGTTGAAATCGCAAAAACAGGGAATAAAGCCGAGCTGATTCGTATGAATTTGTTTGGTTACAAGATCGTGATCGATTTCTATGAGGATATGATTTCGATTCATCTTGATAAGGAGAGTTGGAAAGCTGCGCTTGAGCTAAGTAGCCATACGCAAGATGCACCAACGATTTATAATCCTATGAGTGAATTGGCTGATAGTAAATTCTTTGAGATGTCAGTGGCTAAGCCTGTTGTTGATGAGAAAGTAGTGAATCCTGAACCTGTTGCACGTATTCGCTCTGTCGATGGTATTAATATCACGCGTCGTAAGTACGTTACCATTGTTCGTCTGTCGAAGATGGTCAGTATCTCTATGACGCATTATAACAATGACAGTGATTGCCTTGAGTTGGCTGAGTTGGTGACCGTTAAAAATAAAAGTGCGGTCTCTCACAGCAAGGTGCTTGCCTATTTGAAGCAGGTAAGAAAAGAAACACCACCACTTGAACAAGATAACGTGATTATTCAACAGCAAACGATTGATGCCCTGTCTGATGCTTTGTATCAGATCACTGATAATTGGGTTTTAGGCGATGTCATCGCGTTTTTCACTCGACGCAAAGCTGAACGTAAATTGCTTGCTGATTATCAGACGGATGGTAATGAAGATGCTTTAGATATCTTGGCCCATGATATTGTCAGGGCGGTAAGTAAATAATACGTTAATTGATTTATGCGGGCCTTGCTCTGGTACTATATTGGAGCAACCGCCATCCTACCCTTTTGATGGTTTTGAAATACCTAGATTTTTCCATTCTTCTCCTCATCGGTTAAGGGGAGAAAGATTACTTTTTGTCTCATTGTGATAGGTCGTCGATATTTCTATCTTTTTTAATTAAAAACTTTAAATTTCATTGTCTTACTGCGTTTTTGGTGATGTTTATGAGAATGAGGCAAGCCCCTTCTTACTGAAGAAAACATGGTTGCATCGACTCATGTTATGAGCCATATGATATGCATGCTCATACTTGCTCTATGAATAGCTATAAATAATAATTGTTAGTGAGTTCTATGTTCCTCTTCTCGGATGTTTATCTTTCTAGATTATTTATGCATTATGAATAATGCTGTAGGTAACAATGATAATTTAATCTTTATTTTAACTATTGGATTAATTCGTTAGATTTGATTACAGTACCTCTATCTTAAACAAGAAAGAATATATTGAATATGAGTGATGTATTTAGCACATTGTTGAACTTGCGCTCACTGCGAGCTGCTGCACGTGAATTGACGTTAGAAGAGCTTCAAGAGGGACTAAACAAATTACAATCTGTTGTTGTCGAAAGGGAAGAAGCTGAAGCGGAAGAACGCGCTAAAAATAAAGAGCGTGAAGAGAAGCTAAAATTTTATAGGGAGATGTTGGCTGCAGAGGGTATTGAGCCTGAAGAACTGTTGGCTTTGCTAAACTCGAAGCAAAAATCTAAGCGAGCTCCAAGACCAGCTAAGTATAAGTATACTGTGGATGGTGAAGAGCGTACCTGGACTGGCCAGGGACGTATGCCTAGTCCGCTGAAAGACGCTATCGAGCAAGAGGGAAAATCATTGGATGATTTTCTGATTTAATTCCATCCCCTTCAACGAGAGGGGGATTTTTTTCAATGTTGTGTCAGTACTATTCCCCCTTAAAGCCAAGATATTGTGCTGTCTTGAAACAAATTCGTTGTTTCTGGTGACATGTCGATAGCTATACAAAATTAAAAACACACTGCCGTTTATACTTTTTTCACAATATAAAAAGGGTTGCTTAGAGCAACCCTATGTTGAGCTAAGAAGGCTCCAAAATAATAATAATAGAATGCGTCTGTATTCGCGCGAATATTACACTGGCGAATGTTTTGCTGCAACCGTATTTAAAATTGTTATGTGTTGATTTTTGATTTGATGTTTGCAGCATCAAACTTGAAGATCAGACTTTGCAGGAAGAGTTGCCTGGTTATCGAGGCTATGCACGACGCGTGCGCTATCGGTTGATTCCCAATAGAAAGAATGGCGCGACGTCTTAATTGGCTGAATCATTTCTATGCCCCAAACAGTTTTAGAACGCGTGATTTTTACTATAAAACAGGCTCATGGATTCTGACGATCTCCTTTAATTTTGCAACAGCTTGTCGCAATACTCACTGTTAGGGAATGGACCAAAGTTGATTAGTTATGTTTAAGATGGCCACCTGTCTATCAACAACAATCGCATAACAAAATCGCTGGTTATTGGCAGAAAAAACTGGCGGTTCACCGATAGGACAAGCGGCACTAACACTAGTGCTGTATTCTACAGCATCATTGAAACGTTAAAGGCTAATAGCCAGGTTATGTATGACTACCTGGTACAGAGCATGAATGCGTTGGCCAAGCCAGAGCCGGATATCAATGCATTGCTTCCCTTCCCTGGAACATCTCACATTAATAATCACCAGTGAGTTTATGTGACGTTTGTGGCTCATACGAGGGAATATTCATTCTTATCTTTTACCACCGACCACTTGTTCTACGGTTGACTTGTTTTTAGAGTGTCAGATAACGCTCTCAAGACGTTTGTAATCTTCTTCATTTACAGAGTGATAAATATTTAATCGACCACTAATATCTCCATTGAAGTTCCACCATATTTGCTTATTTAGTGTGATTAAACCGAGTTCTGCATGAGCAAAGGTAGAATGGAGCTGTTCCGGCTGCTGCACAGTGTTACGATTCCAAAAATAAGAGAAAACTTCCGACAGCTCCTTAAAGCGACTGACCCGTGCTTTCAAAGTGAGATCATTAGGACGCGAGGCTGTGACGCTGCGTAAAAATCCCGCCATGCGTGTTAGCTGAGCTGCTAAATCCTTGTCATCGCTTACTTGTAAGAAACGTTGCCATGTTGGGTTAGTAATTGTTAGGTAGATATAATTTCGTTCTTCCTCTGGTAAGGCATTGATATCCAATCCGCACATACGATTAAAACTCTGATTGGTTTCAATGATGTCGAAATAATCATTTATAAGTAAAGCTGGTAAGGGGTTGAGTTTAGTTAAAAGTCGCTGACTCTCAGAAGTAATATTCATACAGGGTTGTTTTGCGACATCATCTTCCTGAGTGGCAAGCGTTTTCAGGTATTGTTTTTCTGATGGTGACAGACGCAGTGCCTTACTTAGAGCGGTCAGTGCTTCATGCGAGATACCACCTGCTTTACCGCGTTCAATTTTGCTGTACCACACGGTGCTTATACCTGCAATGGCTGCTACATCTTCACGCCTCAACCCGGGAGTACGAGTACGGGGTGGTTTAGGTAACCCCATTACTTCCGGCGATAGACTTTCCCGTTTACGGCGCAAAAAGTCACCAATTAGTTGTAAATTCTCACTGGACATTATTTATCCTGGTATGATTTATACGTGTCTAACATGTTTCTTGTACGACTCTAAATTACCACCATAATAGCGGCACATTTTGATTTGGGATACGTCTCAAGGATACTTTATGACTGCTACTCACAAACCACTTTCTTCGTTCGGTCTTTTGCTATTGGTCGCAGGACAACTGCTACCGCAAATCGATTTTTCCATTGTTAATGTTGCGCTCGATGTGATGGGGGACACCCTTAACACGAATGAAACAGGGCTAGTGTTGATTGTTGCATTGTACGGGCTCAGTTTCGCAACTTTGATTGCTACCGGAGGTCGTTTAGGTGATCGCTACGGCAGAAAACGTCTTTTTATGCTGGGAGTGGTTGGTTTTTGTATCGCTTCTGTTGTTTGCGGACTTGCCACCGACATCATTCCAATGTTGATCGGCCGTCTGTTACAAGGAATTTGTGGGGCATTATTGATGCCACAAATTCTTGCCACGATCCACGCCACGCTCAAAGGTGAACGTCATAGTCGTGCGGTTGGCATTTATACCTCTGTTGCTGGACTTTCTGTTGTTATCGGGCAGTTGCTTGGCGGGTGGCTGGTATCGGCGGATCTATTTGGACTGAGCTGGCGGATTGCATTTTTTGTCAATATTCCCGTCTGCCTGCTGATTCTAGGGCTTGGCTTTTTTATCATTCCAGAAACTCGGTCTGAGAACCAACCACATATGGATACTAGCGGCATCACTTTATTTGCCTTGTTTCTACTGTGTTTATTGCTACCGATCGCCATGGGTGAACATTGGCCACAACTTTGGTGGTTGCTACTTGGTTTATTACCGACAGGGGTTGGGCTGTGGACAGTAGAAAAACGGAAAGAGAACGCTGGCGAACAACCGCTTTTTCCACTGTCTTTATTTAAAACACCATCGGTGATAACCGGTTTCATTGGTGAAGCTGCCGTCACATTTACATATCCTGGTTATTTATTTGTGACCGCGCTTTGCCTGCAAAGCAAGCTGCACTTTAACCCACTACAATCGGGTAATACTTTTATGGCCTTAGGCATTATGTTTTTTGTAGGATCTTTGCTCAGCAAACCAATGAGTCAGCGTTTAGGTAACCATCGCAGCTATGTAGTTGGAACTGGCTTATCCTTCCTTGGCTTTGTGGTGACCATCACTTTATTTTGGTCTTTTAAAAGCACACTGCATGTCTGGAGTCTCATAGTGGCGACCGGTCTCGTTGGATTGGGTAATGCGATGATGCTCACCTCTGCGTTTCGTATCGCGCTGTCTCAAGTAGGCAAACACCATGCCAGTGAAGCAAGTAGCGCACTTATCACTGTTCAACAAGGCTGTTTTGCCATAGGTACAGCCTTTTCCGGGGCGATATATGCGGCGATGTTATCTCACGGTTATCTAGTTGCCATTGCGACGTCAATCGGTGTGCTCAGCGCATTATTACTCGTAATCGGCGTTGTACTGTTTTGCAAAAGACCACAAAAAAATGTGGCGCTAACTAAGAGGGGCCAGTTTGGGTAAAGGGGGCGTTTAATCAATCGCCGTGGTTTGATGGGGCGTATACCTTACTTCTTCCCGATAATGGGCATTACAGAGTGAATAGAGGCAGTGACGTTAAGTGGTTAGAGATACTTTTTAATCCGTCACGCTGGGTTTAGTGCACAAGCTTTAACACGAAAATGTCGGGTAGACGACACTTGTTACCAAGTGCCGTCCCCCTAAGAACCGTACGTGCAACTTTCACTGCATACGGCTCAAGCCTCCACAAAGGCATCGTATGATACCCAGCAACTTATAAAGCAGTTAGAGCAGGATCGTGCCAAGAGTTGCGAGCTGGCCTTTTGGACTTTCTCTTTGCCAAGTAATCTCGGTATTGAGGGTCAAATGGTGTCGTCGCACTTCGGATTTTCACGTGTCTCTCTATAGGCACTTTGGCTATTTGGAAGAGATTGAATTGGCAATCCATCTCCATGATCTTCTGCCAACCGTGAAATTGCCATTGGCCTTTACGATTGAGGAAGTATTTGTGGGTGACCCAATTCGTAGACTTCGTTGGATGACGCCTTTTAGCCCAATGCCATAACGCATGGAATAGCTTATGACCTACATATCCGAATACCTGCTTTGCAACGCAGTGTCGATAGTAATTCGACCAGCCCCTAAGTTTCGGATTTATCAACTTGATTAGATCGTTAACGGGGATGGTTGCGTGCTTCTTGATGAGTTCGCGAAGGTTACTCAAGAACAGCAGCGTGTTGGATTTGCTCGGTTTAATGAGCAATTTTCCTTTATACTTTCTATGATTAAAACCTAGGAAGTCAAAACCACTGCTGATGTGGGTAATGCGCGTTTTCTCTTCGGAGAGTGTTAAGCCTCTTTCCGCTAAGAAGTCAGCGATCAACGGTTTGATATCGTTCACCAGTACTTCCTTTGAAGCGCAGGTGACGACGAAATCGTCGGCGTATCCAATAAAGTTGGCTCTCGCACCCTTTTTGAGTGCGGTAGACTTTATGCTCTGTTCAAGCCCTGCAAGAGTCATTAGCATCAAGGTTGGGGATATAATCCCTCCTTGTGGTGTTCCCTCGTCAGTACGATAAAACAGCCCTTTGTCCATAAAGCCAGACTTTAACCATTGTTCCAACATGCGTTTATCTACGGCAATGTTATTAATAAGCCATTGATGTCCGATCTTATCGAAACAAGATTTGATGTCTCCCTCAAGAACCCATTCAGCGGATCGCTTTAGAGCCAAACACTTGAAGCACTGCGCAACTGCATCGGCGGTGCTGCGGTTTGGTCTAAATCCATAGCTATTAGGGTCTGCAAGTGTTTCTGATACTGGCTCTAGTGCAAGAAGGTGGAGTGCTTGTTGCGCCCTGTCTATCATGCACGGGATACCCAGCGGTCGAAGCTTGCCATTCTTTTTGGGGATGTAAATACGCTTGAGCGGTTTGGCCTTATACGCCTTTCTGCTCAATTGATTAACTGCTTTCATGCGGCGTGCATCTGTGTTCCAGATGACACCGTCTATTCCTGGCGTTTTACTGCCTTTGTTTTGTGATACTCGTTTAACAGCAAGAAGTTTTGCTGAGCGAGAATGAGTTAGTATCCATTGCAAGGCTTTCGCTTTGCCGTGTCTACCTTCTCTAGTTGCCTTTGCGATACGCATCTGAAGCTTTAATACATGCGACTCAACGGATTTCCAGTCGATTGACTGCCATTGAGTACTGTCAGGAGAGGCACTAATCTCTTTTGAAATCATCATTTGCGTTTCTCCTTGAATGAAGTTCTTCAAATTCTCTCGCAACGGGAGACCAGTCGGAAGTGGGCTCACTTTCGTGACCAGATATAAATCTGTATCTGCATCGTTACAATGCAGCCTTCGCTTTCTCCGACCTCCTATACCTGCATCACTATCGGCCACATAGGCTTTCCCAGAGGGAGCGATACAGGCTTACCGTGTTCCGTATGTCGCGCAATGTCAGGGTAGATGCCCGCTATGGTGCGGAGAGCTTTATTGACCACGAAAGAGTACTGGACAACCTCTTTCCTGCTCTCATTGCCTTTTGGCTACAGCGTATTAACCACTTCCGCTGTTTCATCACATAACGCACCTTACACGGATTCACGTATGTTCATCATACTGACTACCTAGCACTTACCCGATTCTGTGGTTCTCAGGAGGATCGTTCTCTCACGATTTCAACCCCGATCGGTATATGACCAATCTTCGTTACATTGTCAGAGCCGCTGCTTTATTCAGGCTCCTAGGTTCATCTGGTGATACAGATGGTTCACTCATCAAGCGGTGAACAGCGCTTCATACGACTTCACGTCGCACGTCCAGTAGTGAGTTACTAATAGACGGGTTGTACTATTTAGTTCTGAATCGTAAATCGATATATTATCGCATAGCAAAATACCCCCACCCCATATAACTAAGATAAACTAAGGCATTATAACTTTGACGATGGTTATTATGATTGGTTGCACTTGTTGTTACATGTTTAAGGCGATATTCGACTAAAATTGATGTTACCGTCTGATGCTGTATGTCAGTTGCATGGAGAAGATGTATTCACAATGGAGTGAGATATTCTTGGCTATATAAGGTTGTGTGCTGGTGGCTGGGCGTACTTTGGGTGGGATGAATTAAAAATGCTGCCCGAGGACAGCATTTTTTCTACTTATCTTACGCTAGGGCATCAATTACGGCTTGCTTGATTTTTGCCTGTAGCGTTTCGTCAAGTCCTGCAAGATTGATAACTGCACTCTTACTGTTTTTTTGTTTCCATTCAACTTTCTGTCTTGCAGTGTTCCCGTTCCACAGGGTTTCAGGTTCAACCTTCTTGCTTGACGATCGCTTTTTGATATTTAGCTGGTTGAAGCTGCGGTTAAGCAGGTCAAAGCGCTCATTAGATGTCAGCTCGTCTGGTGCGGTTGAGCCGATATTTCCAAGGTATCTTTCATGTAGTTGTTGGGGCTCAACGGTGCTGTCTTTTAGCGAGTTATTCAATGTGACCATACGGTTCATCAAACGCGCACTGATCTCATTGCTGCCCATAACCGACCAGAAAACAGGATCCAATGTGATCGCATTGAGGTAACGAGACATCAGTGTAGGATCTACGTTTTCGTTTTCTGCAAATTGTTTTTGGGTAAGATCTGGAGCTTCATCTTTTAATAGATTTAGTTTGGCAGCGAAATAATGTCCCCAGTCCAGGTAGCTGAATGCTTTACGTTTGTCTGACTGCAGAACGATAAATTCAGCATCTTTTGGCGCTATCTTTGTGTCACTTACATCAATCCGCAGTGGAGCATCGGCCATATCTGCACATGTCATACGGCGCGAACCGTCAACAACATACACTAACCCATCTTCCCCTTGGTAACCGATGGCATTGGTGATTTGGTTGCCGTTGGCAATGCCGTCATAAATATCAGCCAGCTTGTCACGGGTCAGTTCTTCCGGGCGACGGATGTTGAGTGGATCGACTCGAACATGCTTTTGGATCTCTTCCGTGCCTTTGTATGTGTGGAGCCTTAGTGATATCTCTTGGCCTGATGGCAGTTTGATTTTGTTCGTTACCGGTTTTGCCTGCGGTTTAATACCTGATGCACCTCGGTTGATACCACCGAAGCCGGTCACTTTTTTTGTTCTATTCATTAGTTAGCCCGTCCGGAAATTTTCTTGATATTAGCCATGATTTCTTCGTATACCGCTTTGGTTGAAACCACGGCATTGTCGTAAGCCGATGATGACGCGTATTTGTTGTCGCGGGCTTCGGTCTTCTGGATGTCAAAAATACTACGGTTGAGGTTGTCCGCAGCTAGGAACAGTTCAGAGTGCTTGATTGAATTTGAGCACAGGTGTTCAACAAATGAGCGGATAATCATGTTGGAGGTTTGCTCAACCTGAGGACTGTTAGAATCCACGTTGACACGTAAGCACTTGAACATCTTCAATTGCTCGCCACCGCTTGGCAGTTGGCGGATACGGTCTTTTATAAAGGTGATAAAGTTCTTCGTTGATAGGTAATCGAGCTTGTGCGGTGTTACCGGCAATAGCAGGAAATCTGCCGCTTCAAGAGCAGACCAACAAATGGGGCTATCCTGTGGCGGAGTATCAATAAAGATAATGTCGTAATGTTCTTTTAGGATAGGCAAGATGAAATTGCGCAGCTCCTGAAGCAGTTCTGCTTTGCCTTCATCATTAAGCTCAGCATAAATATCACTGAAAACCTCATCCTCCGGAAATGCTGAGTACACATCTAAATTAGGCAGGTGTGTGTTGAATGCCGCACCCAATACGACCTCTTGCTCTGAAAGGCCGTAGTTTTCGATATATTCGTTAAAGGACGGTGTGTATTTACGTAGTGCGATATCTGCAATAGTCAGATAGATCCCATCGTCATCTTTCGGCTGGGCTTGAAGACCTGCGGAACCCTGAGGGTCAAGGTCAAGGATACACACCCGGGCATTGAGGTTTAAATCTAGAGCAGCGGCCGTTGCCAAGGATTTCGTTGTTGTGGACTTACCCGTCCCCCCTTTATGGTTCTGAACAGAAATAACGCTGGATGTGAAGTCATCACGGTATTGGCGGTGACCAAGGTGGTCTAGGATCACCTGGACATCAAAGCGATTATAAAGAGAAGATTTACCCTGTTGGATAGGTTCGCCAATGACCTCTTCTTCTTCCAGCGCGGTGATGCGCTTGTTGAATGTTTTGGTTGATAGATTGACGATTTCACGGATTTTAGTTTTGTTTAATGAATGGTTATAGATAAGGCGATCGACACCTTCATCAAGTTCGCTGTCGGTAACATTTATACGTGACTTTTCATTGATGATGTCTTTTAAACGGACATCTTCATGCTGCATGCGTTCAGCGCAATCATCCAGTGCTAACAATACATCCATTTTATACCATCCACTCAACTAAAGAATATTTAATGCGATGATGATAATGGTGTTTCCACCTTAGAGCAATGATTTTTGTATTTTATTGTGGAATATTGTTGTCTTTAATTTACTTTGACAGATAAGATGGTACTTTTTTGTCACTTTCTTATTTAGATAAGTAGCTGATTATAAAAGGTTGTACCTGCACAATATCTCTTAGGTTTATTTTTGTCTATTTTTGCGGTTCGGGCGTTCAATCAGTATATTTTATGAGTGCTTTTTTAGTTTAGGGAGATATAAGTTAAGCGCTACAGTACTATTTGCCAGGGGATCACTACTACCTTTTCCGTTTTGTGTCTGTATTGCGGACAATAAAGTGAGCTACTGGTTGTTGTTAATGCGGTGGTTGATGGTTTTTAAGTGCGCAGCCATTGCGTGTCAATTTCGTTATCATCCCATCTTTGCCCATGGTGAGCTATCTGGATGCAAATCACCCTCACCTGTTTTTGGAAAAGAGGATATTGTTATTAGCTATCTGTTTCCCTCCTGAGAGTTACTGCTTGTTTCCTTTGCTGCAACCAGTTCGTAACTGGGCTTACGCAAGCAGTGATGATTTGTTCAGTCGATTTTAATTCCACTATGCTTTTGTCGCGGATATTAAGAGTGGCACTTTAACCCGGATCTATATCCTTAGTTCCGCAATATAGGCAATCCAATTTACGAATATCTTCAACTTTATGTCCGCAACAGTTACAAGCTTTATAGCTGGCATACCACTGTTCGATTTTATCAAGTGTGTGCCGTGCATCTTGGCTTTGTACTCTAGCTTTTCAGCAAAGCTATGCTATAAGGAACTGCTATGTGTTTAGTTAGCTAGCTTGTGATTCTTCTCATACTGACTCATTTCAGCGTTTCTACTATCTCCGTTTATCGACAACGAGAGAGTGACTGAGTCTGTGTTGAAAATCAGTACGAGTATTAGCGTTTACTCGTGGCATTTAGCTACAAGCAACTCGCTCTAGCTAGATTGGCGCTATTCTTCTGGCATGATAGCTGATGTTGTTTACGTCTGAGGTTTTTCTCTGCACACTCAACAAACCTTGGATTTGCTTCTTTTTTAACGTCAGATTAAATAGCAAATTGTGATAATTCTAAATCGATACCTCCCTCCCCCTCAACTTCTCTAACTGCCGACTCAGTGTTTGCTTGTTAGGACTCATTGAAAGGAAGTGAATTATTTTACTGTTTTTTTCCAATAGGTAGGGAGCTGACAAGCGGTAATTGTTAGGAGCTGAAGCGGTTTTGGGGACGTGTTAATAAGGTGTGCTTCTTAATGATTTTCATGTTTGTAGAGCGAAAAGGAAGGAATCAATACTTGCTGAAATCATAGAATAAAAAAACGCCATACAAAAGATGTATGGCGGTTCAATATCAGTAAGGTGATATAGCGATAAGGCTAGTATCAATTGAGTCAGTTTGATTTTATGAACATGTCTTGTCACAGACAAGTCAATATTGACAGCCTGGTTAATAACGGGGCAAGTTTATGTTGCTGTTTATTTGAGCGCCTTCGCAATTATATGGTGTTTTATATTGGCTCTTGTTCATATATAAGTGATGTCTTTTTGCCTGAGGAGGCTGTTGCGGTATCGTTGAGGAGTTTGCTCGAAGATATGGCAGTATCAGTCGCTAGTTACCATATTTTATCTGTGTGCGTATGAATCAGTGTTTAATAATCGCGGTATCAGTTTCAGTTGAGAGTAATTCTGCGATTGATAATGTATTATTCATTGTTATCAAAAATACCATTTTTCTTATTTTGTTAAGTTGTTGATTTTAAATGATTGTACCTGCACAACGTGCAAAAGATTTTAGTGCTGGTTAGTTGAGTCTTGCAATCAACTTTATTTGTCGCAGCTGAGCTAATATCTGTATTTACTTTTGAACTGATAACATATGAGCAATCGGATTTTCTATAGTGGAGAATTCAGCAGTTGTTCCACAGGTAAATGATGCTGGCAGAGTTCTATCGGCTTTCATGTAAGTTAGGTCCCCTCCCCTTTAATTTGTATTTTGGATAATTGTTATCAGTAAATGAGCTTGAATTGGAATATTAATAGGCTCAATCGTTGAGGAAATTGTTGTCGGAAAACCCAAGATACAGTTGCATAGCCGGGATATGATGAGCATCAATCTCAAAGTGCATTTGAAGAATGAATCAAGAGATGGATGTGTTCACTGTAAGATACTGGCGAATTACAGTCTTAAAAGCTTGGCTACTGGGAAGTACGGCCCTTGCCTATTTCTGGCTTGGTAAAATATAAATCGCATCAGTCATTATGTGTAAAACATCAATCGGATATTTCTGAGCGGTCGCGGTAAAGTTGAGGCTATGCTCTGGGATAAATAAGAGTATGATGGCAAGTAACCTCAGCTACAGATTGTTATGTAAATGAACCACACCCAGCTATTACTAGATGTTAGCACTAACGCCCTACTACACCTCGAATTTAAAAAACTAGACAAACCACTTAGCTTAATTGAAAGAAATAACCTTCTGGTTAAGTATTTCAAGCGTATTGTAAAAGCAAATCGCTATCGTACTATTCGAAAATCGGCCAAACAATGGATATCACTTGGTCGCCAGTCAGATACCAACCTGGAGTCAATCCTTGATACTGAAGTTGAGCGTTTGCTGCAGACCTGTTCAACTGACTTGTACCGTTTTGTCGGACTTGTTGCTGACCTTGAGCTGACGTTGAACACAAAAGTTCAATATTCGAAAGCTTGTGATATTGATTTAAATGCGCGGTATGGCAAGGTACTGGTCTGTGTGGTTGATGAGGATTTAACGTCTAGCTTTGATAGTGAAGGGCTGATGATTAAATCAACCCAGATTCTCTTTATTGGTAATGCTGAGCTTAAAGATGTGTTTTCTGCTGTGATAGATCAAACGCGATATTTTCAATCTGTTGTTGCCTATGAAGATGAAATACATTTAAGGATTGAGTTGTTTCGGATGTAAATGGTTTTCTTATTAGTAATCTCACTGTTCAGAGTCTCTTCCTTTAATTTGTTTTTTCACTCGCACTACCAGGTTAGCCAATTAGGTTTGTATGGTTGTGGGTTTATGTGTCGCGCAAATCTAGTGTATTGAGGCTGTTGAAAATAACTGGGTTTGTTGAATTGTTTATGACTGTTAGTTCTGCCGAAGAAGTGTTGCGAGATGAATGAATTACGCGGTGTGATCCAATGAGGGGAAAATATTGATTCATAAACTACTCAGTACTGAAGAGCATTTTCATCGACTTACAACTATTGCTTTTGATGAGCTTCGTACTATTTATCAACCAACAAAATTAGCCCACGAACAAAAATCTCAATCACATGAAAAGTGGGAGCCTTTTGGTTATTTTATTGGTAATAACTTGGTCGGATGTATTGAGGTAAGTATAAACAATGATGTTATGAACCTAAGAACATTGGCTGTGGCTAAAGGTTATAGACGACAAGGTATCGCAAGAAAGCTGATTGATGGTGTACTCCCAAAGTATTCTGGAGTTAAATCGATATCAGTTTGGTGTGTTGAACAAACTGGTAATGTTACGGTATTTAAACACTTAGGCTTTGAAGTAACTCAAAGCTTTTACTCAAAGCTATTTGAGCTGCAAGATGGTTCAAAAGCTGTCGAGGTTCAGCTTATGCGTGATGTAATGGTATAAAGAGGCTTAAGGCTCTGCATTACAATTGATGGCTTTGGTGTTAGGTTTTCTGCGGTGATAATAGCGTATCTTCTCGTAACTGTGAGACTTTCTAGAGATAACTAATCAGGGAGAGAAAGTTGAAGGAATATAAAGCATATCTGTTTGATATGGATGGGACGCTGGTAAATTCGGAACCGCTCAAAGGGTTAGCTTTGTCGTTAGCATGTGGCCATTATGGTTCGGATGTAGACTTTAATGTTTACAAAGGTGTCATGGGAGAAAGTTGGTCTGTTGTAACCGGTCATTTTTTCAAGCATGCTGAAATCAATCCAGACTTACCTGAGTTTAATCAGTTTTTCAGAGGCCATTATGAAAAGTTATTGTCGGAAAAACTTGAGTTAAACCGAGGCGCTCTGGATTATCTTTTGCACTTGAAAAGATCAGGCAGAAAGTGTGCTGTAGTGAGTTCGGCGGCAACTTGGATGGTCAACAGTATATTGGCTGCTTTGGGGTTAACGGAACTGTTTGATGTCGTCATTACTCAAGAGCATGTAACTAGGCATAAACCGGACCCAGAAGCGTATACACTCTCTTTAAATCAGTTGGGCTTGAAAGCCTCTGAAGTTCTAGTGTTTGAAGATTCAAACGTAGGGGTTGAGGCTGGTGTTGCAGCTGGTTGTGATGTTGTCGCATTTATCCACGAGTTCAATCGAAATAACGATCTCAGCAAGGCGATAAAGTTCATAGTTGATTACGATGAAATGTTTGTATAAACATTGACTATGAGGCTCGTTGTTAGATGGTGTACATAACTCCATATGGACGGCGTTGGAGGTTTGATAAGTAAGATTATCAAAATGCTGTATAGAATGTTTTAGCTGCCTGGCAGGACAAGAAAAGATGAAACTGGATGAAGTGAAAATTCGAAGTGCTAAATCGAGTGAATTAGACGAGCTCTACCATTTAGTGACCTCAGATGAGGAATGGACCAAGTTTAATGGTCCTTACTTTCTTTATTCTACGCCGACACTTAACGAGTTTGCTAAAGGTACATTCTCACGCCTTTGTGACGGTACAGACATGCAGTTGATAACTGTCAATGATATACCAGTTGGCTCGGTCAGTTATTATTGGGAATGCGAGGCGACTCGTTGGTTAGAGGTAGGTATCATCATATATAGCTCCAACTTTTGGGGTAAAGGGTTGGCAGCTAAGGCACTTCCTCTATGGATAAGTCACTTGTTTTCAACACTTGAAATTGAGCGTGTGGGATTGACTACTTGGTCGGGAAACCCTCGTATGATGGCATGTGCTGAAAAACTTGGGCTACAGCAAGAAGCCCGTCTACGTAAAGTTCGTTATTATCAAGGGCATTACTACGACTCTGTTAAATACGGAGTTCTCAGAAGTGAATGGGAAGAGCGCAATAAAAAAGGTCCTTATCTTACCAATTGGTAGCATTTAAGCACTTATAGTGCAAAGAATAGGTTATCTATATACATCAAATTTGAGGTGGTTATTCTCTATCTGACGTAGATTATAATTGTTAAATTCACTTTTCTTCATCCAAAACAATCTTAGCTTCTCCCTCTTTACTGATACAGATAAAGCTGTGTGTATTAGAACTATTTGGCATAACGGGTACTTATTTAGGTATAACGAATCATGATGTAAGCGTTTTATTACCTCGTTGTAACATAACCATCTATGTGTGGTGTTGTTATGCAGGTGGTTAAATGACAGGTCTAAAGAGTTTTGTGGGAGTTGCGTGGGCCATAGCGCTTACATCGTCGGCATTTACTAATGCGAGTGTGAATAATGTAAGCTCTTTAGCGCTAGAAACAAATACATTTTCTTATGATCTATCTGGCCGTCTTATCGGTCATAACCAAGGAGACGATGAGCGTCGATATCATTATGACGGTGAAGGAAATCTGTTGGCCGTTGTGTCAGATTTCTCTTCATCTTTTGTACCAGCAACATTAACTGCGCCAGCAACACACCAAATTTTAAATTTCCAATTCCCAATTCACTTTCAATGGCAGAGTTCAGGTCCGCGCGTTATTTACGAGCTGTACATGGGACGAGAGCCTGAAAAACTATACCTGAAAAAGAGCGGAATGCTCACCACCAATGTTGATATTGACCTTTCCGGCATCCATGACGTGGCGCCGATTTATTGGAAGGTGGTATCGATTGGCCCTGATCAATCCCGTGTTCAGAGTCAGCTGCAATCATTCTCTGCCCTTGATACAGACGCTGATAGCTTACCGGACCACCTTGAATACGGTTTGTGTACCTCCGCATCTTCAAAAGATAGTGATGGAGATGGCGTTGAAGATCAGGATGAAATCCTAGTGAATGAGGTGATTAGGACGCTGTCCTCTCCTTGCTCCCCAGACAGTGATGGGGATGGTATGGAGGATGCTTTCGAGAGAAGTCATGGAAGTGATTTGTTGGCCATCGATGATAATCGAGGTGACAACTGGGAAGAGTACGTCAATTGGTCGTCGGCTAAAGCGAAAGAGTTAAACGTACCTGAAAAGCACGCACCACGTTTGTTAGATCTTTCTGATAATAATGGCCATGCCTTGTCTGGCATCGTACCGAATGGGGACGATATTACCCTTATGTACTGGGTAAAAACGGAACGCTTTACTGATGTTCCGCAACACATGGGGGCGCATGATGACAGCAATCGTCGCTTTTACATCGGTAATGATGCCAATGGCAATGTGTCGTTTGGCGTGGGTAACAGAGCCTCTGTTGAGGAAAACCCGAGATATCAGTCTGGTCGCTGGACGCATTTTGCCCTGACATACACCGATGGGACGGCAAGGG
Organism: Photobacterium marinum; assembly: GCF_000331515.1. Classification (GTDB taxonomy): domain Bacteria; phylum Pseudomonadota; class Gammaproteobacteria; order Enterobacterales; family Vibrionaceae; genus Photobacterium; species Photobacterium marinum. Next base: position 18,445 of record NZ_AMZO01000026.1, read on the forward strand.
TTTATGTAAATGGCGAATTGCACAAAGTGCTTACGGGTATTTCTTTCGATAAGCCAAGTGCTTATACAATTTGGTTTGGTGATAGACATCAGAAAAAAGCTTGGAACCCAGAACCTATGGATGGGGTTGTTGATGATATTCAGGTATGGGACCAGAGTCTATCGATAGACCAAATACGCCGTTTTATGGTGAATGCACCTTCGAACAGCGACAACCATTTAAAGGCATGGTATGACTTCAGCGATTCGCGCGGTGACTGGGTGAAAAACGGGGTAACGGGTCGTTATGATCTCAAGCTAATTGGTGGTGCGCATTTGAGCCCTGAGCCGGCCTTTAGCGATGCGGACAATGATGGGCTTGCTGATAGATTTGAGGTAAGCCTCTGTACAGATAGTAACAATGCCGATACCGATGGTGATGGTGTCACGGATGGTGTTGAATTAGGCGTTCACTCCTCTTTTGTATCAACTACGAATCCATGTGATACCGACACGGATAACGACGGTATCGATGACAAGTTCGAATTAGTTCATGGCAGCGATGCGTTGTTTAGTGACGGACACCTTGATGCTGATGGTGACGGAAAAACAACGTGGAATAACTATGTGAACTGGCAATCTGAACGCGCTGATAAACAAGGGATACCTGTTGAGACCAGCGCGCGGGTGTTGAATATCACTGATAATGACGGTTATGCCATTTCAGGGGTTGTACCTGATGGCCGTGATATGACGTTGATGTATTGGCTGTATAGCTCCCAGGCAGCAGAGCAACTTTCAGGCAGTAACGATGGTAATAATCGCCTTTACTTAGGGGTCAACCGTAATTCAAAGCTGCTTTGGGGACTGGGATACCGCAGTAATCAAAACAACAGCGAAGGGGAGGGGCAACCTGGTGAGTGGGTGCATGTGGCATTAAGTCGTCAGCAAAATGTCCTTTCTGCCTATGTTAACGGTCATCGTGTGGATGAAACTAGCGTCCGGTCAAACTCTGCGTTGAGCCCTTATAGCTTATGGTTCGGCGCATTAAACAATAAAGCAAAAGCAGACAGTCTGACTCAAGGTGTGATTGATGATATTCAGGTGTGGGGCAAAGGCTTAAGCCAGGCATCGGTTCGCCAATATATGATGGTGCCACCTCATGGTGATGAAGATGCATTGATTGCTTATTATGACTTTATGAAGTCTCGCGGTTATTGGGTTCAAAACAAAGCTTCTGGGCAATATGACCTGAAATTAGTCAAGGGTGCAAAATTAACAGCACAACCTGAGGACATTGACAGCGACAATGATGGCATCAGCGATCGCTTCGAGCGTGGTACTTGTACCGGGGTAAATAATCCTGATACGGATGGTGATGGCATTTTGGATGGACAAGAATATGGCATTAACAGCTCGTATCAATTTGTTACTAATCCATGTTCAACTGATACCGATAATGATGGTATTTCCGATACTTTCGAGCAGCAAAATGGCATGGATCCACTTCAGCATGATAGTGGTCGGATTGGAGCTGATAACACGTCTAATTGGCACAAATATGTTGATTATGTTGCACGGCAGCAGCAAATCAATGGAGTGGATACCATCATACAGGATGCTGAATTAGATCTTGTTGATAATCAAGGTTATGCAATGTCGGGCGCTTTCCCTGAAGGGGGAGTTATCACCATAATGTATTGGTTAAAGTACAACAAGCTTGAGGACGACCAATATAGTGGAGTCATTGCTGAAAATGGCACCACGAAACTCGGTTATGACGCACTATATCGACATCAAGTCGGTCAATGGGGGACTTACAATTCAATAGCTCAGAAGCCGTCAGTGAACAATTGGGTTCATTTAGCCTTGGTCGCAGATTTTGAGGCGCTGAAACTTTACATCAACGGTAATTTGGTAAGTAGTAAATCGATTCAAGGCAAGAATTTTGCCGAGTCAAGCCTTTACAGCCTGTGGTTCGGGGCCTTGAATGATAAAGGTCGTGCCCGCTTCCCTATGAATGGCTCTTTGGATGACATTTTGGTTTGGAATAAACCATTAACACAGTCAGATATCCGTCACTACATGGTGGCAGCCCAGGATATTCCCCGCGAAGGGCTATTGGCACACTATGATTTTTCTTCAATGCGCGGTGATTGGGTAGAAAATAAAGCAACGGGTGTGTTTGATATGTTGCTTGTTAACGGGGCCCATACCACGCATTCAGCTACGAGTGGCGATTCAGACAGAGATGGTTTATCCGATGATGTTGAAAAACAGTTATGTACGGATATGTTGTCCTCTGATACCGATGGCGATGGTCTGTCTGATGGTGAGGAGCTAGGTAAAGTTCAGCTGTTTAATGGTGAGAAGGTTGCTACAAATCCATGTGATATCGATACCGACAATGATGGCATGACGGATGATTTTGAACTCCATCACCAAATGAATCCGGTCGAAGCAGATAGCTATAAAACGATTGATGAGACGGGGCAAACATATTGGCAAAACTACCTTGGTTATGTCGAAGAGCAAGCTTCGTTGAATAGCGTTTCTTCTGAAAAACGCCCTCGCGTCCTAGATACCAGTAATACGCATGGTTTTGCGCTTACTGGCCTGTATTTTGATGGCCAAGATATGACGTTTATGTACTGGTATAAGGCTGGTGATACCGTAGGAGCGTGGGATCAAGCTGAATCAGGGGCAAGAAATGGTTTTTCTGGCAGTAAGGGTAAAGGGTTCTCACTGGGGTTGATAAGGGCTGAGGCGAAAGAATACTGGGGAGGGGGCACCAATAGTGGCGGACGGAAAAGGCTTCAACATCAGCAGTGGGTACATGTTGCCGTTTCAGTAAAACAACAGAAGCGAAAGTTATATGTCAATGGCCATTACGTGGGAAGTGCTGGCTCTGGCTGGTATCCAAATCAGTTTTACCCATATCCGGTCTTCATTGGAGCCTTGAACAAAGAAGGCCAGGCTGTCTATCCAATGAAAGGCTTGATTGATGATGTTCAGGTATGGAACAGATCATTGACCAATACGGAAATCCGTCGCTTGATGATGACACCATCTAAGGATGAATCGAGTGACTTGAAAGCTTATTACAGCTTCGATGAATCTCGGGGTAGCTGGGTCAAGAACCAAGTGACCGGACAGTATGATATGTGGCTGAAAGGCGGAGCTTCTTTGATTGATGAAGAAGCATTTGTCGACAGTGATCACGATGGCCTGGATGATAAATTTGAGCACGACAATTGTTTAAGCAATCGCGTTGCAGACAGTGATGGAGATGGGTTACTGGATGGCCAGGAATATGGGCTCAATAGTTTGTATTCAACGATCACCAATCCTTGTGATGAGGATACCGATAATGATGGTATCCCCGATGGAGCCGAGCTTGCGATGGGAACGAATGCCCTTAGCGTGGATAGTGGCACTGTCGAAGCCGGTACGGACGTGACACACTGGCAGACTTATGCGCAGCAAGAGCAGGTGAAAGCAGATGCTGCGGGTATTGCCATAACCCAAAACGAAAGAGTGCTGGATGTCAGGAAGGTGGACGGCTATGCCCATACGGGACTTTTCCCAGATAGCAAAGACACTACTTTCATGTATTGGGTTAATTTCAACTCTGAGCCTTATATGCAAAAAATGGGAGTTGTTAATGAGAACGGTGGTAGCAGCCAATTGACCTTGGGTTATGAGTTCCGCGCCCCGTATGGCAGATGGGGGAGATGGGATGTTCATTACGGACCACGTGCTGAGCGGGACCGTTGGATCCACCTTGCCTTTAGCGTTGAATCTGGTGTGCGTCGACTCTACGTCAATGGTAAGTTGATAGCTACCAATTCGAACAGGTCGGAAAATAGGAATGTCATTGGCCCTTGGGCCATGTATTTAGGCGCGGTGAATGAACAAGGAACTGCTGTTGAGCCCATTGATGGTCTGATTGATGATGTACAAGTGTGGAACAGAGCACTTAGCGATCATGAAATACGTAAGTATATGTTCTCTAAGCCAACCGCAGATATAGAAGGACTCACCGCACTGTATGACTTTACGGCCGTGCGTGGTGACTGGGTACGCAACGAAGCTAATCAGCAATTTGATTTGAAATTAGAAAATGGGGCGAAGCTAGCCATTCAGCCTGCCGATCAGGATACAGATGGTGATGGGTTGGTTGATAGACTTGAGCTTAGTTTCTGCACTGATGGTTTAGTGGCGGATAGCGACAAAGATGGTTTGGATGACGGTGAAGAGCTGGGACTTGGCAATCCTTTTGCCATGGTGACTAACCCATGTGATGACGATACAGACAGGGATGGCATGACTGATGGCTATGAGCGTTTCAACAACTCAGATGGCTTGTTGCCTGATGGTAACTTTGACAGTAATGCCAATGGTATCGTCAATTGGTTTGAATATGCCGCTGTGGCAAGTGATCTCGACGATGAGTCTGTTGTGGCTCCTGGCGTGTTGGATAACCGGTTAGCGACGGGTTATGCGGTCACACCGATTTTCCCGCACAATGGCACGATGACTTTTATGTATTGGGTGAAATCCCTCGGTGAGGGTTCACAAGTAAGTGGCGTTACGGACTCTGGTCATCGTCATTACTATGCAGGACTGAAGCAAACGCAGGAGTTCTGGGGCTGGGGTGCGAATAAACGCAAGGGATATAGTTGGGATGAGCCTGACTATGAGCCAGGACAATGGACGCATGTTGCGTTAATTCATGGTGATAACAGGGTTAGCCTATATATCAATGGTCAGCTGTCCGATAGTTTTGCGAAAAAAGATCTCGGTGAGGCATTTGAGCGCTCTATTTGGCTAGGAGCATTAAACCAAGAAGGTGAACCAGGCAGCTTTATTGATGGTGTGATCGATGATGTTTCGATGTGGGATCGGGCGCTTAGCCCGAGTGAATTACATCGTTATATGGTTGCTCAACCAGATGAGAATGCTGCCGGTTTACAGGCTTACTATGATTTCTCGACTTATAAATCAAATTGGGTATTAAACCGGGCGACCAATCGCTTTGACCTTAAGTTAGTCGGCGACATCAAGATAACTCGCCAGGCAGAGCCGGTAGATTCGGACAATGATGGGATTGAAGACCGGTTTGAGCTTGTTATGTGTACTGATCCGCTAAGTGCCGATTCAGACAACGATGGGGTGTCTGATAGCATTGAGCTTGGTATTCACTCTCCTTATTCACAAACGACCGAACCGTGTGATAGGGATACTGATAATGACGGTATGTCTGATGGATATGAATATCAGGCTGGAAGTAATCCGGTAGTTAAAGATGCAAATATGGACACTGATGGTGATGGTTTAAAAAACTGGTATTCATATACAGAATGGAAAGCAAATCAACGGCGAAATAATGGTGCGGTGGTCAGGCATCAAGAGCAAGTATTGGACTTGACTGAGAATGACGGTGTTGGTTACACCGGGATTTATCCAAATGGTGAGGAAATGTCCCTCATCTACGATGTGAAGTTTACTCAAATCAAAGATCTTAATCAGCGTTTAGGCACAGATGATGATCATCATCACCGCTTTTATCTCGGCATCGATAAGGATGGGGATGTTTCCTATGGTGTTGGTAATAAAAAACATTATAAACGTTTCGTAATAGAGCCGGATGTTTGGTATTCGTTTGCCCTTAGTTATAAAGCATCTGTAGCTGACGTATATATCGACGGTGAAAAGATAGCATCGTTAAATTATGTGAGCTTTAGTGAGGATAGTCAGACTCCGATATTGTTGGGCGCACTAAATAATCATGAATATATGAAAGCGGAGATAGATAATGTTCAGGTTTGGAGTGTCGGCTTGGACAGTGAGTCAGTAAATAAATATCGGACTACTCCACCAACAGGAACCGAAACAAATTTAAAAGCTTTCTATAACTTCAATTATTCATTGCACGATCTGGTTAGGAATGAAGTAACTCAAGAATATGATTTGATTTTGAGTTCACCGGAATTACTAAAACAGTCAAATAATCATTATCTGGAAAATTAAACTCATTGTAGTCGCTATTGATATTAGCGTTAAAGGAATAATAAATGGTACTTGCTATATTAGCTGCAATGGCACTTGTCTTTTTGACTTTGCTACAGTCATGCTCGCCTCCTACGCCGCCGCCAACTGGCCCAATGGGCGGGGCTCCTCAGGGCCAGCATCCCGATCCTGGCCAAAATTCGGGGGCCGGAACGGGCTCAGATTCCAATTCGGGTTCGAATGGTGATGGCTGTGAGCGGGGGGCTCCAATATGGTATATCGACTTCAATAATCTTAATCTCGTGGTGCAAGATACCCCAATATGGGTTGATTCCGCCTATGGGCCAGATATCGAAATTACGTTAACCTACAATGCATTAGGTAAGGAATCAGGATCGGGTACGGTCGGTGCGAGGTGGTCTCATAATTACAGTGAATTTATCGGGGTAGATGAAGATACCGGCTCATTTGTGTTGCACGGGGGGGATGGTCGCGTCGATGAATATGAGAAAATTGGCGTTAATTATATCTTGAATAAGCAGTCACTGTTGTCGGGAGAGGCCACCTGGTTGCCGAGATTAACGGTACAAGGCGCCGATATTAAAGCCCAGTACGCAAATGGTGCTTATAAATTATTCCGGAAAGAAGATGGTGAACGTTACCGCCTAATAGAAACAGCTGATCGGACAGGTAATCGCCTTACGTTTAGTTATCAGAATGGGTTACTGCATCAAATTACCAATGCGCAATTACAAACGGTAGATTTGAATTATGATGCTTCAAACTACTTAACCTCTGTTGCCGGACCTACAGGTTATCAAGCCAGTTTTGAATATAACGATAAAGGAGAACTGACCGCGCTTACCGATATGCAGGGATACACCGCGCGTATCGATTATGATGATAAAGGATTGATTAAAACGCTGACTGATGCCAAAGGTACCACTGAGTTCTTAGTTGAACTGGGGGACCCGGATAGCTCGAAAATTGATGTTTATCCCGCAGTTGGCGACCCGATGGGAATGAGTAGTCGCATTACGGTGACCAATCCACTTGGCTACCGTGAAGAGTATTTTTATAACTCTCAATCTGGTAACGCTTGGTACATTTCGCCAGAGGATTATGTTAACTATGTTGATCACCAAACTAATAACGGACAGTCGGATGTCCCTAAAACCATATATGAATATAAACGTTACGAGAAAGGTTATTCCCGCATAAGCCGGATTACTCATCCAGATAATACGTGGGAGTCTTATGAATATGATGAAAACCGTAACCTATCTCAGGTCACATCATCAGATGGCAATGTCATCAAGTTCAAGAATAATTCGTTAGGAAAAGTTGTTCAGTCTACCGACAACCTCGGGAATGAGACGATTCATGTTTATGATCAGCATCAGAACCTTATCAAATTGGCGAATGAGCAGGGTGAAGCCAAGTTCAAATATGATAAGTTGAATCGTCTGGTTGAGAAAACCGACTTTACCGGCACTACATCTGCTTACAGTTACAACGAGAAAGGTCAGCTCGCGGCTTTTACCAATGCACAAGGTAATGTGCTGACCTACCACTACACAGATGGTTTGCTTAGCTCTCTGACTATTGCCGATAAGTTACTGCTTACTTATCAGTACGATGATCTTGGCCGAGTAACTGATATTACCGATCTCTATGGTAAATCGACTCACTACGAGTATGACAGGATCAACCAAGTCACTCGTGTCGAGCATGAAGGCGATCGCAATGTTGATATTGTCTATGGTACGTGTCCGCGGATGGTGGAGAGTAAAACACTGCCAGGTGGGCGAACGCTCCATTATGAGTACAACTCTGCAAAACAGTTGGTTTCTGTTATTGACCCTATGCAAAGGCAAACCCGATTAATCCGGGATGCGATAGGACGAGTAGCTGCTCTTGTCGATACCAACCAGGCTCGCACTGAATTTGAATATGACACTGGGGGACGGTTAGCCACCAAGCGTTATGATGACGGTAGCGAGTTGAATTATGAATATGAGCAAGGCTATTTAAAGAAGGCGACGAACGCCAGGGGAATAGAAAAACGTTATCACTATAATCCGAATAACCAGCTGATCCGCGTTGAATATGGTGACGATACCCCGGCAGTCAGTTATAGCTATGACAAGTTTGGTCGAGTTGAATCAATCACAGATGCACTGGGTACCACACGATATAACTATCGAAATGACGGTGTCCCTCTTTCAATTGATGGGCCATTGAAAAATGACACAATCAGTTTTACGTACAATGCACTTAACCAGTTGTCATCGCTGGCGGTGTCAGATCAGGTGCAAGCAAGCTATGAATATGACGCGATAGGCCGATTACAAACTGTAGCAGCCTTTGGTGAAGTATTTCGCTTTAGCTATAACGACACGCCGGGAGCCGTGTCATCTCAGCTGACCTATCCAAATGGTCTTGAACAAAACAGGCATTATGATAGTGCGGGTGATTTGGATACGCTGGTATATAAACAAAACAATCAAATCATTAGTCAGTATGAGTATGGCTTTAATCAGGCAGGGAATATTACCCGTTTGGCTACGAATGAAGGGATATTGCTTGAGCAGACAAGGCCACTGGCAAGCTACAATTCGCTGAACCAGATTGCTTCTTGGAATAATCGTAGTGATATATTCCGCTATGACCGAGACGGTAACCTTATTGAAGGGGTATTACCTGGCGATATTCCGTTTAGTGCTGACTATGATGCTGAAAGCCGCTTGACGAAAATCCAGTTTTCTAAAGATGGAAAGCAAATCGAGGAGCGGTTTCGTTATAGTTACGATCATTTCCTAAGGCGTTATGAGCGTTATGAAGATGATACCCAAGTCATTGCGAAGGATTTTGTTCGTTTCGGGTTGTTGGAATTGCAAGAGCGGGATGAAGAAGGAAACGTTGTCGCCCAAAATGCCTGGCGTCCGGATTTGGCCGGTGGTGTTGGCGGATTGCTTGTTCGTCGTCAGGGAGAAAGTCATTATTACTACTTAACAAACCATTTGGGCCATGTACAAGGTGTGTTTAATCAGCAAGGTCAACGTATTGGCCAGTATGACTATTCGCCTTATGGTTTTGTCAGTGGTGCTAACTTTGAGTCACAACCATTTGGTATGTCGACCAAACGCAGCGATTTTGCGAGCGGTTTAGTATACTTTGGCTATCGCTTCTATATGCCCAATTTGGGTCGCTGGCTAAACCGCGATCCGCTCCAAGAACAGGGCGGGATCAACCTGTATGCTTATGTGAATGGTGATCCGTTAGGGTATGTGGATCCGGATGGGCGTTATGGTGTTGGTATATGTCTTGCCTGGCCTGTTGGAACTGCTGTTTGTGTAACTGCTGCTGTTGGTGTTATTGGAATCTATGAAGGAGTTACAAATGCGATGGAATCAGGGGCCGATAGTATGGATAATTTAGGAGAAACGGGTAAAGAACAACAAAAAGCAATAGACTGTATTTTTGATAATTCCTGTTCCAATAAACAGGCTGATAAGCATGTTGATAATTATATAAAGTATCGTAATAAAGGGTTAAAAGATGCGCATGATTGCGCACAAGGTTTGGCGACATCAGTTCCAGGGACTTCAATAACAGGTCCCTTACCTCTTGGTGTCGAAGACTATGCTGTGGGAGCAGTTGTTGCGGAGCTAGCTAATCAATGAATTATATAAAAGTTACTCCTTTTCTGATACTTATCATTATTATGATTTATACACCAGTTTTGCAGGTTATTTCAAATGCTATAGTTTATGAGTATTTTAGATTTAAACAAGGAACAGAGTTTGTACTAAATGATATATGTTATAAGGTTCCTGAAGGGTGGGTTCTTGGCGGGAAGGTTGAAGGTAAATATCCTCATGCTCGATTGATAAAGCAACCAGAATATATTGATTTCTTAGATGTTTATAGTTTGAGTTTTTCTGAGTTACCAAATAAAGAACTTTGGAATAAAGTTGGCACGATAAGTGGAAATGATAGTATCTACGATCTTTCTAACTTGCGTTATAAAAGTGATTATGAATATTTTGCACCGTTGATTAGTGAAGGTTTGTTTGTTTTTTCTAATAAACTTAAAGTTATAAACAATAATGCACTTTACTTTATAAAGTGTGATGATGTGTTTTAGTGAGCTTAATAGCTTCACTGGACGGCAAAAGTATCGCTTGGAAATGTTTACTATTACAATATTTCTCTTGTCTAGTATTTTATACCGAGCATGGAGTGAGTCATAAACAACATAAGTTTGTTACTCTGATGGCTGTAGGGTGTAAGATTATTTATCGAGGTGGTTCTATTTGTCACGCAAAACATGCAAAGGAAAAAAGTGACGATGGATTTATTTATGAAGGGATTTCTGACTGTGATACATCTTATATAATTAAGAAGATAAATATGAATATTGGCCGTGGCCTATTTTCAAGAAAGGAAAGGTATTATATTTATTGCGAATAAATATCGCTAAGTTATTCCTGATTATTATGTTTATTTCGGTTTGTTGGAACTGCAATAGAAGGATGTAAAAGGTACTGTCGCTGCGCAAAATACCGGGAGTGCGGATTGAGCTTGCGAAGTTGGCGGATTGCTTGTTCGTCGCCAGGGAGAAACTCATTATTACTACTTAACAAACCATTTAGGTCATGTACAAGGTGTATTTAATCAGCAAGGCCAGCGTATAGGTCAATATGATTATTCACCTTATGGTTCAGTTGGTAGTAGTAACTACGATTTACAGCCATTTGGTATGTCGACCAAACGCAGCGACTTTGCAAGTGGTTTAGTATACTTTGGTTACCGTTTCTATATGCCAAATTTAGGGCGCTGGCTAAACCGCGATCCGTTGCAAGAACAGGGTGGAATAAACCTGTATGCTTATGTTAATGCTGAACCGTTAGGATATGTTGATCCAGATGGGAAAGAAGTTGTTCTTGCTTCTATTTGTGCTCCTAATCAGATTCTTGATAATAAAAAGTTTAAAAATAGTTTTGATGATGAGGTAATTGAAGTAATCAGACAATAGCGTGTTATTTCATGGGGTTGAGCTGAGCCGCTTACAGGCTAGCTTCAATAAGTTGAGCCCAAGTACTCTTAGGGATACTCGAAGTGATATTCCACTATGACTCTGGCGGTAATTTTATAGGTGGGCTGCTTCCCGATGATATTTTGTTCACGACTGACTATGGTGCTGAAGCTTGACGAAAAGCTACTTTTCCATGAGTGGAAAGCAAGCGGATGCGCGGTTTCGGTTAATGGGGACGGGAGCCTGTTACGGGAAAACAAAGATTGTTTTGATATACAATTATTCTAGTCTGCATGTTCACGTAAATAACCCGCAAATACAATGGATTGATATCAATGGTAACGGTGCTCCTTAAGAGTCACCTGCAGCATATTTACCTATAAATTTCACATAGGATAAAATGACAATGATGCATGATTGGACATTAGTTACATTGGTGTTTGATTGGTTAAAAGGTATAGCCACTATTACATTTAAAAACAGCTACTCACAGGAAGTTACGCTTATTGCTGAGGGGGTAGCTGAGTTGAAAATACCTAAACGTGAGGATTGGGGAGAGAGTGCATCTGTTAACAAAGTTGACATCCCAACAGCTTTAGATAATGGAAACTTCTATTTACAAATTGAGATTCAGTCTGGTGATAAAATAGAATTTGAAGCCAAGAAGATTTCTTTTTCAGATAGTTAATATAGAAAGGAAACTTCTAAGTGAGTTAATGAATGGCTCTTTCTAAAATATGACACTCTTCTTAAGCGAATTAATTGTAAGGACGTTAGGTGTTTATTGGTTTATGCTTTCAAGCATTATTTAAATAGCTAGGTCACAACATTTGTTGTGACCTTTTAATGTTATGAGATTGGTTTTATTCATAATGAGAGGAAAAGCAACGTTAACGTCAGCTATTAATGCTCAGTAATCACAAGGATAGTGTTAAAGTAGATCATCAATGTTAATGCGATACTTATAAGTTAAGAAAAAATTATATTCTTTGAATTGTGAGGCATCACTTTGGGTTATAGGGCTAAAGTTGTAAATCGACATAATGTGATTTCCTTTATTTGCTTCTAAGTAGACACCGACAGCAAGACCGACTTTGTCCAAGTTAGCTTGTTTAATCTTACCGTAATCAGGGTGCGTCACATCTGTAACTTGGTAGTCCCCTTTGAGTTTCAAGTACCCAAGTCCCAATCCTGTTCCTAATTTTACATTCCACTCGTCTTGGTTGTGACGGTTAAAGTGGTAAAAGATGACCGGTACAGCTGAAAGGGCGTAGCCCGATATGGACGTTCCCAAATCAATGCCAGTGTCATTTTCGCCAATTTCCTGTTTATCGGCTTTGAATATACTCCAGTCAAACTGCAATTGAACACCCACATTCGAGTCTTTACTAAAGTAGTATTCGTCTGACAGGAGCGATACCGTCGGGTAATACTTCATGTCACTGGTCATGCGGGCAATTGTTCTTTCACTATCATCTGGATCTTGAATATCAATACTATTTATTGTGGCCTGTATGCCGATAGCTAACTCAGTGGCCAGCACATGTGTTGAGGCAACCAATGCGAGAAGAATAATGAGAATATGTTTCATTGCTTTTTGTGTGTTTGAATAATGAATGATAAACCGTAGAGTCATACAAATAGTCTTGTTACTAATTCATTCTATTGAGTCTGTTGTTGATAACAAGAAAACCAATACTATAGCCAATTGCCCCACCAATATATATGCTCATGATTTTAGAAAGGATGATACCATCAATTTGATTGACCATTCCAACAGACAAAACCGTCAACATGCATCTTAACGAAAATGCAAAGAAATAATTTTTGAGGGGAATAGTTAATGGTATTAGTGATACTGATAGATATCTAATTAAACTTTCGTTTGGTAGATATAGGCTAAGTATTACCCCTGTAGTTATTCCAAGCAATACTCCCAAGAATCGATATTTGACTTTCTTTTTCATAGTTGAAATTTCACCTGTACATACACTTATCGCAGACCAAAGGATCCATTCAGAGTGGTGCCACTCGAAGTAGTAACTGAAGATGCAACAAAGAAATACTGATATAAAGACGGTGATTGTTAATTCGTTATAATCTCTATAATGTTCACCTAATTCAATTTCTTTATCTTCTTTTTTTATTATCTTGCTTAAAATAAGGCAGGGTAATATAGAAAATGGGAGGTGAATTATATATGTGTTAAATAATTCATGATGCTCAATACCCAATCGGGTAATTTCCGTAGATAAGTAAAAGGCTGGAACTATAATGAATGATGAATAAACTCTTAAATTGTTTCCATAACGGCTTAGATTAAGGTAATAAGAGCATATTAAACTAGCAACTAAGGTGTATCCAACTAAGTTTTTATTTAGTAGGAACAGAATTGTACTAATTATAACTATCTGCAAAAACTGAGCGATAACTATTTTTATGGAGCATCTAAGCGTTAATTGCGTGATGATGATGGAAGTTGAAATGAGAGCCATTTTTACATATATGGGGTCATTTTTTATTGCATACATCAATAGGCTTGGTACAATGCCAAAAAAAATAAGATAAAACTCTTTTCTTATTGTGTTTGTTAAACTTAGCATTGCTGTTCCTTTTCAACTGAGTAGTAATTTGTAATGTTATTGATGATTAATTCTTTTAGTTTTATTGCTTTAGGATCAAGCTGCTTTTTGTTGTATAAATAGAAGTGGTTCAATGCATCACATTTGAAATCTTTTACTTCTGGTATCGATGTTATTCCATTCTTTTTTAAGAGTATATTTCGGTTTATAACTAAAATGCCTATTTCGTTTTTTAGTAACTCAATGGCTTGCTCTATATTAAATACAGAGATGAATTCTAACTCATTTTTATTGATATCGAACGTTCTACACCATTGTTCAAAGTCACTGATTAATTGTTTGTTTTGTATTGAGATGAACTTGCTTTTTTCAATTTTATCACATGGTACCCCAAATAAAGATAATGTGTCTCTTTTAGATATTAGGTGTTGGTCGTAGAGGTTACTTTCTGGCAGTGAACCATATGATACTATAAAATCTTCGTTGTTATTCGTGTCATCAATGTGCTTGAGAGATAAATTATCAATAATATCTTTGTTTTCATTAAGGATAGGTATTATGACATCTAAAGCTATAGAACTTGTGCTACATATTGTTATGTTTCTTTTCTTTTGATTTATGAATCCCTCTTCAATTGTTTCGAAACCTGTTTTGATGTTATCAAAGAAAGCTTTACCATCATGAGTTAATTTAATATTTTTTGTGGTTCTTATCAAAAATACACTATTGAAATAGGTTTCAATTTTTTTTATGTGTTGGCTTATTGATGAAGTGCTTATGTTTAGCTCTTCTGAAACATCTTTGTAATTCAATGTCTTGCATACCTTGTAGAAGACGTAGAGCGAGTATATGTTTGACATTTTTGACATGTGTTTAGCCTTGATTAAGAAAAAGTTGATGGTTGTTTTAAAACTCTAAATTAACCTTAATAACTACGTGTAGTATATTCTACATTATCCTTTTTTCAATAGGTGAGGTTATTAATATGGTTCACAACTCTATTTTCGTAATGGTAGATGTAATTAATGATATAGTTCATCCAGAAGGTAAGCTTTCATGCTTTTCCAATAAATCTGAGTTTTCTGTGTTTTTGAATAATATGGATAAAGTTATTGGCAAAATGAAAGAGATGAATATTAAAATAATTCAATCAAAAGTGCAATTTTCAGATTCTTATATTGAAATGCCTTTATGTTCACCATTATTGAACCCAATTAAATCTACTGGTGCTCTAGTGAGAGGTACATGGGGTACTAAGACTGTTGATGGTTTAAATATCGCTGATGATGTAAAGGAGTTTGAAAAGAATGCAATAGATCCATTCTCTAGTACTTTATTTAAAGAATACATATTATCTAATAATATAAAACATATTTATCTTACAGGTGTTAGTAGTCGTTGGGCTATTGAGTCGTGTGTTCGAAGTGCACACGATTTAGATATAATGATTACTGTGATTAGTGACTGTTGTGCTGCTTCAAGTTCAATGGAGCATGAGAATGCACTTGATAATTGTAGAATGTTAGCTGATGTTATCACTCTGCAGGACTTATAGTTATTGAAACTGATAAGTTTTTAGAGTGGTTCGTTTGTTTTAAGTGTGGTCTTTATTGTGAGGGTTTGTTACTGAGTGCTAAATCTTCATTTAAATGTTTTATTAAGCTCTTATAAGATAAATGTGATCTTGGGTGTATTACTTGGTTTTGTTTTTAAATGACAAAAGATGAGAATTTGTATGTCATCCAATAAAAATGAGTTTAGAGATTTTAAGGAGGAGATTGGGGTCTTTAAATGTCGTGCATTTATTGCTTTTTTATGCATGATTGTTTTGTTTGGTGTATTGGTTGCAAATTTATATAATTTGCAAGTTGTGCAATATGATTCTTATCAAACTTTATCTATTAATAATCGAATTAAAATAATACCTATAGCTCCAACGCGAGGACAGATACTAGATAGAAACGGTGTTTTGCTTGCTGAGAATCGGCCAATATATTGTTTGAGTATTCTTCCGGAAATGGTAGGGAATGTGGACTCATTGCTTGAACGTCTTAAGAAATACATTGATTTCAAGACTGAACAAGTTAGGTCTTTTCGAGAGCGCCATGAATATCCACTTAACTATCATCATGTGATTATTCTAAATGAATTGACTGAAAAACAGATCGCTCATTTCTCAGTTAATCAGTATAAATTTCCAGGAGTCTCAGTGACGGTTGTTTTAAAGCGTCATTATCCTTATGGGAAAATTCTGACACATGTATTAGGTTATGTCTCCCATATCAATGAACATGACATTAAACAACTTGAAAAAGCAGGGAAGCTAAAAAATTATCAGGCTACAAACAACATCGGTAAATTGGGTGTTGAGCGTTATTATGAGGATCTACTGCACGGTACTCAAGGTTATGAAAAAGTGGAAGTTAATAGCCGAGGCCGAGTCATTCGTCGAATTAATTATGTTCCCCCTGTAGACGGCAAGGATCTTGTGTTGAACTTGGATGTTGAACTCCAAAAGTATGCTTATAACAAGTTGGGTAACCGCCAGGGTAGCGCCGTGGTGATAAATCCCCAAGATAACAGTATATTAGCGATGGTATCGACACCAAGCTATGATCCAAATCTTTTCGTTAATGGTATATCAGATACAGATTATCGTCTTTTGCTTAAGGATCCAGCCCACCCGTTGATAAACCGCAGTACTCTTGGCGTTTATCCTCCGGCCTCGACGGTTAAACCGTTTATGGCTGTTGCTGGACTTCAGGAGAAGGTTATCACTGCCCAAACAGTTCGGAATGACCATGGTGTATGGCGTATTCCAGGCTCAAAACCAAACTCTAAGGCTTGGCGCGATTGGAAACGTTGGGGACATGGCCGTGTCGATGTTACAAGAGCTATTGAAGAATCGGTAGATTCTTTCTTCTACCAGGTCGCATTTGATCTAGGTATCGATCGTATTTCAAAATGGATGCGCCAGTTCGGCTTTGGGCAGCTTTCCGGTATTGATATTCATGAAGAAACCAGGGCAAACATGCCGACTCGTGATTGGAAATTCACCCGTCATCACAAGCCTTGGTATAAGGGGGATACTGTACCGATCGGTATTGGTCAGGGGTATTGGACCGCAACGCCCATTCAAATCGCAAAGGCTACATCTGTACTCGTTAACCATGGGACTGTAATGCCACCACATTTGCTAAAAGCGGTCTTAGACCCTCAAACATGTTCTGAAAAAAAGATTAAGGTTAAGAAAGAAAGACTCCCATTGTTTGATAGCGTATCCGAAAAAAACTGGCTTATTTCAATTAACGCTATGCGTTTGGTGAATCATGGAACGCATGGTTCAGGTCGCCATGCCTTTAATGGTACTCAGTATGTCAGTGGCGGTAAGTCGGGTACTGCGCAGGTGTTTGGTCTAAGAAAAAATGAAAAGTATAATTCTATGACACTCTCTAAACAGCTACTTGATCATGGGTTATATACTGCTTTCGCACCGTACAAGCATCCGAAATTTGTAGCAACTGTGGTCATAGAACATGGTAATGGAGGGGCGAGAGTTGGTGCTCCTTTTATTCGGCACGTGTTTGATTATTTATTGTTAGATCAAGGTAATAAGCGTAAAAAAAATACTGTTTTTATTCACTGTCAGCCTACTGGTGTTGTAACTTCTGGTTAAAAATCAATATTTTAGCTTAATCGATTCCTTACCTAAAACCTACCGAGTTAGAAAGTATGTTCAAACTCGGTAAGCTATTTGCCTAGTTGGACTCTAAACTATAGCCATCATTATCTTTCAGAATTCAAACGTTGAACCCTATTTTTATGGATTGCTTGGTAGTTGTGGCCGTACTTTCGGGCAAAGCTGAGCTGGGTTGGGAGACATCGGTCCTAGTGAGTTTATGGTAGTGGTTAAGAAGCCAAATCCACTCATAGTGGTGTCCCGGATCGATGTGCGTGCCGGTTTGGGGACCAAGTTTAAACTCGGCATCGAAAAACTCTGTCATGTGATTTTGTTGTAGGAAATGATTTTCGAATAGTTGGTAGGGCGCTTTAGCTCGCTCTAGCCACAGTGCGTTGTCGGTAAGTTCAAAGCTGACGATCAGTGCTTCGAACAGGTGCATGTGTGGGTTTTGACCTTTTTGGCTATCTTGCGATAGATATCGGACTCCATGGTTTTGATCGGTTAAATGATGAGTGATGAACTCGCAAATCACCGCCATGTTGTCATTTGAGGAGGTGAGCTTGTATTTAGAAGTTGAGGGCCTTCAGATTGTGATAGTGAGACTGTTTAGCGCCAGCTTCATAATACTCAAGACACTAAATAACCCTCAGTTCTATCCGGCGGGGGGAGGAGCATAGATTAGTTGAATTGCTGATTTTTTTATTTTTCGACTGAGGCAATTTTGTGTTTTATCCCATCCCTAACGGTTAGGGTACTCCCTCCGATATCGGAGGGAGGGGAATAGGCAAGATGTTTTCGTCATAAATTTCATAACCACTTACCTCAGGACATTAGCATGAGACAAATATAGAAATTTAGTTACGGGACACAGCCTAGAGTTCGTCATCCTTGACTATCTTTTTTATGGCATTTGCTGAGCAATATGCGCCAACACTTGAGCATCCGCATAAGAGAATACCGTGTTTGGCTGTGAGTTTTCAGACGGCGCTAAGATCACCGGCAAATAGTTATGTTGACCCATCAAGCTTTCGACATCACTTGTTTGGTGTGCCAATCCAATGATGTGCGATAGCTCATGCAACATGACGAACGAACCAAAATTCGTACTCAAATCAAAATCACTATTAAATATCATAGCATTTCTATTAGAGAGTTTTACCCACTGAGCCCCGCCGCGAATCATTGAGTTTTGATGCTCTGCATTGGGCAGCGGTGTTTTATAAATAATGACATTAGAATCCGCCCAATTATCAACAAATTCCACATGAGGATGATAACCTAGTGCCTCAAGTGACGTTTTCATTTTCTCAATTGTGGTTTTAGCTTGTTTTATCTCGGCTTCTGATGATAAGTGTATGTTGAACTTGAATATACCATTTGGCCCAAGCGCATGAGGCATTATTGTATAATCACCGCCAACCGCAACATCTTTTAAAGCCATATTCATAAATAGACGAGGTGTTAAATTATTAACGTCACTGCGAGCAAAATTACTATCGCCACGTGTTAGTGCGAGTCGATATTGTGTTTTTTCAGCCGGCTTATAAAACTTATACATCGCATCGCTAGGCACATTCCACGATATATTATAGAAAGTATCATTATCTACATAATTAGTATCAATAGGACAAGCGTACGTGAAAGAGAGTCGCTTATCGTTTGAATAATCAGAGTTAAATGCAAGTAATTCTTGAGTAGTTGCATCTTTAATACCATCAAGATAGCATGTGATCTCAGGAATTTTAGACGATTTCTCCGTTCTAGCATTATTCGCCTCAAAGGAATAAGGAACTAAGGAGATCGTCGGAGCAATGGTATGGTAAAGAAACGCATTGAATTCAGGCTCTGTTATCTTATTGCTACCATCACTTGGCGCAATCAAAAGATTCTTAATTGAATCGACATTTCGATAATAGACATGATCAAAAGTCAATGTTAACCGTGAGTCCTCATCCTGTAATTTAGCATTAATAGGTAGGTGGCCATTCCCGTAATTCATTCCACTTCCATTAAATAATCGTATTTCCAGTTTGTTATTTTGTGAAACTAGCTTTTGTTGCAGAGTCTCATATCGAGTAGAAGTCGAATCAAAATCCGAGCTTGCCCACACAGGAGAAGCTAACATGGTTACACTTATTGATATAGCTAATAAATTTTTGTTAAACATAATTCTTCCTTTTGAATTGTAATTTAAATATGAGAGCTGATTTATATTCAAATCCAAAGTTATATTTGAATAATTGCTCATTCAACGTACTTATATGAAAAATTAATTGTTGGCTTTAAATATTGCGATTAACCAGTTTTATATTGTGCTGATATGGATTATCTCTACTGTCTAAATAAATTAGTGTAAGCATGCCTAGAGATAATAGTGCGCTTACAAGTATTCTTTATGTACTGTCTGGAATTGACAGTTCAGCTCATCATAAACATGAATATTATCTAGATCCTGCTGACAATTATGAAAAGAGCTGATAGCTGAGATTATTTCACTTGAGAAAAGAAAGTATTATAGTCTTCTAAATGCCAATTTTTTATGATCTTACCGTCATGTACTTCATAAATATCAACCGCTGGAAAGTCAACAACTTGTCCCTGACCTATAATATCTCCCATTCTGCCGTTAAAGTTGCCTTTAAAACGGTATCGAATCGTTGCAAAGTCTCCAGTTATGAGTAAATGCTCAACTTCTACATGTAAATTAGGTACGGCTTTACGGAAATTTTGAGAGGCTTCCAGTACACCTTCAACACCTTCTTTTCTACCTTCTGGCGGAGTCATATCTTTAAAGTTTTCAAACAAAGCTTCACGAGCATATATTTCGTCGCCCGTATCCCAAAACTTGGCGTAGTTCATGGCTGCTTGTTTAATTTCTTCTGTATGTGCTGATGGAACGGCACTGACAAAAATTTCGGGTGTAATTTCATGAGCTTGAACTGTACTACCTACTAACATGGCGATACCTATAGCTGTGGTCTGAATTGAATTTAAAATTTTGTTTTTCTTCATGGGGGAGTCTCTTTTTTATTTAGCTTGAATCCATTGGCACCAAGCTTTTGCAAGCATTGATACAGGGTATCAATCAAGCGCTAGCCAAGCAGAGCGCCACCATCGACGTCAATCACGGCACCTGTCATATATGTATTTTGAATAAGAAGCAGGTATGCTTTTGCCACTTCACTGGCTTCGCCGACTTTTCCTACGGGCAAGCTATTTTGAGTGCTTTCATACATGGCATTTCTGTCGTCTTCATTCATGCCTTGGTAGGCCTCGGTTTTGGTTAACCCCGGGCTGACGGCATTAACACGAATAGGAGCCAGCTCTTTTGCTAATACTTTGGTGGTCGCTTCGATTGCGGCATTAATGGCTGTTTTTACGTAGGTGTTGGCTACGACTTTGCGTGACAATATGCCTGAAGTTAGAGTGATTGAACCGCCTTTCTTGATGTAGCGTGCGCCGTGTTTCGCGGCATTAATGGCACCCCAGAACTTGGTATCAAAGGCGTGTTTCGCTTGGGAGACGTCAACATCTACAACTTTGCCTGCTGGCGCATAAGAGCCTGCTGTTATGATTAGGTGGTCGAAGGTACCGATGGTTTCGAAGTAGTGGTACACCGATTGTTCGTCACTGATGTCTAATCCTGTTTTGCGACTGGCAACGTATACGATGGTGCCTTCACTCTCTAGTTGTTTGGCAAGTTCAGCACCAATGCCTGATGTGCCACCTAATACGACGTAAGACGTTTTCTCTGCTGTCATAACTTGTTTCTCTAATGTCGTTTTTATGAAGTTAGTATATTAAATTGAGTGAATATGATAATTAGGTGATATTCGAATTCACTTTTCACTTCAGCCGAATAATAAAGTTAAAGGAGAGGCCGTGGACAAGTTTTCTAATATGACGATGTTTGCCAGTATCGTTAAGAATAAAGGGTTAGCAGCAGCAGGTAGAGAGTTAGGTTTATCTCCTGCAACTGTCACGGCAAGACTGCAAGCGCTGGAAGATCGCTATGGGATTAAGTTGCTCCATCGCAGTACAAGGCACATTTCTTTGACAGAAACTGGGAGTATGTATTATCGAGCTTGCCTGGAAATTATTGACAGCGTCAAAGAGACGGAAAATCTGCTCCAAACGGGAACGAAAGAAGTACGCGGAACGTTAAAAATTTCCGCTCCTCGAGATATTGGTAAACAATACATCTCACCGATATTGTCGGAGTTTAGTGAGCAATATCCTGATGTGGTACCTTACTTATACTTGAACGATAACTTATCTAATTTGGCGGAGTCGGGGCTAGATATCGTAATCCGCTACGGAGAGTTGGTAGACAGCAACCTTATCTCTCGTAAGCTCGCTTCCAGTCGACGTGTCTTGTGCGCTTCTCCTCAGTACTTGGCGAAGAAAGGCATGCCAATAACGCCACAAGATTTAGCTGAACATGATTGCCTAGCCATGGTGCGTAGCAATGAAGAGCTGAAAACATGGCATTTCCAAGATGAAAAGCAACATAATGTGGTTACCGTAGTGCCAAAGCGTTTCTCCGATGATGGTGAGATCATTCGCCAATGGGCATTGGGTGGGGCAGGTATTGCGCTGAAGTCGATTCTCGACGTACAAGAGGATATCAAGCAGCAGCGCTTAGTTACGGTGCTCAATGGTTATATGAAGAATTTCAACGCGTCGACTTCTTCTACGGGGGCTAACTTGAACGTAATATACTTAAGCCGTCAGTATCAGCCGAAACGACTTCGTTTGTTCCTCGATTTCTTGATTGAACGTTTTGCTGCAAAGTTCGGTTAACGCAAATCCTCATTGTCGCTTCGGTAACTTTTTCTAATCTAAACGCCCGATACCTGGCACATTCGCACTGATGAAGGCCTCTGGTCGGCTGTTGCGAGTGATTGTTCTATGAATAGAGTGATGGCCTTCTAGTTAACTCTTCCTTTTTAGCAAAAGACAGTGGGTACATCGCTCCATCGGGAGTGAGGGTTTTTGAGCTGGCCTGACTCCATTCTTTCCCCTGTGGTTCCTGTGCCTTTGGCGCCCAGGAATAGTGTGTTTTTACCAAAAAGTGCGTTAATGCTATCGAGCGCTGACATTTTCCTCGTGTCTTCAATAGGGGCAAATAAGTCGCCTTGATCATGCCTGGAATCGGTCACTTCAAGGGCGGTGACGCCTATCTTATATAAAGGTATCCACGTTCCTTTCTGTGGTATCAGTCTGGGTATGGCCTCTGAGAGTAACTTCAAAAACATTGCGGTGTCACTGCTTGGATAATCCAGTTTCACGCATGTGCCGCCAGAATATTTTTGATTATCGTAAGGTGATGTTCGGCAGAAGAACTGGATCGTCTTGATTTTGCTCTGTTGGTTGCGTGCCTTGGCACAGACTTCATGGACATGGTACGCCAATGCTTGTCGTAATTCTTCGACGCTATGCAGTCGTTCCTTGATGCTGCGGGTGCTGCTGATCATGTCTTTGATGTGTAGTTCATCGGGCTTTCGCCAGTTAAAGATTCGCTGTCCATGCAGTTCAGCAATCAATGAGGTAATAGGCCTGCCGAACTCCTTTTTCATCTTTTTTACATCGGCATGTTTGAGTTCAATGGCTTTATTAATACCCATGTGCTTTAACCGGGCGTCAATTCTCCGGCCGACACCCCATAAATCTCCAACTGGGATTGTTGAGAGTATCCGGTCGATTTCTGGGAGTGACTCTAGTACGCACAGGCCTTTATAGCCCGGTTGCTTCTTTGATGCCCAGGCTGCCACTTTAGCCAGTGTGCAGTTGTGACTTGCCGCTGCGCCAATGGGGGTGCGGGTGAGCTTGTAGACATTGCGCCTAACCTTTTGAAGATAATGTAACGCATTGATGTGGCAAGGCATCTGGCAAAACACCTCGTCGACACTGTAACTGCTGCTTTCTGGGAAATGGCTTTTGATTATGGATTGGAATTGTTCTGAATGATATCCAAACAGGTTAAAGTTGGCTTCAAGTACTTGTACGCCTAGCGTATCTATTTTGTCTTTGTATTCAAATACAGGTTTGAATTTTTTCAGGCCACACTTGTCCGTTGCAAGCCGGTTCGCTGCAATAATAATTCCTTGGTTACCACTTGTGACAACTACCGGCTTTTCGCGGTATTCAGGGTGCAGAATACCACTGGCTGAGGCATAGAAGCGGGTACCATCTAGGATGGCTATTAAGCCTGCCATTGTGGGATCACTTGTCGCTGAAACGAGATTGAAGCTGTAACAACCCCTTCGATAGCCAGTGGTCCTGTAATTGGTGTTTGGATACCCAAACCGTCATCGAGTGTGCCATTTGATAAGTTCAGCAGGCGGCATTGAAATGCATTGTCGGCATATACGACCGCTAGATCACCTTGCTGATAATCAACATCACGGCGGACTATAAGCAATGAGTTGTCCCTTACTCCTAAACCAGCCATCCGTGAACCATTTGCTTTTGATAAAAAAGCGGCGGCCGGCATGGGAATAAGTGCGGCATGAAGTTCTTGCTGCAGTTTACCTTTAGGTAGCGGTGGAGCAGGGCGGTGGTGACGGATAATGGCTGTGGCGGTACCTATCACGGTTAATTCTGATTGGATGTTATGGATTTTGGCTAAAGGTACAATTGATTGCTCGCCATATTGTTCAGCCAAGACTAAATCCGTCGATTCCGGTTTCATGGACGCATCAACCACCACCCAGTCATCTTTACGAACAAGGACCGATCTATCGGAATGAGCTTTTTGATAGATGAACGTAGATGCAGGGCGCAGGATAATATCACCCAAATTCAGTGGTTTTTCTCGATATGGGGTTGTTGGGTTCTCAAACCCTGTGAAACCAGACATTGAATGTACCGATACTGTTTATGTATACAGTATATGTTAGCGCTAGTGATGAATCCTGACAACCATAGGCTATTTCGTTTGGTTGGTAATTCATCAGAATTGCTGGCTTTGCAGGAGGTTAATAGCCGCTGAAAACTGAGTGAGTAGCTGAAGTCGCCAAGCTGAAGCGGCAACACGCGGAGTAAGCAGAAGAGCTAGAAATTGTAAAAGGCGCCATCTACTTCGTAAAACCTTAAGTACATTGCTGCGAATTGATGCTCGAGCACATGATGTATTTATCTGGTTTACGAATGGTTAACTTCACCTCGCACGTTTATGCCCCTTTTCTAGTTAGAGTAAAGACTCACTCGTATGACTCGTATGTTGTTCATCGCGTATTGACTTACTATACCTAATGACTCGGGACATGAGTGTTAGATAGACAGCAAAGGCCTGACGGCTTTCATCAAGAAAATCAGCGTTGCCTCTGTCAATGTTCAGCCTGAACAGAGCTACGATGAGCAAAAGGATGCCCTGATCAACGCTGTGAAATGCGAGCTGAAAATTGCCGCGGCGAAGAAGGATAGCGACAAGGCTTTGGACACCCCTATCGCAGACTTTGAGACCAAAGGCGTTTATGTCCGCAAACGGGTGAAGGGACGGAATTTCTCGTATGAGTCTGGTCGTTTGCCTAGAGCGATGCTGAATGAATTGGATCGGGTGATTGGGAAGCACAATACCTGAATTTTCCTACTATCAACAAAATAAGTTATTAGTAATCAAGGGAGCCTTTGGGCTCCCTTTTTGATAGGTACATATTTGGTTTAATAGTTATCTACTGGTACTAGCCTTGCTCACTATAGAGTAAAGTATATAGCTTTCTCGCCAACACTAGGTGAAAGAGAGCGATCCATACCTAACTCTATCGGTTTAATAGATATTGATAACTCCTCACTTTCGACTGTGTAATTTGCCCGCCCAAACATAGTTTGAAGCTCGTTATTTGGATCGCCTTTTGTGATTAACTCCTTGTTCAACAGATCAGCGCCAGCTAAAACAGGCATGGCCATAGTTAGGAAGCTGCAGTTAAGCGCAAATTTGGGGTCAGTTACCAGTTGTTTATAAGGAGCAGGACTCAGCTCTATGTCCTGAAGCTCCAACTCTCTAGTCGTAATCACCAGCTTTAACTTATTTGCGCTATTCACAAACGACATGTCGCCAACTACAAGTTGGCTCGGGTTGTTATATTCCGCATGAGTATCTAGTTCTTGGTTGAAGTTGAACACGCAAGCGATATGCCCTAGGCCCTCGGGATTTACATCTACGTCAAGGTTGCTATCGACTGATACTTGAATCGCACCATGTATAGTTGCTTTTGTTAATGCATCTGATACAGCTAAGCTTCTAAGATTTGCCACAATTTGACTGTTTTCTATCTTGTAATGCCCTTTAACTTCTACAACCTCTAGTGCTTGATCTCCGATACGTATTGTTTCTCGGATTGTCTTGCATTTTGCAACGCGTATCTCATTTTCTGTGTCATTAATTACTCTTTTCGACTCCCTATCAACTTTACATTGGGCTTTACGGCGTTGACAATTGATTCTTCTTGTTTCTCTTTCTGCTTTGCATGCAGCCTCTGCAATGCATTCGTCAGGATGGCGCCATCCACAATCGTATCCATCGCACATACTAGAATAACTGCAGGAATAGTCGCAACTATCCCCTTCAAAAGGTCTACGCAGTCCAGAGCAGTTAGGAAGTTCTAGGCGGTCAGCAATTCTGACTTTCTCCTTAAAGCCATCTTTAACATCGAGAATGTGTTTAGCTTCAATTTTCAAATCGAGATGTGCGAGATTTCTGTTAATCAAGCCTGACACAGCCCTTTTCTCGATAGCTGCAATAGTAGTACTTGATCTCAGTTGCTTTGTGAGCCCAAATTTATCTTTGAGGGTTAACTCAGCCTGACTAATTAACTCATTATATCGTTGAGAAAAATCTTCCACAGTTATACCGGATTGGGCTTCCAATGGAGCGTTCTCGGATCCCTTGCTCACAGTAGACGCGATGACATTTAAGTTTTTGGGAGTCATGATAAATGCCATGTCTACCCGTTGCGGGTTTAAGTCTAAACTGTCACCGCTGACCGTTATATTCGGTGGTACATTTTCTAATTCAGACCATTTGATAGGCTCGAAGAAATCAAGGTCAAGCCGGACTGGTATAGGGTCAGACAAAAACATGCCATTAATGTTATCAATGAATAAATCTAGTACAGACGATATAGAGGAGATAACCGGTTCATCTACGCCTTTAAATCTAATAATACGGTCGCTAAATTTGTTCACAGCTTCCAATTGTAAGCTGTGAATTGAAGGCCGCAGAGCGATTTTGTTGATGCCAGGATCGACCGTAAGAAGCCCTTTCAAATATGCATAAACAGGAAGTTCAAGAGCATCTATCGTCACAGTAGCATCAATATTTATCTCAATACCTTGCTCTACGAGCTTCAGTTTATAGTCTTTGATAAAGATATCTGACAGCCCTTCAATATCAAGTTGCTGTATCTTATTCATAGCTCTTGATTTTTGAATGCTTTCATCAGCAATTGCCACAAAGTCATCTTTTGAAATGGAAACCCAAAGTTCTGGACTAAACCGATTGTCCTTTAATTTTTGCAAGTTATTGTCTACTGATGCCTTTCGTACCGAGTATGTATCTAAAGGCGGCATTAGCTTGTTAACTAGTGCCGTGACGCCTTCAAAACTGATGTAGATAACGAATAAAGCAGCGATTAGACTGGAACATATCAGAACAGATTTTTTCATGTTAATCCCTTATATTAGCTAAAAGTTTTGTTTCTTGAACCAAATGCAGCCGCGTTAAATCGCTGTTCACGACAAGCAATCACGTCCACTTAATGAGCTAACCAATTAGAGATAGTGTGATTTCGTTTTACGACAGAACCATACGTGATAGCCATAACGTTGACTTTACCCAAGCTTGAGTCGACTTATTGCGAGTATCATTTTCACTATGCCTATTAACTCATAAGCATGGATTATTCTGTGCAGTGTGATGTGAACTAAATCACAGAGTTGAGGGAATTTTTGGTCAAAGAGGTGAACGGAATGATGCGCTAAGCAGCGCAGTGAATTCTGAGCAGGGAGCTACTTTTTATAGCTCTATGTAGTGGTATGGTGAAGCGATAAGAGGTAGGTGTAGTGGCCATATCTGTACTAATTACCAATAGATATCATTGCTATCCCATTGTAAATCTTGTTTATCGTGTTATATTTATCTTGATTTCGAGTGCTTAGGTTAGTGGTTAGTGGTGTGGGTTCAAATCCTGCCCATCTTGTCTTGTCCTCAGCTGCCGTTACTTTGTTGATCGTTTGTTCTTATGTGAAGAATCGTGTACTAACAACATTGGAGCCTGGCCAAAATCCGGGCAAGGAGGGTAGCAATATGGGGAAAGCAAAAATGTACGCAAAATATGTGGTTGCTTCAGTCGCTGATGTAGCGTTGGCACTGGGGGCAAGCTTTTTGGCCTCGGTAGGCCCACTAACCTAAGCTCTCTTTATTATACTTCAATCACCTAATTTCCTTTATCCTTCTCGCTATAGGCGAAACACTGCGTAAGTTATTCGCTCTGTGGTTTATTCTAGGGCCTAATAGAGTCCATTATCACAACGTTATAGGTCTATTCAGACCGCGTTAGCAGTCAATGCTCTCAAGCAACAAAGTTGTCTAGCTCATTCGCCCAATCTAAATTAACAAAAAACAGAAAATTCCGAGCCTAAACGCAACTCACTCTATCACTGGAGGCAGACGTGAAAGTGAGTAAGCAATAAGCTTTTAATTTTAACAAAAAGACTCCATACAAACGGTTATGGCTCTAACAGCTAAAATTTGGCGCAGTTTCATCCCGTTTCGTGCCAGCTTCATCACTGGCACGATTTTGTCCAGAAACTTCACAATTGGCACATCGTAACTCAGAAGTGCCCCAAAACGTTTTAGGTCGACATAACTACTACGAGTTTTTAGTTTTAATGTGCCATACAAATGCTAATCAATTTTGACTTGTTATTAAGTCTGGCAACTACAGCCAATATTCCAATAGAGATACTTATGACCATATTGATGCAAATGCAGCATCTGAAGATTTTGGTTTTGGTGCAGCTTCATCAATGGAAAAGCGAATTGGGATATTGAAAGCTGAACCGAAACCGATAGCATCACCTCTAGGCAAACCTGAAATTTCACTAAGTGTATGTTCATTGCCGTTTTCTATTGAATATCTTAATGCATTGATATCCCTCTCGTTAGTTAAACGCAGAGAGATCCAGTTCGAGCACATGGCGAGAACAGTTGAAGATAACTCTGATGGTCTCTGTGTACTTACGAGCAATGAGCAATTAAATTTACGCCCTTCTTTTGCAAGTCTTTCGTATGCTTTAAGCTGAGTTCCTTCTTCAGCGAAAGGGTCTCTAAGGTAGTGGTGGGCTTCTTCCAAAAGAAGCAGTGTGGGGTAATTGTTGTATTGACCTCTTTGAAATAACACATCTGAGTACATTTCTAAAAGTGAACCTAAGATCATTGGGGCATGGTCGTCTGCAATGTTCTTTAAATTAATGATATGGACATCCCAATCTTGTGCTTCCCCCACTTTTTTACCAAAAATATAATCGACTTCTTTTTCAACTTCTTCTTGCCACATACTTGCAGGATTGTTGATAGCTTGGTCACCTGATAGGTTAACTACATTATTAAAGCGTGGGTCATCGGCGAGTTGTTGAATAATCTTAACTAATGGTAATACGTTACCATAGCTAAAAGCATCCCTTTTACTTGCGCCGTTAGGTGTGAATGCTTGGCAGCCGAACTCTGCGACGAGGTTAGCTAGTGACTTAAATGGAGGCCATTTTTGAAAGGGGGGTATTGCGTTACTTCTCAACTTTTTCAGCCACAGGCTTAATTGCTCTTGCCCGTCTTGCCGACAATCATCAACTAGTTCGAACCAAGTTTGAGTGGTTGAAGGTGATATGGTTTCTCCAGTCCATATGGAGCTATTAGAGTCTGCACAAACCATATGGAGTGATTTCAATGCATTTCGTAGTGCAGGTAGTTGCGTTTTATCGCTTGGTCTTAGTAACTTGATTAATCCAGCATAGCCAAATGCTTGATAGGGGATTCGATGATAAACAGGGTGTTTACCGTCAAAAACCTCGGGGGGCGGAGGTGGTACTGCTAAAGGCGAGAATAATTTAGCGGGAGAAGGTGGAACACTTCCTAAGATTGTCTCCTTAACTCGTGTTTGCCCAATAAAAGCATCAGCATATTCGCCATTTATATCGAATATAACGATTCTAGAACTTTTGAATTTTCCACGAATTCTTTGTGACAACAAAGCATTGAAATTTGATTTTCCATAACCTGTACTGCCTAGCACGGCAAGATGTCTAGAAAGTAGCGAGTTGATGCCTACATTAATTTTCGTTGTTTTGGTTCTAGAATCTCGACCTAGCTCAACAGTGGAATTCTTTTCATCTTCATTCACACCATAGATACTTTCTAGGTAGTCGCTCGATAGTGGAATAGCTTTCGCGCCTAGCGTAGGTAGCTTCCAACTCTCAGAAATAAATTTTCGATTATCGCCATCCTGACATACATAGCCGATGGAATACGCTATGAGTTGCCTTAAAGGAGTGTCAATTACATTCATCGTCCCCACATTAGAAGAGTGGGCTTTATCAGGATCAACAAATGCCATGTCTGTAACTCTGGCAATCACAAGATTAGTACCTGCATCTAATCCAATTAAATCACCTGGCTGAGAAACAGAACTTATACCGCGTCGGTGAGATGCTAATTGACCTTTATGTCCTTCCAGTAAGTTAACGCGAATTTTCGTTCCCTCAAGAGCAACCACATACCCAATAGAATCAATAGTCTCAATGCTCATATCTGATTTCCACTTTGAACTAAATCATTGATCGCAGCTACAAGATCTTGCGTTGAAGTATCTCGAGGGAATAAAACTGGTTTCGGGATGTATTTAACAAATGAATCGAAGTAAGCAGATGAGCCTCCACCAACAATTGTAATTTGATTCAATGACAGTGATTTGAGCTTTTTAATACACTTTTGAGGTTCGCTTAAACCTTCGGCATCTACCGAGATTTTATCAAGTTCAGGATAAAAAATAACAATATGTAAAGATGGGTTTAGTAGTGCACCTAGAATTATCCGATTGATATGGTAGTCACCAAAACCATATCCGTTGATGATGATAGCTGTTTGAGGCTTTGATAAGAACTCACTAAACCGACGAAACATCTCGCCATATACAAAGCCGATTGTATGGTGGTACTTATTCGCACCTGGATAAATTAAGAATTGCTTGTCATAAACAGGCTCTCCATTTAGCAATGGATCAATATAGCGACTTTTAGCCAGAGCAGAGGGGATTTCTTTAATGTCACTGTTATGCTCTTGAATCCATGACAATGAGCCATGTAATTTATGCAAGTAAGCATGATAGTGTCCAAATCTGGCTTCACCTTTTGCATTAACGTTTCTGAAGCTCAAATCAAAATTTTGGGGTTGGAAAGTTCTCGTATGAAGTCCAGAAAAACCATTAACAAGTTGGATGCCTATTTCTTCGGCTGCCCATTCTAATGACAGATCATAGTTGGTGGTGAAAAGCATCGGGGCTGCTTGACCTGGCTGGCGATTTGAAATTAATTTTTCAAGCAGTTCTCTGTGATATTTGAACTTGTCTTGAGACCCTAATTTCTCATCACCAAAAGATTCTTGGTTTACCAGTAGTGCAGCTTTAGTTACTGATTGATATAAGCAAAGGAGGATTTTCTGAAGCTTGCCCACTGGTTGGGACTCAAAATCTGTTTCGATGTTTAATGGTGTTGTCTTTTTGTATACCGATAAATATTGAGTTACTTGATCTAAAAGTTGCTCCACATTTACATCTTTATTATTAATATTTTCTTGAGTTATGAGATTAAAAGTAAGTAATTCATCGAGTAGATCAGGCGAACAGTTTATTGCATCAAGCCATACTCCTTCCATTGTCATACCGCCACATCCTACGGATGCACCAGCACCAAGAAGAACACCAATGTTTTCTAATTGGCATAAAGAGCCTAGATGACTTTGAAAGTCATCCTCAGAAATTGCAATACCACCTTGATAGATAAAGTTACTCATTTGATTATTCTCAAATAAAAACACACTGAGAATATTGTGCAACTTTATGTGTATAAAAACAATGAATCACGTAGTCAAATGAGCTGAGGAAAGACAAGTATCTTATTGTACTTTCTACACATGGGATGAGTGTGTAGGCTTGCAAGGTTGGTCGTTAAACATTCTTATGCTTTACAAGTGAGTGAAGTGGTTGTCCTAACTCACTATTGTCCAATTGTGAGTTTCAGAGCCAGGTGCTCCTAACGCTAATCGCTATAAATAGGAAAATAATCCGTACCCAAAATCTGTATCTTGGAAGGCAAGTACACTAAGACATAACTATAAAAACTAATGGAGAGTTATAGCTTTTCACTGTGGATTTTACTGTTCATTGCTATAATTATCAGTTAGGTCGTATTGCATTTTGCTATTATTAACCAATGATAATGTATTTAAATCCAACGCATATTGTAGTGTTTTTTTGAACTTGATTTACGTAATGTTATTGATTTCACGGTGGTAAAATCAATAATGCCAACATCTTTAATGCAATCGTAGATGCTAAATCTCCAAGCTTTATTTTTAATTGAGTGCTGTTTAAAACCACCCAATGCAGAATTTGTAAAATGCTAATATAACGATTGAATCTAGCCTGTATTTAATTCGCTGGCTAAGTTAACAATTTTTTTCACCCTGTGATTACTGTAATGTTAACTTTCAGAAGAGAAAAATTCAGAAGAGAAAAATTCAGAAGGGTGTTTTATTGAATGTGTTTCTTTGCGATTATATTGAAATGTAACACACCTCCAATGGTTAAAATTGGTTAGTATGGTTGAGTTGTTAGCTTAATTGTTTGTCGCTATATCCATAATAAAGCCTCATTTTTTTGAAGAAATTTGGCATTTTATCGTCAAAAAAACAAACTACATTTTTAATATATAGCTAGAGACAAATAGACTCGTCATTTTCTAAGAGACAAATAGAGTTGCTGCTTTTTGTTAGAGACAAATAGGTGGTCATTTGTCACTTCAGTAGACTAGTAGTGTTATTTATTAAACTGCTAGAGGGAGGATTTTAGTGATGGAAAAAATCGCGTAGCTACAAAAAAATATTTACGATTTAATTGATGAAGAATTTCGTTTTACATCCATGTTATAGAAGGCGGGGATGAGGGATGTTGCGAAAAGGGGAGTTGTACGTTCACAAAGAAAGGTCGATTCGTCGGAGAAAACCACGTATGAATTACAGGTGATTTTTCCACGTTATAACTTTTCAATCAGGTGGCATCAAATCAAGTGGGTAGTTCAGTCAGGGAGGCGTCACAGGTTATTGAAGACTGTCCCACAACCAAAATCCAAATCAGGATACAAACGTGGTGATTTTAAGTGTGCTGGTGAATGGGAGCTGGAAATTATCAATGCGTATTGAAGAAGCCTTTCAACCAATAGGATGAAGCTGAAAAAACTTGGCCTTATGCACAAAGTGTTAACTGAATTGACAAAGACTGAAGGTGTTGAGTTTGAACACGTAAATATTTACGAGCGGGTAGAAGTCAACAAAATGTCCATCAGCGACTACAAGCAACAATTCGCTTAAACACTTCAAAATTTATTGTGAGATTTTAACACTTAAAAGGAAGTCCGTATCGAACGTATAGTCAATGGTTAACTGACGCAGGAGGAATTAAAGATTTTCCATGTGGCGCTGAAGCGCCCTAAAAAGCCTCTGGTGCTTTCCGGTATTATATTTTAGTGACCTGTAACCTAAACAGTTTAAAGTCGTCAGGCAGCGTTTGGGGGAGTATCTGAAGGATGATTTGGTCGTACATTCAGCCAAACCCGACATAAAACCAGAAAAACTCTAATGTTGAATGGGTTTGGCATGACGAAAGCAAATGAATTTAAGTTAATTACATGCCGGAACGCAATATGTGGAGATTCCGAAAAGTGCATCTGGATGAGAAGTATTCGATTTAAGAAGTATTCGATTTATGCGGTTGTAGATAGCAATTACAAACTAACAACACGACTAGATCTGACAACCTACTCTAAGTCGCCTTTGTCCTGTTTTAAGTTTTATGCGTAGCTTGGTAGTTTGTACCGAGAAAGTTTCAAACACACTTTGTTTACCTCCGCTGGTAAGCTCTTCAGGCCCGTGGTTGGTGTTTGCATAACAACTGCAATTACGTTAGTATCCGCCCGACTAATATTCACTCAACTTGATAAGGAGAACGACAATGCGACGTAATAAATCTTCTTACAAGCCTCGTCTGGGTTAATCCAACCTCTCTGTTTGTTGCCCAGCCTTAGGCTTGTCTATCCACATATATCTATTCAAATTCTGTATGGAATTGGACTATGGGCAACTGTATTCAAAACGTTTCTGCGCGAGCCTCTTTGGTTGCACGCGGGGACACCTGGATCGAAAGCGATGCGATCCAACAATTAATCAAAACCTCTGAACTTTCTGGTGTGATCCGAGCTGTGGGAATGCCTGACTTGCATCCCGGGCGCGGTTATCCGATCGGTGCAGCTTTCTTGAGTGAGGGGTATATCTATCCGGCTCTAGTAGGCAATGATATTGGCTGTGGTATGGCTGTTTGGTCTACGGATCTAGCTGTGCACAAAATCAAGCTGGATAAGCTCGAAAAGCAATTGGGCAATATCGATCAGCCTTTAGGCGATGACTGGCAAGAGATGGTCAGGAAGCGCCAACAAGACAAGCAGGTTATGCCTGGTGTGTTTGATTCGGCACTGGGAACCATTGGTGGGGGTAATCACTTCGCTGAGCTACAAATGGTTGACGAAGTCTATATGCCGGAGCAACTCGCTGCGGTAAACCTGAGTGTTAAACATCTCTGTTTGCTGGTACACAGCGGCTCACGTGGGTTAGGTGAGCAGATCCTCAGGCAGCATGTAGATAAGTATTCTCATAAAGGGCTGGATGTTGGCTCGGACGCTTTCCATGAGTATGTGGAGCGTCACAATCATGCTTTGCGCTTTGCTGAGCTTAATCGTGAGTTCATTGCCAGAAGGCTTTTATCAAACCTAAAGACTCGTGGTGAAATGGTTCTGGACGTGAATCATAACCTTGTTGAGCCGTATTCACTTGGCTCAGGTTGGGTTCACCGTAAGGGGGCGACACCTGCAGAGCAAGGGATGGTGATGATCCCTGGCTCTCGTGGTGATTACAGCTATTTGGTGCAAGCCCGACCTAGTGACACCAGCTTATGTTCTCTGGCTCATGGCACCGGGCGTAAGTGGATCCGCAGTGGCTGCAAGGCGCGGCTATCGTGTAAGTACACGGTGGAGCAGATGAAGCGTACTGAGCTGGGTGGTCGTGTTATCTGCGGCAGTCGTGAGCTGATGTACGAGGAAGCGCCTCAGGCGTACAAATCTATCGACAACGTGATCAGTGCGATGAGCGAGGCTGGGTTAATCGATATTGTCGCCCGATTTCGTCCTGTGTTGACCTACAAGACGAGAGGGACGCAGGGATGATGATGTTGCAACTCAGTGCTGGGCAAGGTCCAGCAGAATGCTGTTTGGCTGTTCAGCAGGCGCTAAGACAGCTTGAGAAGGAAGCGATACAGCAAAAGGTGACAATAACGGTGTTGGAGGCTCTTGAAGGGCCGGTGAAAGGCTCCATGCGTTCAGTCCTGGTTGGGCTTGATGGCGATGCTTCAACAACTCTTACAACGCGTTGGGTTGGGTCTGTATTGTGGGTCTGTAAAAGTCCACTGAGACCTAAGCATGGTCGTAAGAACTGGTTTATCAGCTGTCGTTTATTCGAAGACGCTGACGCTGTTTTAGATAGCGAAGTTACCTTCCAGGCGTGCCGTTCCAGCGGTGCAGGTGGGCAGCATGTGAACAAAACCAACTCAGCAGTGCATGCGACGCACTTAGCGACAGGTATTAGTGTCAAGGTTCAGACGGAGCGCAGTCAGCATGCGAATAAGCGTCTTGCGAAGGCATTACTGGCTCACAAGTTGGCTGAGTTAAGGGAGAAGCAGGTCAGTGCTCAAGCCCAAGAGCGTTGGCTGGCACACTTGCAGCTCGAACGCGGAAATCCTGTCCGAGTATTTAAAGGGGAGAGGTTCAAGGAAGCGTAAAGTTGATTAGCCGGCGGTATACATCGCCGGCTTAATTATTAGTGCAATAATGTTCGCAATCGAATATTTGATAGTTCTCTGCTCTATCCGATGTGCGGCTAATTTTGGTGTGTCACTTTTCAGCAACTGTAATACAGCTGATTATTCAATAACAAACGAGTAGGCGGCACCCACTGTTGCTAATGAGTGACCAGGATTGTATTGCACAATATAACTGCCTGGTTTGAGAACGATATCGTCTACTTGAATATTAAGCACTCCTGCAGGAGAAGAACCAACGCTGACATGGCGTAAGTAATCGCTGTTATTCATTACAGGTTGATCACCTTTAAACAGGTAAATCCAGTCAGAACGTGACTGTGGTGAAAGATTTTCAGGTATCTGGTATCTCACGCTAATATTTTGTGTTGTCGCGTTTTGAACAAAGACAGAGGTCGACTGATAGTTCAGCGGGGTGGACTGATTTAATATGGCGGTGGCGACCAGAGAAGTAACGTCATTTTGGCGCATAAACAGCCCAATGCTGTAAAGGCCATCTAATAAATTGACACCGGCATGATTGGTTTCGATTGTTTTATTGGCAAACTGCCCTTGAGATACTCCGTCTAGGTATGTCAAACCAACAATTTCGTTCATCGATTTTGGCGCACTCAGTCCTTCCCATACACCAACAAAGGCTCCCAGACCGCCAAGGTTACTGTTCAGTACTGTTTTTTCATCAATCATTACAGTATTTGAGGACGTAACAACGGCTTTGTTAAGGCTGCTTGTCCAAAGGTTTACTGAGCTTTTGAGGTTAAGCAGAGTTTCTTGCAACTCATGTAATGCACTGGCCATTTTTGTTTCCTTTTATTTGATTGTTCAGATAAATGTTCTGGATGTAGCGTTAGTACATCGACCTTTACTTCAGGAAAACGGCAAAATATCCAATCGGCATATACAATTTAGTGCCCATATGGGCAATATCAAATCAGTTGATATAAAAGGGCGAACAATAGAGGAAAATAGTTAATCTGAAGGCAGAACCGCGACAATCTGTGGGTTATTGCCCGGCAAGCGGTGGGCTGTCTGTCCTGGGAGTAACTGAGAGACCGCATAATCTGATCTAAGTTCTTTCTCTTTAGAGAGCCGCTTTAGGAACAAGGGCCTGAATTTCATTTTATGTGAATGAGAAAAGGAGAACGAGCATGTTTACAGCCAACTAGATTCAGCCGCTGAAAGTATGAAATACCCTGCTTGATGGTCTCTTCTACGATGTTGGCAACCTCAGTAATCTGAAAGTCATGGGTCTTCTTTGAGCGTCTTTCTGAGAGGAAGAGACCGCCAGTCGAACTCTTATAGTGACGGTGTCACGTTATTTTTGTTGTTCCGGGCCTTATTCGAAATAAATTTTGGCGCTGAAGCTCATAACTTGATACGGATCGGGTAGGCAGGTAAGTCTTAATATGCAATCACTTGAGTTGCAAGGCGCGCTGGGTTAAATATACAGGCAGGCTGTAAATTTTTGATATTATTAAGTTGCGCTTACCGGGAGGGGGGATGAGTTATCGCAGTGATCATAACGGTTGGGAGATATTGTTGAGTACTCATACCCGTCCTATCTTGGCCCGTCGATTAATAGAACAAATCAAAAAAGGTTCAGATTTAACTAACGGGATTACCCGTCAGGAAATCGCAGAAGATAATAACCGTTACCGTTGTGCGCACTGCCTGGTACCCGTACATTTAGCTGGGGGGACACATGAAGGTAAAGGTTCGCAGTGCCTTCACTTCCGTCACTTTACAAAATCCCTCGAGCATAAGCAGAAAGTTGAAGACTGTCCTTTTTGTCATCCTGATCGTGAGCAGCGTAAGTTATACAATGAAGTCTTTCGTGGTGAGGGGGACTGGCATCTCAGTCATAAGGAAAAAGTGGCGGAGATTTTGTCCGGCGATCCGCGTATTGATGCGGACTCAGTGGCAATGCAGCCTTATATCTTCAAGCGAGACCACGAGATTAATACCCACCGCAAGCCAGATATTTACTGTTGCGATAAGGATGGTAATCACTGGGTCTTTGAACTGACCCGTTGGTGGTTGAACCCTGAAACCGCCCTTGCTCGTCAGCGCTTCTACCGTCAGTTGGGATACAACTTGGTCTGGCTGTTCAGCCCTGATTGTCAGGAGAAGAATCGTTCGACATTTCATCTGTTGCTCTATGGTGCTAATTACTGCGAAGATTTGCCGCCAGAAAGGTTAGGGCAGGACGGTGCTCAGTTTAATGCATTTGTGTTATCTGAAGCTGCTATCAGCCAGAGTGAATCTGAGGGGGCTCTGCATTTGGAGGTGGTCTACCCGCACTTCAAGGTCGATGAGACGATTGGAGCTATCGATATCACTTATCAGCGCCAAATCATGAGTATGCATTCGCTGTCTCTTTCTCCTAAGGAAAGATTACCGTTCGGGGTTATGACGGCGGTTCAGTTGCAGCAGGCTAAAACTCATCTGGATGCTGCCCGGGAGATTCTTGCCCGGCAGGAAGAAGAGGAGCAACGCCAGCAACAGGCGTCTGTGCTCAGTAGCATCCGTCGGGATCTCAGCCAGCTTCGCCGTTTGCTCCGCCGGGTGCCGATGAATGATGTTCTTGTCGAACAATGCCGAGAATTACTGAAGCAATGCAGTGGGGATAAGCTGAATGTTTTTCCTGTCCCACGGACATTGCGGATCCGGTTGGTTATAGCAAGGGCAGAAAGCAAAGTGCAGTCTGTTATAGACAGTTACCTCTGTGAGAAAGCAGCCAAAGAGGTACAGCAGCAGGAGTTGAAGGAAAAGGCTCGGGTATTTGTTAAGCAAATCCGGGGAAACACGCTGGATCCAAAGAGTAAGTTGAGTGACCAAGGACGGCAGCTCTTCAGACAGTTGAAATTGCTTGAGCTGGATGAGGCGGCAAGTCGGCTGAAGTCTGTCTGTAATAACTGTCATCACCGTTACATTATTGAATATACTGACTCGCTCCAACTGGCTCTGGCACATCAGCAATCGGATCAGTGGCTATCTGATAGCCGGAAGCGAGTAATGTCGCTAATCCGTTATACAAAAGCATTTCAAGAAGTGGAGTTGCAGTCACTACTGGAAAAAATACTTCCTGCGTTCGATAACCACGCTGCCTATCTTGCTTACTGTCGTCTGGCTGCAGAGTTGACAAAATCCGAGTTGAGACCGGGTTTATTGGATGAGGTTCTCGGGATGAATGATTCACTGATGATTGCCGGCCTCAGGCAGCAGGCCAATAACTTAATGACAACAATGGTGCGTCGTTATCAGGCTAAAGGCCGGGAGGACTTTGCTAAGTTTTCAGTGTGGGACAGAAATACTGACTACGATAATACTCTTCCTCTGCTTGTTCAGTGCTCGGAAGGTATGCCAGTGGCGATAACCACACTGCTTG
This sequence comes from Photobacterium marinum, assembly GCF_000331515.1. Classification (GTDB taxonomy): domain Bacteria; phylum Pseudomonadota; class Gammaproteobacteria; order Enterobacterales; family Vibrionaceae; genus Photobacterium; species Photobacterium marinum. The sequence goes on from NZ_AMZO01000026.1 coordinate 57,325, forward strand.
GCTGTAAGGATGAGTCTCTGCAATATCTGCCACTCCTCCGGAATAGCTATGTGGGTCTGGCGCAAGAGGCTGCCACGATTTTTTTTGACTCCATCTGTAAGGCTCTGACCGACATCTTCAGCAAGGTTAGCCGAGAAGGGTATAGCTATGATGAAGATGACTGTCTGGCTGCGAAAAAAGTATTAGAAGACTTTGATCTCTATGCCTCATCATTTCAAACAGACGCAAAAGAAATTGATATTAAAAGATTGTTTTATAAGCGTTATGGCAAGCAGTTGGATTGGTTATGTAAGGTATTTAAGAGTTATGAAGAGATACGGAACAGCTCTTCCTTCGAGCCTATCACCTGACGCATTGTTGCTTTTGGCTCCCGCCGGGTGATGGTGCGACGCGTTCCATCGTTTGCTCGCATGGGCACCCGTCTTGATGAAGCACCTCTTACCATCTTCAATTGTTTGAGATGGTCTAGTTTTTATGGGTATTTTGCACTTAAGTACCAGTACGGTAGGTACGTGAAAGCAGGCATGCAGCCTAATACTTTATTATGTTCTAAGGAGAAAAATGAAACTTTCAGCTTTGATTAGTTTGATACTTTTGACAGGGTGTACTTCTAGCCAGGTTGCACCAATAGAGGTGCACAGCTATGAAGTTAGTGATAACAGCTACAATTTGATAGCTATTAGTGAAAAGAAACTAACGAGCTCAAATAATGAAATCGATAGTGTTTTCGAGGAAAAGATTAATGAACTTTGCCCATATGGTTATTTAATTTCAGAGCCAACAGGGATTAATGGTTCGAATGACGCATCGAGAAAGAGAAACATGGAGCACTATATCAAGAAAAACGCAGTCAAAAGTGCCTATAGTTACTCTAAAAATGTAAATTGCACGATATGATTGCAAGCATAACAAGTAATCATGGTAAGCCGTAGCACTCGGTGGTTTTGGTATGAAGTTCAGTGTGCTTTGCTTGTATCGCCATTAACTCAGAATCTAATGAAAGTGTTGGATTTGCTTTAGCTGGTGAACAGCAAGGAAAAAATGTAATAGATTTAGTTTACGTCGCTAAAGGAAACAAAGGGAATCAAATTGGTAAGAGCCTAATCCAATATGTTGAGCAAAACTATGCTCAACAGAATACTTTCCTTTATGTAACTGTATGTTCTTCACAAGACGGACGACATGAGAAGCTTGTTAGTTATTATCATAAGCTCGGTTATAAGCGTAATCAAGCTACTGAAGAATTTGTCGAACTGGCAAAACAAATATAACAAAGCATTTAAGAGTGATTCTCAACGCTTGGCATTTTCATTCTAGGTAAGTTTAGTGTGAATGGCACAATGGTTTAGGTAAGGTGGTCCCCAGATGGAGTAATTAATCCATAGGGAATTTTTGTTTCTGGTGGAGTACACGCATAATTCGGATGATATCGCCTTTAACCCAGTACGATACGATCATTGAAATCTCAGGAATAATGAGCAATCGTCCGCGGATACCATCTCGTTGTACTCCCATAAGAGGTTGCTCTAGTAAGTTTTCTACTTTTGCTTCGATGAGGCTGTCAGTTTTCTCTGCGACATCACGGTTGAAATCATAGAGAAATTCAAAGATTTTTTCGCGGTCATTAAGTGAATCTTCTTCCCATAAAATCATTGCTTACCTCGATTGCGGATCCTGGCTTTTCGCTCTTCCATTCGAGATTTAGCAGTTTGGTGCTCAACGAAAACTGCTTTTCCTGAGTCAAACTTCTCAAATGCTAGGTTTACTTGTTCAGTTAGCCATGCATCGTGAGATAATGTTTTTCTTTGTTGTTCAGCGAGTTGTTCCGTAAGTTCACGGCAAGCATCACTCAGTGTGCGACCTTGGCTTTCAGCCATTTGTTGAGCTAGGCGTTTTGTTTCCTCATCAACACGAAATTGAATTCTAGTGTCCATTATGTATTCCTTTGTTGGTGTGTGTACAAATGTTAGCACTAGCTTTTGAGATGGGCAACTAACAAACAATTTAAGAGTGATTCGGCACGTGTGGCATTTTTACTATGCGTTGGTTTTAGTGATTAAGGTGGTATGCGGAGGCTTGGGTATTGCATGCCTCACACCTTAATCGGGTGTTACCCATACTTTCTTTAATCCAACGAGACGGTTATCACCTTCTCACTGGAAAATCCACATCTGGGTCAAGTTCAAATCGCAGCCCAACTAAGGAAAAAGCACGGGATAGAGATAAGCCAGTCTACGGTTCGGCGTATTTGGCTAAGGCATAAAATTAATACGGTGGCCCTACGAGTAGATAGAGCAAAATCATCGCTAGCTGCTGCTTAGCGATGATTAACAGTTGAGAGTTCCATGCGGAGACTGGTACGCAGGAACGATAAAGCCCCTCTGTAATTAGTCCGTCAGTCTCCCTCTGTAATCACATCCGTACACCTTATTACTACACTTCAGTAGCTAAAAAAATTTCAATATCAGGTTAAGTTTTGCACGTTGTGAGTTAAATTCAGGCTGATGTAATTCAAAACCTCTGCGACAGTTAACCTCTCTTCACTCATACCCTCTGGCGCAGTTAGCACATCTTATCCATACTAGGGGATATCGCTATATATATCCCTTTATGAGGATATTGCCTTCCATATCCTTTACAGAGGATATGAACTTAATTATCCTTTGGTGAGGATAGCAAGGTTTAAGATATCTACTGATGATTTACAGCCCAAAACAATTAGCTAACCAGTTAAGGTTACTTAGACTTCAACACAACTGGACGCAAGAAGATGTGGCTAAACGTGTTGGCGTTAAACAATCAACTATTTCTAATTTTGAAAATAACCCAGATAAAACTCAATTAATTACCTTGTTTAAAATTCTTCAAGCTTTGGAAGTTGAGTTACAGATTGTGGTGCAAAGCCAAAAGAGCAATGTTGAGCCTGAAGATGATGAGGATTGGTGATGAAAAAGTTATTCACTTACATGAATAATGATTTGGTGGGCGAGTTTATCAAACAATCTAATGGTGCCCATCAGTTTCGATACTCGCCAGAATGGATTAACAGCCATCGTGCGCGAGCTTTATCGCTTTCACTGCCTCTACAATATGACAAGATCACATCAGACTCAGTAATCAACTACTTTGATAATCTATTGCCAGATCTTCCTGAGGTGAGAGCAAAGATTGTTGCTAGGCATCATGCTGATTCAACTCAGGCATTTGATTTACTATCAATGATCGGGAGAGATAGTGTTGGAGCTATCACTCTGCTTCCCCCGGACGCCATTCAGAATGTCAAAAAGCTGGAATATGAAGAGCTGTCAGAAGAACGGCTTGAGCGTATTCTATCGGCTTACATGTCAAATGCGCCGCTCGGGATGCTTGAAGACGATGATGAGTTCAGGATTTCAGTGGCCGGTGCACAAGAGAAAACCGCACTTCTACGCATCGGTCAAACATGGTGTGTTCCACATGGCAGCACTCCAACGACCCACATTATTAAATTACCTATCGGTGAAATTCGTCAGCCTCATGCCACTTTGGATATGAAAGACAGTGTGGAAAACGAATTCTTGTGTATAGAGCTTGCCCGGGAACTTGGCTTTAAGGTGCCGGAAGTTGAAATCGTGCGCGCGGGCAAGATGAAAGCAATCGCTGTCGAGCGTTTTGACAGACGTTGGGCTAAGGATTCGAGTTGGTTGATTAGGCTTCCTCAGGAAGATATCTGCCAGGCTCAGGGTAAGCCGTCAGCACTTAAATATGAAAGTGATGGTGGTGCGAGTATTAAAGAGATCATGGCGCTTCTGATGGGGTCTAGTAACGCATTGCAGGACCGAGATGATTTTATGCGTTTTCAGGTGTTCCAGTGGATTGTTGGAGCGACCGATGGGCATGCGAAGAACTTTTCAATTTTCCTGGAACAAAGTGGGGCGTATCGGCTTACTCCTTTTTACGACATACTCTCAGCCTATCCAATTGTCGGTGGCTCAGGATTAAATATTCGTAAACTCAAGTTGGCGATGGGGCTAAAAGCTTCAAAAGGCAAAAAATATCAAATCGATAAGATCTATGCTCGTCACTTTATCGCAACTGCTAGTGATGTTGGTTTCAGCAAAGAGCGAATGAGTGAAATACTTGATGATTTTGTTGTGGCGCTACCAGCAGCGATAGAGCGCCTTGATAAGCGTTTACCGGAAAACTTTCCCGCAAATATAAAAAAAGTAATATTTGAGCACTCACTTGCACGAGTTAAGCGACTAGCTTTAGGATAAGCTTCGCATTGCCCCAATGCTGAGCAAGTCGCTTCCAATGCTATAAATATTGACGAGGCTTTGAGCTATATAAATTACCGGACCCACTTTGTTTGTGAATGCGATAATGAAAAAAGACGGTTTATGCGTTGACCTGTAAGAAAAAATCAGAGGCGTCATTATGCGCCTCTGGCTAGTATATTCTTAGGTAACAGAGCCGCAGCCAATGGTAAAGGCGTCACCCATCTTAAGAGGGGGCATTTTGCGGTTACCAATTCCTGGTGCTGCTTCGTAGTTGTGGTTTACATCTGTTGCAATTAATACGTCTGGCTTAAGCTCGCCCACTAACTGCCAGTGAAAAGCTTTTTATCAAAAGATGCCTATACTACTTTCTGTCAGAATAAGCTGCTGATGTGTGGGGTTAGTTCATTAAGAGTTTGTGAGATAGCCCAGTGCTGGTGGTTGGATTGCCAAGCTCCAATATTCATTGATCTAAACGAAAATGGCCAGTTGGCAATAAAGCTGATACCTCATTGCAAGATACTCCGTAGTTAGTTCGTTCGTAACTAATAGGCGCATTTGTGCCTTCTGTTAAACCCTTGTTCTTACAAGAGCTGTTGTGGCTGTTTGTGATTTTGGCAAAGAATATCGTGTTTGCCAAAGGTTTTGCCTCTTTCAAATACTGCCTTACTTCTACTACATGATAGAATGAAGAAAATAGAAGTCATTGCTCCTCTCGCTGTTGGGGAAATGACAATAATGGCATAAGTGCCCACAAATGCAGCTTTGTTCCCTCTGAGGGTGAAAAGGACCATGTTGATGTTCCTGTGGGGGAAGGTTACTTATGAGTTGTTGTTTAATGCAGTTGCATTAATTAGTGACGTGTATGATAAAAATATTTATTAAGATATATATCCTGTGTGCATTTATTCTTCTTGCTGTAATTCTCTATAAGAACAACGAATACTCAGAGATGGCGCTAGGGGATAAGGTAAATCAAACCATTTATTCTGAAAAGCGTGTGCACTATCCCAAAGGGATAGAGACGTATAAGTATATGACAACGTTTGAAGAGAAGCTTTTCGGTTATTACGATGTGGATTCATCAATTATAGGAAGTACGCTTAAAAAAAGGTCGTATAAAACGTCAGCCCTGTTTTTTTTGAGTGACGATGTGTATTCACTTAAAACTAAATCGCATGAGCATGTAACCGGTGACGACTTTGAACATGATTTTAGTGAAGCACACCTTTTAAATCATGAGCATGAGGAGTTTTACCAAATTATTTATAATCGAGATAAATTTATTTGTAGTACAAATATTTCGACAGATTCCGTTCAGTGTTTTCGGTTTATGCGATAATAGTGGCTTGCCACTCATTGAAACTCCTAGCATTTCTAAGCAGTCTAAGTGGTATTGGTGTAACCAAGTAGAAAAAAGGGTATATAAAAATGAAGGATATCTTAGAGCAGGCCATTGAACTTCGAAAGCAAGGTGCATTTGAGGCAAGCCGCGCCTTGCTGATGCCACTGCTGTCAACTCCAGCGACAAAAGGTCGGGCACATTTACATATGGCTTGGTCATTTGATAATCAGGGGAAAGAAGCTCAAGCAATCGAGCATTATTTAAAGGCGTTGGATGGCCATTTAACAGAGACTGAGATTTTTGATGGCTTATTTGGACTTGCTAGTACGTACAGAAGCTTAGGCTTTTACGAAAAGGCGATAGTTGTTTTTGAGAACATCATAAACCAATACCCTGATGCGATTGAGGCTAAACCATTTTACGCTATGTGTTTATACAACATAGGCCGATATAAAGAGGCAACTGCGCTATTACTGAATCTATTGCTTGAGACCACTGATGAGGCAGCAATTTTAGAGTATAAAAGGGCAATTGCGCTCTATGCTGAAGATTTGGATCGCACTTGGTAGTTTTTTCAGTGGCGTGGCTATTAGCTTAGTAGGAATGTCTATTGTGGTTATTTTTACATAGGTATTTGCAGTATATTGTAATTGGCATTTTTGTGACTTCGCCATACATAGAACCTAAGCCATTCATACTTAGCGCAGAAATCCACACTCTATGATTTTAGAAGAGGTGTCATCACAGACTGTGGGATTATTTCTTTTTTTAATGGAATTGACGCCATGATATTTTACTACCGGATAATTTCTCTGCATGTAGTGGTATGAGAGTTGATACTGGATGTACATACAAACTTACCATCTTCATAAATAACTTTGAAAAATTCTAGCTTAGGGTATTGTTGCTGTGCGGCTTCTACAATATCAGTTTCAATCATCTCCTTGTATTTGTCGTCATCACGAGGATAAGACAGAAATGTATTGTTTTTTGTGAATAAAACGAAATAGGCTGTATGAAAAATCGTATCAGTCTCAAGTGTTGCAATTGAGGCTGTAATCGTGCGGAAACCGAGTATATTTTCTTTTATCTTGTTAATTTCTTTATAGTAATCATTTTCATCTGTGGAATAGATAAACTTATCGGAATAAAGAGTTTTAGCAGAAAATTGCCCTATAGTCTTGGGTGTATAGATATTATTTGTATATGTAAGATATAGTAATACACATAGTGAGATGGTTGCATATAAACCAACACATACTTTAGTTGCACTTTTCAACAATCTTCTCCTGAATGTAATCAAAATTTAACTCAACGGAAAACGATAGGTTTTTTGTGTTTCTCTCACCGGTTTTTTTATTCGTGAAGATACAGGATACGTAAAAACTGTCAGGATTCTTGGATATCATTACATTGTGAATATTTTCAGGTAGTTGTTTCTCTATATGTTGATAAAGATTCAAACTTGCAGTGTGGTGATCAATGATAAACATGACACCATTAGTTTGGTATGTAGTGGTGTTATATTCAGGCGGATTCGTTGCATTCCAAAATAGGTCGTGAGTATAAAAAATATTCATGCTTGCTATTATAAACAGCGCGTAAAATGGCCAATCTTTTACTACCTTTGCTGACAGTAAAGTTGTAATGAGTTTTTGTTGCAGCGTTAGTTCAACATCTTTGTCATCTAGGGTTGATGAAGGAACGGTGGCTTCCGGTAGTTCTGGGGCAGGTCGGGTATGTTGAACCTCTATGTGGTCAGGTAGCAACATATAGCCAGCTTTAGGTTTTGTCTTTATGACTTTCTGCTCTTTTCCGTTATCATCAAGTGCTATACGAAGTTGAGATATTGATTGCGCGATATTTTCATGAGAAACAACCCGGCCTCGCCAAACTTCATTAAGTAGCGTTTCTCTGCTGACGTACTCTCCCTCATGTTGGATAAGCATCTGAAGAATTTCACACTCAGTTGATTTGAGTCTCCGTGCTCGCTGTTTTAACGGGTTCGTCAGTTGATGATATGACATTGGGTTAAATGTCCACACGTTTTAGATTAACTCTTATTAATATAAATATCATCTATAATACTACTTCAGCTTAAGACTGAACAGCATCATCTGTTGATAATCAAGACCAATTTAAAGCCGTAGGGGATTATTGTGATCTCAGAGTGATTGTTTCTAGATTTTTATCTGATTATTACCAAATTATAGCAATGAAAAAATCTGATACCTTCTGTAGTTATCAGATTTCATATACATTGTCATTTTGACTGACTTTTGGAATAAGATAGCTTTAAACACTCAAAATTAGAATGTTGACATAAAGATGCCTGTATTTGTCTGATTTATGACGTGGTTATTGTTATTAATGTCGTTATTATTGCCAACGTTTATCAATACGATTGCGGTTTATGCCAAGCTATGACATATCAACCTTAACGATGTTAGGTATTGAGCGAAAAACATGGATTTTTTTCATACATTCAAGAGAATATAAAATGTCTACTTAAGCGAAGAGTTATAGGAAAGTGATAATAAAATTGAATTTAGGCTCAACGCTGAAGAGATAATGTTTTGATGGCAATTAACGGAGTATTGCGAAGTAATGAGTTATTATTGGTTACCATTTAGAGATGAAAACTGGCATCTAGATACAATAAGTAGGATGGCCAGAGCTGATTCAATACTTCCTTTTGATGATTGTTCGCCTGCAGGGCGTACTCGCACCGGGGCAAATCGTCGAAATGCGAATTGGAAAGATATAACTTTGAACGACCACCTCTTTGTTGTGGGACATGGACATAAGTTTTCAACAAATATGATTAGTTGGAAACTTAATGATGCAGAGCATGTAACTTGGACCGCATCTGAGTTAGCCGATAGACTTGCTTATAATTTAACACATGCAAAAAACTATAATCTTACTATTCATGTGCTTGCTTGTTTCAGCGGCAACAACATCACTTTCTTCTCAAAATCCTTTGGAAAAAAATTAGCCAAGAAATTAAGGTCTAGGGGATTTAGCGGTAACCTGGTTTGCTATAAGGGTGGTGTTGGTATGCTTAAAGCCCGTGGACACCAAACTGGAAGCAGTAGAATTACTGCGGCGCCACATTTTATTTTTGGATCTGGTGCTGACGTGAAAGGTAAATCAACTGATAATTCTACTATAAAGCTAAAAATTTAGAAATATAAAGACACTTAGAAGAATATATAACAATTATTTGATTATGTATTCTTTTATGACGTTTTTAAACACAATATGCAGTTCATAATTGAATTGTATTTAATCTAAATGAAATTTGTTTTGATGGACTTTAATTACTGTCATTGATGATAACTACTAGCTTTGTTTATCTGTGACTTTAATACTTACTATGTGTAAAAACCACCTTGATTTTCAAGTTTCCCTCACTCTTTTCTGCCGCTTCTTAGGGGGACACCCCCGCTAGCTCGTTCCCATCCACTCCCAGCCACCCCCGACGCACATTTTTGCCACAAGTGCCTTGACGCGAAAATTTGGATTGATAAAATCTGGCATAGCCAGCTTTATTAAAATTATTCTAATCAATTAAAAAATTAAAATATTTTAATTTGAAAGATCGGGCGATGTATATGTCACACGCGATATTGGTGTTTCAATGGTTCTGCCTATTGATATTATTTTCAATAACGCTAACGTTTGATTGTCCGAATCATGTCCATACTGTGTCCAAATCATGTCCGTTTCGTGTCCTTTTCTTAAGTCTTTGATCTGTCTTTTTTTGAAAAAAAATCTTTTTTAATCGAAATTCGTCTTAATTATCTGTTTCTATAAAAAATTCGGACACGATCTGGACATGATTCGGACACGGTTCAGTCACTATAAACGTAAAATTGCTGGCTATCATTTATGCTATGTAACAAATTTTTCATGAAAACCTTTAGCTGAGCTGCTAAATATCATTTACTACTTAGGGTCCGTACGGTTTAAATTTTAATTGAGATTCAACAGTTCTCTACTGATTAGTATTGTGTGTGGTAATCTAATTTAAAGATGTCTGAGTTAAGGATAAAGCTAGATGAAAAATACTGATGCAACCCCAGAGTATGAAACCTTGGAGATAGGAACGCCATTGGATTATACCTCAGACGTTTACCGTGTATATTTTGAAGTTCGTGACTTCGAAGGGGTATTTAAAAATGTTATTTCAGAATTTCTTGGTCCTGAAACAGCTGAAAAAATAGAAACGTTATCTCACGGATACGAAATAGAATTGCCCATTCAGTGTATACCCGAAGTTATCGTGTGGCTAACAAACGAAAATATAGCGGTTTATCAGGTGGTACGCTACGCCAAGACCAATAAAACCTGGGGCTAGTCTTAACTGTAGGTCTTTACGTTAGTTAAACCTAAATCCTGATGAGGAGACCAGTGAAAGAAAAAGCGGGTATTGATATGTATATGTGTTTTATTGCATAATGTTGCTCGATACGATTAAATTAAATCCGGCATATTTCTTTTAACTAGAAAGTTAACTCCCGCGGTTCAAAGCAGAAACTTCTCATTCTACCTATAGATATTAAAAAGATTTCCCAAATCAACGATGCTCTTGAACCGAGTAATTGGTAAGACCTCTAAGTTTCAAACCCTCTCGATAAAGTTAAAAGTTACGCAACCCGATCAATGTCAAAGAAATAAGTACATCAACCAGTAAAATGCCCAGAAAAACATACTTAGGCAGGTTCATTCTTGAGGGCGGTAGCGTATTGATATTTTAGTTTGCTCTTCTTTTAAGTGGAACTTTGTCGAGATATACGAACTAAGTTCGCATATTTCTTTCGCATATCTTCCCTATATGGAAGATATGCGAACATGGTTCGTAGAATAAAATGTTAGAAGATTTAATTAAGTAAGGTTAAAAATTGTTTAAATATGGGTTCATTTTTAATGCAAAAAAGTTGTTTCTTCGAATTGTTAGAGCATTAAAATTTTGGGTTGATGGACTGTTTTTACAGAAGAATATTCAAACAAAGGTGGGTAAAAATAAAGCTATGAATTTTGCAGGGCGTAATTGGTATTATAGTTATCGAGAGTTATTCTCAATAGGTACCGAGAAAAAATTCAATAAAGCGTCTAATGATATTGCTAGCCGCTATGCGCTGCTAACCAAATCTTGGAACGAAGACCTTAATTCACAGTGGACCTCACGAACTTACTTGTCCACCAAAATGATCCTCAATGCGACTGTACTGTTAAAGCAGCGAGAGTTTGCACAAGAGTCGAATCTACGGGTGGTTGTTCCATACCTTGAATATTATGCTGTTTTGTCTTTGCTTCGTGGTGTAGTTTTTATGCTTCCTGATAAAGACTGGGAAGATGGTAAGCTCATAGAAATTTCTCACGCAAAAGCAATTAGTTTAACGTGTGATTGGATTGCTAAGTTTGACCAAGAGAAAGCTAAAGAAGTTAAGAGCTTTTGTAACCAGCTAAAAGCTCAGCGAGAACTCATATCATATAAAGCACCTGCAAGCGGAGATGCTAATCTTGGATTTGATTATGATATAGAATATTTTGCAACTTTATTAGCTGAGGTAGCACAGTTTAACTCCGAACTACTCGAGTCATCTGTTAAGAAAAATACTTCAAAGGATGATCACGTTCTGCTAAACAAACATGCAGAGCAAGTATGTAATATAGAAATTGAAGGTTTCGAGTTCCATGATGGTGAAGATAGCCATCGTATGGACTATGTACGACGTAAGCAACCGCATCCATTAAATTTAGAGCTATTCATGACGGAAGGGCAGGTTGAAGATTTTATTGGTGCTTGGGATGCTGACGATTATGAAGAAGGCTCTGAAGAACAGATGTTTTACTCTGGTTCTCCGTCAAGTTGGCAAGATATATTCGACGTGCCATAAATCTTCTAACAAACTGTTTAAGAGTGATTCGCAACGCGTGGCATTTTGACTATGCGTTGCGTTTAGTGTTTAAGCTGGTATGCGGCGGCTTCGGTATTGCGTTGCTCACACCTTAACAGGGCGTTATAACCTTGCTTTAGTTTAGATTTTTGAATTGATAGGTATTTCTATAAATGAGTAGTGAGTCAGCTTTAACGGCTGTATCGGAAGATAATGAGCCAGAATCAACAGTTTTGGAACTAACACCTGATTGGTCTGAATCCGTACAAGTTAATATTGCAATTGCGATGGCTGCATTATTGGTTACAGCATCAGCAGTTACTCTACCTATGATGGCATCAGTTACACAACAAAGCCATCAATATCTCAATGATATATTTTGGTTAGTAGGGCTAGGTTCTATTGTTACGTCTGCATTACTAATAGATTGGGTTTTAGATAAATCTCATATCAATTTTAAACAGCGTTTGACGTTAATGGGTGGTGGTTATCTAGCCTTTGCATTGTTGATTTCATTTATCAGCATTGCTGTTACAGCTCAGTTTTTTGCACTTGAAATGGATAAAATAGAAACAACGATTTTTAGTATTCCATTCTTATGTTTTTTTATCGGTGGAATTAGTGTGTTCTTTAAAGTTATGACAGAAGACGATCATTCTTTAGCCCTGTTCGGCATCTTGAGTTCATTCGGTCTCTCCTATCTGTTAATTGAATTTCCGTGCATATGGTTATAACAAATCGCACCATGGCGACCCGTTACACTCAGCGGTTTTAGTACTAACTGGCGGTGGTGTTTAAGGTAATTAATTTGGGCATCTGCGAAATAACGGGCGCATGTGCTCAGGCGTTATGGCTTAAAAGCACTGGCAACGTGGCTTTCGCTTTAAGGTCTGTGGGTCAAGCTTAGCGGCTATTAAGCCGATCTTCTCAGGCGATATAACTGAACACTTTCCGGTATAACGAACTGTGAATTTGGCTGGCTTTGTCCGCAGCACACTTGATTTTCTAACTGTTGTCGCTGTAAGAAACGCCAGAAACTTCATCGAAAATCAGCTTTCAAATATTGGCTAAATGCTAACAGATTTCTATCGTCACAAATTTTCCCGAAGCTTCAGGTTTATATAAGTTGGTAAAGAGCAATTCTTTGTCCAGTAGCTACTGATTTTGCTAGTTGGTTCATGAAGTTATGTATCAATTTCTGTTCGGTTTTTATCGGTAGGGTAAACTGGCAGGCGTTCGAGCAGATATTTCTGTAGCGGTAGCGTATCTGGTAAGTGATTCAAATCCTTGAGTTTGCCATAACAAGGCAATTAAGGTGATGCGTTACACTCGGCGGTTTTGGTTCGGAGTCTAGTGCGCTTTGTTGCTTCGGTGGGGCACACCTTATCGCAGGCGTTATACACTACAGGGAACAACGTGGTAAGCAATATAAAACTATTGATATTATCATCTATCTGCCTTTTGTTTGGTTGTGGTGATATTCAAATTGAAAAGAACTGCTTTGAACCGGTTCAGTTCAAAGTTGGCGAGCTATTCTCAAACGATAATGTCCGTGTTACTCCTGTGTGGGGAAATAACTCCAATCAAGAGTATTTAAAAGAGCATGGGGTAGTTGGTTACCTCAGCATCAATGGTTCATATGAACGAGTGCTTCCAAATAACACACTGAATTTTACTGGTAACCTATACAAAGTAGTCCCCAGCGCTGCTGAGCGTTATATTGGTTCAAGCTCTGAATATATTATGTTTGAGGCTACTCTAAATGATTTCAAATATGTGATTCCAGATTTAGAGCCTCAAAATCTGAAGTTACCTTATCCAGTAGGTCGTTGTAACTTCTGAAAAATGTGTATAACAAGGCAATCAAGGTGATGCGTTACACTCGGCGGTTTTGGTATGGAGTTCGGTGCGCTTTGCTGGTTCAATGGGGCACACCTTATCGCAGGCGTTAGTTGCTACGAGGAAGTAATGAAGAAAGAAGACGGTATTTCAAAGTACAAATTAAAAAAACTAGCAACTGAATCACTCCGTAATGTTTTGCGCCTACATTTTGATTCAATCCTCTTATATGAGAATGGCTCTTATCCTTCTGCGTTTCAGTTATCTGTATTAGCTGTTGAGGAACTATCAAAAGCAAACTGGATAGATCATTATGTTTGGAGCAGTGAAACAAATGAGGGCTATCCTGATGCTGAGTTTGAGCATGAGTGGCTTAAGTTGTTGTATTTACATCCTAAGAAACAGTGGAATTTTGTAGCTAGGGAGCAAGAGTTTTTTTCACCCAAGTTCATTGAGTTAATTCAAAGCCGTAAACTAGAAGAGAAGAAACAAAACTCAATATACGTAGGCCTGAAACGTAATAAAGGCAAGATCAACGTTGATAGTCGAGTTTCTACTCCATGGAAAATTAAGCAAGAGGATGCCAAGCAGGTCATTTCACTTGTGAATAGTGAGTTATTGCGATATTGCAAATGTATCGAAGAATATGAGTTTTACTTTGAAGGTGTGACTGACATGGATGAGGTTTTTGATTATCAGATTTTTTCTAAGTTACTCCAGTGGCCGCATAAAAGTGGGTTACGAAATGAATCTTGGGTTAGCAAAAACAGACTGCGCAACTAACAAAGGCATCAAGGTGACGCGTTACACTCGGCAGTTTTGGTATGGAGTTTGGTGCGCTTGGTTGGTTAGTCGTGGCGCACCTTATGCCCGGCGTTATGTAACTTTCATCAATCAAAGGAGTACATATTGAAATTCACAAGTGATATTTTTGGCGAAAATGGTCAAGATATGCTTAATACATTATTTGGTGTTGTCGAAAATATAGATATCACGAAGTATCAATTTATGTCACATAAAGAGCATGAATTATTGATGTATAAGGATTTTTATACTGGCCTAAAACAGTATTGGGTGGAAATCTTATTTAGGGCTCACTTCGCATCAGTTGCATCTATATATCGCAATTATCAATGGGTTATGGGGATGGAGTCTTCTTATAAGAACAATCTTTTTTTACCTTATACTGCTTGTTTCAGAGCTTTGATTGAGTCTGCTGCAGACACGTTTGACTCCTTCAATGGAGTGCCGGTGGCACTAGCAAAAAACAATAAGCAAATCAATAAAATAATTACCGGAAAGTACAAGAAAAAGGTAGGGTTTGTTTCAAAAGAATTGGAAGACAAGTTAATTCATTTCTCACACGCCCGCAGAGTTGGTAAAAAAGAGGATGTCCCAGACAGCCATCAAGCCAAAAGTGCCGCTAAATATATTAACAGTCTAGATAAAAATAAGAGCTTAAAGCTTTATGAATGTTATTCCGAGCTTTGCGAGTACACTCACCCAGCTGCAAGTAGCACAGGGAACTTTATGTCCTCAATAGATGAAAATACGTTCGTTTTTTCTACGGGATTTGATAAAGACAAAATCATAGCATTATCCTCAAAGTATAGTGATGCTATTGAGGTTCTATTATCATGTGCATTTAACCCAGGTTTAATTACGTTAAAACTATTGCGTAAGCTCTCTGAGCCAACTTGCCAAGTACCGATAGTAGATCAAATAGGCGTTGGTGATATGCCATTGTGGAAAGAGTGTATAAAGCACTTTAAGTGAAAATTACATAACAAAAACATCAAGGTGACGCCTTATACTCGGCGGTTTTGGTATGGAGTTTGATGTGCTTGGTAAGTTCATCGTGGCGCACCTTATGTTTGGCGTTAAGCGTTAAGCGTTAAGCGTTAAGAGGGGAAATGAAAGATTTCGCAGTACTAGTGGGGAATGACATTAATAATGTAAATCCCGGGAATTCATGGGGTGATTTACTTGCTGAATTAACAAGTTACCTTTCAATTTCAGTAGATTTTGATCAAGATAAGCCATTTCCATTAGCATATGAGGAGATATATTTTAAAACAGTGAGAAATGGTGGTTATAGTGAGAGAGAGATTAAAAAATTTGTTGCTGATCATATTAACAAAATTAAAAGCAGCTTCATTCATGAGGCAATAGTTAGTCTTAATACAAATCATATTCTTACTACAAATTATGATTTATCTCTTGAATCAACTGTTACGAGTAATGCAAATAAACTTACCAATAGTGGATTCATTACTGAAAGTAAATACAATATTTTCCGGAATCACAAGGTTGAGAACAAAACGTTTTGGCATATTCATGGTTCTGCGAATGCTCATCTTTCTATAACACTAGGCTATGAACACTACAGTGGTTATTTACAGCATATGAGAAGTTATGTTGTATCAGGTACAAAAGATACATATAAAAAGAAAAGCTTTTTGCCATTGACGAAAAGGTTTAAAGACGAGGTTATCGAAAATCATTCATGGATAGATTTATTCTTTACTAAAAATATTCATATTTTAGGTTTGTCGCTGGATTTTAATGAAACAGATCTTTGGTGGTTATTAACTTTTCGGGAAAAATCCAAGTATAGCAAAAGCCTAGATATTACTAATGAAATTTATTATTACATTCCCGAGGAGTATGTGAATACTTCTAAAAGTAAAATCGACATGCTGAAAAGTGTAGGTGTATCTATTGTTCCAGTAGGCGGTCATTCGATCAATAAAGGTACTTACTATAAAAATGCAGTTAGTAAGATCGTTGAGAAAAGCGCTTAACAAGGCAATCAAGGTGACCCATTATACTCGGCAGTTTTGGTATGGAGTTCGGCGTGCTTTGATAGTTTAGCGCGGGGCACCTTATTGCTGGCGTTAGGTTTCAGAATGGATTTATAAAAAAAGGATAAGGAATAAAAGTTATGAAGAAAACTTTAACTCTAGCAGCAATTTCTATAACCCTTGCAGGGTGTGCTACATCAAATTTAAATTATAGTAATCCGCAGACATATAACATAAAAAACCAAGAAATAATCAACGAAAGCTTTGATGTAGTCTGGGATCGTTTGGTTAAAAATTTATCTTCAGATTTTTTTGTAATAAACAACATCGAAAAAAACTCTAGAATAATTAACGTTTCGTTCTCAACAAATAAACCTTCAGATTATGTTGACTGTGGCACTTCCACGCGCGAATTTTCTAATGCTCATGGAAAGAAAACATATACTTATGATCCTTCGGATAGTGCAAGATATACGTTTACTAACTCACAAGGTAATGCATTTAATGCAACTCGTACTTCAAGGCTTAATGGTCGAACTAATATCTATTTAGCTCCAGAGGGGGATGGTACGATAGTTAATGTTAATACAAAGTATGTTGTCGATGTTGATATAAAATATCATAATTTCAGTAATCAATATGCTGGTAATGATAATTTTATATTCGATTTTTCAACAAAAACAGACTTTTCTACATTAGATGGTGTTACCTGTACTGCACGTGGAAACTTAGAGCAAAGAATCCTTAACTATGCGAAATGAAACCTAACAAAGGCATCAAGGTGACTTGTTACACTCGGCAGTTTTTGTCTGGAGTTTGGTGCGCTTGGTAGGTTAGTCGTGGCGCACCTTATGCCCGGCGTTATGGCACAAAAAGCACAGGCAACGTGGTTTTTCGCTTCAAGTTTTCTGGGTCAAGCTTAGCTGCTATCAATCCGACCTTCTCAGGCGATATAACTGAACGCTTGTCGGTATAACGAACTGTGAGATTGACGGTCTTTATCCACAACACGCTTGATTTTACAACAGCATACGCAGTTGGAAATGACAGAAACTATCATCGATAGAAAACTATCAAAATTGGGCTTCGGATTATCGAGTTTCAATTCTTGCAAATTCTCCCCGAAGCTTCCGATTTATATCTGTTGGTAGAGAGCAATTCTTTGTCTAATGGCTACTGATTTTGCTTGTTGGTTCATGAAGTTTAAGTACAAATATCTGTCCTGGTTTTAATGGTAAGGTAAACTGGCTGGCATTCGAGCAGATATTTCTGTAGCGGTAGCGTGCTTGGTAAGTGGTTAAAATTCCTTGAGTTTGCCATAACAAGGCAATCAAGGTGATGCGTTACACTCGGCGGTTTGAGTATGGAGTTCGGTGTGCTTTGTTGGTTTGGTGGGGCACACCTTATCGCAGGCGTTATGCGTTATCAGGAATAATATATGGCTACATTTCCAAAAATTGATTTTTATCCACTGTTCGATGGCCCTTCAGATTGGGAAATAAAAGAACACGAACAAGCAATTAAATTTGGTCTTCCGCCTCTTAGACAGTTAAAGAAAACTGAAAAGATCAATGATCCGTGTGAGTTCTTGTTACATACAATTAATAACTATGGGCATTCAGGCTTAATTTATAATTATCGAGAGCAAATATTAAGTAGTTTAGAATTCAGAGATGTAAAAAGGTTAACTCCTTACCTCAAGGATATACCTTCTACGAACAGGTATAGAAATATACCTCAACGAGCCATTTTGTCGGATGTTAATGCTGAAATAAGAGATTTTGGCTCGTATCTAGCTGAAAATCAGGTGCTCTTTCACGGCGGATCTACGACAATCGACCAACAAATAATTACTGATCGCCCGCTTTCAACTACTCTTTGTCCACAAATAGCTCTGTGGCATGCTGAGAATGATTTCCTACCAAACAGGAATCTAACCCCTGTGATATGGATTCTGACTGTATCTCAAGAAATAAAGAAGAAAGCGATAATATTTAGAAAGGCCGGATCTAATATGGAGCATGAGTTTGAGGTTCTTCTAGAATCTGGTGTGTTTATTAAACCTATAAAGAGATATTTTGTGGATTGCGTTTTTGGTGATTTGGAGGTTATAGAGTCAGTAATAAGCTAAAACACGCATAACAAAGCAATCAAGGTGACCCGTTACACTCGGCGGTTTTGGTATGGAGTTCGGTGCACTTTGCTAGTTCGGGGTGGGGCACCTTATTGCAGGCGCTGGAGGATCCCCACAAAATTCACGCATGATAACTGCTCCTTGCCATCATAATTAACTCTTGTTGTGCCCAGCGTAATGTTGAATCTGTAATGTGATATTCCATCCGTCGAAAGACTTCTTTTCCTAGTCTGACGAAGGATAAAACTCGTCTCTTTTTTATCGTATTAGCCTGGAAGTGGCGGTGCCAACCGGCATGTTCGGCAGCAATGCCGAACCACCAATAGACCATGAAGGTGAGAAGGCCGATTAGCAACAGGACATCGAGCCGCTTTGGGTCATTGGTTCGGCTTTGTCGGAGGCCAAAGCCATATTGAGGGCTTTTCAGGTCACGGAAAGTCTCTTCAATCTGCATACGCTTTTCATAGATGCGGACGATACAGCGGGAAGAGAAGATGTCGGTTGGGATGTTCGTGGCGAGCAGCCAAGGTTCTTTTGCTGATTTTCTATGAACGGCTTGTGCTGTAAAGTGCTCTCGACCTCTGGGTCTGTCTTTGCGTTTTCTTGACGTTTCTTTTTTGAAGAGATGCAGGTGGCAGAGTAATGGTTTTCGTTTAGCCAGTTGGGTCAATCCAATGTACTTGGGTTTATTATTTGCCTTTTTAAACAGTTGCTTAATGTGATGCCATTGTTTGTTATAAAAGGTATTTACATCACCGCGAACGCGTCCTAGGTAGCACCACTCCATAGCCTCTACTTGCCGAAACCAGGTGTTCCTGAAACCGGCATCTGTGACAATAATGGGTATGACATGCGAGGGTAAAACAGCTTTGAAGTTATCAAGAAATATTTGGTGACTACGGGGAGAGTTGTATTGTTTAAAGGTAAAGGATTGCTCGAAAAGGGTAACGGAACGACCATCAACAGCCACGGATGCCCTGAGTACCATGAGGCGTTTGTATTCCCGGATATCGGCCCAGTCGACGAGGACGATCGGTTGTGGGTTAACTGAGCATATTTGGTGACAGTGCCAGCGGTAAATATCCAGCCTTTCTCGGTGTAACTGGCAGTTACCTAATAAACGGTCAACCCGCTTTATACAGTGTTTGGTCTTTGCTTTAGAAGGGAGAGAACGGCCAAGTAATGTTAGGGTCAGCGCATCGTTATTTAGCAGTGCTTTCACCGAATCCATCAGTGAGTTAAGTCGCTTTTTGTGAATGCTAGAGCATTGTTCTCTAAGGGGATCATGTAGTATCTGAATATCACGCATCTTGTTTTCCTCTTTTTGTTTTTGTGGTGAATTCATTAGATCAGAAGGTAAGGTGCGTGTCTACTTATTGAGCAATAAGGAATTTTTGTGGGGATTCCTGAGTTGTAGGCGTTAGGCTTTTTCGTTGGATAATCAGAATGTGGAATGATGTTGAGCAGTTAACTAAGTTTGTAAAATTTATCCCTTATGTTTTTATTTCACTAGGTTTTGTTGTGGCACTTTCGGGGCAGTTTGTGAAAGCTAAAGTGGAAGAGCGAGTTGTGTTCTTGAAACAAGATGCTGAAATAGCTCTCAAAAACACGGCGCCTGATTTGGATGTCACATTGGGTAAGTACGCACCAACAGGAGAGCTTGTACTACAGATTACCGCGAAAAATGATATTCCCTTTACATCAAGTTGGCATATCAAAACAACAAACAATGAAATAGTGTCAGGTATTCAGTTAGAAAAGCCAGTAAGTACACCAACTCCAGAACAACGAGTATTCTTATTCAAAGCGGTGGTTGACGTAAGTAAGATAAAAAACAATTACCTAGAGTTAGATTACTTCTATGAATCTAAATATTCCTCTGAGCTTAATCAACCGCAAAACTTAAAGGGAACAATCACCAGAAAATACTTTTACGTAAACGGTGAAGTTTTTCCAGTAGAGCAGTTCCAGAACACAATAGGTCCGAAATCACCTGAACCACAAGCCTAACAAACAATTTAAGAGTGATTCAGCACGCTTGGCATTTTTGGTTCGGTTGGCTTCAGTGTTTACGTGGCTTTGCTAGGGTTCAGTGGTTGGTTAGCTGCACCTTAGCAAAGCGTTATGTGCTTCTCCTAAGTGTTTGATTTTAAATGTGTGTCAGGTGCTTGTCACCTTAGTGTCGTTACCTTTTGGTAGTTTATGGGGCAATGTGGTTTCACATCAAAGGAGGTAATGATGAAACTAAGGAAATTAAGGTTATCGAAAGCTTGGTCTCAAGAACAATTAGCTGAAATGACAGGTTTGAGTGTTCGTACAATTCAGCGAATTGAAAGAGGGCAAAAGGCAAGTTTTGATTCGTTAAAGTCCTTAGCAGCAGTCTTTGATGTTCATGTCAATGAATTACAAGAGGTTGATTGCAGTATGGATACCAACACAAATCAGAAAGATGAGCTGGCAGTAGTTGAATATGTTAGAGATTTGAAAGGGTTTTATTCCCATCTAACAAATTATTTGGTCGTCATCATTATTTTGTTCTTAATAAATTTACTTACAGACTCCAGCTATATTTGGGCTATTTGGCCTGCATTAGGCTGGGGTATCGGTGTGCTTAATCATGCTGCTCATGTCTATGAATGGTTTAATTGGTTCAATGAGCGCTGGGAGAAAAAGCAAATAGAAAAGCGATTAGGACGGAGATTATAGATAGTTCGCACATAACAAAAAGCACCATGCGACCCGTTTTACTCGGCAGCTTTGGTATGAATTGGCTTTGGTGTTTACGGTAGTCAATTTTGTTATTTGCGGTAACGGGCGCATGTGCTTAGGCGTTATGCCTAAGGAATGATGGAATAATGAATACCACAATACTAGAGACAGAATATTTTACTGTAAGTCAGTGCAACGATTGTGATGTGCCGGGTTACTTAATCGTGAGGTATAAAGACAACCAAAGAGAGTTAAGTGAACTTCCTCATGAAGCTAAATGTCAGCTTGGGGTATTACTTAGCGAAGTTGAATCAAGTATTACAAAAGTGTTAGCTCCCGAAAAAGTGTACTGCTGCAAATTTGGAGAAGCGGCCAGTATTATTCATTTCCACCTTTTTCCAAGAATAGTCTTGTTAAGTAAATCGTTTTTAAGCATCTATCCAGAGCAGCAAGGTTTAATTCATGGCCCTCTGTTATTTGATTGGGCTAGAGATTACTACAAAGTTAAAGTCGGTTGTTTCTCTCCTGATACCATAGTTGCTTTCAACAAAATCAAGGCTATTTTGAGTTCTGTTGGCATAACAAGGCATCAAGGTGACACGTTACACTCGGCAGTTTTGGAGTGAAGTTCAAAGCGCTTGGTAAGTTTGGTGTTGGTGCACCTTATGCCAGGCGTTATATAAATTAAGGAAAATTCAGTGGATGTTACAAATGCTGTAGGTAACAGTATCACCACAAATCTTGGTGATCTTGAAATTGCTGAATTTCTGGGGAAGGGAAAGTCTGGATATTCATACTTAGCTCAAAACTCAGGACATCAATACGTCGTCAAACTAATGCACTATGAACCATGTGCGTATTATTCATTTGGTGACTCAAATAAGGTAGAGCTTGAAGTTTCTGCGTATGAAAATTTGGAAAAATCAGGGGTTCAAATTCCTAAGCTTCTTGATGTAAACATTGAAAAAAATTATCTCATCAAAGAGTATATTGATGGCTATCTTGTTACAGAATTAATAATTGACGACTCTCTTCCTGATTCATGTATTGAACAAGTTTGTGCTATGTCAAAGGCTCTTAAATCACTAGGTTTGAACATAGATTATTTTCCCGATAATTTCGTATTGAGTAATGGCATTCTTTATTACGTTGATTATGAGCATAATCCATATGATGAAAAGTGGGATTTGGCCAACTGGGGTTTGTACTATTGGGCAAATTCAAAGGGTATGAAAGCTTACAAAGAAACGAAAGACCCTACTCAAATCAATGAATGCGCAAACTCTGGTGTACCAATAAAGCTGCCATTTGCAAACATAGTAAATTCTTGGCTCAGAACTTATTGTGAAGATGTTTAGGCTTGGTGGGTTAATTTAATATAACAAAGCAATCAAGGTGATGCGTTACACTCGGCGGCTTTGGTACGGAGTTCAGTGTGCTTTGTTGGTTTCGAGGGGCACACCTTATCGCAGACGTTATGCTGTTTTTTAAATTCAGAGGTTTTATCAAATGGGTTATCAACTGTGGATGTCACCAATAACGGGTTATCGTAGAAACGGAACTCGTTTTAGTGCATTGAAAAAGATATTTATCGATAGTGTCACAGTTCGAGATATATACGAGCCTTTGCTTTGTTGTCGTGTAGATGACCCATCTGGTCATGTTAAAGAGACACTAATGCACCGGCAGTTTGATACTGCGGGGGTAATTGATCAAAACCAAAAGGTAATTGGTTATGTGAACACATCAGATCTAAAAGATGGCAGCATAAATCAATATCGGATTGACATTAAACTTGAACAAGTCATATCTGATTCTACTCCTTTAGCCAGCCTTCTAAATGTCCTTCAAGCGAGTGACTTCCTTTATGTTAATCATGGAGCAAAGATAGTCGGCATAATTACAAAAGCTGACTTAAATAAACCTCCTGTACGAATATATGTTTTTGGCATGTTATCGCTCTTTGAAATGCATCTGAACTCATGGATTCGTTATGAATATCCAGATAACGGTTGGCAAGAACACATATCAGAACAGAGAGTTGCCAAAGCTCAAGAAACTTACGAGCTACGTAAGCAAAATAACCAAGATCTATCTCTCTTAGATTGCTTACAATTAGCAGATAAGCGTGACTTATTAGCAAAGTCCAAAGAGTTTAGAGAGCGTTTTGGTTTTAATAAGAAGGGCGTTGAGCGTTTTATACGATATGCGGAGCGAATTCGTAATGAGATAGCACATAGCCAAGACTCAATTATCGCTAGTCTTCCTTGGGATAGCTTTGTGAGTGTTTTGGAAGATGTAGATAGGTTCCTTACAGAATCAGACCAACTGATCGAAACTGAAGCAAAGGCTGGTGCGGTCGATTTTGTAGAATATCTGACAACATCAGCATAACAAACGACTATGGCGTCAACAGATAAATTTTAAGCTGTTTTTGCATCCCATAAGACGCCATCTCTCAGCATTGAATTGAGGATGATAACCATCTTTCTGACGCAGGCGATGATAGCCACTTTTTTGGGTTTCCCTTCAGCCTGCAGTCGCTGATAGGTACTTTTAAAAACAGGGTTACATTGCATGGCAGACATCATAGCCATGTATAAAACTGTTTTAACCTGGGCTCGACCACCCTGTATTTTTCTGTGTCCTTTATAGCGCCCACTTTCCCGGTTAATGGGGGCGACCCCGACAAGTGCAGCAGCTTGTTTATTAGTGATATAGCCGAGCTCGGGAAGGTTGCTAATGATAGATGCTGCTGCGATTTTTCCGATACCAGGCATACTTTGTAGTATTTCATTTTTAACCTGATATTCGGGGCAGCCTTCAATTAGTTTAATGAGTTTACACTCGATTTTTTCTATCTGTTTTTTAAATGCGGTAAGGATAGGTTTGATAGTCATAGCCAGTTGTTTTGGCATAATTTGGAGTCGTTTTTTCTCCATGGTTTGCATCGAGAGAAGCTGATTTCTCCGGACAACTAAATCCGCCATAAGCCGCATGGAATCATGCTTGAGCTTGGTTAAGGCTGGCTGTATAGCTTCGGCATAGTGGGCGATGAGCTTGGCATCAAGCTTATCAGTTTTTGCTCGTTGGCCGATGGCGCCGGCAAAGCGCTTAACGTGAACAGGGTTAGCGATGACATAAGGAATGTTGGCGTCAGCACAAGCAGGAATGAAGGGCATTTCTAATCGACCAGTGGCTTCAATAACGACCCGTTGTGGTGAGTATTGATTGATGGTTTTGATGGCTTGTTTAATACCTTTGTCGTCGTTAGAAAGTGAGAAAAAGATGTCGAGAGGTCGGATATAAATATCGAGCTGAGACTTTCCGGTATCGACGCCGATGTTAATGTTTTGAATTGTTGAAGTATCCATAATAAGCTAACTGTGCATTTCGTAATGCGGGTTCGAGACCCAGTAGACTATTCGAGTGTTGTGCTTGGAGTCCTATACAGTGTTCACGTTTGTTATCGGTCTCACGACAGAGGAACCAGCAATCAAGGTGATGCGGTACTCTCGGCGGTTTTGGTCTTGAGTACGGTGCGCTTTGTTTGTTCAGTGGGGCACACCTTATTGTAGGCGTTATGTTTCTAGGGGGAAATAGTGAGTAAAGTGATTATTGGTGATAGTTTAGATGCTAAAATGTCACTTTGGAGATATATGTCGATCGATAAATTTATTGATTTATTAGACAATCAAAGGCTTTTCTTAACACCTCTAAGCTATTATCAGTCTACTGATCCGTTCGAAGGTCACGTTCCGAAGGTGGCATTTGAAGCAATGATGAATATAGTCTTGGATCGCATTAATGTACAAGAAAAAGAAATACTAGAACTAGAAAAAGCATTTCATGAGCGTGTTGGGGCTGGGATACATGAAGCTAGTGAAAGTGATTTAGATAGTATTGAAAGAGCAAAGAACAATATCAAATCTCAACGAGAAGACCTTATTCCGTCATTTAATAAGATAGTGAAGTCAACGGGGGTAAATTGTTGGTATAACAGTGAATCCGAATCTGAAGCAATGTGGAAATTGTATTCAGATAGTGGTAAGGGAATTGCCATCAAAACATCTGTCGCTTCGTTAGTTGAGGCTATATGTTCGTGTGAGCAGACCTTACCATTACGGTTAGGTAAAATTAAATATCTCGACTTCTTAAGTGATACGCTTAAACCTCAAGATTGTATAACTGATGGAGATATATCTCCATTACTCAAGCGAAATGAATTTCAACATGAAAATGAAGTACGTTTGTATTCTGTGCCTCAAATTCACGCCTCTGATTGGGAAAGTTATGAATTGCAACCGATGATGGTCGATATCGATATAACCAAATTAATTGAAAAAGTATACATATCACCTTATGTAGGCGAGCCTTTTACATCTAGTGTAAATACTGTGTGTCGGCTATTTAATATTCCAAAGTCTATAGTATGTAAGTCTGAATTATTGAAAGATTATGAGAAAATGCTGAGCGGTTTTGTTTCGGTCGAAACATAACAAAAGAATCAAGGTGATGCGTTACACTCGGCGGATTTGGTTCAGAGTTCGGTGTGCTTTGTTGGCTCGGTGGGGCACACCTTATCGCAGGCGTTATATGTTGGTGTGCCCTGCGAAAAGTGGTCACTTAATAAAATTAAATTTTATATAGATGCTTAATTATGTTTTGTAAGCTAAAAGTAATATTGGTTGCATCATTGATGTCTAGTTCTAGTATTGCAGCCGAACATTTTGATAGAGTTAATGATTGGGAGTATAAGAACAAAAATGAAAATGGGATACTTTCTTTCAGTGCAGGTACAAGGTTCGTAGGCAGCGATGGATTTTTTGATATAAGTTGCCTAGATATGCGACCAGTAAAAAACTTATGCGCACAATTGGCTAAAAGACCTTGCGATGAAAGTGAATTGTTGGTTCATAGTGCGGGATTACCATTGCCCTATAAAATAGGGTATAGAAGTAAAATAACAACCGTGAAAGTTGGAAATAATAAATCTCCATACTTTATTACAGATGTTACATATTATGGAAATTTAGGGTTATTCTTTGGTGACCAGAAAACGTTCTATTTTGATGAGATACTGGAAATTTTAAATGGTAATTCAAATGTGAATGTTGAGGTGGTATATAAGAAGTATGCTTCCATGTCTGATTTGATTGATGCTAACGATAATTATGAAACACACAGATTAAAATACTCAATTGATCCTAGGGTTCTAAAGCCAGGTTTTGATTATTATTACAAACATTGTCAGTAAACATATAACAAAACCATTAAGGTGATGCATTACACTCGGTATTTTTGGTATGAAGTTCGGTGCGCTTTGTTGGTTCAGTGGGACGCACTTTATCGCAGGCGTTAAGTGCCACATTTGAGATTTAAAGAATGAATTTATTAGTTGAACACTTTAGTGCAATAGAAAAATTGCTGTTGGCAAAATCTAGAATAGCTGCAAACTCAGGACATCCATTACATAAAGGTAATGCCAGAGAAGACTTCATTCGCGAATTTCTCGCTGATCATATTGGAAGTAGTGTCAGGATTGGTACTGGTGAAATAATCTCACATGATAGTAATGTGGGAGATGATAGGAACCAGTTTGATGTGGTTTTATATAATGCATCATTTCCAAAAATAAACTATTCCAGTTCAGTTCATGCTTTTTTGGTCGAGTCAGTTAATACAACAATTGAAGTTAAATCAACATTAGATAAAAAGGGGTTAGAGCAAGCAATTAAAGCTGCAAGTAGAGTTAAAAGTTTAGATAGAAATGTAGCTCGCCCGTTGAATCCACAGGCAACAGTACCACCAAGAATATATAACTTTTTAGTCGCTTATGACTGTAATGTATCGGTAGATGCAGTTTATAAGTGGTGGGCTGAAATCGATAAAACACTATCCTTAAATCAAGATTCAATGCCAAGTGATTTTTATCAGCGAAATAAAGCGATTAGCCAGTCATTAGACTTTATCGTGATATTAGGAAAAGGTGCTATTTACTTTGACAATTTGCCTGTTGGTGTACCTATCACTAAGGAGCAGAAAGAAAGCCATCCTGAGAACAGAAGGCTTGTGAGGTGTCAGGAGAGTAACAATATTTACTTGTTGTTCCTTTATCTCGTTGAGCAAATTAAAGGGATTGAGTGTGACCAAATTGATCTGTACAAGTATTACGAGAAGATTTATCAGTCAAATCGCAGTATAAATTGGGAAGAGTAGTGTTGCACTTAACAAACTATTCAAGAGTAATTCGCAACGCGTGGCATTTTCACTATGCGTTGGTTAAGGTGGTATGCGGAAGCCTCGGTATTGCGTGCCTCACACCTTAACAAGGTTACATGGACTCCCCCGGTTGTCAACAACAGCGTCAGGTGATGGAAGGTTTGGGACTGCCGCTCTACATTCGGTCTGTTTACTGGCTTTCGATGCCATGACCCTGATGACACTACGCGGTTGCGGTTCCTCATTCGTTATGCTTCAGGAAGAGGTAAGTTTAGTGGTAAGTAATTCAGTTAAGTTGGACCTATTAGAAAATAGTCAATCGTTTCTAGTCGAGGCTGTGGATAAAGCAATAGGTGCTGAAGATGAAGTAAGGCATTGGCAATTTGCTATTTTAAATCTGGTTCAGTCTTTGGAATTGAGTCTTAAGTTAATCCTGAAAAATATTCACCCACTCTTTATATATGAAAATATCGACAACCCGAAAAATACAGTCAGTGTAACTAAAGCAATTGAACGACTTTCAAATCCAAAAATTGGTAATATTTCATTTACTAAAAATGAAAAGAATGGAATGACTTCTGCCATTAAGCTACGAAATCAAATAACTCATTCAGAATTTGAGTTATCAGTTGAGTATGCTCGCGCTCAGTTCTTTAAGGTTTTTTCTCTGATTGCTACGGTTCAACGTAGACATTTTGAAATACAAGTCGAGGATATCCTTTCGTCTGAAGCAATTGAAAACCTAATCGACATCGAAAAAAGTCGAGAGGTGCTAGTTGAAAATGCACTACAAAGAATCGAGGATGAGCAGATTGACGAAAACCTTGTATGGGAGTGTCCGAACTGCTTAGCTGGTACATTTGTAGTATATGAGTCCATTAATTCTTGCTACGCATGCACTCACACTGACAATGTTGAAGAGTGCCCGCATTGCCAAGAGTTGTTTTACGAGCATGAGTTGGAGTCAATCCATAATAGTTTAGATATTGACTATTGCGAGGGAGAGGCAATTATATACAACACTTATGGTTATGATAATTTGTCAGCATGTACCGACTGTGCTGAACATATTGCTCGCGATATCGCAGAGCAACGAGATCGAGAAGATATGGAAATGTACGAATATCATTGGTTAAGTGAAGCATAACAAAGCCATCAAAACGACCATCAACGCTCGGCATTCTAGGTCTGAATTGGCTTTGTTGTTTACGGTGGTCAATTAAATATTGTCGTAATGCGTTGCTGGCGTTTTATGGCAAGTCGTTAGGTCTCAGGGCTGAGAGGAAATATTAACGGGAGTTTATTTTGAAACCAGAAGTACTTTATAAATATCGTGATGATTCTGAACGTACAGAAGATATGATTAAAAATCAGAAAGTTTGGTTGTCCTCTCCAAAGCAATTAAACGATCCTCTTGAATGCAAAATAGGCGAGATACCGCCTGAATGGGAAGCAAAAACTATTCGTGAAAACGAAAATGCACAGATCATGGGGGTTATTATGCAACCTCCTTTCTTTGAGCCTCCTAAGCGTTTATTCTCACTTAATGAAAGAGAAACTAAGCAATGGCTTAAGCGTTTTTCTAAGCTAAATCACCCTAGAAAAGTAAAAGCTATGAGGCAGTTATATTCTGACCATGGAATAGAGCTTTCTCGTCCTGAAAATATTTTTAAAGATATGCGTAAACGCTTATCTCAAGTTGGTATTTTTAGTTTAAGTGAAGATTGTTCGAATGAATTAATGTGGGCACATTACGGTGCGAATCATGAAGGTATTGCTTTAGGTTTTAGATGTTCGAGTGACTGCAAGCTTTCAAATCAACGTCATTGTCTACCAGTAATTTACGCTAGGAAAAAACCTACATTTGAGTCGGGTTTTAAAAACGAAGTGCAAATTATGCCTCCGGGTACTGGTCAAGCGAACGTTCAAAGAGTCTCATTTGAAGATGAAGTTTTCCGTTCAACAATTAGTACAAAAACGCCTGCGTGGGAGTATGAAAAGGAGTGGAGGTATGTCGAAGAAAGTCATGGACTGTTTGACTACCCTGGAATTTTAAGTCACGTGGTTTTTGGTTTGCGTATGAGTGATGGACGAAAAAAATACTATAGAGACTTAGTGGCGCAGCATATTGGAAATGATGTTGATTTTTATGATGTTGTTGAGTCCGAAGACCTAAGTGGTTTGAGTATTGTTAAGAGGCAATAATAGGCCTAACAAACGACTATGGCGTCAACAGATAAATTTTAAGCTGTTTTGCATCCCATAAGACGCCATCTCTCAGCATCGAATTGAGGATGATAACCATCTTTCTGACGCAAGCGATGATAGGTACTTTTAAAAACAGGGTTACATTGCATGGCAGACATCATAGCCATGTGTAAAACTGCTCTAACCTGGGCTCGACCACCCTGTATTTTTCTGTGTTCTTTATAGCGCCTACTTTCCCTGTTTTATGGAGGCGACGCATATCTAATGCACTATAACTTTTTTGATGTAGATAGTAAGACATCAGAAATTTAACAACATTATACCACTTGTAAATTTCAAGGATGTATCTGATACCTAATGCGACACTGTCATTCATGTGATAATGCTGACTAGATAAATTGAGCAGCTATTTCACTTAGATCTTGTTCACGAGTGTACCGAGAGGGCATTTTTGGATCTTCCCAGCGACCTAACTGCATTATTTGCTTGTTCGTGGCCCCAGCTTCCGATAAATCCTGAGCACGACCAATCCTTGCACTATGTCCCCGCCATGGCTTTTCACAATCTTCGGGTTTTAGTGCCTGGTAAGCTCGATCAAATACTCCATCTACAGCTTCACCACTTAGTGGTGAAAAGCCAGTTACAGGGTCACAAAATCGCTTGTTGGCAAATCCTTTTTTTGTTAATGGGTAAAATACATAACTGTTTCTATCATCAGGATCACCTCCAGTGGCAATTATTGCTGCCATCAAAAGTTGGTAGCTTTGCCGGCTAACGAAGAACACGCTGCCCGAGGCATCATTTTTTTTATTACTGGTCTTGGTATAGCCAATTCGACCAATATAGTGGCCATTATTTCGATTTAGCTTTAGCATTCTCAATGTCACTCTAGCTAACTCACTTTCTCTAAGTAGGCTATCCCAAGCTAAAGATAATAGAGCAAGGTCTCTGCGATCGCGTGGATGATTACTATTTTCCCATTGATGGCGCAAGGCTTGAAGGTGGTGTTTACGAAAACCCGCTTGCTGGTTTTCAGTGTAACCATTTCTTATTGCATTCATTCGAATGCTGGCCATGGTATCAATGACATGTTGGGTTTTTGTTACATCTATCATACCGGCAATCCGATGAAGCAAAGAGACAACAGATAGATGGGCACTAATTGTACTTGGCGCGTGGCCTTTGACCATCTCAAGGAAATTGAGGTAGTGACCAAGCTCATAGGGTGATGTAGGTAATGAACGCAATTGATTCTCTTCACACCAATCAAGGTATAAACGAAGAGAATGCTTCGTTTGGCGCAATGTGTTTAGACTCCGGCCTGATGCATTGTATAGATAGGACACAAAACCATCATTAGCGACTCTTCGCTTGTCGTCATCCAGATCCGACATATCAGCAGCTCGATAAAGTAGTTTACTCAATTCGGCAATCAGTTCTCTATAACGCGATCGTTCAGTAGGATTCTTAATCCGTACAACAGATGCGTTGGTCAATTGCTCCTGGTTTGTAAACACCACCGGGCTAAAATGGCCACTATTATTCATCCCTATCATTGTCCCCATAAAGAGCAAGATTTAAAGTGTTACAATGTCACGTCAACCCTACTACGGATATCAGTTACTTGTTATAATTGGCATTATATAGGGTAATTATTTTCATGTCATATTTTACGTATATTTATCCTACTCATTCCCCCCAAATGCTCGAAAGGACTTTCCTTGAGGAAAGTGTATGATGGCAACACATCAATATGAAAACTTACTAATTCTTAAGTTGCTCTCAATATTACATTTAACATAATAAATGTAATATGTACTAGCAAGCAAACAAATGAAAGATCTAATTAGAAATGTCATGTTGAACTAACTTCAGAGCACTCTTTCCTAGCGTGTTATCTGGAGCCAATGAGATGTTACTGGACGATGAATTGCTGCGGATTAAACTCATCCAAGACATTTTTGCGACAAACGGATAAGCTGCAGCTTGAGCACCCGGCAATCAGCGGCATGATGATAATTTTAAATTACGGGTATTAACCTTGATCCACGAATATTACGCTGAATTCGGACCGACACTGATCCATAAGAAGCTGACAGAACGTCATGGGATTCAAGTCTCTGTTGAAACTATGCGCCAATGGATGATCTGTGGAGTCCTCATGCCAAACGCAAACCCCATGTCCATCAGCCTCGTCATTGCCGAGATCGACGGTTCACACCATGAATGGCTCGAAGGTCGTAGCTCGAAGTGCTACCTGTTGGTCTACACCGATGATGCCACCGCATTTCCACACGTGAATACATCAAGCAACACAGTAAACCGACAGCGTTCTTGCGGTTTTCCATGTCAGCAAACGTGATGCTCAATCCTACTGGCTGACCCAGTTTGGTCGTGTGCTCAAAGATCTTAATAATCGAGCTTTTAGAAATGTGCGCGAACAAAACGTTACAGCATCACTTATTTAAGAAAATACGTCTAAAAAGTATCTCGACACCATAGAGCTAGCCAATGCCTAGTTCCCTACTTTGACCGCGATATAACCGCTGGTTAAACTAACTTGAATAGAGGTATTTTATCAGGATAAGCAAACAGGATACTTAAAATTAGGGTAAACAAAAACCATACCGGCGAACGGGGACTGATGAAATGCAATTGATTAGGGAGTCAATATTATAAGGCTAAAATTCATTATCAGTAATGTTTGCTTTCAAGACCTGATAAGATAATAACTTGTGAATTGAAGATAAAGCCAATAGTCCCCAGTGGACTATTGGCGTTAAAAGACTACTTTAAACTATTACAGTCAACTTGATTGAAGTCCAACCGCTTAAATAGCTTTAATGAGTCAATTCGTTGAAAATCATTTTTCTCAGCTAATGCTAAGTTTTTCAAATCGATTGTAAACACTCGGTAGCCAAATGATTCAAACTCTTTGGGCATACAAATATTTTGGCCATCTTCTATATCAAAACAAGCTTCGCTTTCACCAGCTTTCTTTGTAAGTAATGCGCAAGATTCACCCTTTACACTAACTCCTAGGTTTTCAAGATCATTTTTATTTTTGAAAGTAAGAGTAGTATTTAAAGTGCCGTTAGAATTAAACTTTTCTTCGTTATAGTAGCCGTCATCAACAAGTGGAAATCCTTTCACATTTATTCCATCCAGCGCTACTACTTTTGTGTTTCCTTGTGCTGCATCTTTTGCGTCGTCAGAGTCACATCCAAATAGGGTCAGCATAGAAACTAGAGTTATTAATGTTATTTTTTTCATTTTATTCTCTTTGTTTTTTCTGAAGCGGATTAAAATCACGGCCAAAAATAGAAATAGGCCATGGTTTATTGCATGTGAATTATTACTTCAAAAATCATAAAACTCAACCATTAGTCTGATTTTTGTGATTTTTCATCCTAAAATTATAGATTCAATGATGTAATGATGGATTATTCAGACACAGACGTCCTTTTACCCACCCCAATATTTAACTTGAACAATAAGTGATGATTTTTCAAAATTCTCAAGAAATGTGATGAATTATCTAAGCCTTTTTTTAGTTAATCATGTTGAGTTTACATCATTGGATTTGCTGTTTAATATTAGCTGATAAGATATCGTTCTTAATCTACTTGTAGAATAAGAGATTGTAATACTTTTGGCTTTATTTGAATAAATGACGCCCTCCTAGTTGTTCAGGTAGATAATTACGTTATTTTACTCTTCATTCAAATTCACTTTATTAAGAAACCTTTTACATATGAAAAGTACACTATTTGCGGCATGTTTAGTTTTACTTATGAGTGGTTGTAACTCCGGCTCATCTAATTCAACAACACAGCCAATTAACCAACCAAAAGCGGATTATCATTTTAGTGATAATGCTCTCGAAGAAGTTTTAGAAGAGCGTTTAGCTGTTTTAAATTCCATGAACCTCACTTTCGATGGCAAAGTATACTCAACACTGAAGTTCTCTGACGATCTATATGATGATAAACTTGTAATGTTAAGTAATATCGCTGGAGATTCAGTGATATTAAGACTTACTGATATGAGTAAAAGTGGTTCAAACTGCGTTATCTACTTTGATTCATCCAACATCGAACAATTTGACTGTAGCCCAAGTAAAATATCGAGTTCATCAGATAGATCTTTATTGGAGTCTCAAACAGACAGTACCGCCAAAACAGTACGTCTTGAATTCTTGACCGAGGCTTATAATTACTTGACCGCAATTGGTTCAACAATACTGTCTGCACAACTCGATTCAGGCGAAGTTAACGTTAAAACTTCATTCGCTTTTGACCAGTTCTACCGTGATGTAATCTGCAGTGGTACATGTAGTAACCGTGTCAATTCGACGCTAGGTGTAACGACATATCTACAATTGAAAAAAATCATTGAAAGCCATAATGGCCTAAAAATGAATATACTTTTCAATAACCATATCGGAGGAAGTGCCGATGATGATATCAACATGTATACAGGCCTACTCATTAACGACAACCAAATGAATACTTTCGTCACTAAAAATGGTTCAGTATTTTCAGGAGGTACAGATCTATTCGCGGCTGGCGAACAGCGTATTTTAGAGCGAGCAACAAAAGTTGGACCTATTGAACAAGCAATGCAGATTGGTGTCCATAGTTGGAGTGAGGGAGATAAGACAGCTAAGGATATCCCATATACAGACGAAAGCCATCGCAAACAAGCAACTTACTTTAACCACATCATGGGTACGCAAGGTATTCCGTTCTATATGTTCACGTTGGACTCAGCGCCAGCCAAAGGTGCACACTGGGTAACTCAAGCCGACTCAGACAAATATGGCCTTATTACAAAGTTAATTAACCCTAAGTCTTAGGTATAACGCAATCAGTACTTTTCAAATGAAAAGTAAAAACATTATAGCTAGCAAAAGGTCTTCCAATGGTCGGCCTTTTGATGTTTATTGATAATTGAAGTCGATAAAAACTTTCTCGGAGTTTCGTCATGATACCAGAGTGTTGAAATAGTAGCTTTTAATATAGATACTGGTAGCTTTTCTATGCGTTTTTTTAGATTTCGAAAACAAATTTATTTTGCAAGTGGATTTTTTGAAACGCATATTAATCACTCTACCTCTTCCGTTGCATACTGCTGTAAAATTGAGATCTCGACCTCACAAAGCACCAGTAGCTAAAACAGACTGATATATTGTACAGGTGGGTAAAAGTCCATCGTACAATTTGAAAGCACCAAATTATTTCAGTGTCATTTCACTTTAATCTAATATTGCCAGCACGTAGTTCCATTTACGGGAGACGACAAAATAACTAGGATTTTTCTGCCAAAGTTGCATAGCTACAAATGAAATTAACAAATTCTTGGTAGTAGCTCACCTTGTGGCAAGTCTAAATAACGACGACTCCCCCAAGGTGTTTTCAGAATAACTTTCCCTGGGCGATCTTCAGATACCCTACCGATGATAGCTGCCGTAGCCTCACAACCAAATTCATGCATGATATCAAGAGCCTTAATTGCCTCGTCTTCTGGAAGTGCAATAAGAAACGTCCCTTCATTGGCTAGATCGAAAGGTTCGAAACCATACAATTCACACATCCCTTTGACTTCATCACACACCGGAATAGCACTTTCTTTGACGGTTATTCCGACATTAGATCCCATCGCCCATTCATTTAATACTGCAGACACCCCCCCTCGAGTAGCATCTCGCATGGCATGTATTTCAAGTTTGGCCTCAATCAAATGTTTGACTGTTGGCCAAAGTGTTGCACAGTCGCTAGTAAGAGTTGTTTCTAGCGCCAAGCTTTCACGTTCCATGAGTATGGCAGCACCATGTCGGCCAATATCTCGAGAAACAATTATCACATCACCTAGCTTAATGTTAGTAACTGAGACCCCATCAAACTGAATTCGCCCTATTCCTGAAGTATTAATTAATAAACCATCAGCACAGCCCTTTGGTACTACCTTTGTGTCACCACAGACAATTTTTGCGCCACTCTTATCCATTTCATTTACCATGCTATCAACAACTTTCTTGAGCTTGCCAACCTCAAAGCCTTCTTCGATGATAAAACTACAGCTAAGATACTCAGGCTTAGCTCCCATCATTGCTAAATCATTTACTGTACCTGCAATGGCTAGTTTACCTATATCACCACCAGCAAAAAACAACGGCGACACCGTGAAGGAATCAGTAGTGAAAGCTATATCGCCGTTCAAATGTAGTCGGGCTGCATCTTCATCATTATTTAAGATAGGGTTATTAAATGCGCTAAAAAAAAGTGATTTAATTAGTTTATTCATTTCTTTTCCACCACCGCCGTGACTAAGTTGAATCACTTCAGGTCTTTTATTAATATCAAACATATTCATAATCCGTTGTAACGGTAATAAGCGTTGCAAGCTCCTTCTGAGCTAACCATGCAACTTCCCAATGGTGTTTGAGGGGTGCATCCCCGACCGAAAACTTTACAATATGTAGGGTTGGATAACCCTCGTAAAATATCTCCACATTGACACGCTTTATGATCGTCAATTTCTTTAACAGGTAATCTATCAGCATATTTATATTCGGCATCTCTATGACGATAGGAATCCTTTAACATTAATGCAGAATTCGGAATTGGGCCTAAACCACGCCAACGAAACGAAGGACGAACCATGAAGTATTTATCTATTTTAGTCTGAGCAATAAAATTACCATGCTCGGTAACAGAGCGACTATACTGAATATCAAGCTTAGCGGATCCTGATGAGATTTGCCTGATGATACATAATATAGACTCCATGATATCGACAGGCTCAAAGCCGGAAACTACCACTGGTATGCCATAATTTTTAACAGTAGAGCGATACACCTTCGCTCCACTGATCACGCTAACATGCGCCGGACCTATAAAAGCATTCACTTTAACATCAGAGTCGGCCATTACAGCATCGATAGCAGGAGGTACCAATACATGGTTAATATGGAAAAGAAGGTTATTAATCCGCTGAGTTTCAGCCAATTCTATTAACACCGCAGTCATTGGGGTTGAAGTCTCGAACCCAATTGCAAAAAAGACCACCATTTTATCCGAATTTTCTTTAGCTATCCTCAGCGCATCAAGAGGATCATAGATAGGTCGAATATCACAGCCTCGTGAGCGAAACTCAGCCAAGCTTCCTTCAGAGCCCGGAACTCTAATCATATCACCAAGGGTTACAAGAATAACACCAGGCAAGCTAGCCAATGCAGCGGCATGATCTATACGCTCCTTGGGCATAATACAAACAGGACAACCAGGACCATGAATAAAATTAATATTATCGGGTAATAACTGTTTCAGCCCATACTTCATTATGGTATGAGTATGCCCACCGCAAACCTCCATAATATTAATCTTAGCTTTAACACTCAGCGCTTCTTTGTGAATTTTATGTGCTAATGTTCTGATGGTTTCGGTGTCACGAAACCCTCGATACAGTTGTTGTAAACTCAGCATGGCTACTATTCCTCAAAATTCAACTTTTCAACCAGCTCTTGATACCGTGCCAAACTCAGTTCAGCGTCACCCTTATCGATTTTCTCCATTACGAAACCGATATGGATCAGCACATAATCATCAATACTCAATGGCTCTGTCATTAAATGGGTGCTGACCTCACGTTTCACACCCATTGTATCGACAATGGCGCTACAGGATTTTTCATCCACTTTGACAACTTGCGAAGGAATAGATAAGCACATTATTATAGTTTCTCGGCATGAGCAGACTGTTGGCTCAAAAACACATGAGTTCGCATTTTAAACTTATTACCAAAATCAGTAGTTAATAATCGCTCTTGATTATTTTTACTTCATGGAAATCAAAACAAATATAGAAAACATAAGGTTTCCTTTCTACTAGAGCTATCTAATCTAACATCTAGTGTCCTGTTACTAAGTGCTAATTGATTATTATTTATAGTGTTACCATGGAAGATTATTATTAGAACGGAATTCCACTAGTGAGCTTTCTAACCAATCGAACCAAGCTGACATACCGTAGCCACTTTTTGACGAGAGCTCTATTATATGTGCATTTTGGGACAAATCAGTGATAGCTTTCCTCGCCTTTTTTGGTGAAAAATCATCAAAGAAAGATATAAGATCTGTTTTTGTTAGCAGAACATTGTCAGCAGTTCTAAACATAACTGGATACTTCGATGGTTTATCGTCACCTTCAGTAACCGATAGCAGAACAACATCTAAATGTTGACCAAGATCGAAACTGGCGGGACAAACTAGATTACCAACATTTTCAATGAACAGAATAGCAATACTCTCTAGATCAAGTTGGTTTTGCGCATTTTTAATCATATGAGCGTCTAAGTGACATGCCATACCTGTCGTGATTTGAACGACTGGCACATTGTGTTTTCGGATCCTATCTGCATCATTTTCTGTTTCAAGATCCCCCTCAATCACAGCAACACCAATACCTCTTGATTTCAACACACTAATACTTGATTCCAGTAGTCGAGTCTTACCACTTCCCGGTGATGACATCAGGTTAATCACCAATACTTTTCGGCTATTGAAAAAGGCGCGATTATGTTCGGCCTGATTATTATTTTCATGCAAGAGGTTTTTTATTACTGTGAATGACTTTTGTCCATTTTCAGTTATAGAGTATTCCCCTCCATCTCGGATCAAATGTCTATTGCCATCAGTGATATTACAGTTACATGTATTACACATAAATTATCCTGCCATCTATATTAGAGGTATCTTCAATGAAAACTCAAACGCTATTATTTAAACCCTCTTCTGCCAGTAGCAAATGAAGCCTCGTACTTTTCACATGAAATATCATCTGTTCAATAGTTCCAGATAGCTCAAGTAATTCTTGCTCATCAAGCATTTTTTCCAAGGTTCCATTTGAATAATATTCTCGTCATTGTTACTACCCCAGTAAGACAACCAAACGCTAAGACGTTAACCATTAATAATAAGTATTCCTTACTATCGCCTTGCTTGATTTACCTCTGTTCCATAATTACTTCTATTGCTCCTCAAGAACAACCGTCCCCTCTAAGAAGTCAACAACTACCGGTTTGAAACCACGTAAGACTCGTATAGGCTCGAAAAAAGTAGTCACTACGATTTCCGTTAAATCGAAGTCAAGTTGAGTAACGTTTTCAATAATTTCTTTGGTTCCATTTGATACAAGTATTACTTTAACATTACACATATATTATCTCCGTTCTTCAGCAGAATTCATGTGTTTATTGATCATTCTAAAGTTTGGTAAGCGAGGTTTTAATACCCTGAATCTCTGAAAGAAAACGTCCACCTATATCAAATGCACATAGACCACGCTTATCTGCAGTTCTAATTGTTTCACTGCTAGATAAAAAGCCCAGGAAATCCTTGTCTTTCAATGCATTTTTTAAAAAAACAAGATCATCATGACTTACCACTTTACTGGCAACATAAACAATTCTTTTTATGCCAATTTCACCCGCAAGCATTTCTATCTGTGTTGATGTCTGTAAGCTACGTTGTCCCGGTTCAACGACCACAATTAGTACGTCTACCGCCTCTGCAGTTGAACGCCCAAGATGTTCGATACCAGCCTCCATATCCATGATCACAACATCATCACGATCCAGCAAAAGGTGCTTCATCAAACTTCGTAGCAACGTATGTTCAGGACAAACACACCCTGAGCCACCATGCTCGACAGTTCCCATCATGAGTAACCGTACACCAGCATGTTCGATACAATGGCTATCAGGTAAATCATCAACTTTAGGATTTAGTACAAATAGTCCAACGCTATTTTGATCCGCCCCGGTACGCTCTTTAGCTAAGTTTTTCATTCTGGAAAATGGTTGCAAACTATTGCGCTCTTCTTCAGAAAAACCAACAGCTGAAGCAAGATTAGCATCGGGATCGGCATCTATAGCCAAGACCCGACTTCCATCAGCAGCAAAAGTTCTGGCTAATAATCCAGCGATGGTCGTTTTGCCTACTCCACCTTTACCCGTAATCGCTATTTTCATAGTCACCTCATCGTTGAGCTACGGGTGACAAGCTTTGCCACCCGCTTGTCATTTGTTTAGATGCCTAACCCTTGTCGCTTAGCTTTAATCACTTCCACGAGTTTATTGCCCGCAATTTTGGGATCAGTTTCAACAATGAAGTAACCACCAAATAAATCTTTAGCACCTTCTTGCATTAATTCCGTAACCACATCAGAACCGGTAACCTGCGGTATAGTACCTAAGTGAGTTGGCAAGCCGATCGCTACCCCCCATGAAGCAATGGCTATAGCCTTTTCCGACATAGCCTCAGGAGCAGATGCAACTACAGGTAAGTCACATAAATCAACGCCTAGCCTGTTAGCCAGCGCCGTAGCCAAAGTAACAGCACGACTGTTATCCACACAGGACCCCATATGCAGTACCAAAGGTAAAGGACCATTAAGACCAGCCGCATCACCGATCTGTGTTAAAACCGCCTTTAGAGAATCACCAGCATATTGCTCCGTAGCCTGCTGGTTCATTAGACCATGCTTGGCAAACGCCCCCGCTCCACAGCCCGTAGCTAGCAACAACACGTTGTTTGCCGCCAATGTTTTAGCAATTATCTGATAGCTTTCATCCTGCACAGTCTGTGTGCTGTTACAGCCGGCAAATAAGGCCACTCCCTGAATATTCCCATTCACTATATTGTCAACCAAAGGCTTCAACGGATCGACGGCATCGAGATTAGATAAAGCAGTAATAACGGCTTCACTACTGAAGCCCACCACCGCTGTCTGTTTGACATTGGGAATATTAATTTTATTAGGATCTCGACGAGTAAAAGCATTGATAGCACACTGAATTACCTCTCTCGCCGTTTCCACCGCATTTTGCTCGTGAAAACTAATATGACGCGCCCCCTGCATTTTATTTTCATCCATTGTCGTAATGACTTCGGTATGAAAACAATTACCAACCTGTGGCAAAGACGGCATAATGCACTGCACGTCGACCACCATAGCATCTAATGCTCCGGTCAAGATCGCCATTTCCTGTGACAAATAATTAGTAGCCAAAGGCACACCATGGCGCATCATTACCTCATTACCGGTACAGCATATACCAACAATATTGATTCCCTTTTCAGCACCAGCTTCTTTGGCAAGATCATTCATATCTCTTGCAATGTCACAAATGATTTCACTAAGCAGCGGATTGTGACCATTGACTGCTATATTGACAGCATCTTTATCTATCACACCAATATTTGCTTCAGTGACAACCGGGCTCGGGGTTCCAAACATAACGTCAGACAGTTCTGTCGCCAGTGACATACCATTAAAGTCAGCTAATGCTCCGCGAATACCACCAAGGAACACATTTTTGGGTTCAGCATCACAACCTATATGTGTTCTAGCCATGATCTGTGACACCGTGGCATCGATATTGTGGGGTAACGCACCTAAGCGACTAAGGAGATCAACCCGCTTATCTGGCAGTGTCGCACTTATCCAATGGCAACCTTTGTGGTGATCCTGATTCTGATAATCTTCTAGTGTTTTTGTTGCCACATCATAGGCAACTTCAAGCATTTCCTTACCCAACGTATCAATATCGAGCAACTCTGCAATACGATAGAGTTTATCTTCATCACGTATCCGATAGGCAGGTAGTAGCCCCTTACCAATTTTCTGCATAGCCAAGGCAATATGACGTCCATGTTCTGAGTGAGCCGCTGCGCCAGCTGCCATCATTCTGGTCACATTACGAGCAACAATGGTATGTCTATCTGCCCCGCAAATCCCTAACTGTGGTCCCTCACCAAAGGGATCGACTCGACAAGGGCCTTTGTAACAAATTCGACAGCAAAGACCTAAGGACCCAAAACCACACTGCGGAAGTTGCATTTGGTACCGATCAAAAACCGTTGCAATATCCTCTTTATCAGCAACCTTACACAAAGTTTTAACCGCTGGATCGCTTGTTTTTATTATCAAACTCATTACAGTTTCCTCAATGTCAAATTCAGATGTTTCTGCGACTGAGCTAGTTCTTTAGCTCTTGCTTGAACCAGCGCCATACGATATTCATGCAGGTTAATAAGTTTTATTGCTTTGGTAGGACAAGCCTCAACACATGCTGGTTCTTGTTTACCATTCTCCATGCGCCAAGTTGTACAAAGATCGCACTTTAACGCTACCCCTTGATTTGTTGAGCATCCATCATCTTTAAATACATCTCTTTTAACGGTGATCACACCAAACGGGCACACCATGACGCACAATTTACAACCCACACAATTCTCTTCAACGATCTGAACTTGATCATTTTCTTGACGGCAGGCTCCTGTAGGACAAACCTTTGCACATGGTGCGTCCTCACATTGTCGGCATTGCATCGGCATCATTACTCCGTCCGAAACAACAACTTTTGTTCGTGAAAACAGAGGTAGTTTATTAATAACAGAATCTATTATGCCGCCTTTCCCACCATGAGCGACGGCACAGGCAAGCTCACAACTATGACAGCCCAAGCATTTCTGTGCGTCCGCATAGATAATATTGTTCTCCAGTTCTTTCATAACACCGGCCTTATTATTCATACTTCAAAGCTATCGATAAACAGCTCTTCTCCCTGTAACAACTCAAGATCTTTACAGGCACAACATGTACATTTGAACTGGAAATTAAAAACCTCAAACTCATGTAAGCATGACTTACAACGAGCAACTGCAGCCAGATGATCTATTACCAGTTCAGCGCCTTCCGCAATTGTATTTTCTACAAACATTTCAAAACAAAACCGTAGAGCTTGTGGTTCTACCGCTTGGAGCTTTCCAACTTTAATCGTTACTTTTTTTATTACACAAACCTCATGTCGATTTGCTTCTGATAGCAAGATTTTGACTAACCCATCGGTAATTGAAGCTTCATGCATATCAAGTCCAAATAAAGTTGATAAGTTTAATTTTGATTTTATATTTAATACTACTTGATACGGGGTGTCTGTCGGCTAGCTGACACTCAAACAAAACTATATATCCAAATCCCATTAGGGTGTCTGCGAAGTGGCTGCAACCAAAACAACAAATACTGAAGAACCAACTAACCCATATGTCATTCCAATGAACAATGTTTTCAAAGGAATTCTTTCTGGATGAACATATTTATGAAGTTCCTCTTCATGTTTGGCCGGTTCATCGGTATGGGCATGAAAATGTGGAAAACGATAATTATCGTGGTGCTGAAAATGAATATGCACTTTATTCTTTAATAATACCTTTAACTACACGATACCCGTAATCATTGCAGATGCTTGATTTTCCATAAATTCAGGATCATGCCACGCCAGATGAAAGTGATAGTAACTGACGCACAAAAAAGTAACTCAAAACCCAGCATAATTCCGCTTGTGATTGGCATGCACATAACTGTATAAAAGCCCTCAAATATCGAGGGCTTATGTTTATATCTTGGTGTATATTTTGCTTGAACTGACTTTAACTAAGCAAAGCAATACACGCGCCGCTTGCAGCAACCACAGGCGCCATAAAGCGAGTCGGAATAAAGCGCGCAAGTTGGTAACCCAAAGAAACAATGATGGTCGATGCTAATAGCATACCTGGCGCAAACTCCATTAATACCGCACCGCCAAGTTCGGCACCGTGCGCCCAACCATGGAATAATACCAAGATTACAGAGAGGCTAATTAGAACTGTGTTTACGACGTTAGTTTCTTTATTACGCATTTTCCACATGGTGGCTGCAACCACAAACACCGAGCCTAGAATCAAGGTTTCCATCCCAGTGATAGCACCACTTAACTCACCTAACAACACGCCCGCGAACATAAAACTAAGTACGGACGCCAACAATACAAATCCTTTTTTCACACTGTTTGCTTGGCGAGCAACAAACCCCATAGCCAGTAACATCACTAAATGATCAAGGCCAAAGAAAGGGTGAACAAAACCTTCCATAAATGAATTATGCAAACCATGAATACCAACGTGTGCCGATGCCAATGGCGACGCGATCAATAACGCTGCTGAA
This sequence comes from Photobacterium marinum, assembly GCF_000331515.1. GTDB lineage: Bacteria > Pseudomonadota > Gammaproteobacteria > Enterobacterales > Vibrionaceae > Photobacterium > Photobacterium marinum. Next base: position 100,796 of record NZ_AMZO01000026.1, read on the forward strand.
ATACAGCCTAAATGTGTTTTTTTCATCTTAAATACTCACTCATAAATACGGGTAAATAGAAACAGCAATACTAAACCAATGCCATATATTAAATTCTCCAGCAACTAACAAATAGACTTAAGCAAGGATTAACTCATCAGTCGGACTCTACCCAATTTAATTACAACTTAATGTCAGCAAGCCGACAGTCCCCACCTCCAATTTAAATTAGATTAAAACCACATTGTTATATTCACTCTCAAAAACATATGAAAGAGGAATAATATGCTTGAAAATTCTATTCTGGCTTGGGGAGGGGCAGGACTTCTACTCATAGGTGAAATATTGGCATTGCGTAATGTCAATAATCTCAAAAGAGTACTCTTATTCTCAACAATAGCTGAAATAGGCTATATAGGTCTTGGTATCGGGCTTGGAAGCTTTGCCGCTGAAACTGGAGCCTTTTTACATATTGGTCTTCAATCAGTAATGCGGCTGCTGGTATTTATTTCCGCTTGTGTTCTGATTAAGGATGCAGGTTCATCAAGCCTGGATAAGCTGTCGGGAAGTGGCCAAAGAATGCCATTTATCGCTACGATATTTGGTTTTGGGTTGTTCTCTGTAATGGGACTATCCCCTTTTAAAGGGTCATTCAGTAAGTTTCTTATTATTTATGGTGCGGTTGAACAAGAGCAATGGTTACTGGCACTAATTTGTACGCTGGCCAGCATCATTGCCGCTGTTTATTACTTACATGTAATTCAGCGAGTTTGTCTCGAAAAGTCAACAAATTGCAATGACAACTTAAATACTTCTATTGATTCATTTAACTGGTCACCAACCGTTTTTCTCATACTTTGTCTCACATTGCTAACCATACTTCTTAGTATAGAGCCAGAGCCGTTCGTTCATATTGCCCAGTCTTTTGCAACACAATCTTCCATAGTAACGTTACCAGAATTTGAAACACCTTGGGCACCGATAGTTCTTGTCCCTTACCTAAGTGCTTTTGTTTTATGTCTGATCGGCTACTTTTCTCCTAAATCACGAGATTTGTTGGCACTGGTTGTAGCAACCATTACCTTTGGCCTTGCGTGGAATATAAATGACCTAGACAGCCTTTCATATTTATTTACCCTAATTTTTGCACTCATATCCTTATTGGTTATTATCTATTCCGTGTGTTATATGAAAGGTAACACACATACAAACCGTTATTACTTTTTTCTTTTCCTAATGACGGGCTCTCTGCTTGGCGTTAGCACAGCATCCGATTTTGGTAATTTTTATCTATTTTGGGAGTTGATGACCTGGAGTTCGTACTTCCTCGTTATACATGAACAAACAACTGACGCATTAAAAGCTGGTAAGAAGTATTTCTTAATGTGTGTATCAGGCGCCTACATCATGCATTTTGGTATTTTGCTATTGCATGAGAATCTCGGCAGCTTCGATATGGCAGTGATTGCGGCTGGAGTTAACCAGCTTTCGGAACCCGTTGCGTTAACTGCGTTGGCTGCATTTATTATCGGCCTAGGGGTAAAAGCTGGTTTATTTCCACTTCACAGTTGGCTACCTGACGCCCACCCCGTGGCGCCATCGTCAATTTCGGCACCTATGTCGGCGATTTTGACTAAAGCAGGGATCTATGGTGTGACCAAGGTGCTGTTCGTCATTTTCGGTACGGGCACACTAATGAGCTATGGCAAGGTTGGAGACTTCTCATTAGCTGGTTTTACTTTGAGCGTTCTCGGTGGATTAACCTTCATATATGGCGAAGTCAAAGCACTAAGAGAGTCCAACCTAAAACGCTTACTCGCATTTTCCACCTTAGCTCAGGTTGGTGAAATCGTTGCTGTATTAGGTATTGGCAGTTACCTCAGTACCGCGGGTGCCATGATGCATGTCATGAACCATGCTGTTTTCAAAAGCTTGCTATTTCTCGCCGCAGGTGCCGTTATTTTCCGCATGAGAAGTAAGCGGTTAGAAGACATTAAAGGTGTCGGCCGCAAAATGCCATTTACTTGTGTCTGTTTTGCTATCGGTATTCTGGCAATCATGGGCTTGCCACCTTTCAGTGGCTTTTTTAGTAAATTCCTGATGGTATACGCCGCTGTAGAAGCGGGCCAAATGCTGCTACCTATCTTGATATTACTAGGAAGTATCATTGGCGCTATATATTACATTCGAATCATTCGCGTTCTATTTTTTGAGCAATACCAAGGAGCTGAAATATCAGAAGCTCCTTGGTCAATGCGCCTGCCTTTGGCCGTGTTAGCATTTCTCGTGTTGCTGGGTGGATTAGTACCTGAGCTCAGCCTGTCACTTTCGCGTCCAGTTGCTGACCTTATCGCGAGTCGAGGCGGATTAGAAATTATCGCTATTCCCAACTTAACTCTGGACTGGTCAATCAGCGCACTTGTCGCTTGTAGTGGTGCCGTATTGGTCTACTTTGTGGGTAAGCAATGCCCTACTCGAGCCGGTATTACTTCAGTCATAGTGATGGCAATAGCTTTATCGGCCGTTTTGCTTGAAACAAATCGCTATGATCTGCTGTCACTCTGGTTTGCCATTCTTGTTTCAGCAGTTGGCATACTAAATCTACTGTACTCTATCGGCTATATGAAGCATGGCCATGCACAAAACCGATTCTTTTTTTTCTTTATCTTCATGATTGGTGGTTTGCTAGGGGTTACGGCAAGCAAAGATATGTTCAATTTCTTTGCTTTCTGGGAAATCATGAGTAGTTGGACACTGTACTTTGTCATTATTCATGAAGAAACCCAAGACTCACTGGCTGAAGGGTTTAAGTACTTCATCTTTAATTTCATCGGGGCTAGTTGTATGTTTCTCGGAATCGTAATGTTGACCGCGCAAACGGGCTCATTCGATTTTGACCAAATCAGCCAAGCCGCACTCACTATGCCTCTGCCATGGCTAGCCACAGCACTCACCTTAATTATTGCTGGCTTGATCATGAAGGCTGCGCAGCTTCCATTGCGAATAGATTTTCAAATGCACCCGCCTACGGCTCCTACCCCAGTGAGTGGCTATATTTCTGCTGTACTGCTTAAAAGTGGTCCCTACGGTGTACTTAAGATGTTTGCCGTCCTTGGTGGAATGACTATTTTTGGCAAATTGGGAACCAGCAGTGAACTCTCAAATTTAATGTATGCCGTTGCCATCATTGCCGCTGTCACCATCTTATATGCCGGTGCCATGGCCATGATCCAAACTGGTATTAAACGCCTGCTGATTTATAGCACAGTGAGTCAATTGGGATATGTCTTACTTGGCATTGCGCTGACTTCACCCCTTGGTGTTGCAGGTGGGCTGATGCATTTTGTTAACCACATGATGCTGAAGAACATTCTATTTCTTGCAGCAGGATGTATTTTGTCCCAAGTTCATGTTGAGAGCTTAGATAAGCTCGGTGGTCTAGGACGTAAGATGCCATACACATTTGGGCTATTCCTGTTCGCCGGATTGTCGCTATCTGGCCTTCCTCCACTTAACGGTTTTGCATCTAAATGGCTTATCTATCAAGCAGCTTTTGAATCTGGTCACTACCTGCTGGGCTTGAGTGCTCTCATGTCTAGTCTGTTTACTCTGGCTGCTGTGTTGAAATTTGCCCATGTCGCCTTTATGGGGCAACCCTCGGATACATGTAAAACGATAAAAGAAGCTCCACTGAGTATGTTAGTACCTATGTTTGTTTTGACGGGTTTTAGCCTTGCTGTCGGGCTCTTCCCAGGACTGTTTCTTGTACCAATTAGCGAAATTATGTCGGCTATGGGATTAGGAGACCTATCTGTTACCTGGCTTGGTGCCTTACCAGGTACGGGCGCATGGCATCCTCTAACCTTGACTTTAATGCTGCTCTTTTTCAGTGCATTGGGCTGGCTTTTTTACCGCCAAAGTAATCAACAATGTGTCGATATCCACATTCACGGTTGTGGAGTTACGGATCTGACCCCAAAAGAGAGCCATGTAAATGCTTCGAGTTTATACGAAGCACCTGAAAAACTAATACGCACCATACTGCGTCATAAGAAATAGTCATAGGAAACAACAATGTTTGAAATGATGAATACGCTAGAAATGAAGACAATATTAACACCGCTTATATTACTTCCTGTGACCTTTGGTGCCTTGATCTTTGGCTTACTGCTTAAGGGGATTGACAGACTCTTGGTTGCTAGATTACAGCGCAGGATTGGTCCTCCACTTCTACAGCCTTTCTTCGATATTATTAAATTAATGCAGAAACAGTCGATGGTGCCTATTGGTGCACCACGAAAACTATTCCTAGCCCTGCCATTACTAGGTTCCTGCAGTATGTTCCTTGCCATGGGGCTAGTGCCCATACCCGGAGTGTACGAACCCAGTACACAATTTGGTGATTTGCTGGTGTTACTCTATTTATTAGCTATACCTGCAATTGTACTGATGCTGGCAGGCTCAACTTCGGGCTCAACATTTGGTGCGATAGGTTTCTCTCGCGAGATGTCTATTATGCTGGCTTACGAAGGTCCCTTGTTGTTGGTCTTAGTGAGTGTGGCAATCAAAACCGGCTTATCCCAGGGGGAATTCATCACCTTTTCTTTGATGGATATCGTGCGGTACCAACAACTTAATGGTTCATTCCTCTTCGACCCTTGGATGTGGCCAGCAGTACTGGCATATCTAAGCTTCATTCCAGCGAACTTGGGGATCCCTCCTTTTGATATACCGGAAGCCGAATCAGAAGTGCTGGAAGGGCCCTTGTGCGAATACTCAGGGCCAGCACTGGCATTATTTAAAATCATGTCAACCATGAAAACAATCGTTGTACTGGCTCTGGGCATCGCACTCTTTTGTCCAGGAACAAATACAGGAATGTGGGCGACCGTATTTTTTGTACTCAAATGTTCACTTTGTTTCTTACTGACCAAATCCTTGTTACGCGCATCCGTTGGGCGAATGCGTATAGACCAAGCATTTCTATTTTACTTCAAATGGCCCGAAATACTTGGCGTAGTTGGACTATTTCTCATTGTTTTACAAGGCTAAGAGGGATTGCTAATGAGTTTTATAACAAATATATCCAAGCAGTCTCCATGGCTGTATCGAATCAATGCCGGTTCTTGCAACGGCTGTGATGTAGAACTGGCCACAACTGCGCTCATCCCACGCTATGACGTTGAACGTCTTGGATGCCAATATTGTGGTACGCCTAAACATGCCGATATCGTCTTGATCACGGGGCCATTGACCGCACGAGTAAAAGAAAAAGTATTGCAGGTCTACAAAGAGATCCCGGATCCAAAAGTAACTGTTGCCGTGGGAATTTGCCCGATCTCTGGCGGAGTGTTCAGGGACAGCTATGCCATCGAAGGTCCAATCGATAAATACATCAATGTTGATGTCAATATTCCAGGTTGTCCCCCACGCCCTCAAGCCATTATTGAAGGCATTGCAATGGCAATCGAGATTTGGAAAGAACGCCTGTAGGAGAGTGAGATGAAGATGATAAAAGTATTACTGAATAATTTGATTCAGGGACCATCGACAGACCCCTTTCCCTTCGGTGAAACCTTCACCCCTGAAGGCCTGAGGGCAAGAATCCATTTCGATGAAACGGCTTGTACAGGCTGCCGCATGTGTGAACACGTTTGTGCCGGCGGAGCAATTCGATGTGAAGACAGCGAAAAAGGAATGAAATTTACAGTGTGGCATAACAGCTGCACTTTTTGCGGACTCTGTGAGCATTACTGCATGCCCAAAGCCATTACCCTTACCGAAGATTGGCACCTGGCACACAAGCAAGAAGACAAATATAAGATGATAGAACAGGGAACTGTCGCATTAGTTTCTTGTGAGTACTGTAGCAAAAAAATGATCCCGAGCGGCCCCAAAATTACAGCAGTTGCATATAAAGGTACAAATAAAATGATCGAAAAGCTCGGAAAGATATGTCCAGATTGCCGTCGAAAACACTCTGCAAAATTACTATCAAAAGGAACATATCTATGATCGACAAAGTTAATCAATTAAAAGAAATGCTCGCTTATAGCTTGCAGGGCTTATATTCGTTGGATATCCACGTCAACGCTCAAGGCGTTCATAGTATGTGGTGCAAATTAGATGATGCATGTGATATCCAGGCGACAGCTAGTACGGTAAAAAAACTTGGGGGTCGACTGAGTACAATCACGGCCTATCAGTTAAAAAGCCAACTACCCTCAGTGGACCATGAAATTGCATACCACTTTGACATTAATGGTGCGACCCTTACTGCAACGGTACAGTTAATCGGAAGTAATAATAAAATCATGTCATTGACACCTATATTTCGTAATGCCGATTGGAATGAAAGGGAATTCATGGAGCTGTACGACATCACAGTCATTGGGCATCCTAATCCTCGACGGCTATTTATCGATGAGTCTATTGATTCAGCCGTGTTGCAACGTTATATCCCATATTCCGCGATGGTTAATGCCGCCAGTACCAAAACACTATGGGAAAACATTATGCGTGATAGAGGAGAAGACTAATGTCCAGTTTTAAAGTACCAGTAGGACCGCTTCATGTTGCATTAGAAGAGCCCATGTATTTCAAGGTTGAAGTTGAAGGAGAAACCATCACAGGTCTAGAAATTACAGCAGGACATGTTCATCGTGGCTTGGAATATTTAGCGATGAAACGCAATTTTTTCCAAAATATTACATTAACAGAAAGGTTATGCTCGCTTTGCTCTAACAGCCATCCAACCACATATTGTATGGCACTGGAGGAGATTGCAGGCATTAAAGTGCCAGAGCGCGGGCAATACCTCAGAGTCATAGCTGATGAGGTAAAACGGGTTGCATCAAACCTGTTTAACGTAGGGATAATGGCTCATATCATAGGTTTCGATTCTCTTTTTATGCATGTGCTTGAAACACGAGAGATTATACAAGATGTGAAAGAAACCGTTTACGGCAACAGAATGGATTTGGGAGCGAATTGTATTGGTGGTGTAAAATATAACCTAGATACGGCCAAGGTTGAGTACCTTCTGACACAAATTGCGCGAATAAAGACACCGGTTGAAGAAATTAAGTCCATCTACAACACGGATAAATTCATTGGTATGAGAACCAAAGGGGTTGGGGTTATTTCCAAAGCTTCAGCCTTAGATTTCGGTCTGGTTGGACCGGTAGCAAGGGCCTCCGGTATTGTAAACGATGTCAGAAAAGATGCGCCTTATGCCGTATATGACAAACTGAATTTCGAAATCCAAAGCCGACCAGATGGTGATGTGTGGTCACGTGCTATGGTAAGGCTAGACGAAGTGCTGGTTGCCTTATCTTTGATAGAACAGTGTCTTCGCGCATTACCGGAAGGGCAAGTTTGTGTGACCAATTTACCCATCATCCCTGCAGGTCAAGCTATTGCAAAAACAGAAGCCCCAAGAGGGGAACTATTATACTACCTAAAAACAGATGGAAGTGATAAACCTGAACGTTTGAAATGGAGAGTTCCGAGCTACCCTAACTGGGATGCGCTTCATATCATGATGCAAGGTGGTAAGATTTCAGATGTTCCGTTGATCGTAAATAGTATCGATCCTTGTATATCTTGTACTGAACGCTAACCAGGAGCATACCAAGCCACTTGAATCAATATAAAAATAATTAAATAGTTCACACACAGCAGAGCAACACCCGTGCAAATCGCTCTGCTGCCCTGAAGATAGTTTTTAGTAAGAGGTAAGTGTTCAAGGTGGTCCACATCTCACAACTACACAACCGATTACACTTTGTGAGAAGGCGTTATTATGCAGTCAAAAATGAGAATATCTCAGCTAAACATGATGGAACTGCTAAAAGATCCTAAATACGAGGGTTTTCTAGATGAGTTTCGGTGTAAACAATTTGCAAAAGGACAACTAATCAGCATACCAGGCTCTGACAACAATGATGTATTCATCGTGGTATCTGGACGTACCCGAGTCTATCTATCTTATGAAGGACGTGAATTCACCTTATGTTACCTTGAACCAGGTGACATCTTTAGCACGCATACAAGGGCATTTGTAGAAGCATCAAAAGAATCAGCTCTAATGTTAGTTAGCGCTAAAGAGTTTCGTACTAAGATCAACGAATACCCTGAATTTAGTATGATCATGACAAGAATTCTAGGCGATGTACTAGGCAGTACCTTTGATATCATCGATGGCTTGATATTCCATGATGCAAAACACCGATTAATTGGATTCATTCTTTCCTGGGGGCAGGAAACAGGAAAAATGTGCCCAGAAGGATTAAAGTTTGACTGTGATTTAAGCATGGAAGACATTGCTTTAATGATTGGAACCACCCGTCAAACAGCTTCTTCATTATTTAACAACCTGATTCGCAACGGATATTTAATAAGGGAAGGAAGGAATACCTTCGTTATAAGCCGGTTAGCCGATTTGAAATCCTTATTGGAAATCAAAGACAACTAACTGCTTGTTGTAAACCTTATTTCATTCCAGCAACTGATCACCTTCAGCTGGCTCCTACTCATTGAACATCCAACACTGAGAGCCTATCTGACCCGTAAAGTATAGTGATAAGTATGATTAATCCGATTGAACAACAACGAGTTAGAATTTTAATCAACGGTATCGTTCAAGGTGTAGGATTTAGACCTCACGTTTATCGTTACGCACTTGAATATCAACTTACAGGTACAGTGTTAAATGATAGTCAGGGAGTAACAATTGAGTTGCAAGGTGATAAGCGTCAAATCCAATTGTTTATAAATTGCTTAAAAGAAATGCCCCCACCTCTGGCGAGAATTGACAAATTTGAAGTAGTTATAATTCCAATAATTTCTGAGAACTCAATATTTGAAATCATACAGAGTCAACAACAAAGTCAGGCAGTGGTAGCTGTTTCAGCAGATAAAAGTAGCTGCGAAGCATGCAACCAGGAAATCATGGATCCCGCCAATCGTCACTACCAATACCCTTTTACTAATTGCACCAATTGCGGTCCGAGATATACCTTGATCCAAGCTCTGCCCTACGACAGGGAAAACACATCCATGGCTAAGTTCCCCATGTGTGAACAGTGTGCGGAGTCGTACCAAAACCCATTAAATCGACGATATCACGCTCAACCAGTAAGCTGCCCCAATTGCGGACCAAGCCTGACTCTAACCACCAACCAAGGGCGTTTTATCGCTGAAAAACAAAATGCTTTGGATGAATGTATACATCGATTGAAACTCGGGCAAGTGCTTGCTATAAAGGGATTAGGCGGCTTTCATCTTGTCTGTGACGCCACCAACAGTAGTGCTGTCGCCGCCTTAAGATTGCGCAAACATAGGCCTACTAAACCATTCGCTATCATGGTTGCTAATCTCGATACGGCAAAACAGCTAGTATTAGGAAACGATAAAGAATGGGAACTACTTAGCTCACAAGCACGCCCCATCACTTTGATGAAAAAACATCCCACATCCCCTTTACGGATTAGTGAAAACGTTGCACCAAACATCGATAAACTTGGACTTTTCCTTCCCTACACACCGTTACATCATCTTCTATTAAAAGAATTAAATAGACCCATTGTCGCTACCAGTGCAAACCTTAGCGGTGAACCAATTATAACTAACAGCCGCAAGATCCAAGAAAAACTAGGTAATGTTGTCGACGCTATTTTAGATCATGACCGGGAAATCTTAAATGCTTGTGATGACAGCGTTGTACAGGTCATCGATAATCAAATCCAGGTCATGCGCCTAGCAAGGGGCTACGCGCCACTCAGCCTACCGATAAAGGATAAACAAGTTAGCACCTCCATCGCTGTTGGAGCACAACAGAAAAACACCATCGCATTTGGGTTCGACCATAATATATTTATTAGCCCGCATATTGGTGATCTTAATAGCATCGAAACCGAGGATTATTTCGAGACCACACTTGAGACCTTTAAACGTCTATACAAACTAAAACCTAGTATATTAATTCATGACAAGCACCCAGATTACTCGCCAACTCGATGGGCTAAAGATCGGTCAAAGAATGCAGATCAACTTATCCCTGTACAACACCACTATGCCCATGTGCTAAGTGTTATGGCCGCCAATCAATACACCAATTCAGTGATGGGTTTTAGTTTCGATGGCACAGGGCTTGGGGATGACGGTAATCTTTGGGGAAGCGAGGCCATGATTGCAGATACGAAGGGATTTTCCACAATATGCCAATTTAGCCCATTTCAACTTATCGGAGCTGAAGAAGCAATTAAAGACCCACGGCGCGTACTATTAGCAATTTTGTTTCAACGTTATTCTATTAATGAAATATACGATTTAAAACTTCCAGTACTCAACAGTTGTAGCCCACAGCTGATTAGTAACCTACATAAAATCTGGAAAAATAACAGTCACTGCATTAATACCAGTTCCGCTGGGCGCATATTTGACGCAGTTGCATATGCTTTAGGGTTAGTAGAACAAGTGGAGTTCGATGGACAGGCTGGAATGTTGCTTGAATCAGCAGCAAATAATAACAAAGAAAAACCCATAAAATTTACACTAAAAAAACAAAATAACCAATGGCAAACGGTTCACTTTCTGTGTGATATTATATCTGCCATATCCGAACAACAATTAACTGATAAACGTATCGGTCAGATATCTGCAGGGTTTATGGAGGCGATAGCAATTAGTCTGTGCCAGATTGCCAGTGAACATAAATCACTTCCCATTGCCCTGTGTGGTGGTGTTTTCCAAAATCGATACCTTCATGAACTTTGTCGATCAAAACTGACCGCATCTGGGCACAAAATACTAGTGCCTGGCCTAGTACCGATCAATGATGAGGGTATCTCTTTAGGGCAACTTTGGTATGCCATCAATCAATAATTAAAATAACATCAGTATTGAATGGCGAGGTATTAAGCTCACGGATACTAACTTGAATTAAATAGTTTAAACTTTAACAAGTTACGTTCTATTAAGCTAAGCACTTAGTGCCTTATAAGTACGATATATATACTATTTAAACTCTAAATTTTGTGTCAACTAGAATATCATAGATAGGTAACAAACCCGTGCCAACGCAGACATTTGTGCTAATTTGAAGAGCAAAGAGATTCACAGGCAACTTATCACTATTTCCAGAAGAAGGCATAGACATCGCAGATATATAGCATTATTAAATACTAGTCACTCTTACCGATATAATGCCACAAGCCACTGATTCATTGCCAATTACAACCTAATTTAATACTGTTAACAATGTAGTTTTCATACGTAGTTACTAACAATTATTCTTTTGGCGACAAAAAAAGTTATAGTGCATCAGATATTTAATTCAATATATAGAAATCACCACCACTAAGTCTAAGTATAGAGACAGTTACCCAATTAATTGATACTGGACTGAAAACAATAAATTATTCGTACATTAATAACATATTGCCGAATACGACAAACAACTAATTTTACTTAATTCATTATTTGAGAACATACACACTTTATGCTGAAAAAAATAGATGATCTTGGTCAATATATACACAAGATAAAATCGAATGACCTAACTATCATCATGTACAATATTGCCGAAGTCATAAAAATCTTAACATATAAAAGAAGTTTAATATGGTTTTAAGCATGGATTATAGTGGTACTCTTACACTAGCACATAATGCCGCATTACTATTAGCCATGTTTTTTATCTATAATATGGCTACAGACGGCTATAGAACTAATATCAGTAGCTTTAGCTCAATGGTTACAGGTATTGCTATCGGTTTTATCGGTATCATCATTATGTTGACCCCCTGGGAATATACACCTGGTGTCATAGTTGATACTCGTACTGTATTACTATGTATTTCAGGCTTATTCTTCGGTACCGTCCCAACCTTAATAGCGATAGCAATAACAGCTCTATTGAGGATTCTTCAAGATGGAGAAGGTGTATTTACTGGCGTCGCCGTAATTGCTTCCTCTGGATCCTTAGGCATTTTTTGGCGCTACTATCGAAAGCAATCTCTATCGCGACTGACATTCAAAGAGTTATATCTATTTGGCTTCGTTGTCCATATCATTTCGCTAGGACTCCTTTTTATTATGCCATGGAATATTGCTATTAAGGTGTTCTTAAATATAACAATTCCAGTATTAATCATTTTCCCTCTTATAACTGTTGCTCTAGGGAAGTTATTTGTTCAGCAGATTCAAAATAAAATAACATCCAAAAAATTGAAAGAAAATGAATTTCTATTTCGATCACAATTTGATTTAGGTAGCATTGGTATCGCTATAACAGATTCCAATCGTCATTGGCTAAGAGTTAATTCTCATTTGTGTAAAAACCTTGGCTATAGTCACAAAGAACTACTAAGTCTATCATGGCATGACTTAATCCATAGAGATGATGTGGAAACTGATTCTGAACAATTTAACCGTATGGTTTCAGGCAATACGGATGGTTACTCTCTTGATACTCGATTTATTCATAAAAAAGGCCACATTGTTTATATTCACATGACAGTCTCCTGTTACCGTATTAATAATAAAATAAAGCTAGTAATTGCGGGCATACTGGATACCTCAGAGAGCAAGAACATTGAAGATAAGTTACTGAATCAAAAAGAACAATTGATTTCAGTTTTGGCCGGAAGTGAGCTGGGGTTTTGGGATTGGGATCTACAAAAAAATACCGTAGAGCGAAGTTCACGTTGGTATGAGATTCTTGGTTATGATTCCAAAGAAGTCACTAATGTTCATAGCTTGATTCCTGATGACATTATTCACCCTGATGACAAAAATTCAGTCAAACGATCCATTTCAAAACATTTAAACAACGAGAGCTCACAACATAAATTAGAATACAGAGTGCTAACTAAGGATGGAAATTACAAGTGGATTTTGGATGCTGCTAAAATTGTAAAGTTCGGTCCAAGTAATCAGCCATTACGAATGTGCGGCACCTATAAAGATATTACAGATAGAAAATTAGCGGAGGAGTCATTACAGTTATCATCTATGGTCTTCCAAAATAGTAGTGAAGCCATGATAGTTACAGATGGACATGGAAACATCCTCAAGTCGAACCCTGCATTTACTGTCCTCACAGGTTACTCAAGCAATGAATCACAAGGAAGAACGCCTCAATATCTTATTTCAACACATCAAGACCATACTTCCTATCACACAATATTACGTGCAATTCATTCAAGCGGCCATTGGCAAGGAGAGATTCAGTGCCGCAGAAAAACCGGTGAACTGTACATCGCACTATTAAACATTAATGCTATATATGACACGAGTCTTACTATTCAACTTGTTGTAATACAGCTTTCAGATATCACAGAGAAAAAGAAATCAGAAGAAATCATCTGGAAGCAAGCCAATTATGATACTTTAACGAATCTGCCCAACCGAAGGTTGTTTTTCAAAAAAATAAAAGATGAAAAACAAAGGGCTGATAAGATAGATCTACCTTTTGCCGTTCTTTTCATCGATCTTGATAATTTCAAACGAATCAATGATACCTTAGGGCATGACATGGGAGATCGGTTACTAGAAGAAGCGGCCCAACGCATAAGTGATTCCGTTCGAAATAATATAGACATAGTCTCTCGTTTAGGTGGAGATGAATTTACAATCATTCTTCCCCAGTTAGATGACTTGAGTATTATTGACGAAATTTCAACAACTATAATCTCAAGTTTTTCTCAACCATTTAGCCTCAGTAACGAGGAGGTTTATACCTCACCAAGCATTGGTATTGCAGTCTATAAAAACGATGATGAAGAAATTGACACATTAATAAAAAAGGCAGACAAGGCTATGTATGTTGCTAAATCCAATGGCCGAAACTGTATTTGTTACCATGAAGATATCGTCTAAAAGTTGCTAACATAGGTTGTGGCTTAATGTGATAGTCTGCTCCACCTTGGATATATCCACCTCATATGTCTATGTCTATGTCTATGTCTACAAAGAACGAAAACGAAACAACCAGGCTCTTATATACATATTAAAACGCCAGAGTTCCCAAATAAGCTAAACGAGAAAACACGTATATCTAGGGTATCCATTGCCCTCTTTGGCTGCTGTTTCTTTCCGAGTTAATAGCCGGCCGTTAGTATTTTGAATTAAGTGGAGTTTGGAGCAAAATTTCTGTCCTCTTCAGAATCAATAACATACCATGAAGCAGGACTCCTCCTAGAGCCTGTCAAATCTATTATGACTATAACGATGGAAGGACAGTCTATACAGCACTCGATGCTCATCACTTGAAGCTGTTATATCACATTAGCCATTAAATTATCCCAAGATACGAATCAAAGGGACATAACTTATGCAAGACGATCCTTTATTTGTCCAGTTCTGTTTAACCGGAAGAAGAACTGCCCAGTGGTTGCGTGCAATGAATTAGAGGAAGACATCCTGCGATGTCATGTTTTGCTGGCAGCTTGTATCCATGAGTAATTTCAGTCAGGGTAATTAACAAAGGAATGTTCAATTCTAACTCTACTCTTTGTCGAAGCTGTCCACTACTATAGCTCCCATTGAGGCAGGCATGGCGATGACAATCATCCGCCTTAAAGCGGTTACTGGATCTGACAACAATGGAAGTTTGTCTAAACAAAAAAGCACCAGGCAAACGACCAATGCAGTCATAAAATACGCGATGCCGATACGGAAAATGAAAACAAACAAACGCTTCTTGATCTGTTTTTGGAACACGCTCTGATAGGTAAAAATATCCAAGAACAATATCGACAAAGTAAATAACGCCACGAGGTTGGTAGACGGCAACGTTTCACCTAAACGCCAGGCCTCTTCGGAAAAAGAAATAGGAACAGCCAGAGCAAAAGCCCCAACAAACACCTGGCTTGCATCTTCCATATTGAAGCTGAGCTCCATTCACCCTCCTTTTGCAGACACAACCGATTTCACTGGCATAATTTGCTGCAGTCAACTCCCCCTGCCCACTAAAAATACTAAAACCGACAAATGAGTCAGGCCAACAAGAAAACGTTACCGATGGCCACGCCAAAACAGATAGAGCAAATGACGATCAGGGCTGACAACTGCAGGTACCTCACCACCTGACCATTCCACATAACTTCCGCCGCATGAAATGAATAAAAAGGCCGTGATAACACGGCTAAACAAAAAACGGTCTGGCTTAAACCGAAAAAATAATCGAACAAGCACATAAAACCGTAGAGCATAAAGTTAGAACCATCCCCCTATAATCAAACTTCGACCAATTGCTACACTGAATGATGGTAGCTAGCCTTTAATTAGCCCTAATCAATGCGATGGGATCGCGCCAGAGAAGTGAACAAGATCCCGATACCGTTCACTTCTTACCTTACTTTAATTACTCGCATCACATAACACCAACCGATAGCTTCCTGCTTCATTCTGCGGAATTCATCATTGAACGGCATATTTTCCAGCATGTCGATGATCACCAGCATCATCGACATGGATAGCCTCAGAACACTATGCAAAACCTTAGAAGATCGTAATCCTTTAATTTTCCAGCATACAACGCTCAACAATACTCACCGCCGAGTCTTCCCCTACATTTAATGACGGGGTGTATACCTTGACCTCGCTTCCTGGCTGTGTGTTTTCTATATCAGCCAAATGTGTCAAAGTACCATCAATATATTGAGTCACCTCATACCCAGATGAGGTTGGCCTGTAACTTACTACCGGGCTATAAATAATATAATCCATGTTCTCCCAACCATCAGCAATACAGGTTGCAATATAGTCCGGATCTTGAATACTACCCTGCTCTAAAACAGGTTTTGATGAGCGTAACTTTTGAGGGGTGGCCGCGCACGAAGCAATAACCAAGGCCATACTCAAAACCATCAATCTTTTCATAGCATACCTTATAAAATGCACTCTTCTTGTTACTACATTCCAAATATAACCAGATACTTACAGCTTGAAGTCACAAAAAAATCTAACCCGCAGATTTGAATATTTATTGTTTATTAACAAACGTGAAAGCTATAACGGAAAATACCAATCAAGAACTCTAATATGCCCGGGAAATCAAACTATATGTGCCGAGACCTCAGCAGATAGAGCGGAATAACAACAAGGGTGATAAAAACAGGTAACCCACCAGCTAACCATTCCAGATACCACTCGCCTCATACAAAGGAAGGCCGCATGGTAGCGACCTTTCGACTTCGGTTGTTGGCATACGTTGTTAGGGATACTTTTACAAAGCCCCAGACTAAACATTCTCGCGTGATTTAAACCTCAAATTAAGTACCACCGTTAAGAGTTACCGAAATATTGAGAAAACACGTCAATATTTAAGTCAGAGTCTGGTAGGAGATACCCCTTTTCATAGGAGTGATGATACAGGTCTATTAAGTTTGGGAAATCACGTTCATTCATACCGCCGTTATCAGTAATCATTTGGACATAATAAGGCAGATTACTCGGTGTGAAGTTCCCTGCCTCAATACCTGCATGCTGATAACCGAACGTATGAGTTAACTCATGTAAAAGCAAAGGTGCGGATTGATTCATCGGTGAATTATCTAACTGATTGGGAGCAAAATACATATTAGGAGCACCTACGCCTCCATAAGCATTACCCCCGGAGATTTTATTATATGCATACAAATTATAATGCCCATCCGACTTTGCCAGCGCATTAAAAACAACCTGTTTAAATCCTTGGTAATTATTAGGTATCACATCGGCCCCATTAAGCCCCCCGACAAAGGTGGAAGCTTTCAGGCAGGATAACTGGCTATTAAAACGATGCTTGAATTTAGGGGAGTTAATAACGAAAGCAACTCGGCCCAATATCTTTTTTGTTCTTAAGAGCGACTGTTGCCCCCAGTTGATAGGCGACTCCATCCCGGTGCTAGGGGGTGGTGTTGCTGAGCGAAAGTTCCATTGCATATCAACCAACAAGTTATCTTTTTGTTCTGCAACCGCTCTAGCATCGGCTTGAGAATGACTTAATAAATATTCAATATCATCATCCATGACCCCCAAGTGAGATAATTTCTTCTTAATTTCAGCCAGGGTTAACGGTATTAAGTTCGTTGCACCAGATACAGGAGCAGTTGCATCACTCTGCAATTCCATAATTTATCCTTCCTCAATTAGCCCGTTTAACAACGGGGATTTACTAACATTCCAAACATCTTATGAAACCTAAGATGCGACAATAGAATACTAGTTGCATAACATTTGTATGACAAATCAATAATTGTTATATGTGTGATTAGTTACATAATAATTCTCGATGTGAGCTGATAATAAAATGGTCGTCCTTGAGTGAAATAGCAATACATAAACTCTTGATACTAATGGCAATAATGACTTACATAAGTAGGAATTTATCATGACTAAAAAGAAAGAAAACCAATGCAGCTAAAGATAACGTTTAACGTAAGGCCTGAAATAGCGAAGTACTTGACAGTAGGTTTGGAAAAGTAAAACTAAGTTGCCATAAATGCCCATGTATAAACCATTTGGTAAGTAAGAAAATGAAATGATTTAATGATTTAATGATTTAATGATTGGATAATTCATGCATGAATATGAAATGAAAATTGCAGAGGCAATTTATCAAACAGCAATAAAATATGATAGAGACCTATCACAAGAAGCCGATGAAGGGATCTTCTTCATGCCAGAACTTGCGTTCGTGTTCCAATGCGGACTTGAAATCATGCGAAAACGCAACAGTATATTTGGCAACAGCAAAGTTGAATGGCTTAGAGAGATAAATCTTGGGAACGGAGGACCATGCGATCTTGCATTTATCATCAATGACTCACACAAGATAGTATTGGAGTTTAAACTTCGCAACACATCCACATCTTACCTGCGTGATATAGAAAAATTAAGCAAGCTCTCACCAGTTTCACATACACGACTATTTTGCGCCCTTATTGATGTCTTTCAGGAACAACCACAAGATGGCAGGCTAGTTTACCTTAATACGCATTCACCAACACCCCTCAAAAAGATCTTTTGCAGTTCTTTCCCAACAAAGACGAGTTATTATCAAAAACCAATATCTTGTCAGGTCATGGTTTGGAAATTATAGGATAAAAGAGATTGAAAAATGATAAGTAAATTGGGATATAAGTTTCATAATAAAAACGGAACTTATTGCCACTAACTAGACAGCTCTTTTGATACTGATTCCATGATCCGAAAAAAAGCTGCCTTTTTCCCATCAGGAACAGAGCTAATAAGCCTTTTCCAATCCGACACAAGCTCGCCATCACCAAGACCATAAAAATAAGTAATCGGTTTTTGGGTAACTTCAGCAATTCGCATCAGACGATCGGCTCTAGGACAAACCTTACCATTTTCCATATCAAGGTATGTCTGACGGGCCAGATTCAGAGCTTTTGCCATCTTCTGCTGAGAAAACCCAGAGTCAAGACGAGCAAGCCTGATGTATTTGGAAAAAGACACAACATTCACCACATAATTAAAGCAATGGAACAGCGTACGATAATACACTTTTGACCTTGATAATAAAATACTCACAGATGTTATCTGGTTTTTTCACATAGTGCTAGTAAGTTATGTTATTTGCCAGCAGGGCTGTTTGTGATCATGATCACGCTTTGTTTTGCTTAACTTAAAATGCTGAGCGCAAAGCAATAAGAACATTTCATGAACGACGATTATAAGGCAACTGGATATATAATATTGCCGGCAGACATAACGCATTACCTTATATAGCTAGCGGTCTTTCAAATTTATACTTCGGGTATAAACAAGATTAAAGATTCAAAAAGCTAGAAGATTTTATTCCTCACTAAAAAAACAGCCAACCTTGAAGAAGATAGTATTGATTTAACAAACTTTGAAAGAAGTGAGCTGACTTATATAGTTGAGGAGATAAAGCGGTTGAAAATGATTTTTCTGCAGAGGAAAAGATTTACTTATAAAATTGCTTTTTTAACACCATTAATGAAAAGGTAAATCTAGGATTAGATTGAAAAATATATTTCATTTCAGACAGTTAAAATCAAATAATTTAGAGATGTCGATTCAAACCCAACCAAGAACACTTCAAATACGACAAAAAGAAAAAGTAACCTGCCAATATTCATCCAGGTTTACTTACGTGCCTCAACAGACGAGCAGAACACCAAGCGCACAAAAACACACTGAATACTTTTGTTGTTGAACATGATCATCTGATAGCCAGTTATTATTAATAAAAAGCCGCTTCCTTTAAGGGAAGCGGCTTTGATTTTATTTCGTCTTTAAACCTGATGTTAGTTACGTCTTAAGCTATCGCGCCCTTGCCGCTAGTCACATCTGACCATGCCGTTGTCACGGCAACACGCGCCTTGCTGTCCAGGTTGTCGATGAAGCCATTGTCACCCGCCTGAGGTGCAAAGCTGCTCATCGCCTGTACCAATGCATCGACAGCGTTATCAGACAGTGCCGTATATTCACGTTCTCCGGCAGTATCTTTCTCACCCATGCCGATAACCAGCTCAGCGCGATTACCGTTAAAGTAATCGTCAAAGGTCACTGAGCCGACGCT
>NZ_AMZO01000027.1 GCF_000331515.1 Photobacterium marinum
CATCAAGCCCAACAAACCTAAACCTCAAGAACGACCAGCTCCGAATGCTGCAAACGAGAAACGGGCAGCAGAAACGAGGGTGAAAATTGAGTCGGTAATTTCAGAAATGAGTGCTGATGAAAAGTCACAGCTTCTAGGTGAGCGTTATCCGAAGGCAAGGTTTTCTGAACGTTCAGGGGTCTCTAAGGATTCAGTTCGTCGTTACTGGGATGAGATTGAAACGATGTTGAAAGAAGGTGTTTAGAAAAACGCAGTTAAATTGCGAAGTTAGAAGTCGAGGGGTAAGATAAGTCCCAGAAAAAACAAAACCCCGAATCTCAGTCTAACTTGGCGGGAAGATGAGAATTCAGGGCCAGCATAAATGCTTGAGGTAATTTTAACACATGGATCACCAAACACAATCCACACATGACCGCCATAAGCTCAGTTATGTGTGAAAACTGAACACTCAAACGCCTTTCAGCTCGATTTGTTCGAGTCTCTACCGAATAAGCCGTATTGCACTGATGAACTCGGTGTGACCTACATTCGTCCAAAGAAAACAGCGGTTAAGAAAAAATACCTCCAGGTCAATCAGCCCAGTATGGTCACATACCTGGTGTTTGATATTGACCGTAATGGTGCTGTATTGGCCTGGTACGATGCCAATCTTCCAGCGCCTTACTGGACAAGTAAGAACCCTAAGAACGGTCACGGCCATATTGCCTACCGTCTGAAAATCCCTTTTTGCACGTCAGATATTGCCAATATTGAGCCGATCAAATACGCCGCTGCGATCCAATCAGCCATGATTGAGCGCCTGAAAGCTGATCGCGGTTTTGCTGGCTTGTTGACGAAAAACCCGATGCACCCGCATTGGCAGAATGAGTTTTGGACGGAATACGAGTACACGCTGGATGAGTTGGCAGATCACCTTGATTTGCGAGGCCATCCGTTACGCGGTATTGAGTCGGTTGGTTTAGGCCGCAACTGCGAGTTGTTCGAATCTGTCCGCAGATGGGCATACAGGGCGATCAGGGAATACTGGGCGCCGAACTATAAGCGGGCATGGAACAACGCTGTGTATGAGCGTGTGGAAGCGCTGAACGGCCAATTTAACCAACCTCTGCCTGTGTCTGAGGTGAAATCCATATCGAAGTCGATAGCGAACTGGACATACAAGCATTTCACACCGGAAGGATTCCGTAAGAGTCAGGCGGTGAAAGGAACTAAGGGCGGTAAGGCTGGCTCTATTGAATCTAAAGCTAAAGCTGGATCTGTTGGTGGTTCAGTGTCTAAAGGTGGTGGTCGTAAGTCTAAGAAGTCAGAGTTACTTCCTGTTGTTCAATCCATGTTGGATCAAGGCTACAACCAAGCGGCAATTGCGGAAGATTTGGGTATATCGACTAGAACGATTATTCGTTGGTTAAATGCAATGTGACAAAACAAGCAAGCCTTATCAGATAACAGCCCTTTTTAGGGCTGTTTTGCTTTCCCGAGTAATGTAAAGATACTCGATCGTGTTATGGCGATTTGTGCGTAAAACGTGGGTCAGCTTGTCTGTCCCTGTTTTTCCACACGTCGCCTTTTACCGAACCCTTACATAGAACTTCTTTATCGATAAGTTTAAGAGTTCGATCACATTGTTCCTTTCTCTTTTGCGTTAACTTTTTAAAAAATGCTTTCGCATTTAGTTGCTTACTGGCTGAACGCCAGACACAACAGGGCTTCGCCCTCTTTTAAAAGCTCCGGTTCTGGACGAACCTACACTTTCAAAATTCACCCGCGCGCGTCTGGGCTAAAGCCCGACCAAAGCCTTTTTTCACAGCGCTGCGCTTGCCCTAGGGGGTTCGTTGCCGAATGCCAAAACGCTTTGGTCGGGCTTACACTCGTTCCTCGCTTAGCTCGACGCGCGCGCTTCGCTTATCACGCTGGGGCGTGAACACTTGCAACGGCTCTGGGGAGCCTAAAGCGTTTTAAGAAGGATTGTTTGAAATGTCTCTGAATAGTCAAATTGACGCTTGGTTTTACGATACTTTGATTACCCCCATTCTTGGGGTGATCGTTGATGTTCTGAATACCTATGTCTTGATTAGCCCACTAAAATCATGGCTGTTTGAGATAAGTTTTTTATTGTTGGCTGTATCGTTTGGAGTATTGAGATTTTCTTTTGCTTTTGGGCGCGAGCAAAACCTGCTTTTTTCGGTGTACCGTTTAATTTCTCGAGGTCTTTCTTTATCAGCCTTTCTCCCTGTTTTTCAGTTTGTTTCCATGATGGGGGTTTTATACAAATGGCATTACCAAGCGTTTGCTAAAGTCTTAGAGATACAGGGTTATACAACATGGGAGGCTATTCAGTCTGACCTTATTTTGTATACCGTATTTCTTGTTGTCTTTGTGCTTGTGTTTCATGTTTTTTGTATTGCTAAGTTAGAGCCGGCCATTTCTCATAAAGTGATAAAGCACTCAGGAAAATGCCGATCTGACAATGCGTTCAGTGATGTCCGTGAACTTTCTTTACCCAAAGCAACCCCTTTTAACCCTGAGCGTTATTTCAATACGGCTTTAAAAACGAAGTCGGTATTTTTTGGGCTGAATGAAAAGGGAAAGCCTGTTTTCATTCCTCGTTCGATTTGGGAAAAAACCAATATTCAGATTATGGGGGCGATGGGATCCGGTAAAGGTGTGCAGGCACAAGTGACATTGTCGCAAAGTCTTCTCCGTCATGATTGCGTGATAACGTTTGATCCGAAGGGCGACGACTGGCTTCCGCATGTATTAAAAAGGTTTTCTGAAAAAGCGGATAAGCCTTTTCTTTATGTGGATTTAAGGGCGAAAGAACCACAGATTAATCCTTTCCAAGGAGCAACAGGAGAAGAAATTTCAGAATTACTTATCGCTTCTCTTGAGCTTGAAGAAAGCGGTGATAATTCGGATGTGTACGCCATTGCGGCTCAGGATGCGGCGCAGAAATTAGCAATGCTGGCAGCAAGTGAGGGAGTAGCTCTTTCGGAGCTGCATGAAAAGTTACCGGAAGTGCTGACAGACCAAGAATTGAAAATGGTGTCGAAGTTTAAAAATAAGCTTTCCGTGATTTCTCAGTTAACGGCTATTCAAACACGACACGGAGCCGATATTGCGTCAATCATGAGGTCGGGAGGATGTGTTTATATCGTTGGTGATGATGTCGCGAACAAGAAAGATGTGCAAAAGATGCTGCTAATCCGTGTACTTCAGCTTGTGAAAAATATTCCGACCACAGAACGTCAGTTTGTTTCTATTTTTGCTGATGAAGTGAAGTCACTTCTCTGTCAGACCTTCGTAGACCAATTGGGGCAGTTACGCTCTCGACGAGCGAATGTGCTTTATGCTCACCAAAGCTTTGCTGATCTCGATCGGCTTAATCGGTCAACCCAACAAATTCTTTTGGATAATGCGTCGTTACGGTGGTTCTACAAGCAGCAGGACTTCCAAATGGCGACGAAGGTTGCTCAATACACGGGACAACGTGTTGCCCAAACGTCTGTTCATGAAATGGAAAGGAATGAAGCGGCTAAAGATGTTGTTTCCAACCAGGGAAGACGGAGTGTTGAAGCCCAAGCATTCCTAATTGATACCAATACGATCCAAAATTTACCTGATTCAACGGCTGTTTTGATTGGAAATGGATTGGCACAACTGGCGTTTTGCTCTCCACCTCGTGTACAGAAATCTCACTTTTCTTGCGTGGTTGCAGACCCCTTAATTCGTGAAGATGCGACAGAGAGCCTTGCTTCTATCGTGAATTCATCCTCAAAACCAGATACTCCGGAAAAGAGTGAAGCTAAAGATTTTGGGGCTTATCTATGAGTAATTTACTGACGAGAAAAGAGATAGACCAGAGGGTCAAAGATAAGAAGCATTCGATCTTACAGTTTCTTCGGGATGAGAGATTTACTGATGTCGAAGTGATATCAAAGCTTATTGATGTAGGGCATTTAACGTCAGTCAGAAACACACTAAAAGCCATGCAAAAAGAGGATCTTGTCGTTAGTCATAAAGTAGGCCGAAAAGTCGTTTGGGGGGTAACGATTCACGGTGTGATGATGTCATACCAAGATGGTGAAACTATCCCTGAAAATGTTTATGCGTTTCGGCCTAGTAAGTTTAATGAGCTGACATTTGAACATAAGAAAGCGATGCAGCTTTGCCGTATAGCTGCTTTGAAAAATGGATGGTGTGATTGGGTTTTAGCTCGGATTGAGAAAGGGGTAAAAGTGCCTGATGCAATTGCATTGAATTCAGAGGGAGAACGAGTGGCTGTTGAGTACGAACGCACAGTGAAGACCCCCAAACGTTACACAGCAATATTCATTTCGCACCTAGAGAGCATCAAAGCCCGTAGATATAAAAAAGTGACCTATATTTGCCCAACAGAAGCGGTAAGAAAGCGTGTTGAGAGTCAATTTTTAAGACTGGTTGATAAACCTGTTCAGATTACAGGCGGTGTCGTTACTGTGAACTCAGAGCTGATGAATCAAATTTTTAGTTTTAAGTTGTTAGAAAGTTTTACCAATGAAGATTAAGGAAAGAAAGATGCTGAAAGGAACCGTTGTATATGCAGGTAATGACCATCAACCATGCTTAGTTGACTATAAGATAAAAGTAGTAAGATCAAAGTACATTACACGTATGAAGGTCTTACTTACAGAGAATCAAGAATGTTTGAGCACAGCAATTTTAAATAATGAGTTTACTACTTACAGTGCTGTGAAAGCTGTCTTGAACGCTACTTGCTACGGTGTTAGATATGATCTTATCGATGTGTATTGCCAGCACGGAAAACTAGACGAATATGATGACAGTATTCTTATATCTCGTGTTCCATTAAAGTGGAAACCTCAAGAATTGGACTATACCCCTCTAAACCTCAATCAGAAATTAGCTTTACATCTTGGTCATAAGGTAGAAAGAGAAGCCGTTGGCAGGTCTTATCATATTCTTGTTGGCCAAGATGATTTCTTTTGTAGCGAACCTTACTATGCTGGCCATGATTTTGATGAAGATGAACGAATGGAAAAGTACCAAGAACTGTGTGATCTCTTTGGGTTAACTCAATCACAAGAAGCCTGACGCGCTGCGCTTGTCGGCCTATCGCGAACGTGAACCGGCTTTGCCGTGGTTCATGTCCGCGATAGGCAAAAGTATTCAAAACACATCTTAGAGGTGTGATTTTCCTCCTAATTAATAGTGTCCCCCACTACCCTGTAAATCGCCATCAAACCGTCACAAACTTTCAATGTCATTCGGAAGTATATCGCCTTGATCAGGTATCCAAAATTACCGCTACGGGCTTCTGAGGGGCTGGAAAGGGTATTTTCGGTACCGAACTGACGTATTTAACATAATAGGCACTTAGCGCACCGATTTTTTCATTCAATGACTTTTTCAAACGTATAAGTAAGCATGAAGATTGTATTGTATATCCTTAATATTTAAGGATAATAATATGGTATTTTTTTGTTTATCGAGGTCCAAGTTGAAGCTTTACCGTGATATGAGAGTTAATGAAAAAGGTTTGCCTGAACTTGGTTACACCTCAAGCACTCTTGGCGTCAGAATTTGCGGCTGTACAGTTGATGAAAGCTATCGGCGTCCTGACATCCTAGTTAATGAGCATGGTTTTGTTGAGCCTCTGACGGGGGGACTGTCTATTACACCACCTGAGATCACTAAAAATATAAGTGATATGAGCGCGGATAGAATTAATAGAGGAAAAACACTTCTTTGGATGATTGATGTATCAGTTTTAAGTAAATATGGCTTAAAATTTAGACAAGATCCAGACAAGGTGTACCATGGTTTTATTGAACCTATAGAGATAATCGTTCCTTTCGATTACAATAAAAATATACAAAGTACTCAATGTGAATGGGAGGTATGTCATGAGTTACAATCTGAATGATTTAATGACTGCACTCAAAGAGCATGCATCTTTTGAACGACTGTTTGACTTATGTAAATCTTTGCTTGAATCAAAATTTACCGTAAACGACATTAAGCAATGTATCTTCAGTTTCCTACATTCAGAAAACGTTGATGATGATTTTGAAGATGAGGTAAGTGACATAGTCTTTTCTTTAGAAGGCCGTTGTCATCCTTCTTGGTCGTTAGCTCCTGTTCACGCTTAAAACATAACGTTTGTAAATTGAATAATGAAAGGTCGCCTCAGGCGGCCTTTCTTGTCTTTGATCGCTACACGATCACGCCCGTTTTTGGTGTATCGTAACAGCCAGCGTACGATGCATCCGTGCTGTCCAATTTTTTACACGAGCCTTTTAGTCTGTCTCATGTCCGTCCCGACTTTTGATAGTATCAAAAACGGTAGGTGTGACCCTGAGGTCACAGGTAAATGTTGTCGGTTCGACTACTTTTCTAAGCGGCTTTTTTGTCTTTGGTCGTTATACGATCACGTCTGTTCGTAGGGATTTAAAATAACAGCCAAAAAATAACCCAACATTATGTTGGGTTGAGGAGATAACCATAAGTCTAATTCATTAGTAAACCAGGTGTACTGCTGAGACACCATGATACTCTTTCAGGGCGCCTACCAATTGTTCAATAGATGCATTCGCCAAATTTGGCTCTTTATCAGTGTTAGGTAGTGCAGTTAAGGTTGGCACATTTCCTTCTTTAAGCATTTGCTCTGTCATTTTCATATTTCTACATGTATCAATGACATCAGAAGAAAAAAGAAGTCGAGTGGATTTTCCTCTCCGTCCTATCTTGATGGTCGCATTTCCAGCTTTATCTAGCTCTTTAAATGCTTTACGAGCTTCATGGCGCTCTATGTCTAGTTCATCCATGACGGTTTCAATTTCAACACTTCTTTGATCCCCATATAGGTTCAAAAGATCTCTAGCTGTAGGGGAAAGTCCTTCGTAGATGTCTACATCATGACTAACATTTTCCATCTTAACAATCCTTTTTGTACCTAAAGTTACCTAATGTTGTCTGTATTGTCATGTTAGACTCTGGCACTGATTTTTACAAGGTTTTAGGTTGGTTTTGGTGTTAATTGGTGTAACCCTGACTCCCTGTAGAGCTGGATTTGTTGTCTTACGGGTAACAAGGTGTCTTTCTTGTTTGCAAGCAAGTTACCAAGTTGGCTTGGTACCTGGCAGGAAAGATAGCTTGGTTTCAGCATGGGTAGTATTCCTGGTGGTTACATGATCGTGCCCGTTCGGCGCCGATTTAATGTAACAGCCACTTAGCGCACCAGAACAAAAAATATCATCAGAATTTTTATGGGGGGGGATTCCAGAGAAGAAAAACCGCTCATCGTGCGGTTTTTTCTAAGGCTATAGTGTTTATTTATAAATTTAAGGTTGCTCTAGCTGTTGCATAATTAGTTTTGTGACTATCTGCCATCCAACTTTTTGCACATTATCACTTACAGAGTCGAAGGCCTTTTGAAATATGTTTTTCGATTTCAATGAATCACCAGATTCAGCTGCTTGTACAAGCTCTGTTATCTCCTTTTCTTTTTTAGATGTAACTGTTACACCATCATCTTTAATCAGGTTAAGTAAACTTTGGACTGTTTCGTCACTGCCATTAGATGTATTTATTTGCTGTTGTTGGTTAACGCTAGAGCCTGATGCAATTGGACTGTTTGTGAACTTCCCGCCATATATGATGGTTTGATTTTGTGGACGGTAAGTTGACTTGGGGCGAGTAACTTCAATTTCTTTAGCTGATGTATAACCTTGTTTTGTCAAGTATGCATACTCTTTATCACTAACAATAAATGGAATCATTATTACGGCAGGAGTTGGATTGTTGTCACCTACAACTCTTGTTGGTCCTGTTTTGATTAGGCGTTGTTTTTCTAAGGATTCGATTGCAATATCGAGATCTACTTTGTCCGTACCAGTGCCTTGCTGAATCAGTTCCATTGATGGACCATCGTATCCATCACTTAGAGAGTTGGCACCTAAGTTCTTTGTTGAAAAATCTTCTTTTAAAAATTGAAGAATTAGTTTTTCTGTGTGATTTAATTTTGCCATACTGATACCCCTTAATGTGATCTGCGTCACAATTATATGCTGTCTATACATACAAGGGCAAAGGGTTTTATATTTTTGTGCTCAAAAATAAATCAACAATAATTTGCAAGATGTGTACTGACCTTACTTGAAAAGCAATCCATTTTATTTTCATGTTGCGCAATCCCAATCCCAATCCCATTGAACATAACACCCGTAAACCGAACTCACAGAAAGGTCGCCTCTCAGGCGGCTTTTTTTGATTTTTTTGATGTTAAGTGTCAATGTATGTGTAATTACACCTATATGGGTATATGCAATGGCAGTTAAACGTACAGTTACAACGACATCATGTCAGTTCCAGCTCCGCCTACCTTGGGCATTGAGAGAAGAAATCGAGGCGCAACTGGATGAGGGGCAGAGCCTTGGTGGTTGGATTAAGGAGGGGCG
>NZ_AMZO01000028.1 GCF_000331515.1 Photobacterium marinum
CCACTCGGGAACCCCTCCACAAATTTTGTTTGCTAAAAGCTTACATCGTTTTAGCAGGAAAGACGTACGATACAACAAATCAGGAACATCTTTCAAGAATGATGGTGGAGGGGGACGGATTCGAACCATCGAAGGCGGAGCCGGCAGATTTACAGTCTGCTCCCTTTGGCCACTCGGGAACCCCTCCACAAGTGCGGTGCGGATAATAGCAAACATTGAGGGTCTGTAAACCCTTTTCCTGCTAAAACTTGTTTGTGTGCTGCTATTTTCGTCATATTGCCGTTGGTCAGGGCATAAACGGTGAATTTTCCCCTTTATATTCTTGACTTAGATTTTCGAAATTTCTCACTTCTTATTCTATTTCCGGACGTAAACAGAGGATATAAACGGAATCTTGCTTAACTTTACACTTCTTTACGCCGTTTCCACTTTGCTTTCGATATGATCTACGCAGTATTTCTTAAGCGGTTTTAATCATGAAAAAAATCCTTGTTGCAGTTTTGGTGACTGCTGCCTTATCCGGCGGCGGATTTTTCTATTTTCAGGGTACCTCCCAGGCTGCGGAAGCGAAAATGCCTCTGGGAATAGGGCGTCAGATCCCGGTGACAACCGGTGAAGTGGCCTCTCATCCTATTGCGCGATCCCTGTCTCTGGTCGGAAAACTAGATGCTCAGCGTTCGGTAATGATAGCGACACAGGTTGCAGCCAAAGTTGAAAAGGTGGTTGCTGGTGTCAACAGCAAGGTAGAAGGTGGTGAGTTGCTGGTTCAGCTGGATGATGCCAAAGCGCGTGCTGCGTTTGAAGAAGCGCAGGCTTACCTGAATGACGAGAAACGTAAATATACTGAATATCAACGCCTGGCTGGTCGTGGTGCGATTACCCAGACGGAAATTGATGCCCAGCTGGCCAGTGTCAATATTGCGGAAGCGCGCCTGAAAGCGGCGAAAGCCGAACTTGATGATCATGCTATTTCTGCGCCTTTTGCCGGTATTGTCGGACTGATTGATTTTAGCAAAGGCCAGATGCTGACAGTCGGTAATGAACTGTTTTCCCTCGATGATCTTTCATCTATGCGTCTGGATATTCAGGTTCCGGAGCAATATATCTCTTACTTAAAAGAGGGTATGGCGGTATCTGCGACCAGCAAAGCCTGGCCGGGGCAGGCATTCAACGGTGAAATTCAGGCGATAGACTCACGTGTTCAGGCGGACTCCCTAAACATTAAAGTTCGGGTGAATTTCCAGAATGTAGAAGGAAAACTCAAGCCGGGCATGCTGATGGCGGCCAATATTGCCTTCCAGCCGCAAAATTCTGCCCTTATTCCGGTTCAGGCGCTGGAATATTCTGGTACTAAGCGATTTGTTTACTTAGTTGATGAACAAGGGGTAGCCCATCGTACAGAAGTGAAATTGGGTGCTCGGGTTGAGAATGAAGTGGTGATTGAGTCAGGGATCAATATTGGTGATCGGATTGTTGTTCAGGGGCTGGTGAATATGCGTGACGGCGTTAAAGTCAGTGACGTTACGGTCAGTCAGGGACAGACTGCTGGAGGCAGAGCCTGATGTGGTTATCTGATGTTTCAGTTAAACGCCCGGTTGTCGCAATTGTTCTCAGCTTGCTGTTGTGTGTGTTTGGCTTGGTTTCCTTTACTAAGTTGACGGTGCGGGAAATGCCGGATGTAGAAAATCCGGTGGTGACCGTAATGACAACGTATGAAGGGGCGTCGGCCACCATTATGGAAAGCCGGATTACCACTTTACTTGAAGATGAGCTGTCAGGGATCAGTGGTATCGACAGTATTACTTCGGTGACCCGTAACGGAATGTCACGGATCACCGTTGAATTTGAGATGGGCTGGAACCTGACCGAAGGGGTCAGTGATATCCGTGATGCCGTGGCTAGGGCACAGCGTCGTTTGCCGGATGAAGCGGATGAGCCGGTGGTATCTAAAGACAATGGCTCCGGTGAACCGGCGGTTTATGTCAACCTTGCTTCCAGCACCATGGATCGTACCCAGCTGACGGATTATGCCGAGCGGGTGCTGATGGACAGGTTCAGCCTGATCAGCGGTGTCAGTTCGGTTCAGCTTAACGGTGCCTTGTATAAGGTTATGTATGTAAAGCTGAAACCGGAGCAGATGGCCGGACGAGGTGTTACGACTAAAGACATTGTTGATGCCCTGCGTGATGAGAACGTCGAACTGCCGGGTGGTGAAGTACGTAATGATACGACGACAATGTCCGTTCGTACCGCCCGCCTGTATCGCACAGCCGATGACTTTGCTTATCTGGTGATCCGCACTGCGGCTGATGGTTCGCCTATCTACCTGAAAGATGTTGCGGATGTTGCTATCGGGGCGCAGAACGAGAATGCGACCTTTAAAAATAACGGTATCTCAAATCTGAGTCTTGGCATTGTAACCATGACAGATGCCAACCCGCTGAATGTGGCGCAGGAGGTTTACGCCGAAGTTGAGCGAATGCAGCGGTTTATTCCGGAAGGGACATCGCTTTACGTGGATTATGATTCGACGGTATTTATCGACCGTTCGATTAGTGAGGTCTACAGCACGTTGTTTATTACCGGCCTGCTGGTTGTATTGGTGCTGTATATTTTTATCGGTCAGGCCCGGGCAACTCTGATCCCTGCGGTAACTGTTCCTGTTTCTTTGATCTCAGCATTTATGGTGGCCTACTTCTTAGGTTTTTCCATTAACTTGCTGACCCTGATGGCATTGATTCTGGCTATCGGGCTGGTAGTCGATGATGCCATCGTGGTGGTGGAAAACATCTACCATCATATCGAGCGAGGCGAATCACCATTGCTGGCTGCTTATAAAGGAACTCGTGAAGTCGGCTTTGCCGTTGTAGCAACAACCGTTGTGTTGGTCATGGTCTTCCTGCCGATCTCCTTTATGGACGGCATGGTCGGCCCGCTGTTTACTGAGTTTTCTGTTTTGCTGGCAGTATCTGTGATCTTCTCATCCATTGTAGCGCTGACATTAAGTCCGGTACTGGGAAGTAAACTGCTTAAAGCCAACGTCAAGCCGGGGCGCTTCAACCAGTGTGTAGATCGCATGTTTGCCCGACTGGAAGCCCACTATCGTAAGTTGGTAATGTATTCGGTGCGATACCGTTATGTTGCTCCTTTGATTATTGTGGCCTTTATCGGCTTAAGTGCCGTGTTGATGAAAACAGTCCCTTCTCAGTTGGCTCCGCAGGAAGATCGCGGGGTGATCTTTGCATTTGTAAAAGGTGCCGAGGGAACCAGTTATAACCGGATGGTTGGCAATATTGAAGAGGTTGAAAGCCGTTTGTTGCCGATGGTCGGTAAAGGTGTGATTAAGTCGGTTTCTATCGAAACGCCTGCTTTCGGCGGCAGAGCTGGTGACCAGACCGGATTTGTGATCATGCAGTTGGAAAACTGGGAAGACCGGGATGTCAGTGCAGCTGACGCATTGGGTATGGTGCGCAAGGCGCTCCAAGGGATCCCTGATATCAAGGTATGGCCGTTTATGCCGGGCTTTCGCGGAGGTTCATCTGAGCCGATTCAGTTCGTACTGAACGGTGCGGATTATGATGAGCTGTTCCAGTGGGCAACCAGGCTGAAAGAGATTGCTGAAGACAGTCCTATGATGGAGGGCGCGGATCTTGATTATGCTGAAACGACACCTGAGCTGGTGGTAACCGTAAACCGCCAGCGTGCGGCAGAGCTGGGTATTCCGGTGGCTGATATTGCTGAAACACTGGAGATCATGCTGGGTGGGCGCAGTGAGACAACCTTTGTTGATCGCGGTGAAGAATATGATGTTTATCTGCGCGGTGATGAAAACAGCTTCAACAACGCGACTGATCTGAGTCAGATCTATGTTCGGACAAAGTCCGGTCAACTGATCACCCTTGAATCTGTTGCTGATGTAGAAGAAATCGCCTCAGCGCAGAAACTGAGCCACAATCAGAAACAGAAATCGATCAAGCTGAAAGCGAACCTGGTTCCCGGTTATACCTTAGGTGAGGCTTTGGATTTCCTGGATGCCCAAGCATTGGAAATGCTGCCGAGCGATATCGTTATTGATTATGCCGGAGAGTCGAAAGACTTCCGGGAAAACCAGAGCAGCATTTTGTTGGTGTTTGGTCTTGCTTTGTTGGTTGCTTACCTGGTGCTGGCAGCGCAGTTTGAGAGCTTCATTAACCCTATGGTTGTCATGCTGACAGTGCCAATGGGGGTATTTGGCGGTTTGGCTGGTTTGCTGCTCCTGAATCAGAGTCTGAATATCTTCAGTCAAATCGGAATGATCATGCTGATCGGAATGGTAACCAAAAACGGAATCCTGATTGTCGAGTTTGCTAATCAGCTAAGGGATAAAGGCGTTGCCTTTGAACAGGCAATTATCGAAGCTTCAGAGCGACGTTTGCGCCCGATCCTGATGACGGCATTTACCACTTTATTTGGCTCGGTTCCGCTGATCTTTTCAACCGGGGCCGGTTCAGAAAGCCGGATTGCGGTGGGGACAGTTGTGTTCTTCGGTATGGCGTTTGCCACTTTCGTTACCTTGCTGGTTATTCCTGCAATGTACCGACTTGTATCAGCGAAGACCGCATCACCGGGTTATGTCGCAGAGCAGCTGGAAAAAGCGCTAAGGCATGAGCACAAAAGCTCACTTGATAAAGATGAACCGGTTCCTGTCGTAGAAAGCTGATAGGTATTGCTCATGTTTGAAACAAAGCCGTCCAGTTGGGCGGCTTTTTTGTTGATTTTCTTTTTCAGCCACAGTAGCACGCAATATTTATTTTCTTGTTGTCACCGGGATTGGTAGAATTGACCGCTATTGAAAATTTCATGTCCTTGGATGCGTTGCGAAACGCCTATTTAAAGAAGAGAACCATGTCTCAGAACCAGCCTCAGAATGCTGCTGACCAAAATCAGCCTAAAGCAGTTCGACTAAATAAATTTATCAGTGATACCGGCTACTGCTCACGTCGTGAAGCAGACAAACTTATTGAGCAGGGACGAGTCACCATTAACGGTCAACTACCGGAAATGGGGGTGAAAGTTCAGCCGGATGACGAAGTGCTGGTGGACGATAAGCCGCTGCGTGCCAAGGAAAAGCCGATTTATATCGCCTTGAATAAACCAACCGGTATTACCTGTACCACAGAGCGTCACGTTAAAGACAACATTGTTGACTTTATCGGTCACCGCAAGCGTATTTTCCCGATTGGTCGTTTGGACAAACCTTCTGACGGTTTGATTTTCCTGACCAATGACGGAGACATCGTTAACAAGATCCTGCGTGCTGGTAACTCGCACGAGAAGGAATACGTGGTACGTGTTGATAAGCAAATTACCCAGGAATTCCTGGATAAAATGGCTTCCGGTGTTGAAATTCTGGATACTGTTACCTTACCTTGTAAGGTGACGAAGGAAACGAACTATTCGTTCCGTATCGTCCTGACTCAGGGCCTGAACCGTCAGATCCGCCGTATGTGTGAAGCACTGGGCTATGATGTATTTAAACTGCGTCGTGTACGTATCATGAACATCAGCATCGACGGTCTGCCGAATGGTAAATGGCGTTACCTGACCGATGCCGAGATTGCTGAAATTCAAAGCCTGGTAGCTGAATCAAGTAATGATGAGGATGCTTCGCGTGTTGACGGTACTGGTCGTGCCATCAAGAAAGCAACCGATGCCAAGCTGTATGATAGCCGCCAGAGCGATAAAGAAGACTGCGATAACGGAAAAGTTAAATACAAGACCTATAAAGGCAAGGGCGAGTTTAACCGTAAACGCCGTCCGGACAGCCGTGATGATTCACGCTCTGATGACCGTCGAGGCTCTCGTCCGAATCGTGGTTATAAGTCGAGCCATCGCAAGCCGGGTCAGGAGAATGAATTCTCTCGTGGTCCTAAGTCAGATGGTTCTCGCTCAGGCAGTTCTAGCGGCATTAAGAAGTGGAAATCGAAGAAAGAGTCATAATTCGTCTTTCGTTTCTGTTTTAGCATAGCCCGCATTACCGGTTACTAAGACACCCATTGCCGAATGAACGGTAATGGGTGTTTTTTTATGTTGTTTCTCCCATGTTTTGCTATTACCTATTCCTTGCTTGCATTCGTAGCGACGAATTTGCACTATGTATTCATCAACTAGATCAAGCCGAAAGTAATGGCGGGTTAAACAGATTTCAGAAAGCACAGGGGAAGTAATGGCAGGCAATACGATTGGACAACTGTTTCGCGTCACGACATTTGGTGAAAGTCATGGGCTGGCTCTTGGTTGCATTATTGACGGATGCCCGCCGGGATTAGAGCTGACAGAAACGGACATGCAGCACGATCTGGACCGTCGACGTCCGGGAACATCCAAATACACAACCCAACGTCGTGAACCGGATGAGGTGAAAATTTTGTCTGGGGTGTTTGAAGGTAAAACTACCGGGACTTCAATTGGTTTGCTGATTGAGAACACCGATCAGCGTTCTAAAGATTATTCTAATATCAAAGATCTCTTCCGTCCGGGCCATGCCGATTATACCTATCATCAGAAGTATGGTATCCGTGATTACCGGGGAGGCGGTCGTTCATCAGCCCGAGAGACCGCTATGCGAGTAGCTGCCGGGGCGGTAGCCAAGAAATACCTCCAGCAGGTTCACGGTATTGAAGTGCGCGCTTACCTTTCCCAGATGGGAGATGTGACGGTTGATAAGGTCGACTGGGATCAGATTGAACAGAATGCGTTTTTCTGTCCGGATGCTGATAAAGTTGAGGCTTTTGATGAGTTGATCCGTCAGTTGAAGAAAGACGGCGATTCTATTGGTGCGAAGCTGACAGTCGTTGCTCGTAATGTCCCTGTCGGACTGGGTGAGCCGGTATTTGATCGCCTTGATGCTGATATTGCGCATTCGCTGATGAGTATTAATGCGGTGAAAGGAGTTGAAATTGGTGACGGTTTTGACGTGGTTAATCAGCGTGGTAGCCAGCACCGCGATGAGATGACGCCAGAAGGTTTCAAATCAAACCATGCTGGTGGCATTTTAGGCGGGATCTCTTCCGGTCAGGATATTGTGGCACATATGGCGCTCAAACCAACCTCCAGTATTACTGTTCCTGGAGAGACAATTACTCGTCAAGGAGAAAGTGCAGAGGTGATTACGAAAGGGCGTCACGACCCTTGCGTGGGTATCCGTGCCGTGCCGATAGCAGAAGCAATGTTAGCGATTACTCTGATGGATCACCTGCTTCGTCATCGCGGACAGAATGCTGATGTGATAACGGAAACCCCAAAAATTTGATTTAGGAAATAACAAAGAGGCAGTTATTTCTTAGTTAAGTTATGAGATGAAAAAAGCGAGAGCCTTTTGGCCCTCGCTTTCTTGTTTCCAGCTCTAAACCACCTACTTCAGTAGGTGGTTTTTTACTATGAATTCGACTCTGCTTTTTTAGGTTCGTTGTTTTCGATTTCATCGAACCGAAATACCGGCAGGCTCCAACCATATTGTACCGCGGCAACACGGACGAAAAAGCCAACTACCAGTGTTGTAATGGTGGTGATAGTTTCCGGAATGCTCAGGTAAAGCATGCCGTAGTACATACCGCCAGCCATGAATGCAACTGATGCATAAAGTTCTTTATGCAGCACCATTGGAGGACGACGGCAGATCAGATCGCGAAGCAGGCCACCAAAAACACCAGTCACAACTGCTGCAACAATACAGATTAGAACCGGTAGGTTCATATCCATTGCAACTCGGCAACCGATAATACTGAAAACAATTAATCCTAGTGAATCAAGTAAGACAAACACTTTATGGAAACGGACAACCATTGGGGCCACAATCGTGGTAAACAGACCCGCCAGGCAGGTAATCACTAGGTATTGCGGGTGTGCGACCCAGCCCAGGGGGTAATGACCTAACAAAATATCACGTACCGTACCGCCGCCAATCGCTGTAGCACTGGCAACCAACATCACGCCGAACCAATCCATATGACGCTTGCCTGCAGCCAGAGCACCGGTCATCGCTTCGGCTGTAATGCCGATAATATAAAGTGTTGTTAAAAGCATGAGATAACTTGATGAAATACTAAAGAATGCAAGAGAGGCTGCGATTTTAAGTAGCAGAGTATGCAGCGTCGAATGAAAAGTTTTTCGTTATAGATGAATTTAGTTCATGTATAGGAGCATGTAAAAAAGGGAGTGCATAGTAATGCACTCCCTTTTAATTTAGTTGCTAAAAGTCAGCGCTTTAGCATGCTAAATATTCTATACCGGTTTAGAAACGGTAGCTTGCCTGAACACCAACCAGCCAAACGTTACCAGTGGTTTCGCCTTCAAAAGAGATTGGTGCTGGAATGGATTGAAGTGTTTCGGTTTCTTGCATTTTTGCATCTTTAGCAAAAATGTAAGTAAAGCCAGCATCGAAAGTCAGGTTTTCCGACCACGCATAACCTGCACCCAGGCTCAACCATAGACGGTCAGTTTCTGGGATGGTTTGTGTGCGGTATTGCTCATCAACTGCTGAAGTATCGTAGGCTACACCAGAGCGTAGTGCCAGTTTGTTATTAAGCTGGTAAGTTGTACCTACAGCAAGGCGGTAGTTGTCTTTCCAGTTTTCCACCTTGATAGTATCAGGGCTATCTGGGTGGCCCGGAATAACTGCAACCAGTTTTTCGAAGCTGCTCCAGTCAGTCCAGTTGAAGCTAGCATGCATCGCTAGTTTTTCTGTTAACTGGTGGTAGCTGGCAATTTCTGCTGTAGCAGGCAGTGTCAGTTTCATGCTACCTGGGTAGCGATTACCATATAATGCACCTGAAGCTGTACCTTCTAAGTTGAAGTTGACTTCTGAGCGGTAGTTCATACCAACACGGTGGTCCGGGTTTATTTGCCAAGCAGCACCTAGCTGCCAGCCCCATGCCTGATCTTCTCCTTCCATGTATTTTAGGTTTTTACCTTGAAGTTGACCAAGCTGTTTTGCTGCTTCAGGGCTGATGAGGTGCTGTTGCTGAAGTTTCTGTAAAAGGCCTGCAAATTGTGGTGGTAGCTGATTTGGCATTGATGCGCCAAAGTGACCTTCGCCCATTACATAGCGAACACCACCGCCGATGCTGAACTCATCGTTGATTTTATAAGCAAGGTTAGGGTTAATCTCGACAGACTTAACCATAGCCTGATTGCCAAATAGTGAACCGTAAAAATCCGAACCCAGGTCGGTTTCCATACCAAAGTTGGTTGCAATCGCCAAGCCGGCAACCCATTGCTCATTGATTTGATGAGATAGGTAGAAGTTTGGAATTACTGCTGAGTTTGCAATGTCGTTGCTTTCTGTTTGGGATGACGCTGGGCCCATTTTGACTTGGCCCTTAACGTCGATATTCGGATCAACGTAGATAGCACCGGTAGAGATCTGGGTGCCTTCAAGGTAAGTCATCATAGCCGGGTTACGGAATTGTGCACTGGCATTGTCAGCCATTGCTGCTTCACCGGCAAATGCGCGGCCAAGGCCTGTTGCAGAGTACTCAGCAAGCTGGAAACCTGCTGCCATTGCGTTAGTGCTCAGGCCCAGAGTTACTGCTGCAGCCAAAGATAGAGTAATTTTGTTCTTGTTCATCAGTCTT
The DNA here is from genome assembly GCF_000331515.1 of Photobacterium marinum. Classification (GTDB taxonomy): domain Bacteria; phylum Pseudomonadota; class Gammaproteobacteria; order Enterobacterales; family Vibrionaceae; genus Photobacterium; species Photobacterium marinum. Next base: position 9,615 of record NZ_AMZO01000028.1, read on the forward strand.
AATGTTCGCTGAAATTTAATGCCGCGAATCATACGCCTTAGAGTAAAAGCTTTAAGCAAATCTTTGTTCACACCAATGATAAAGTTGATAATTTTGTTGTTGTGATTATTGCTAGCTATATATATGGTAAAAAACAATCAATGCAATCTGGTCGGATGAGATTTCGGCGTACACTTGTGTACTGATATGGCACTTTCAGCGACGGAGTGTTCACTGAAATTAGTAATAGAGTGGGAGAACGCTTGCCTTGATAAACTTAAGTTATTGAAAAATAATAATTATAAAAAAAGGGAACCGTTTGGTCCCCTTTTTGTGTGATGAAAAAGCTTTATTCGCTGAATTAGAACGAACGGCTGTACTGAATACCGTATAGCCATGCGTTAGCACGGGTTGTTGCTTTTACCGATGTAAGCTTAGTTTCAACAACGTTAACATCTTCACCCAGAAGGTAAGTCACACCAACATCAATGTTTGATTTTGAATCGATATGGTAAGTGAAACCACCAGAGAACCACTGGCGATCGGAGTCTGGAACTGAAATGGATGTAACTTCATCCTGAGCGCTGGTGTCGTACATGTAACCAGTACGAAGTGTCCAGTCTTTGTTCAGGTAGTAGGTACCACCGATTGCGTAGTGCCAGCCGTCCTGCCACTTGTAAGAGTTTAGTTCGTTGCCACCAGTTGTTTCTAGTTTGTCGAATTCGCTCCAGCCGATCCACTGAACACTATAGTGAATGGCAAATTTATCATTCAGTTTGTGGAAGCCTGAGAATTCAGCCATATCTGGTAGAGGCATTTTCAGTTTTTCACTGCTGATATTGCCGCCGCCTAACTGGTAGTGCATATCACCTTCAGCTTCTAGCTCCGGGCTATAGCGGTAAGACAGGCCGAAGCGGTTGTTTTCGTTGTACTCATAAACAGTACCTAGGTTCCAGCCAAATGCAAAGCCATCGGCATCAACATCTGCAAGAGGACCTTTAAGTGTGCCCTGACTTTGGCCTTCGATGAGTGCTTCAATGTTTTTGTTGGTACGCTTAAGTTTGCCATGACCGTAGATCACGTCTAGGCCACCACCAACACTCCATTCTTCGTTGATACGGTAAGAAGTGCTCAGGGCAAAGTTTACGCTTTTAACATCGGTTGTACCGCCAAATTCGTTGGCCATAAAACTGTCACTGAATTCAGTTTTGGTACCGAAGTTAGAGTAAACACCAGCTCCAACAGCCCATTTGTCATTGATTGGGTGGATGTAATAAAAGTTTGGCGCGTATGAGGTATCACCGATTTGCTCATCACCTAAAGGTGCCGTTACAGGGCCTGCTTTATATTGAATATTTTTAACCTGGATATCAGTATCAATAACGTTGATACCCAGTGACATTGCCGGTGCGTCAAACAGTGACATTGCCGCTGCGTTACGTGCCATTGCTGATGCGTTGTCAGCGATAACTGCATCACCTGCAAATGCACGGCCAAGGCCGGTTGCAGATTGTGCGTTAAGTTGGAAGCCAGCAGCCAGTGCTTGTTGAGATGCCATGGTGATTGCTACAGCAACCACTGATTGTGTAAACAGACGCTTCTTATTCATATTTATTGTTATTCCTAAAATAGGTATTAATCTTCTGCTTTTTTGCAGAGGAAGCAGATTGTATTGGTGCAGCCTGACGTATCAAATCAGACCAGTTACTAACTTATTGCTTGTAATCGCTAAGTTAATAACTTAATTGGCAGCCTAATGAAGGAATAGCGTTAGAAGAGGTAATAAAAAGCGTGTTATGCAACGTGAGTAACAATTTGAATTGTTTTATTTTTATGAAAAATCAAAGCGATCATTGGTATTGGTTTTACCAATGATCGCAGGGTTTTTATGTGAGATTGTTAAATTTCCCAATTTAGCTCAGATTCCAAACGCTTGGCGACAGGGGCGATATTTTGACCTTTTTCACCGACAACAATCAGGCTCGCATTCCTAAGTGGCATCACAACGCCCTGCATTTTATTGTCATTGAATGAGGTCATATTCGGACGTTGTTCAGGCACTACAAATACGGTTACTTTTCCAGCGTCGGTCGCCATCACCATGTGTAGTGCATTCTTGTTTCCGAAGCCACAATGGTTAACATAGTAAATATGACCGGGAAGGTTGTTGAACTCAGAACCAAAAGGATTCAGTTTTGCATTGACTTGCTGAAGGCTGACCGCTTCATCAATATTGTCGATAAAAGGTGCTTCCGCATAAATGTGCTCTAGTGCTACATGAGCCACGTCACTGTTGGTTTGAACTGGGGCCGACAGGAAGTTAACCTGACCGACGAGTAAGCCGAAAACAAAGGCCACTGAGGCGGCAATAGCAAGATGAAATCGGGTTTTGTTCCGTTTTTGTTCTGGCTGGCTGGATTGATGGAATAAAATGCGATCAGCCAGATCGTCCGGTACATTGACCTTCAATACTTTTTCGAGCTTAGCGTCAAGCTGCAACAGTTCATCTGCCAGCTTGCGGTTAGCGATCGATTCATTTCTCGCTTCGAGCATTTCCTGGCTGCTGTCATTTGGATCTGCCAGGATACGACGACGGAATTCAAGATCGTCCATTGTGTTGGCCCCTCCGATCGGATTGTTTCTCTATCTGCTCTTTTAATTGATTTCTGGCACGGAACAAGCGTGTCATTACTGTGTTGCGATTCAGGCCAAGAATTTCAGCGATTTCTTCTCCGCTGAATCCAGCCATCACTTGCAACACTAAGGGCTCTCTGTATTCAGGTGACAGCTTCATGATCTGCTTGTGCAAAATCTGCTGTTCCAACTCCATTTCTGAACCCTGGTGGCTGGTATCAGAGACGGCATAGTCATCAATATCAACCAGATCCAGCTGCTTACGTTCAAATCGACGCGCATTTTCCCTGCGCAAAATAGTTATTAACCAGGATTTGGCGGCGTTGTCATCTTGCAGGCTGTCGAGAGAGCGCCATGCCCGTAAACAGGTTTCCTGTACCAGATCCTCTGCAATATGAGGGTCGTGGCACAACCAGTAGGCATAGCGATACAAGTCCCGATGCCAAGCCCGGACGAGGGCTTCATAACGTCTTTGTTTATTCATGTCTACAGAGACCGAGGCATCTGACTTTTTCTTACGAAAAAATTGCTTAATCATATAGTTGCCTATCAAATTAGAAATCGCTTTGCTTATTTGCGTTTGTTTTATTCAGCGATTGCATGAATAAGAGGATTATCAGCACTAAAATTGATCTGGTTCAAATTTTGTCTTCGTAAGGAAGCTATAGTAGTTACCGTCATCTGATGGTAAGCATCAATTCGGTTCTGAGGATCAGGTCTGTTTTTTTGATTACTATCTGTTGAGCAAGATGACAACTTCCTTTTGAAGGCTGACTTTACTTTCTCCTATCAGGTTTTACCTGATTTGCAATTGGCTTTATGTTAATTGACTTATACCTTATGTGGATGTAATTCCACATAAATTATAACCATACCATATCGGTATGGTTTTTTTTTGCCTAAATTTCACAATTAAGTCCTCAGTTGCATATCTATTCTTATTAATTATTTGTGTTTTTCTTTGATCTTAGCCTTGAAGCTTGTGAAGTCACATACTTAAAACAATTGTTTGAGATTTATAACAAATTAATTACAATTGTTGTGGTCAGACCTCTAAACTCGCACCTAAGGTGCCCAGCAAATCATAATAAGGAGTAGCGATGACACGTCTCCAGAACCTCACCACAAGTCAGGGTGAGCGCATCGCAGTTGTAAGTGGATTACGTACCCCTTTTGCTCGTCAGGCAACCGCCTTTAATGGTGTTCCTGCATTGGATATGGGGAAGATGGTGGTCAATGAAATGATGCAGCAGATCGACTTTGATCCGCAAATCATTGATCAGGTGGTATTTGGTCAGGTTGTACAGATGCCGGAAGCGCCGAATATCGCCCGCGAAATTGTATTGGGTACCGGGATGAATATCGGCACTGACGCTTACAGCGTTACCCGAGCGTGTGCGACCAGTTTTCAGGCGGCCGCCAACGTGGCTGAAAGTATCATTTCCGGCACCATTGATATTGGTATTGCTGGTGGTGCAGATTCCTCATCTGTACTACCAATCGGTGTATCGAAAAAGCTTGCTGCTACACTGCTGGAATTGAGCAAAGCGAAAACCATGGGTAAGCGTTTAAAACTGCTCAGCAAGCTCAGTGTGAAAGATTTGATGCCGGTGCCGCCCGCTGTAGCTGAATACTCGACTGGCCTAAGCATGGGGCAGACGGCTGAGCAGATGGCAAAAAGCCACGGCATTACCCGTCAGCAGCAGGATGAACTGGCTCACCGTTCCCACACTCTTGCAGCTCAGGCGTGGCGTGATGGTCTTATTCAGGATGAAGTCATCACTGCGTTCCCCGAACCATACCGTCAGTGGATCGATAAAGATAACAACATCCGCGAAGATTCTACTCTGGAGTCTTACGCTAAATTGCGCCCGGCCTTTGACCGCAAGTTCGGTTCAGTTACGGCGGCTAACTCAACACCGTTGACTGATGGTGCCGCCGCGCTATTACTGATGCGGGAAGGGCGGGCAAAAGCTTTAGGGCTTAAGCCATTGGGTTATATCCGTTCCTACGCATTTGCAGCTATCGGTGTAGAAAAAGATATGTTGATGGGGCCGTCTTATGCCACACCAATCGCACTTGAACGAGCCGGTTTGAACTTATCTGATATGACATTGATCGACATGCATGAAGCATTTGCTGCACAGACGCTGGCGAATGTGAAAATGTTTGGTTCGAAGAAGTTCGCTGAAGAAAAGTTGGGACGTAGCCAGCCAATCGGTGAAATTGATATGGACAAGTTTAACGTGTTGGGGGGATCGATTGCTTATGGGCACCCGTTTGCTGCAACCGGTGCCCGAATGATCACTCAGACGTTGCGTGAGTTGCAGCGTCGTGGTGGCGGATTTGCATTGAACACCGCCTGTGCAGCTGGTGGTTTAGGCGCAGCAATGATCCTGGAGGCAGAATAATGAGCGAACAAGTATCCGCATTTACCTTATCTTATGGTGATAACGGCGTTGCCTGGCTGAAGATCGATGTGCCGGACGAGAAAATGAATACCCTGCAGTCAGCTTTTGCTGAGCAGGTGACAGATGTACTTGCAGAGCTGAAGAAGCAGTCTGATATCAAAGGTATGGTGGTTTATTCAGGTAAGCCGGACAATTTTATTGCCGGTGCCGATATTCGAATGCTGGCGGCCTGCAACTCGGCGGAAGAAGCTGAGCAACTGGCAGCGAAAGGGCAGGAGTTGTTTGCTGAGCTTGAAGCGTTGCCATTTCATGTTGTTGCTGCGATTCACGGACCTTGTTTGGGCGGTGGTATGGAATTGGCACTAGCTTGTCACAGTCGTGTGTGCTCCGATGATGATAAAACCCGTCTGGGTTTACCTGAGGTTCAATTAGGTCTGTTGCCAGGCTCCGGTGGTACTCAGCGATTGCCTCGTTTGATTGGGCTGGCGAATGCTCTGGATATGATTCTGACCGGCAAACAGCTGCGTGCGAAGAAAGCGAAAAAACTTGGCGTGGCTGATGAGGTTGTTCCACAGAGTATCCTATTGGATATTGCCGAGAAACAGGCGCTGAAACCAAAGCCGAAGCGCAAGCACAGTTTCCAGGAGTGGGCGCTGGGTGGTAATTCGCTGGGTCGCTCACTGGTATTCGATCAGGCTGCGAAGAAAACCCGTGAGAAAACCCGCGGTAATTATCCAGCGGCAGATGCCATTCTGGAGGTTATAAAATATGGCCTGCAAAACGGTATGAAAAAAGGCTTGAAAGTCGAAGCCAAGCGTTTCGGTGAGCTGGTAATGTCACCTGAGTCTGCGGCATTGCGCAGTATTTTCTTTGCCACTACAGCAATGAAGAAAGAGACAGGATCGGATGCAGAGCCTAAGTCTGTCCATAGCGTCGGCGTGCTTGGCGGCGGCTTGATGGGCGGAGGGATCAGCAATGTGACTGCAACCAAAGCAGGTTATTCGGTAAGAGTTAAGGATATCAGCAATGACGGCGTGCTGAACGCTATGGCTTATAACTTCAAGTTACTGGATAAGAAGCGCAAGCGCCGCATTATCAGTAAAGCTCAGTTGCAGAAGCAGATGATGCAAATTACCGGTGGGATTGATTACACCGGCTTCAAATCTGTTGATGTGGTGATAGAAGCGGTATTTGAGGATCTGAAGCTTAAGCATCAGATGGTGAAGGAGATTGAAAATAATGCTAAGCCGGAAACAATCTTCGCAACCAATACTTCTTCGCTGCCGATTTATCAGATAGCTGAAGCGGCGGAACGCCCGGAAAACGTGGTTGGTCTGCACTACTTCAGCCCAGTTGAAAAAATGCCGTTGGTGGAGGTTATCCCTCACGAATGCACATCACCTGAGACGGTGGCGACTGTGGTGGCATTGGCCAAGAAACAGGGTAAAACGGCGATCGTGGTCGGGGACAAGGCTGGTTTCTATGTTAACCGTATCCTGGCTCCTTATATGAATGAGGCGGCGTCGGCTTTGCTCAGCGGTGAACCTATTGAGCACCTGGATAACGCGTTGCTTGATTTTGGTTTCCCTGTCGGCCCTATTACTTTGCTGGATGAAGTTGGGGTGGATATCGGAGCCAAGATCATGCCTATCATGGTCAGGGAACTGGGTGATCGCTTCAAAGGTCCGGACGTGTTTGAGACTCTGCTCAATGATGGTCGCAAAGGGCGCAAGAGCGGTAAAGGTTTCTATCTTTACAACACCAAGAAGAAGACGGTTGATAAGAGCGTTTACAAGTTGCTGAATATTGAGCCGGAGAAAAAAGCGGAAGGTTTGGATTTGGCGATGCGTTGTACGTTGATGATGCTGAATGAGGCTGCTCGTTGTCTGGATGAAGGTGTCGTTAAGTCAGCCCGTGACGGTGATATTGGTGCCATTTTCGGTATCGGTTTCCCGCCGTTCTTGGGGGGTCCTTTCCGCTATATGGATCAGTTGGGCGTTAACAAAGTGGTTGAGCTGCTTAACGAGCATGCCGATAAATATGGCGAGCGCTTTATACCATGTGAGAAGCTGGTGGCGATGGCGCAAGAAAACCAGTGTTTCTATCCGCTATAATTGCTCTGAAGTCGCAAGATATATAGTAAAAAGGCCTGCAATTGCGGGCCTTTATCATGTATAGCTTATTTAGTTTGCTACTAGTTATGTTGCTGGCGATCGACTATCCGCAGACGAAAAGAGGGTTCAAAAAGTTTTGGCCGGATTAAGTGGTAGGTTGTCATCGAAATGATAAGCGCAACCAGATCGTTAATATTTAAAAATATAATTAGTGCTACCGTACCAATTACGATGAAGGCCAATGCGTATAACAGAATATCTGCCTCATGGTGAGACAGTGCACATTCGCAATGTTGGCATAAAAAGTAATTATCGTATTGGCTCAAAGCCGGCGCCATGATAGCAGACTGGCAATGTGGGCAACGTTGTTTCATTGTTTCAGTTAAATCTCTACAGGCGTATTGGCGTTATTGAAGGGCTGATGAGTCTGATCGAAATTGCCCGTATATTTATAAGAATGTCAGTAAGGATGATATCCTTATATGGAATGGTGTGCTATTCATTTTTTGTGCAGTTTCTTCCAGTTTATAACGACACTTGTAATAACAATGAAGCCAGTGTTATTGCCGCCCAGTGCATACTTTTTTGTTTGGAATATAATGAGGTTTTCGTTATAAGTTTTTGAATAAAAAGGGTAAGTAGGATAAATACCCGATAATAAGGTTACCGGGTATAAAGCAGGGTTGAATTTTGTTTATTTGGCGTCTTTCTGGAAGTCGACGATGGATTCGATTTCTTCTCCGATATCAAGAGACTCCAAGTTGCTGTGAGCTTGTCCTTTGCAGTGCATGACCAAGCGGTTTGAGGTTCGTGGTTTGATGACTTCAACCAGAAATCGCACCATATCTGCACGGCTGAGGTTTCTCAGTTCTTCAACCACTTTCTGACGCTGGTTGAACTCGGTGTCTTTGTTGCCGATGCTGACCCAGAATCGCTGAGCACGGGTGCGAAGGTTGGTATCCGGCTCGGATATCTGGGCAATTAGCCCTTGTTTGCTGGCTTGCCATTGTGCTTCATTAAGTTCCAGCAGTACCAGCGCAAAAGCATTGGTGAAATCATCAATGGCTTCGGACAGTTGTGCCGGTGCGGCAACCGGAGACTGAATGTACAGGATCAGGCCCGGGTGACGATTGAGTGGCAGGTTGGCTGTTCCGACCATATAACCCAGTTGCTGGCGGGTGCGTAGCTCATGGAAAAAGGTGGTTGACATCAGGTGGTTAGCCAGGGTGTAGATCGCAATCTTACGAGGAGTCGCCTGTCGGGACTGGTAGTACATTAGGATCGCTGAGTCAGCATGGTTACAGTTGACTTCATAGTTGCGGGTTCCGGACTGACCCAGTCGTACTAATGGGCGTTGAGATTCACCATATAGTTGATCTGTGACGCGGAAAGCATCTTTTAGGACCTCTGCCAGTTCCAGCGCTTCCTCTTCCAGCCAATTGCCGTAAACAAAGGTGTCGATATGAAGCTCGGCAAACATGGCTTCAACAAATGCCGGTAGTTCATCAACTTCAAGTGATTCCAGGGCTTCAATGAGTACTGGATAAGACGGATTATTCGGCTGTAACAGGCCGGTCAGGTGGTTAAATAGCTGAGAGATAGGTTTGTCTTCGGCGGCATTTCGCCAGTTTCGCAGCATTTGTGCTTTGATATTCTGGAATCGCTCCGGACTGAATGTACGGTTAGCGAATCGTTCCAGCAGCATTTTCAGCAACAGTGGTTGTTTTTCACTGAAGCCTGAAAGCTGCAGAGTAACACCGCCCTGATGTGCATAAAGGTTGTAAGACATACCGGCAATTTCTGCGGGGTAGGCTGACTCATTAATAGCATCCAGCAACATCTCGACACACAGGCGAGTCTTGACGATGTTACGCGGTGTATCAACTGCATGCGGGCTGTCGATAGCAACATAAACCACCCCTTTAGGTACGCGGAACTCATCTTCCTGTTTGTACCAGAGGCGGAACCCCGGCAGATCCTGGATGAGCTTTGGTGGTTGGTCGGCATCCGGTTTTAGTGGGTGGGGATCCAGTCGCTCACAAATGTACGGGTTTTTTTCCGGTAGTTGAAGCTCGGGCTCTTCGCCCGGTTGGTGCCAGCGCTTTAGCTGCTCATCCGATAAAGGAGTGACCGAGTACGGGGTGTGATACCAGTGAGCTGTGCGATCGTATTTCAAACCTTGCGCAACTAGTGTCAATCTCATGTTGTCCGGAGTGAGATAATCAAGTAGTTCTTGGATCAGCGCTTCATCATACCCGGCCATCATGTAATCACCGTAGATAATATCTTCCGGTTCATAATGGAATAGGTTCATGACCAAATAGCTGACAGTATCAAGGGGACGGCTCTTTTCTTGATAGCGGAAGGCCAACTCCAATACGGACTTTTTCTCCTGATAGCGCCATTCATCCAGGCCATGCTTTTTGATCAGCTCAATATACTGGAATACCGCGGCTACAATATCATCGATATGCTCTAAGCTTTTCGGTGTCAGGTTCAGGCCTACGGTAAACTCACGGAAGTTGCTGCCGCTGACGCCGCCACCTGCTGCCAGAGTATTGATCCAACCTTTGCTCTTGAGCATCGACATCAGACTGCCGCTGCCTTCGTTACCCAATAGGTGAGCAATGTAAGAAAGCGGTTTCTGACGATAGTATTTTTCAACCGAAGGCAGGGTAAACGAAAGGGTAAGCTTTCGAACTTCTTTAATAGGCTCGATAGTGATGAATTTGGCTTTTTCGTCTTTAGCCACTAAAGGCACGGGAATGGCCTTTTTAGGGATACCGTGGTTTGGAATATGGTTGAAGTAAGTGCGGGCAAAGGCTTCCAGCTCGTCAAGTGACTGTGGTCCGAGCAGCACCGTTGCCATCAGGTTGGCTGAATAGTGGGTTTGATAAAATTCAAGCAGTTCTTCGCGTACTGACTTGTCGTCTCGATCATCCAGGGTTGTTAGATCTCCGACAGAAAACTTAGAAAATGGGTGTGCTTGATTAATCGTTTCTTTATGCACTTGATAAAGACGGCGGACATCGTCTTTCACTTTCAGCTTGTATTCTGAATCGACTGCCTGGCGCTCTTTGTCAACGGCTTCTTCATTAAACAATGGCGCGGTAAAGAATTGGCCGAACCGGTCAAGCCCTTCATTGAAAGCATGCGGGCTGACTTCAAAAAAGAAGGTGGTATTTTCGGTGCCGGTCCAGGCATTGTTACTGCCGCCGCTGCGGTTGATAAAAGTCTGAAACTCACCGACTTTAGGGTATTTTTCAGTCCCTAGGAAAAGCATGTGCTCAAGAAAGTGGGCCATTCCCTGCCGTTCAATAGGATCATCAAAATGGCCAACGTTTACAGATAATGCTGCGGCAGAGCGGGGGGCCTCGGCATCATGTACCAGCAGAACTTTGAGCTCGTTATCCAAAGTCAGGTAGCGGTACTGTTTTGGGTCATTTGGACTTTTATGCACAGGAAGGGCCTATTTTCTAAGGAAATTATGCTAATTATGACGCTCAATAGTTAGGGTGGCAAATAATATGGTCCACAGTAAATCTTAGCCGAATGGTTATCAGGTGTAGGTTTTTATGGCGATACTGGTGTCTGGTTTAGACATGTTATAGGTCTCAGCGGTCACGGTTCCGTAATCGAATCGGCAGAATTGCTATCTACTGTCGGCAGGACTTGCTAGCATATCTCGAAACCTGATGTTCATTCTGGTCCCTATTCGAATATATATGTGGTGGTGAATGCATACCTTAAGCAAGATCTTTTGGTGTTCATCGGTCCGTATAAACAACAAGAGGGCCGGTATTATTGGATAGGCAATATGCGAATATATATTATGCGTCACGGTGAGGCGCAGCATTTCGCTCCTAGTGATGAGGAGCGACCTCTGACAATGAGTGGAGAAGTTCATTCTGAACAAATGGCCTCACAGTTGGCTAGTCAGTTGAGCGACGGCATTGATTTGGTGTGGGTTAGTCCTTATTTGCGAGCCCAGCAAACCTGGTCGGCTATGTCCGATAAGCTTCCTCAGCCAAAACGCTTGATGACTGTCGATGACATTACCCCTTACGGTGATGCTGAAGATGTCGCGGCTTATCTAAAATCGATGATTGCAGTTGAGCGCCCTGACAATGTATTGCTTGTTTCCCACCTTCCTTTAGTCGGCTACCTGACCGCTGAACTGGTTCCCGGCCTTCAACCACCGATGTTCCGAACTTCTGCGATTGCGGCAATTGATTATTGTCCGGACAGCGAGCAAGCTGAATTTTTGTGGCAGGCAAACCCGGAAGGATAATTTTCGATAAGTTGTTAAGGTATTTGCTGAAGCTGCCGATAAAGGTTTTGAGTGCTGGATAAAGGACTCATTTTTCGCCTTTAGTGGTTTTAGCGACCGCAAGGTTTAGTATCATTCATCCATCAAGAATAAATAAGTTACTGCTATGAAAGGTAAATTAATTGCTATCTTCTGTGCTGTTCTACTGACCGGGTGTATTCAGGGACCACGTTCACCAAGTATTAATGCTAATGGTGCGATTAAGTGGGCAAACGGCTTCAGCGAAGAAATGCATATCTCTGAGTCTGGCGGTACCCTGACCTTTGCCGCTCCGCAAGGGCTGTTTGCATCCGGTGGTGGTATTACTATCTTTTCCCGTATCGACAGTGCCCGTAACGGAAGCTGTGAGCACTACTATAGTGAAGGTGCTGTTAAAACCCGGATGCAGATCTGTGACGGTGGTGAGGTTAGGCTGATTATTGAAGGCCAGGTTGTGAACGTTGGCTCGCTAGCTAAGTACACATACTAATACTGTTGAAGGGTGAGAGTCCGCAGAGACGAGATTATTCGTTAATATTTCTCGTCTCTCGGTGCTGACATTGTCGAAGCCAAGTCGCCCTTCTATCTCTCGGGAATCTCGATCAATACCAGCAAAGCACCATCGCCGCCAAACTCCAGCGGGGCTTGATGAAAAGCCAGTACATCTGGGTGTTGAGCCAGCCAAAGCGGCGCTTTTTGCTTCAGAATGTGTTTGCCGATCCCGTGCATCACACAGGCACATGAAACATTTTCTTTGATGCAGGCAGCAATCATGGCTGCCAGTTCGCGCTTTGCTTCCTTTTGCGTCATGCCATGCATGTCCAAGTACATATCCGGTACATAAACGCCGCGACGCAGTTTTTTCACTTCGTATTTTGACACTCCCGTCCGAGCATATTGCATCGGTCCCTGCTCATTCAGGTGGGGCTCAAATTCGTCCGAGAAGTAAAACTCGTGATTTTGTGTTTCTTTTTCCGATACTTTTGGCTTATTCGGCTTTGAGCTCTGTTGACGCGGCGTGATTATGGTATCATGCGACAACTTTTTTACGCCCTTAACCGCATCCTGAAAGAGTGCCAGGTCGTCCTCTTCCAGGGAATAATTTTTTTTATTCATAACAATGAAATTCCAACAACTCTATAGCGGTATTGTAGCGTCATTCGGAGGCTATTTTGGATAAGATTTTTGTCGACGAAGCCGTCAACGAACTTCATACATTGCAGGACATGCTACGTTGGACGGTAAGCCGTTTCAATGCTGCAGGTCTTTTTTATGGTCACGGTACTGATAATGCGTGGGACGAAGCGGTACAGTTGGTGTTGCCAACGCTTTATCTTCCTTTGGATATTCCGTCAGAAGTGCGTTTTTCTCGCCTGACAAGCAGCGAGCGCCTGCGTATTGTTGAGCGCGTAATTCGCCGAATCAACGAACGTACGCCAGTCGCATACCTGACAAACAAGGCCTGGTTCTGTGGAATGGAGTTCTTTGTTGATGAGCGTGTGCTGGTGCCGCGTTCTCCGGTTGGCGAGCTGATCGAAAACAACTTTGAACCTTTCCTGAAAGAGCGTCCGACCCGCATTATGGACCTGTGTACAGGTAGTGGTTGTATCGGTATTGCCTGTGCTCATGCTTTCCCAGAAGCTGAAGTGGATGTTGTTGATATTTCAACAGATGCACTGGAAGTTGCAGAGCAGAATATTCAGGATCACGGTTTGGAACAGCAGGTGATCCCGCTTCGCTCTGATTTGTTGCGTGATGTACCGAAAGATAAGTACGACCTGATCGTGACAAACCCACCGTATGTTGACCAGGAAGACATGGACAGCCTGCCGGATGAGTTCCGTCATGAGCCTGAGCTGGGTTTGGCTGCTGGTACTGATGGTCTGAAGCTGGTTCGTCGCATCCTTGCTAATGCACCGGATTATCTGAAAGAAGATGGTGTGCTTATTTGTGAGGTTGGCAACTCAATGATCCATATGGAAGAGCAGTACCCGCATATTCCGTTTACCTGGATCGAATTTGAAAACGGCGGTCACGGTGTATTCATGCTGACTCGTGAGCAGCTGCTTGAGTGCGCGGAAGATTTCGCACTGTACCGCGACTAAGTCTTCTACAGACTGAAAGCCATAAAAAAACCGGAGTCTGAACTCCGGTTTTTTTGTATTCATGCTCTTAACTTCATGACAGCAGTGCTGATATTGCCTTCAATTTGGCGAATCAGGCATTACCTTCAGCTTGCTTGGCTTTCAGGGCCGCCATTACTGTTTCCTGATGATTCAGATAATCTTCAAGGCCCGCGCGGCGCAGATCGCAAGACGGGCAGTCACCACAGCCGTCACCAATTACTCCGTTATAGCAGGTCAGGGTTCTCTCGCGAACAAAATTCAGTTTGCTGTATTGATCTGCCAGAGCCCAGGTTTCTGCTTTGTTCAGCCACATCAGTGGCGTTTCAATGTTCAGCGGACGATCCATTCCCAGTACCAGCGACTGGTTGATTGATTTCACGAACTCGTCACGGCAGTCCGGGTAGCCTGAAAAATCTGTTTCGCAGACACCGGTGATTACGCTTTCTGCACCGATCTGGTAGGCGTAGATACCGGCCAGAGTCAGGAACAGAATATTACGGCCAGGAACGAAAGAGTTTGGCAGGCCATTGTCCTGCAACTCGTGGGAAACCGGAATGTTGTCGCGGGTCAGTGAGCTGATAGCCAGTTCGTTAAGTAGGCCGACATCCATCACTTTGTGTGCAGCAACGCCCTGCTCTTTGGCGATGGATTCTGCCACTTCGATTTCCAGCTTGTGACGCTGACCATAATCAAAAGTGATGCAGTGCACTTCATCATAGTTGGCAATCGCCTGGATCAGGCAGGTAGTGGAGTCTTGGCCGCCACTGAAAACGACTACGGCTTTACGCATATTTGTGTTGTCCTGTGTTGTGTTCATACCGAAAAACAGTCGGTAGGGACTATCTGTTCCGCCAGATAAATATTTGGTATGGAATCGAGATAGGCCAATAGCAAGTTCTCTATTGGTAAGGCAATGCTACCGCAGAGCTGCGCCGGAGAAAAGTTTCAGAAGGTTAGCCAAATGAAAAAAGCCGCAGGCTGGTTGCGGCAAAAGAAGATAACAATATGAGTAGCAAAATATAGAAGAAGTCAGGAATAGGGTTCAGAGTGAGCCTGTATGCTCAAAAGTTGCGAGCTTATCGAGATACCCGGAGATATCACCGATATTGTCGGCAACCCACAGGGAATCAAAATAAGTATCCAGGTAACGTTCACCGCTGTCGCAGAGCAGGGTGACAATAGAGCCTTTCTCTCCGTGGGCTTTCATTTCGCTGGCAAGCTGGAGTACACCGAATAGGTTGGTGCCGGTTGACGCGCCGGCTTTACGCCCCAGTAGTTTCTCTAACCAGTGGATGGTTGCAATGCTGGCTGCATCCGGAATTGTGCGCATTTCATCAACCACATCCGGGATAAAGCTCGGTTCAACACGTGGGCGACCAATACCTTCGATACGGCTGCTGGTTTGGCTGGTCAGGCTCGTGTCACGGGTTTTGAAGTAGTCGTGGAAAACAGAGTTTTCCGGGTCGACCACGCACAGCTTGGTGTCGTGCTTTTGATAGCGGATATAACGGCCGATAGTGGCAGATGTACCACCGGTACCCGGACTCATCACGATCCAGTTCGGGATCGGATGCTCTTCCAGCTGCATTTGTTCAAAAATGCTGTTGGCAATATTGTTGTTACCGCGCCAGTCTGTTGCTCTTTCTGCATAAGTGAACTGATCCATGTAATGGCCGTTGAGCTCTTTGGCAAGACGGCGGGATTCGTCATAAATTTCAGCCGGATTATCAACGAAGTGGGCTTTACCGCCGTAGAATTCAATCTGTTCGATTTTCTTGCAGGCCGTTTTGCGCGGCACCACAGCAATAAATGGCAGGCCGAGCAGGCGGGCAAAGTAAGCTTCGGAAACAGCGGTACTGCCAGATGAGGATTCAATGATGGTTGTATTCTTATCAATCCAGCCATTACACAGGGCATACAGGAATAGGGAACGTGCCAGGCGATGTTTCAGGCTGCCGGTCGGGTGAGTGCTTTCATCTTTAAGGTAGATGTCGATACCGTCAAGGCAAGGAAGATCCAGTTTGATCAGGTGGGTGTCGGCAGAGCGCTGGTAATCGGCTTCGATCTTTCGGATCGCACTGCTAATCCACTGTGAGTCATGCTTCATGGTTCTTCCTCTCTCATCGTTGTACTGACTGACGGCCACATCATTGGTGACTGCGTTTCATTTATAGTCAGCATGGTACGGCAACCAGAGGAAAAAGCTTTGCTTTGTTTACTATCGATTCGTTAAAATGGAGAAAATAATTCTACCTATAAATCATAAGGGATAACATCATGGCTGATCTGGATTGCACAGACAGAACATTACTGCGCATGCTGCAACAAGACGGTACGCTGGCTTTGGCTGAGCTGGCTGAAGCGGTAAACCTGACCACCACTCCTTGCTGGAAGCGACTTAAACGGCTGGAAGAGAGCGGGATATTGCGCCAGCGGGTCGCACTTTTAGATCCAGTGAAGCTGGGGCTTTCATTTACAGCCTTCGTCCAGATCAAAACCAGTAATCACTCCAAAGAGTGGTATCACAGCTTTGTTGAAACGGTATCGGATTTTCCTGAAGTGATGGAGTTCTACCGTATGGCCGGTGAGTACGATTACATGATGAAGGTGCAGGTTGCCGACATGGCTGCGTTTGACCTGTTTTATAAGAAGCTGGTAAACAGCATTGAAGGGCTGACAAATGTCACGTCGACGTTTGCAATGGAGCCACTGAAATATACGACCGCTCTGCCAGTATAAATGTCGCAATAAATTCCGAAAACGAAAACAGAGGAGCCGAGCTCCTCTGTTTTCGTTTTATTACTCTTTATATCAGGTAAGTCTTTATATCATGACTGGCGCATCAGGCCTTCCTGGACAGCTGAAGCAACCAGTTCACCTTTCTGATTGTAGATCTCCCCGCGAACCAGTCCTCGCGCACCGCTGGCTGACGGACTGTCGATGGCATACAGCAGCCATTCATCCATACGGAACGGGCGGTGATACCACATAGAGTGGTCGATCGTTGCCACTTTCAGTTTCGGCGTCATTAAAGTAACCCCGTGTGGTTGCAGGGCCGTGACCAAAAATCCCCAGTCGGCAGCGTAAGCCAGAACATATTGATGGATTCGCGGATCATCCGGCATTTCGCCGTTAGCTTTGATCCACAGGTACTGTTTTGCTTCCGCTGGTTTTGGGTTGAGAGGGTTCACCACTGTAACCGGACGAACCTCGATAGGGCGCTCCCGGCCAAACGCAGCAACCACAGGTTTTGGCAGATGCTCAGCAATGGACTCGATCAACGCTTGTTCTGATTTGAGATTTTCCGGTTGTGGTACGTTCGGCATTGAAGACTGATGACTAAAACCTTCTTCCTCAACCTGATAAGAAGCGGTCAGGTAGAAAATCGGGCGTCCGTTCTGAATCGCTTTAACCCGGCGGGTGCTGAAGCTTCGTCCATCGCGCAGGTTTTCGACATCGTAGATAATCGGTTTTTGCGGATCACCGGCGCGGAGGAAATAGCTGTGGAAGGAGTGAACCTGACGATCTTCCTCAACTGTCTCCTTGGCAGCAGAAAGAGACTGGCCGATCACCTGTCCTCCGTAAACTTGCGGCAGGCCGAGGTGTTCACTTTGTCCCCGAAATAAACCTTGCTCTAATTGTTCTAATTGTAAAAGAGTGAGAAGTTCATTCAGTTCTTTGCTCATCGGAGCTCCGTTTTCTGTGTTAATATTAGGCGATTTTTATGGACCGCTTGCTACAAAGCAAGTGTAGCTCACAGGAAATCAAGGTCTTGTCAGCTTGTGTTCAGGTAGTAAGGGGAGATAGATGAGAAAGATGTTTGCACTTATCGCAGCTTTGGCTGTGGTACTGGTTGTTTCTGCATGTACAAATTTGATCGACAACCAGGATGCCGATCTGGCACAAGTGGAAGGATCTTTAACTTATCGAGAGCGTATTGCTTTGCCGCATGATGCTCGCGTTACCGTTACATTATCGGATGTCTCTCTGATGGATGCGCCGGCTGAAGTGATTAGCCGTCAATCCTTTATGGCTGATGGCAATCAGGTGCCGTTTGACTACAAACTGAATTTCATTAAAAGTGAAATTAAGCCGGGTCATACCTATGCTGTCAGTGCCCGTATTGAAGTCAATAATAAGCTGATGTTTATCACAGATACTGTGAATCCGGTGATTACTGACTCTGCGAAAACCACCAAGCTAGATTTGGTGCTGATAAAAGTGAATTAAAAACTTCTTCATAGTCAGGATCCCTGTGCTGAGGATTTAGTCTGCGCAGGGGAGGCTAATTATACCAGCTACCGTCCCAGCGGTAATTTGACAGTTTTATCTTTCCTGCTTCCGTAACCGTAATCCCTTCTTCCAGTAATTTTTTGCGCTGACGCTGTAAGTTGTCGCCTGTCAGCGAAATCATTCCTTTTGCGTTAATTACCCGGTGCCACGGTAGTTTACTGCCTTCTGGCAGGGTTGCCATCAGCCGACCAACTTGCCTGGCATAGCCCGGATAGCCAGCAAATTTAGCAATATCGCCGTAAGTTGCCACTTTTCCGTACGGAATTTGGTGAACAAGGGTGTAGATTTGGTTCGCAAAATCGTCCATATTTATACCAGTACTAATACCAAACTGAACATTAATCTGAGTCAATCAACGGGGGTCAGATAACAATTTAGTTTAGTATCACAAACATACCGACAGAAGCCACTTTTTCAGCTTTACCTTTGCGCTGTCGGATAACGCAAGGAGGTGCTGCCATGTTGTATGCCGCGTTACTTGTTGTGGTCAGTATTGTGTTGACCGTTGTCGGTGTCAGTGCTCTGGGACATAGTCAGGGAGAGCTTCCCGCACTGGCATTAGCTATTCCGGCCTTGTGGTTGTTGCCACAAGGCGGTATCCGTGCCTGGTTGTTGCTGCTTGGCCTCGGTGCTTACGGAATTGTGCTGCCGGATCAACCATTGGCCCTGTCTATCAGTATTTTTATGATGCTGCCCGTTTTTGCCGTCAGCTTTTCTCCCAAGAGTGGCTGGCAGCTTGCTGCTTTGCTTATTTCCGTTGTGCTGGCGATGGACGTCGGCCTGATGGCTCTGCAAGGGGAAGGCAAGTTGCCGGGTCATGCTTCGTCAACCATTATCCAGATATTGGCCGTTACCCTGATTTGGTATGTCGGGCGTAGCTGGCGTCCTGTCGAGGGGAATACCTGGTGGCCGCTGTTTCTTGTTGTCCCGCTTTGGGTTGGGGGGCTGGAACATGCTGCCTTGGTTGCCTTATGTGTAACCGGTTTGATTGCGGCTATGCAGGAAATGATGAAGAGCAAAATGCGCGAGTGGGTTCCGCGAATGGCTTGGATACTGCCTGCGGTCGGTTTCGCTACTTTGGTGCTAACGCCATACTTTGAAGTGCCGAGCCCAGTGCTGGTTGCCTGGCTGTTGGTTTTGGGTGGCGCACTGCTCGGGGAGTTCTTGCTGGAAGAGGCCGAAGAAGAGGTGTGATTTTGGATTCTTAGTGTGAATTCAACGCGTTATTCTGCTGCCTTGAGCAATAAAGCAGCACTTGGTAGCAATTGCTGATTGAGCCCTTGCAAAGTTTCTGCCATTAGCGGATAATCAGCCTCGTTCTCGAAATGAGACAACGAATCTATGGAGGCCCCATTGGTCCTCCCGCAACACTAACTTGTGAACCCGGTCAGGCCCGGAAGGGAGCAGCCGCAGCGAGCGACGTGTGTGCCGGGATGTGGCTGGTGGGGCTTCCACCCATCTGGCGTTTGCCAAATCAAATCATACTCTTTCCAAGCTTCTCTCTTTTTGCTTTGTCTAAGTTATCCACTTTGTGTGTATTACACGAGGTTGGCATGACAACAAATCTATAAGTCATCTCCACATGATACTTGTTATTTCCGTTAAGTTTATACCACTTCCTTAATTTAGACTTTATTACATCAATTAGCTTTTTCTAATGTAACTGACTTCTGGTTGGCATTATTAGGTAGAGTAACGAGGCGTTGTTATGGCCGCGCTAATCGCTAGTACCATCAGAAATAGGGAAGATGATTTGAGCTGTTGGTGGGTAGTCTGAAGTTAATGACCCGGCACTAAGGTGTTTGCGCCGGGTCGGTAAGTGTTGTTGTTAGTTTCAAACAAACAGGTAGTGCAGGATAAACAAATTTCGTCTGGCCTGTCAGAAGCGATAGTTTACCTGCAGGCCACCCAGCCATGCGCTGTTATTGGTTAACGCGGTGATGTTGCTGGTGCCGATAATTGTCATCGACTCGTCTATTTTTGTCTCCTCCCCAAATAAATAGCCTAATGCAAAATCAACACTGAGATCTTTGGTGAAGTAGTGAGTTGCTCCTACGGTAAACCAGTGTCGGTCTGAGTCGGGGATCGAGAGCGAGTTGATCTCATCGACAGGTGACAGGTCATACATGTATCCGGCTCTTAGCTCTGTGTTTTCCTGGGCGTAATAAGTCACTCCCAAAGACAGGTGTCCGGCATCTTTCCATTGGTATTCCTTGATCGGATCATCGAAAGACGGTGACGTGAGCGCATCGAATTCAGACCAGGTGATGTATTGCAGGCTATAGTGGACAGCAAAACGGTTATGGAGTTTGTGATAGCCTGAAAACTCAATCATATCCGGTAACGGAACGTCCAAATCTGTCGCCTGGCCAGTTAACTGATCAACCGTTCCGGATGCTTCCAGTGACGGGGCATAGCGGTAGGACAGGCCTAACCGGTTATCCTCATTAATGACATAAGCCATGCCGACATTAAATCCGACAGCTGTACCGTCAGCATCGATATTCAGCAGGTTGGGTCTTGAGATTTCCCCCTTGCCGTAAATGATGTCGATACCCAGCCCGAGCGATAAGGCGTCAGTGGCTTGATAAGCGGCAGATGCACCGAAATTGACACTGGTCAGGCTCGTTTTTCCGCCGAACTCAGGGGCAGCAAAATCCTGCTCAAACTCGACATCTGTACCGAAGTTGGAATGGATTGTTGCTCCGAGTGTCCAACGGGAATTTTCAATCGGATGCACGTAATGAAAATTCGGGACAATGGTCAGGTTGTCGAGCTCTGTATCGTCCAGCGGCTGTGTTGTGGATGATGACGACGTATAGAGAGTGTCGGTTAACTCTACCTGACTGTCTATGCCGATGACACCGACAGAGACTGTCGGGCTGTCGGGCTGTCGAGCAGACTCATTGCTGCAGCATTTTTAGCGATTACGGCTGCATTATCGGCGATGATGGCATCACCGGAGAAAGCCCGGCCTAACCCCGTTGCTGATTGTGAGTTTAGCTGAAAGCCTGCGGACTGAACCTGGAATGAGCTGAAGCAGGCTATAGCAACAATAGATAAGGTGAACTTTTTCATTGTACTGCCTCCTCAGTAACAACTTTTTCAGTAACAACTTCAGATTCAATGTTTTGCATGTCATCCTCATCGAAGGTGATTGATATTCCCTGGCTTTCAATCATTTGATGAACTGCTTCTTGTTGGGTGTTGGTTGAGCTGTACACATCCCCGAGGTTTTCCGTCGATGGCATGCCGGATTCATCCATCGGGCCTTCATAAGGGAACAGGTAAGTACCGTGGCCGCCGACAGTTGCCCGAATGACGCCTCGCAGAGGTTTTTCACTGGCAACGGTATCTTCGCGGATGTCTTCCAGTTGCAACGCACGAATCAGTGGTTCAGTTCCGGTTTGCAGGTTATTTTCAGCCGAGTTAGGAACGACGACATCCGGCATATATTCACCAACCTCGCAAATCTCACCACAGTTACCTTTGGCTTCAATCAGCAATGTCGGTTGGGCATTTTTCACCTGACGAGAGGTTTTGCTGGCCGGATCGGCGCTGTCTATCGTGCGCTGAACACCTTTTTTCAGCAGCGGCAATATGGCCTGATAAATTTCATTTTCAAGCATTTCAACCGAGGTTTTGTTATCGGGATCTTCGACAAATGTTTGTAATGCCAGAATACAATCCTGATTTGAGACACCTTCATAGCATTGATTCGGGATAACGGTTTCAGCAATCGCTCGCTGGATATCTGGTGAACTCTTCACCGCGGTTTCCATTTCAATGCCGAGAGTCAGTGACTCCAGAGTGATGTTGACCAGACCTTGCCCCGGGACAACGTAGTTTGCTGTGGTTAGTGCCAACTTTTGTGTGTTTTGGGTCATCTCGGAGAACATTACTGAGACAATGCCACCTAAAGAGTGTCCGACCAGGTGAACTTCTGGTGTTCCGCCGATGAAATTATTCAGTGCATAGCGCAGGCTGATAAAGTCACTGATGGCCTGATGCAGGTTTCCTCTTAATGTCAGTGGGGACGTAATATTAATGAAATAGGATTTGTCTTCTTTGGCGCTGATTGGCTTACCGGTTTTATCGTGAATAATGCGTTCACCGTGGTAAGGCATATCGATTGCCACAACGGCAAATTCACGCTTTAACCATTGGTTTTTGACAAAGTCTTTCATCATCAGTGCGGCAGCACTTTTATCGGCGGTGATCCCGTGAATGAACATTACGACTGGCAACTCACCGTTTTGGAATTTTTCAAAACTCTGGCCTTCGTATTCTCCTTCCGGCAAATACAGGTCAACAGGAATATTCTCGGTAGTGAATTGCGGTGAAGCATTCTCGGGTGTCAGGTGAGAACCGTCTTCGTTGGTCATCCAGCGATACATATCCGGGCAATTAGATACGGGATCATATTTATCCAGAAGACAATTTTCTGAATCACCTTTGCTGAATGGTAAGTAATAATTAGACTCGAGTGTTCCCTTATATAATTCGTATTTTATAAAAACATCACCGATACCAGATTGAAAATCACCATCACCTTCAGATCTTAATGCCGTAACAGGATAATGAGATGAGTTATCAAACTTTAATTTTGCCTCTTCGTTATTTTCAACAATGGCATCCATAATGGCGTAGCTATCTTGGGTGGTAAATGTTGAGGCATAGACCACTGAATTTGTATCGCCGCCTATATTGGAATAAGCATTTAAAGCGTTATCAATTGAGCTTTTAACCCGAATTTCATCTTCATTAAGAGAGGATGGAGTAGCAGTCAGTAATTCTTTAAATTCAGAAGATGATTGCAGTGGTTCTCCAAATTGTGTCTTTACACCGGAGGTTACAATAATATGGTAAGTTTCTGCGCTTTCTAAAGCACTGTGGCATTCAATATAGATATTGGAACCATCGTTACTTTTTTTGGTTGCGACGACTTCTGATGTATCAGATTTAATGATGACAACATTATTTGTTAATGATGCATCATCAAGAGGGTATTTTTGTCCTGAATTAATACTCTTTAAGGGGATTTCAAGAGGTTCTACGCACAGGCCCCATCCGTCGATACCAGCAAAACTGGTTTCGAAATTTTGGTAATAGGAGATATCACCGCTTTTTGTTGAGAAAAATGCAGGTTCATCAGGAAGGGAAATTGTTCCATCTTCATCATAGCCGTAACCGTCGTTAGGCATGGGCAGTTCTTTAACAGAAAAAGGGACTTCGACAGCCACTTTTTCTGCTGTTTCTTCATCAGATTGACAGCCTGATAACAGTAATGCAGCCATGGAATACGCAATATATTTGAGGGGGAATGTATTCGGATTTCGTTTTGTCTTCATGTTGTAGCAAGCTCCTTATCATATTGAGGCTGTTAGTAGTTTTATTGCCAGACGCTGTTATTGGCTTTTAGCCGCTTGCTGTTATAAGGGTGTTCAATAAGTTGCTTAAATAATTCAACCTAATTCATGCTCAGTTAGCTTGATTTATGTATTTTTAGGTTCTTGATGATGAGGATGATTCGTTCAGCCGGCGCCATAAATGAAGTGATAAGGCGTGTGATTTTACTCAACGTTTACTGGAAAATAATGAGAAGGTGTTAACAAGGGGAGGATTCATTCGCTATCGAAGATAGCTGGGGTTAGGGGAATAGTATAAAGTGACACGCATATAAGAATGGCTTAATAATAATGATGACTGGCGGTGGTAATATCTATGAGTGAGCAAATTCTCATAAATAATAGTTATATGGTTAATTTCGATGAGCAAGTTGTTCAAAGTCAATTGACCGGTTTAAGAACTGTATTGGGAAGTAATGAAATTGCATTGCTACGATATTTTCTGGAACACCCTGGAGTAACTCTTTCTCGTCAGAAACTGCTGGATGAAATATGGACATCGAAAGGGATGGTGGTTGAAGACAGCAGTTTAATGAATTCCGTCTCGATATGCAGAAAAGCGTTTGAAGATAAAAAAGGGGAGGTTATACGTACCGAAAGAGGTGTCGGTTATCGTTTTGTTGCTCAGGTTGACAGCATTAAAATCAATAATGAAATAACACCTGAATATAAATATGGTTTTATTAGTCAATGGTTACCATATATGGCGATTGTCATAGCCTTTGCAATAATCAGCTTTTTCACTCTGCGCTATCAGCCAGTACAAGATGCGAGTGAGTATTTTGTGGGAGCTTACAGCCAGTGCACCTTTACCTCCCCTGACGGCAAAGAGAAAAGAGAGTTTTTAAATGCCACGGTTTATCAGCTTGATGATGGACGGATCTTAATTACTGAAGATGGCCAGTCTTTTAGTTACCCTGCATCTGTGAAGGAGGTTGTCTGTGAATAAGTTGGTTAAAGCATGTATTGCCATTTTTGTTGGTACTGCCATTGGAGCTCTCGCCCATATTGCGCTCCCTCAGTCGTTTTCTGAACAGCTCTACAGCAATACTTCTGTCTATATGCCTGTGGCAAAAGATAAAGGGTTCCTGATGGATCTGAATTTGGGAGTCGAGTTGCGAGAGGGCAACGACTTTTATATGTACGTCGCTTATCCTCAGCGCCAGCTTGGAGTCTCAATCTCCGGGTATTATGAGTTCAGCGATGGTAAGTTGTCTCTGTACAGTGAAAAGCATGATCGAATTATGCCTGAGGAAAATGTGACTTTATTTGATCATTTTTTTACCAATGGAGAGACTTTTGCCGGGAAGGATATGGAGATGCTGGCGCTAAAAGATGGTGTGATTTTGTTTCTTGATCGTTCTGCTTTGTATCTGGCTCATGATGAACTGCATTTAATCAATCACTCTGCTAAGTAAAAGTAGTGGGGCGATAGAATCAGTGTCTTACCTCCTGCTTGCGTATTGTCATTGTTGATCTGAGTTTCGCACATTTAAAACTTGAAATGCATGCTACGCTTAAACACTTTGATGGTTTCTCTGTATCCCTGTTGTTTGGTTTTTTAAATAAATGCCTGTTTTTGTTGGTTATTAGTTCATTAGCTTTCCAGTAAAAGGTATCGCTCAATGATTGAAGCAACGAAAAATCAAAAGATGCTGTTTGTGGTGGTGGCTGTTGTTACCGCAGTATATTCAATCTTCGCCGCTGTGTTGATGACTGAGCCGGGGCAAAGCCTGAACTTACCTCGTAGTTGGGTGGTGGCTTATTATCACTACCGATGGCTGTTTATTGGCCTGAATGTGGCTTTGCTTATCTATCTCTGGTATTTACACCTTAGCCTAAAAATATGGACAAGGTTTTGGATGAGCCTGGCTACTGTTGGTGTGGTTGTCTGTATTATTGCTGCTAATTTCCTCTTAACCGCTTTTTTCCCGTCTTATCAATACGGTGCAAATTATGTATCCATTGAAGAAGCTGACGGCATTTTAGATGATAACGAAGTTGTTTATGCTGTTGAAATAAATGGAGAAGTACGGGGGTTCCCTTGAAAGCATCTGGAAGTGCCGCATATTGCTGGTGACAACATCGGTGGCAAAGATGTCGTCATGACATTTTGTGCGCTCAGTAATTTACCTGTTGTTATTGAGCAGGATATTGGTTTTGGTAAATCTGATCTTGGAATTCTTATCCAGACGCATAATAACCTGGTAATGGTTGATCGTCAGTCCGGTGAGTTGATCCAGCAGATCACTCGCCAAACAGAGTTTTCTGACAGTGAAATTGTGTCCCATCCCAATACGATGACAACATGGCGAAGCTTTAAGGAACTCTATCCTGATGCCAAGATATTTATTTATGAGTTTAATCGTGTCGTTGACTCGTTATTGCTCGCTTTGTTTGAAGGCCCGATGGAGAAGCAATTTAGCAATGAGCATGGTCCGATATTTCCAACCCTTGCGATGACTGACAATCGCTTGCTTCCCAAAGAGCAGGTGTGGGGCTTTGATGCCGGAAATGTTCAGGTAGCTTTTACTCGTTCTTTTGCCAAGAAAAATCCTTTATTCAGGTTTAGCTTGGAGGGGCAGTCCCTGGTGATGGTTTACGATGAGGATCATGACATTGTAAATCTGTTTGATGGGTCTATTGATGGTCAGCTGGTTGATTTTGAGTCGGTCGACTTCAGAGGAGAGACTGAAAACGGCCAATTGGTTCAGTTGCCAATGCACAATGGCGTGTTCTGGATGGTATGGTCACACTGGTATCCGGATACGCAGGTATATGACGGATAGTGACAAGCTTCGGTGATCTCTGTTAATCGCTGGTATTTTATGGACTTATCGTTTAGCCAATATCCACGTGAAAGTTAAGGTTCATTATGAGAACACTTTTCTTATCAATGTTGTTGCTCCTTTGTGTAGAGGTCAATGCCGCGGCTCCGGCTTTCAGTCGCTTATATGCAGTGGCTGACAGCGCTGAAACTGTGTATCACACGCCAGCCGGTATGACCCGCCTTGATGCGAATGCATTCACACTTTCAGGTATTCTGATCAAATACATGGGGGAGTTTGATATTGATGAGAGTGTGACCACCATATCAGGTGGTGCGCCAGATTCTGGAGACCCAATTCTTGTTCCTTCTTTGTATTATGTTCATGTCGTTAATGATGACTGGCGTGCCGGTATTTCCCTGAATATTCCTACCGGATTCGGCTCAAGCAGCGGGGGAAGCTGGGCTGGTCGTTACTATAGTACAGAGTCTTCTCTTATTCTGATCAGTACCAGTCCGGGCGTTGCTTACAGGGTCAATGAATGGTTGTCTCTGGGCGGCGGACTGAATATCAACTACACCACTTCTGACATCACCACAGCCATTGCCAATAGTGATCCTGATTTTTCTGATGGTAAGCTGGAAGTTGAGTCGGACGGGCTGAGTGTTGCCGTGGTGTTGAGCTCTCTTATTGAATTATCGCCGACAACACGGATAGGGTTGAACTATCACACTGAATCTGAAGCCGACAGTGAGCCGGATGTCAAAATCAGCGGGTTGGGAGCATCTTCCGAGGCTATCGAGCGGCTTGAAGTTGCTATTAGTGATCTTGAGATCGCAAGTAAAATTCCGGCTCATTTTCAGTTCGGTATTTATCACAGACTGGATAATGACTGGGAGCTGACCTTTGACAGCATCTGGATGAACTTTTCTGAGTTTGGTGTGACAGAAATTAGTATCGTTGATAACGAAATCCAGGCTCCGGATGATTTATATGAGGATTTCTGGGCTCTTTCGGCTGGGCTCTCCTTTCCGTTATCAGCAGGAATGACTGGCAGAGTCGGAGCGCTTTATGCACAGTCAGCAATCAAAGACGAAAATCGCAGCTTTTCCTTTGCTCTCGATCGAATATATGGTTTGGGTGCAGGTATTCAGTATGAGTGGCAGAGCGGGGATATCGTGGATGTAAATCTCAATATATTTGATACCGGAAATGCGCCGATTGATACCGGAGACGATCCTGTGCGAGGGCGGATTGCGGGTGAGTATGTTGATCACTATGCTCTTGGTCTGGAGCTGAGTTACCACTGGAATTAATTATTTCAAATAGCGTGATATCTCTGCTCAGACCATTCGGATTACAAAACTGTTTTACTTAATTAATGAATTTAAAACACTGGACTGAGTCAGTTGTTATGCTGGAGCTGCATAGTATATCGCCCTGGTTATAGACGATTTGGTAAAATTCTTCATGAATATGGTTTGAAGCATGAGCTTCGCTGAAGTCATGCTCATTATCATCCAGTCCCAAGTGATCCTGCTGTTTGCTCTTCATCGAAAAGATATCTTTGTTCAAAAATAGTAGTGATGAGGTTTTATGGGATACTCCGCTAAATGAAGTGCCAGAAAGTGATGATTCTACATCATAGAGCCCGAGAAACATTTCTGACATGGTCGACATGTATTTATAGCGGTCAATCCCATTTGGGTGATAGACATATTTTTTGCTATAAATCGTGTGGTTAACGTTGTCACCTAAAATCGCTTCAGAGTAGTGGTTGTTAAAGTGACGAATAGTACATAATAAAATGAAAGCAATAGTGATATAACTGATTATAAAAAGCTTAATTGCACGCTTCATTAAGACTATCTCTGATTTCAGAAAATGGCAGATCGACGGTGAAAGTCATGTTTAGTACGCGCTCTTCTTTCAGGCGATCAGATAAGTAGATACAGGAAAGATAAAACCGCTCCGGATTTTTTGAGATAAACAGGTGTTTAATCTGTTGGTTAATATTTCCAGCTAACGCTTCGTATAAGATAATGCTACCAGGGTCCTGATCGATATGAATCTGAGTTTGTTCTGTTTGTATTAACTGCCAGTTTTCTTTTTCAATGTTACGCTGTTTGTAATAGTTGAAGCTCCATAGGTATATGAGTGTAGCTACCACTAACAGTAATGACATAAACAGATGGAATAGATTTTCTTTATACCGGCTCAGGTAACGACTGAATAATGTGTCTAAGTTAAAGCTTTTATTGCTTTTTTTTTCTGACTGTTCTGATTTTTCTTTTTCAATAACAGAGATCAGTTTTGACTGTTCAGGTTCAGCTTCTATGTTGGTTTTATCAAGTTCGACAATGCCTGGAACCAGCATGTAGCCCTGGCGAGGGATAGTTTTAATGACTCGCTGTTGTTTTCCGCTGTCACCAAGTGTCAACCTCAGTTGGGCAACGGCTTGAGTTAAGCTGGATTCAGATACAACGCGTCCTTGCCATACATGATTAACAATGTTTTCTTTCGATAATGTTTTTCCTTCATTTACTACAAGTAATTGTAGAAGCAAGCAATCAGCCGTCTTTAGCCTTTTATATTTGCCACTAAGAGTATCGTAAAGCTGTGTTCTATTATTAGGGTTGAGCAACCACATTCATTATTCCGCGTATGGGTGTTTTATTTTTGGTTATTCACAAAGCGCAACAATTATACACATGAAGCATAAAAGTGTCATGTAAAACATTGTACGTATATCAATTTAAACATTGTTAGTTAACGTGCTAACGCAAAGTAGCTCTTAATATGCCTTATTGCTCATAATCAAAAGGTCTGAGCAGTTCATCTTTCTATATTCAAAACGTTTCTTATTAATTGAGGGTGGGTAAAAAAAGAGCATTGCAAAACTCATTACTGAGTAATTACTCCATCTTAATGTTATGTTTTAAAAGCCTATTTTATTTAAAAACTCTTCATTAGAGTTAATCTGTTTTCCTCGTTAATTTTGAATTGTTTTTTAAGCCATGTGTTTTACTGGCTCATTATGCTTCTCGTTTGTTGGGTGAGTGCTTATTTTGGCAAGTCTTTATTTCTTTGAAGACTTTTAAATTTGGATGGTCTCGACAGCCTTTGATTTTAATCTCGCTAATAAATTCAACTCGAGTGCTATAAATTTAATTTTGAAGAGGTTTAACATGGGATACCCAATTCCAGGTACAGAGCAATCAACAGTTCAATATAAAGCAAAATATAACAACTATATTAATGGTCAGTGGGTTGCTCCTGTTAACGGTCAATATTTTGAAAACCATTCACCGGTTAACGGCCAGCTAATTTGTGAAGTAGCTCGTTCTGGCGAAGCTGATATTGAACTTGCTCTGGATGCAGCACATGCAGCAAAAGATGCATGGGCAAAAACTAGCGTAGCTGAGCGTTCTAATTTGCTGCTGAAAATTGCAGATCGTATTGAAGAACACAGTGAATACCTGGCAATTGCTGAAAGCTGGGAAAATGGTAAGCCGGTTCGTGAAACACTGGCGGCAGATTTACCGCTAACTGTTGATCACTTCCGTTACTTTGCCGGTTGTATTCGAGCTCAGGAAGGTACCGCGGCTGAGCTTGACGCGACAACGGCTTCTTACCACTTCCCGGAACCGGTTGGCGTTGTAGGTCAGATTATTCCATGGAACTTCCCACTGCTGATGGCGGCATGGAAGCTGGCTCCTGCGCTGGCTGCCGGTTGTTGTGTAGTGTTGAAGCCTGCTGAGCAGACTCCGACATCAATTCTGTTGCTGATGGAAGTGATTAATGATCTGCTGCCAGCTGGTGTTGTGAACGTTGTTAACGGTTACGGTAAAGAAGCGGGTAATGCACTGGCAACCAGCAAGCGTATTGCTAAGCTAGCTTTCACTGGTTCAACTGAAGTGGGTAACCACATCCTGAAATGTGCTGCAGACAACCTAATCCCGTCGACCGTTGAGCTGGGTGGTAAGTCGCCGAACATCTTCTTTGAAGATATCTTTGATTTTGAAGACAGCTACCTGGATAAGTGTGTGGAAGCGGTTCTGCTTGCTTTCTTCAACCAGGGTGAAGTGTGTACCTGTCCTTCTCGTCTGCTGATCCAGGAATCTGTTTACGACAAGTTCATGGAACGCATTCTTGAGCGCCTGAAAACAGTTAAACAGGGTAACCCGCTGGATGTGAATACTCAGGTAGGTTCACAGGTATCTAAAGAGCAGTTCGACAAGATCCTGAGCTACATTGAAATCGGTAAAGCTGAAGGTGCTGAAGTACTGGCTGGTGGTGAAGCTCTGAACGAAGGTGAAGGTTACTTCATCAAGCCGACAATCCTGAAAGGCCACAACAAGATGCGCATCTTCCAGGAAGAGATCTTCGGTCCGGTTATCGCAGTAACAACCTTCAAGGATGAAGCGGAAGCGCTGGAAATCGCTAATGACACTGAGTACGGCCTGGGTGCGGGCGTGTGGACCCGTGATACAAACAAAGTGTACCGCATGGGCCGTGCTATCGAAGCTGGCCGTGTATGGGTGAACTGCTACCATGCGTACCCTGCACACGCTGCGTTCGGTGGTTATAAGAAATCTGGCATCGGTCGTGAAACACACAAGATGATGCTGGATCACTACCAGAACACGAAGAATCTGCTAGTAAGCTACAGCGAAAACCCTCTGGGCTTCTTCTAATCACTATTAGTGCTTTTTGTGCGTACAGGGTTGGCTTTGCCAGCCCTGTTTTTTGAGGTTGTTATGATCGTATTTAATTTTGATGCTGTAAAAACATTGCTCCCGGTATTGTTGGCAAAGGCTGAGGACAGTTCAGTTCACCTGATGTTTGACGACGGTATACAGGCTCATCGGGTTATGAGTTTTGAACCGCACACAGAATGTTTTGACTGTAACGGACAGTTTCATGATGAAGTTGTGGGTTACTGCATGAAGCTGGTAAACAGCTCCGTCATTAACTTTAGGATCTGTGGCGGAGAACTGGTTGTTGCCTGAAGAAGAATGAAAAAGAAAACGTGTTAGTTGGTGAGTTTTCATTTTGGAATTCGATATGAACCTGTCAGATTACTTAATAAAGCCGGTTCAGGTAACGGGGACATTCCCTTGTGCCGGGGAATCGGTAAAGGAATTCAGCTTGGTGAAGCATAATCTTGATGTGCTTACTGATACAGATATCAGAGGGAAAAAGTGCCTGCTATGTATTTTCCTTTCAGTGGATGTGGCCGTGTGCGCCGATACTGTCCGTGAGTTTAACCGGATGGCCCGAAAGCTGGATAATACGGAAATTCTTTGTGTTTCAGTCGATACACCTTTTGCCCTGCAGCGCTTTTGCGAAAGGGAAGGGCTGGACTATATCACTGTGGCTTCCTGTTTTCGGTCTGCCAGCTTTTCATCAGACTTTGGTGTTCAGCTGACGGGCTCTGAACTAGCTGGATTTACCGCCAGAGCTGTGATCTGCCTTGATGAGCAGGGGCAGGTGATTCATAGTGAGCTGATCAGGGAACTGGCCCGGCAGCCGGATTACTATTCAGCATATCTGGCTTTACGGTGAGGATCGTAATAACAGAGTGGATCAAGCTTCTACTGTTTTTTTTAGCCTAAGATCACATTTCTCTTTTGTTTAATTTGTGCAACTAGTTGCTTAATCTATTTTGAAAGTGTGCATTTTCAATGATGTGAACATTTTGGTTGGCAAGGAATCTTTAACAAGATAATTCCTTATGTGATGGATGTTTGCACTAAGTGAGGCCGCCTTTTTGGTTAAACATGCTGTTCATTGTAATTGTACTTATTGTTAGGTAATTACGATAAAAGGGAAAAAAACATGAAACCTGAACAAGAACAGAAGTTACTGCAATCATTATACGATAGGATCTTTCAAGCGATAACCTACGCACCTGATGGGAAGTCCGGCAGTTTTGACCCTAAAACGACTTTGATTCAGTTGTCTAAAAATGAAGCCATTAATCCTAAAGACTTTATCAATCAGGTCAGCCCTGTTAATCCTAATGGGGATCTGAATGCGGCTAATATGTTCTCTGCCATGGTCGATACTATTCCAGCAGTTCAGGCTGATTATGCACCGACCACAAATACGCTCTCTCAAACTTACAAGCAAATCGTAGATAACGCGAATACAAAGGCTAAGGTTAATCCGGCCCAGAAAGAAACCTATGAAGCGGCGTACAACTTCCTAAATACTGAACATTCGATCCCTAACTTCCAGGGGCCTCCGACAGTTACAATGGCACCGAGTCCAATAGCTCAGACTTATGAAGATAATCAGTCGGCTTATGTGACAGCCGTAGTTGGTTATCGTACTGCGCAAAACGGTTATGACTTAACTAAGCCTGAAGATCAGCGAGCTTGGCAGGCTGTCGCTCCAGGGCTTCAGTTGAACGTTGATAAAGCATGGAATCGTTGGGTGCAAGCCGGTAAGCAAAATGTCGAGCAGGCGCAGAATGCAATGGTATCAACCATTAATGATATCACCTCTTCGGTTATTGCAAGTTCTCAAGAGGCCGTTTCTGACGCTCATTGGATGGCTGCCGGCCCGGGGGGAGAGAAATGGTTACTCTCTTATGCATTACCTGGTGATTGGGTAACAGGTAGCAGCGGTGCCACTGAGTTCACACTCAAGAGTTCAACTTTGAATACGGAGTCAGATTCTAAGTTTACCAGTTACGGTGGAGGCGCTTCGTGGAGTGCTGGTCTCTGGTCTGTTGGTGGTTCTTTCAATCACTCCAGTGGTGAGACAAGCTTCCATATGGACGCTGATGAACTGGCAATCAAAGCTAAACTGAGTTTAGTTCGTGTTATGCGGCCATGGATGAACTCATTGCTGTTCAGAACTGAAGGTTGGTGGCTTAACGAGCAGCCAGCAGGAAAAATTTCAAATGGTTCATTGAAAGATAACAGTAATAGCATGTTACCTTTGATGCCGGTTGCATTTGTTGTGATGAGTGACGTTGAGATCACTGCTAACTTTAGTTCAGAAGATAAGAAGCATATCGAAAGCGCAACTAGTGGTTCGGCGAGTGTTGGTTGGGGACCTTTCCGTATTGGCGGAAGCTACTCACACAGCAGTTCTCATGATTCATTTAAGTCCACCTTTGATGGAAGTACCATTAAA
Source organism: Photobacterium marinum (assembly GCF_000331515.1). Classification (GTDB taxonomy): domain Bacteria; phylum Pseudomonadota; class Gammaproteobacteria; order Enterobacterales; family Vibrionaceae; genus Photobacterium; species Photobacterium marinum. The sequence continues at coordinate 42,806 of NZ_AMZO01000028.1, forward strand.
GTTCCTGGAATGCAGATTGTGGCCTGGGTGAGTGAAGTTACCCCAATGTCTGCTCCATTATCAGAAACAACAAAAGCAGTAGAATCCGCTACAAGTTAATTAGGCAAAAAAGCCGGGGGAAACCCCGGCTATTTTTTGTCTAAAACAAGGATAAGAGGTGGCTATGAATCTGTTTGAGGCGTTATCTCAGGAGTTGGAGCATAAGGCAAAACCTGTAGCATCAGGCGGTTTGACCGCGAATAACTTTGCAGTAGATATTGGTGGAGAGGCTTTAGTTAAACCAAAGTCTTTGATTCGGAGTAATGCCGTAAGCGCTCTCTTAACTAAACCAATACTCCAGTTAAATACTTTTCCCATTACACTAAATCCTGAAAAGTTCAAGAATCCACTTTCAACGTCTAACCCTGACGGGAGCTTGGAGGCGTTATGGAATTTTCGCCAGCTTATCGACCCGATTCCTGAGTTCAGCCATTATTACAGCCCAAGTTTACGCTCGACTGAATCAACATTTGAGATGATTGTAAAAGGGGCCTCGATCAGTAATGATTTCCCGTTTACGTCTTCAGTGATAGCTGAAACTCAAAAGAAGCTGGCGATGTTGAAATATGCCAATATGGATAACACGCTAGGGAGCTGGGCTCCTGTTTATGCCAGCCCAAGTGATTGGTACGATATATCAAATGGTAGATATAAAAGTCTGGATTTTGACTTAGATAAAGTGGGGAATAGTGATAGTCCTTTTGCAACGATTGGACAATCGATGAGTAATAAAGAATTATCTATCTGTAGTAACTGTAAGGCGGTGACGACTAAATCAATAGCTGCCGCTTCCAAGGTCAAAAAGGTCAGCCTTAAGTTTATGCAAGTAAACCTTTTGCGTCCCTGGTATAACGAATTACTTTTTGATACGAATGGCTGGTATTTAGCGGGTCAGCAAGCAGGATTTTGTTCCTCAGGGCGTTTGGATGCTAATGATGGAACGATTCCTTTGTTGCCAACGAGTGTGATTTTAGCGACAGACGTTGATGTCGATGCTGATTGGAGCCATGAAGATCAAAAAGCTATTGATGGTGCTATTGCCCAAGGTGACCATGTTTCATTAGGGAATGTGGTTATTTCTGCACCTAGTCATTTTATCCAGGTGATTGGTTGGATCACTGAGCTCACTCCTTTTTCGCCTAAGATGCCATAAGACTTGTGAAAGCTGATTGAGTGCATCATTGTTTCGATTGGCTTCTCATTTTTCAACTTTTCTTAAAGTTATTGCAATTCAATCTCATAGTTCATGTTTGAGATCATTCCCTTTCATATCACATCCACAGAGACTGGAAATACTACTGGTTGATACCGTTTTTATTTCAGGCAATTGCTGCTTTTTTGTTTGGCTGGGAAGTGCCGGATGAGTAATCTTTTGAAGTCCGTCACTCAATTTGACTCAGACATTGATAAAGCGCATAGTCCTCTGGTAGTTAAAAGCATAATGTTTTCGACGTTCCGTTATTAGATTAAGTTAAAGGTTACAAATATGTCTGATGTGCCAGTATCTGTTACAACAACCGCAACCGAAGTGATTCAGCCGGTTGCTGAATCTTCAGGTTCAATTTGGGGTTATGTAGCAGGTGGTGTTGCTTTACTGGTTCTGGCAGGTTTCTTCGCGTATAAGAAAATTAATACGCCGACATTTATCATCAATCAGGTAAGAAGAAGAAACCAGAAAGAGATTAAGAAGCTGGGTGTAGAGAATTCTGAGTTTATTGTGGATCTGGATAAGCTGCTGGATTCAGTTCAGGAGTATGCCATCCAGAACAACCAGAAGGGTTCTGATGTTGTGAAGATCATTAGCCCGCTGAATGATACATCCCGTATTAAAACTGCTCGCGATATGTACCAGTCAATGATTTTCATTGCTAATGCAATTAATGATGCAAATTTGGCTCGTGAGTTTAAGAACAAATCCAAGCAGGTGAAAGCAAGCTCGGCTCTGATGACCGGCCTGTTGAAGCGTGCGGGTATTTAATCGCTGATAGCTTGCGTTTTTTGACTGGCAGGGTGACACAGTTTGCTCACCTCGTTTGATCAGACTCTGCCAGTGAAGCAATCTACTAAGAAGCTGCGTTGATTTATCACGCAGCTTTTTCTTTAACCGACTTATCTAAAATAAGTGATACATTTTGCATAAGTGACAGAGCTTGCCTAGTTTTGTTTGTAAAAACAGATAAATCGGTGAGTATATGAATCGCTGTCATCTCAATGTATTACCGCATCTCTTTATTATTCTATCTTCTCTCTTTTTGCCTTCATCCGCACAAGCGGCACAATGGCGGATGATGGTTGGCGTGAACGATTTCATCGTTGACCAGGCGAACTCTCACACTTTGGGGTCTGGCATCGGTATTAGTTTTGCCGATACAACAGAGTCTGATATTTCACTGTTCGGGCGTTTTAATACCTATTTTGATTTCGATATTGATGAGTTGGATCCGGACCATATTCCTATTTGGTTCCAGTCTGATTTTGTGGCTGAAGGGGAGTTGGTTCGGCTAACAGAAACGACTTCAATCTCATGGTTCGCTGAGGCGTTTGACAAGCGGAATACGGTCAGCTCTGTTGAGCAGCAGCAAAAGCTCATGCCAGGCTTTGATTTCAGCTTTAATGCGCAGCGTTATAAGGTCGGAACAAAAGCTTCAGCCGGATATTACGCGCTGGAGATTGATGATGATGTGCCCACGTTGCGAGGTTACAGCCGCGGAGACTTAAGAAACAGCACATCAGCGTTATCACTACAGCTGTATGCTGCCGTTGCTCTTAGCGAAAAAGCTGGAGTGAACCTTTCAGCTCAGCAGTGGCATGACGGAGATGATTGGCTTGAGAATCAGTACTATTTGACGTTGAAATATGATGTTGCAGAACAGATAACTGGTAGCCTTTTGGTTATCAATATTGTTCATACTGAATATAATCTCGACCCATACAATGATCCTCAGAAGTTGCCAATATTGCCCTGGGATAAGGATACTTTTGTTCGGGTCTACCTCGAATATCCTTTGAATTAGTGATTTGTGGTGAATTAAGAGCGTTGTGAATGGCTTGCAGGCAGATAACTCAGTAAAAAAGAGAACTCTTACCGGGTGAAAAGGCAGAACCCGGCAAGAGTTACATTAGAAGGTAGTAGGTTGTCATTACTCAAACCTCTCAGAACATCGCAATCAGGGGGATGCAATTGGCCTCGTTGTTATTGTTGGCCAGTCAGAGCGGGCAGGTATCTTGCCTGTTGAGTAAGTTCGCATTATGAATGATTACGTGATCCAAATATGTTGAAGATGCGGTTTGATGTCACATTATTGGAAATCGTTCCCTGCTATATGGGGTTTTATGCCCGAAATTAGGGTGTTCATTCTCTAAATTATTGCTTCCGGTTTGTACTGATGGATGTTTTTGCCACTTTGACTGAGAGGCGGATAGTTTTCAGTAGGTAGATGATAACGCTTGCCGAGTACAAGAGGCTGTACCCGGCAAGTATTTTTAATCATAGGTATAGGTGGGGTTTAAACCTTCAGATCTGTCATCAGGCTTTCCAGTACATCGGCTTGCTGGTTGAGGTGTTGGATCTCGTTGTTGGATTGGGTCACCATGTCAGCCACTTTGCGTGACTGTACCCGAACCTGTTCAACGTCTGAGGCAATATTATCAGCTACCGCACCTTGCTCCTCTGCGGCTGCGGCAATCTCAATACTACGACCGGCAATGTATTGGTTCTTCTCTGAAATATCACCAATATCCTTACTGACGGAATCCATCAATTGCTCACTTTCTTCAGCATTGCTTACTGTCTGGCGCATAACGCTCATTAAGCCTTGGCTGTTGGTTTGCAGCGCTTCAATCATTTTTTGGATTTCGACAGTGGCGTTTTGAGTCCGGCCCGCCAGGGTACGAACTTCATCGGCAACAACAGCAAAACCGCGTCCCTGTTCACCGGCCCGGGCAGCTTCAATTGCAGCGTTTAGGGCAAGCAGGTTCGTTTGTTCTGAGATGGCGTTGATGGTGGTGACCACATCATCAATCTGGGCTGCATTGCTATCGAGCTCCGATACCGCTTCAGCGGCGGAATTAATTTCGCTGCCCAGTTGGTTAATGGCCGAGAGTGTTTTCGTAACCTGAGCCAGGCCTTGTGCTGTTACCTGGGTAGCATCGTTCGTTTGGCTTGAAGTGTCCTGTGCATGGCTGGCAACTTCACGTACAGAACTCGCCATTTGTTCTGTGGCGCTGGCAAGAGAATCAATACGCTCTTGTTGTTGTAGGGTGAGGTGCTCATTTTCATTGCTGCGCTGGCGAAGCTCGGAGCTGATTTGTTGGATTAACGCAATGGCTTCCTGGGTTGCTTTTACCAGTTTGTGTTCGCGTTCGGAAACGCGATCGACGGTTCTGGCTATTAGGTTGAAGTCGTTGCGGGCAGGGGCATGACCGATGCGGTAGGTCAGGTCGCCATCAGCAAGTCGGGTAACGGCATCATAGATGTTATACAGAGCTCCGCCCATAAAGGTCATGATGTAGTACAGGCTGAGAATAATTAAAATGCACGCGGCTCCGACAAACGCCAGATGGCTGAACGTCAGTCCGGACAACAGGTGAGGTTGTTCTTTGGTTGTCAGGCTGTATCCTGCGTTAGCGACTTGTGCCGAGTGTTCACCATTAGTGCCGAGTTGAAGGCTGCTACCGGCAAGGATTTGTTGGATTTGATTCTGCTCGAGATCCGATTGTTCGATGAGAGCCGCAACAGTTTCTACTTCTTTTTGCAGTAACAGGTTTTGTTGGGTTTGAGCGGCATCAATCAAGGTTGTGCTGACGATGATAATGGCAAGGATAGGGGCAAAAAACAGAATTAAAAAGTTCTCTTTAAGTGTCACATTAATCAGATACTTATCTATCCAACGGAATGCAATTTCTTTCATTAGTATTTCCTACTGCTGGCAAGCTGCGCAACTTGTTAAGTTGGTCGATATTATGAATGAAAAAGAAGTCAAAAAACGTTGAAAGAGTTGAGCTGTATCACAATTGGAGAGATTGTTATAAATCTGAAGTAAGCGACATAAACCTGAATAAAAGGAGCCAGCAGCGGATATTTATTCCAACCTGCTGGTCTTATTGGATTATCAATTTACTCACCAACCTGTTGGTGCCAGAGCTTGGCGTACAGTCCGTCTTTTTCCAGCAGCTCTTCATGGCTACCACTTTCGCTGACCTGACCTTTATCAAGGACAATAATTTTATCAGCGTGACGAATTGTATTGAGGCGATGGGCGATACTTATGACGGTTCGCTCGCGGCAGATTTCATCCATGTTGGCCATAATCGCCGCCTCTGAACTGTAATCGAGTGCTGAGGTGGCTTCATCAAGCAGCAAAATCCTCGGGTTTACCAGCAGTGCACGGGCCAGGGCAATGCGCTGACGCTGTCCGCCGGACAGGGCGGCACCTTTTTCCCCGACCGGATGGTTGAAGCCGTGGGCAAGCCCTTCAATAAATTCCAGTGCGCCAGCCAGTTCGGCGGCATGACGAACTTCATCATCCGAGGCTTGTGGTTTGCAAAGGCGGATGTTATCCGCCACGCTGCCAGAAAACAGGATACTTTCCTGCA
>NZ_AMZO01000029.1 GCF_000331515.1 Photobacterium marinum
TTATAGCTCTAATTGACAGAGCAGCGGCTCCACCTGATACCAGAAATAGCCGTATTGGAGGATAGCTTCACCCTTACCGCCCTCGACGCCGCCTATAAAAACGCAGAGGTTTTTGTATTTGAAGTAATGCAGGGTAGCAGGACTGCCTACTGCTTGAAGGCTGTCCTGTCATAGTCATCAGTACTTAACGCATTTCACGCTATCCGGGCGGCAGAAAATATCGTCTTGAGCATCATTACAACCCTCAACTGCTTCGGTGACAGCTCGTCCTCGGCTTGATGACCTTCCGATATATTTGTTACCAAATGCACTTATATGGCATTGATACATATGATCACCACCTGTTTGAAATTCATCACTTTCGTCGATTTGTTGCTGTAAGTGATGTACTTGTTTTGTCAGTATACGAACTCGGTGTTCAAGTCTGGCTATTCTGTTTTCATATTGCTCTTGATTGGCGGCAAGGCTCTGTGTTGTAAACAAAAGCATGGATACTAGGACTATTTTCTTCATAATACTCAAATAAACACTGTTTTATTTGGGTGTAGGTTATCAAATCTATATCTGATAACCAATAACCAGCTTAATACGGGAAGCTTTTTCTCTCTGGTTTATTGCTGGTTAGGTTTGTTGAGTGTACTAGCGCTATTTGGCATTAAATACTGAAAGTGTGATCTTTCTCCAGAGGTCGCATTTTATATTCCCATCAAATGAATAGGGACCTAAATTGCAAATTTTGACTAAATTATTAGCCACTAGAGTCTATAAATCAGACAAAAATGGGTGGGTAATAGATAGTAACAGTGGTATCTTGTGGGCCTTGAAAATAAGTCACAATGTGGAGTAAACATGCCTCATCTTCGTTTTCGTGCTGTAGAGTTTGATACAGTAAAATCACTGTCAACAGCATTAGTGGATGATCTTCAGCCTTTAATGGCTTGTCCTCGCGAAGATTTTACTGTCGAACATATTTCTACAACCTTCATTTTTGATGGTGACGTTTCCGATGCTTACCCGTTTGTTGAAGTACTTTGGTTTGATCGCGGTCAGGAAGTTCAGGATCAGGTGGCAAGGAAGATCACAGAAGCCGTGCGTGGTGCGCTGGAAGAGCCAGAGCAGGACGTTGCTGTTATTTTCACTGCTCTAAAGCCGCACGCCTATTACGATAACGGCGAGCACTATTAATCGATCGCTTATTTAACTGTTTATTGTTTATGGCAGCTCTTGCTAGGGGCTGCCTTGTTCCAAGAAAGGTAATTAAGATGTCGCGTTATGCAAAAGTTGTTGCTGGATTGGGAGTTGTCGCAGGAGCGCTGGGAGCAGGAGCATTCAATTGGTCATTTGATGTCGCTGATGCTCCTGAAGTTAGTGCCAATGTGCTGGCACCACAATTTTCATATCGCTGTATAGACAGTGATATCGCAATGCCTTTGGATAATGAGGGGGAGTTTACTGTTTCGGTATGGAACATCTATAAGCAGCAAAAGGAAAACTGGCGCAATGCACTGGATCGGTTTACAAAAGGCAGTGAACTGGTTTTGCTTCAGGAAGCGAGCCTTAATCCGGACCTTCAGGATTATCTTGATGATTCTGAATGGAAAGTGCGAATGGCTAATGCGTTTAAGTTTATGAATACTCCGGCCGGAGTGATGAACTTATCCAGTGTGAATGCCAAAAAGACATGCGCTTATCTGGCCATGGAGCCTTGGATTCGCTTGCCGAAATCAGCGCTGATATCAGAGTTTGCTCTTTCTGATGGCAGCACTTTAGCTGTTGTAAATCTTCACGGTGTGAATTTTGTTTTTGGCCTGGAAGAGTATGAAGAACAGCTAAAAAGCCTTAAATTAGTATTGGATCGCCATAATGGCCCGATCATTTTGGCTGGTGACTTTAATACCTGGCGACAGGCTAGGATGGATGTCGTTAATCGCTTTGCGGAAAGTCTGGGATTGCGTGATGTGCAGTTGCGTGAAGATCAGCGCGTGAAGATTCTAGGTAAGCCACTGGATCATATTTATTACCGCGGGTTGGATTTAGTGATTGCCGAGGCACCGAAAACCGATGCCTCAGATCATAACCCGATTATTGCTAGCTTTAGGCTGCAATAATCATCAGCGGCCAGACAACCAAAACCAACAGCCATGGCAAGGTGGCAATAATGATCGCTTTAGCGCGGTTAAAGTCGGTCCATGCGCCAACAACGGCATATGTCAAAGCAATATACCAAGGTGCTAGTAGCGGAATTGTGCTACTAAAAGCAGCCCAAGGATTGTTTAGCGGAAGCTTAAGCAGGCCATTAAGGCTGTTCAGATCCGCTGCATTTGGCATGATGTTGCTGTCATTGAACATAACATTGATGTAGCTGGCAAAGTCACCAATCAGAGCTGGCAGCATGATAAAGCAAGCTGCGGCCAGCCATTTACCAAAACTGTGCTGGTAGGTGTTGGCTTTCGTTGCCAGGTTCAGCCACAGTGCCAGCACAAAGATACATACGGTACGACCGGTAATATCACTGAACACTTCACCGGCTAGCAGAACTTCCTTGCTTAGCCAGGATTCCTCAACCTGATGACCAATTTGCGTGAACTGGCTCATCAACTCCTGCTGCAACCAGATCATATCTACATTGTTAAAATAAGCACCCCAAAGGAAAAATGGCCCAAGGATGACAAGCAAGTAGGGCAATATTGCCCATTTAGGGCGTTCGTGTACGGCTGCAAAGCAGTCGATAGGGGAGCGGAATGCATCGAATACCGCGACGAACGGGTTTTTAGAAGGCGTCATACACTTACCTTAGTGACATCAACATACAGTTTCAGTTTCTGGCCTGGTTGAAGATATTTCCGGCCGTTGATTTGATTCCATTTCACAACATCTGACACTTTAACTTTATAGCGTTTGGCGATTGTGCTGAGGTTATCCCCCGCGCGTACTTCGTAGTAAACGGTGCGGATTACACCACCACTCTTGCTGTCTTTCCAAAGCGTCAGCTTCTGACCCTGACGAAGCGGCTTCTTCTTGCTGATGCCGTTCCATTTTGTAATTTGGTCAATTGAGACTTTCTGGCTACGGGCAATTTTCCATAGGCTGTCACCCGGCTGGACCTGATAAATAATGCGGTAGCCACCGCCATGATTCTGCTGAGTGCGGGCTGCCAGACGTGCCGAGATGGTTTCGCCGTCTTTCATCGCGACTGGGATCAGGATATGGCGGCCAACACGGATATTGGTTCCAGTCATATTGTTTGCTTGTTGGATCTGCTTGACCGTTGTCTGGTGCTTTTGAGCAAGTACTCCCAAGGTGTCGCCCGATTTCACTTTATAGCGAACAACCTTCATGCCCTGACGACCATTTTTTTCAAACTCACTGCTGAAGCGATTGGCTTTATCGACAGGCAGAAGCAAGTGGTTTGGGCCATCTGGAGCGGTTGCCCAATGGTTATAGGCAGGGTTAAGGCTTTGCAAATCTTTCAGCTTCATACCTGCATAGTTGGCAGCCATAGCCAGGTCCATCTGAGTTCCTGGCTTGATGACGGTAACAGCTGGCTTGTTAGCAATGACAGGTACCGAGATCCCGTATTTTTTCTGGTTCTTGATGACGTCGGCAACGGCCAGCAGTTTTGGCACATAACCGTCAGTTTCTTTTGGCAGGTCTAGTGACCAGAAATCGGTTGGCTTTCCGGCCTGTTTATTGTGACGGATAGCTCGGAAGACACGACCTTCACCAGTGTTATAGGCGGCAAGAGCGTGAAGCCAGTTGCCATCAAATTTACGGTTCAGGTATTCCAGTAGGTCCAATGCTGCCTGGGTGGATTCTACGACATCGCGACGGCCGTCATACCACCAGTTTTGCTCTAGTCCGAAGCGGCGGCCGGTATCTGGAATGATTTGCCATAAGCCGGCAGCACGGCCATGGGAATAGGCAAACTGGTCAAATGAACTTTCTACGATAGGCAGGAGTGCAAGCTCCAGAGGCAGGCCGCGCTTTTCAACTTCTTCAGTGATGTAATAAAGAAAAGGCTCTGCACGTTGGGCGACAGTTTTCAGGTGGCCCGGATAGCGTAGGTACCAATTTCGGTAGTGCTGTATGCGCTTGTTATCCGGAATTTCGGCAGTCAGCTGCATGCTGATACGTTGCCACAAATCTTCCTGTTCTTGTGGAGTAGGAACTTTTACCGGTTCAATAACGACAGGTTCAGCTTTTTTTACAGGTACAGCAGCTGGTGTTTCAGCCTGTACCTGAACTGGTGTGTCGTTATCGTTCGGTGTTGTGTTTGTCTGTTCTTCTACTGTTTTTGTCGTATTTGTAATTTGGCAACCGGCCAGTAATAGCGCGCCTGCTAAAAAAAATCGGGATTTCATGAAACCTGCCTAAAGCCAAAATAGTTGGTGATGATACTTTCCCAACTACCTTGGACACAAGTGACGCAGGTCAAAATTCGTCTTTCCAGCGGCGAAGTGCTGCGAAGGTTTCGATATCGCTTTCGTCAAATGCTTTATCTGCCACTGATTTTTTGATGCTGGCCTGATCGCAACGCAAGAAAGGATTTATTAACTTTTCCTGTCCCAGCGTTGAAGGAATGGTGCTGATCCCCTGAGCGCGAAGGCGACTGACTTCTTCACGATAGCGTTGTAGGTGCGGGTTGTTCTGTTCAGCTACGAGGGCAAAGGCAAGGTTGCTACTGGTATATTCGTGGGCGCAGTAGACCTCGGTCTCATCGGGTAAGGCTGCAATTTTTTGCAATGATGAATACATTTGGGCCGGTGTTCCTTCAAAAACGCGTCCGCAGCCGGCGGAAAACAGGGTATCACCACAGAACAGTTTTTCGTCGCCGACATAAGCGACATGACCCAGGGTATGGCCTGGTACACTGATTACCATGAAACGCTCGTCGAAAATTTCCACCTGATCGCCGTCATCGACTGTCTGGGTAACTCCCGGGATTGGCTCTGCTGTCGGAGCGACAACATTGATTTGCGGATATTTGCGTTTAAGCTCACTGATCCCACCAATGTGATCGTGGTGATGGTGAGTAATAAGAATAGCGTCAAGCGTCAGTTGCTCTTCTTCTAACACCTTGATTACTGGTGCTGCATCACCGGGATCGACGACCACACAGCGTTTATCGGGACTGTGAATCAACCAGATGTAATTGTCGTTAAATGCAGGTATGCTTTTTACTGTAAGCATGTAATTTGTCTCCAGCCTTTGAGGTGTTGAGCCATAACTTATGAAGCCAGCCCGCACATTAAGAGATATCGAACCGCCACATTCCTGGTCGCAAGTCGTCAATGGGGCATGGGCAGCGGAGCTGCTGCAGGCTCGGTTTGACGAATGGTGGCCTAAACTTTTTGGCTACCACATGTTAAAGCTGGGTGGCTTAAGTTGTGAGATAGCCAGCGGCCATTGTAACATCCAGCATCAGATTTGTATCGACAACTTCAATCCTCTGCATAATGTCGTTGCTGATCCATTTGCCTTGCCTTTTATAGAAAAATCGTTTGATGCCTGTGTATTGGCACACCAGCTTGATTATTGCTCTGACCCTCATCGTCTGTTGCGCGAAGTTGATCGGGTAACAGTTGATGACGGCTACATGCTGATCAGCGGGAATAATCCGGTCAGCCTTCTTGGGATGCGAGGGATGTTGCCCTGGAACCGAAAACGCTATCCGTGGAATGGGCGAATGTTTATGCCAATGCGGGTAAAGGACTGGCTTGGAGTTCTGAATTATGAAGTAGTGTTCCATGAGAACTTTGCCGTGCTACCGGCGACACGCCACCAGGCTTGTCTGGCTTGGGCTGAGAGTCTTTTGCAGGATCCCTGTTCGTCGGTTAGCAGTATGTACTTGATTGTTGCTCGCAAGCGAACTTTCCCGCTAAAACCGATAAAGCCGACCTGGAAGCTACGGCGTCAGCTTACACCGCTAGGAGTAAACTGCCGGACGAAAGCCAGCCAACGAGTAAAGAGTTAAACTGGCAATATTGTTTGCTTTTGGGGCTAGTGTGGTGAATCAGGCCTGGTAGCCGGTGTCGTCTTTGGACGGGGATTCCGCTGCGGTACGGGCAAGCTCATCACAGCGCTCGTTTTCAGGATGACCGGCGTGTCCTTTAACCCAGTGCCAAGTAATGTGGTGGCGTTGGGCCTCGTCATCCAGGCGCTGCCAGAGATCGGCATTTTTGACCGGTTTTTTATCGGCGGTTTTCCAGCCGCGTTTTTTCCAGTTATGGATCCACTGGGTGATCCCCTGACGGACATACTGGCTGTCTGTGGTGAGATCAACCTGGCAGGGCTCTTTCAAGCTTGATAGGCCGACAATGGCTGCCAGCAACTCCATTCGGTTGTTGGTGGTCATGAAAAAGCCGTCACTAAGTTCTTTTTCATGCTGCTTGTAGCGCAAAACTGTTCCATATCCGCCCGGACCCGGGTTACCGAGGCAGGAACCGTCGGTGAAAATTTCTACCTGCTTAGTCATATTTGGTAGTATTCGTTTTAGGAAAAAACTTAGTCTGACACAATCGCTACTATGAAAGCCACTAACGAACGCATAATTGTATTCGATACCGAAACAACCGGTATGAATATGACCGGTCCTCATTATGAAGGACACCGTATTATTGAAATCGGTGCGGTTGAGATCATCAACCGAAAGCTCACCGGTAACAGTTTCCACGTTTACATCAAGCCGGATCGGGAAATCGATCTGGAAGCGATTGATGTTCACGGTATTACTGACGAATTTTTGCAGGATAAGCCGACTTATGCCGACATCCATGAGGAATTCATGGAATTTATCCGCGGGGCCGAACTGGTCGCTCACAACGCGCCCTTCGATATCGGTTTTATGGATTACGAATTCAGGAAACTGGATCCGTCAATAGGTAAGACGGAAGACTTCTGCAAAGTAACCGATACCCTGGATATGGCAAAACGCCTGTTCCCGGGCAAACGTAACAACCTTGACGTACTTTGTTCCCGTTACGGTATTGATAACTCGCACCGTACACTCCACGGAGCATTGCTCGATGCCGAGATTCTGGCTGATGTTTACCTGATGATGACAGGTGGCCAGACTTCCTTAGCACTGAGTTCTGGAGACAGTGAGGGTGACAGCGGTGCAGAAAGTACGATCCGACGCCTGGCTTCAGGAAGAAAAGCGCTAAAGATCATCCGGGCATCTGCCGATGAAATACAGGCGCATGAAGCGCGTTTGGATCTTATTGAGAAAAAAGGTGACGTCACGATCTGGCGTCAATAGGTGTTATATGAAGCGGTTATTACTTCTGGTGATCTTGCTGCCAGTGCTGTCCTGGGCTCAGGACGGTACCACTATGTCGTGGCTGGATAACCGCTTTCGGGTTGATCCTACGGTCAATCAAGTCTCGTTTGTGGTCAAACGGGATAAAGACAGTCGATCTATTGTGTTGGTTCGCCCGGACGGGGTGAAGTATTACTCCTGGCGTCACCCGGAAAATGTCTCCTGGTATGACGAGCCGGGAATGGACATTATTTCGATTGAAAAGCCGATGCCCGGTCCTTGGCAGGCTGTGGGAAAGGTGACCCCAAATAATCAGGTGGCGGTGCTGTCGGATTTGAAACTGGAAGTGTCTGATTTGCCTTCACGGCTTTATCAGTCTGAGACCCTCAAGTTTACCGCTCGATTGACTCAGAGCGGTAAGCTTCTGACCATGAGAGATTTTCTCGACCGGCTTAAGCTTTCAGTGGTGTTCTACGAATATGTTGAAGATATAGAAAGCCTACCGGTAGAAGCCCGCCCCGGACCAATAGTCATCGGTGAATTTGCTGATGATGGACTGGATTTTGATGAGGTTCCGGGCGATGGGGTTTTCACTGTGGCATTGCAGATCAACATTATGCCGGGAAAATATCGCGTTAAGCTTAATTCCGGCAACGGGATTTTCCTGCGCACGGTTGAACAGCAGGTGCTGGTTTATCCGCCGCCGATGACGGCAAGTTTTATTCAGGGACGCAGCGCTAATGAAGCGCACCAGGTGGTGGTAGAAAGTGAAGACGGTGCCTTGTTGCCGGGGTCTCTGGCTGCTCATATCGAGCAGGAAGATCCTGAAGGAAAGGTGATTATCAGCCAGCAGCATGCTATGGCGGATGAAGCTGAAATGAAAGTCCGGTTGCCGAATGCTAAAGCGCCGGGGCGTTATGCCTGGTCTGGTTGGTTGTATGCAACGGACAATTTTGACAAACGTGAACTGATCTTCAAGTTACCGAAGAATCATTTTGCTGTTATGGCTGAGCTGCAGCTTGATCGAAACCTTGAAGAGTTCCGGGCTTATCAGGAAGAGAAAGAGCGGCAGGCAGAGTTAAAGCGCCTTGAAGCCGAAAAGCAGGCAGCCCGTTCTAAGACCTTAAAAATTATTATGGCGGTTAACTTGCTGGTGATTGTGCTGGTGGTTGTTGTAACCTTCTTATGGCGTAAAAGGAAGCTGAAGAAGGCATTGGAAGATAAGGCATTGGTTGTTCCGACCTCATAAAACAAGCTATGTTGCTTGCATTGTAAGAAAAATAAAAAGGGAAGCCATTGGCCTGTCTCTTATACACAAGTCCCCCGCCTCATGGAGGGGGACTTTTTTTTGAACTCTTTTTCTGTATTGCGATCCGATCTTACACAATATGAGTAAAGGTCATCATCATGATAGAGAATTCTACTTTAGAATGGGCTCAACAAACCTTTTCGCATGCCAAGCTTGGCGATTCTAGACGTACACAACGACTAGTCCAATTAGCCAGTGATATGGCATCTAATGTTGGAGCGTCTATTGTGCAATCCTGCCCTAATCCTGCTTCTGTTGAAGGGGCTTATCGCCTCATTCGTAACCCTGATGTTGAAGCCAATGCGATAGCTGAAGCCGGTTTTGCGGCAACAACTAACGAGGCTGAAGCGCATGACTTATTACTTGCCCTTGAAGACTCCACAGCTCTAACCTACACGCATAAAAGCCTCTCTAATGAACTTGGTCACGTGAACTCGGGGGATGCTAGCTCACTCTGTTCTGCTGTTCGCACCACGAGAGCAAAAGGTTGTGGGACTAATCGAACAACAGCGGTGGACGAGGGATATTGCGACTCGAGGCCGGGGGAATAAGTGCGCCAAGCGACCGTATGAAGAGAAAGAGACCTTCAAGTGTCAACAGGCATCAACCGCAATGTCTGAACGTTTAGGTAAGCTCCAAGTCCGGGTCATCTCTGTGTGCGATAGGGAGTCAGACATCTACGAATACTTGCAGTACAAGCTTACCAGTCATTCAAGCGTTTATAGCTATCCGCTTATTACAACTTAGAGCTAATAGCCGAAAGCAAGAAAACAGTAGCTGCGAGTCTGTCTTGCCCGGAATATGCTGGAAATTATTGTGGGTCAAACAAGAAAATAAGCCCTTACCATCGACAGCCCCAGACCTAAAGTGGACTCGAATTACATTAGCTAAGCTCGGCGGGTGGTATGACAGCAAGCGAACAGGGCGGCCTGGTTGGGCCGCCCTGTGGCGAGGCTGGTATAAATTAGCAGCCATTCAAGAAGGATACCTTATGGCCCAATCTTTTATCTCTGGTGAGATGTGATCAAGAGACAGGCCATTGGCTTCCCTTTATCGTTGAGTATGTTCATCAGGCGGCAATATCTTTATTTTTCTCTTCCGGTTGGTATGGCTTGGCTGCCAACTCCTGAGGATCGAAGTCATCGACATTGATGGTACGCAGGCGACCTTCTTCTGCACGGTGAAGCAGCTTGGCTTCCTCTTCGTTAATTGCGTTAAGCTCCAGTCCGGTTTCAGCCAGCTTGTCCAGCTGCATGAACGGGAACTTCTTGCCTGCCGCCTGGCAAATACGGTCATAAAGCGGCTCAGCGGCCAGAATGTCTTTCAGTGTTTTCTCAATCAGACCGACAGGGTTGTTTTCACAAGCCTCTAGGAATTGACCGCGACCGATGCGGCTGCGTGTTTCACATGGGGTTTGGATAATACGTGCCACTTTATGATCTAGCTTGTCAGATGGTTTTACACGGCCTTTGCCCAGCGGGAAGAGCATTGCATGCAGTACTGCGGCAATCGGACGGTTCGGGAAGTTACGCAGAAATTCGAGCAGTGCTTCCTGAGTTTGATATAGCGCATCCTGCATGCCCCAGTGGACAACTGGCAGATCATCTTGCTTATAGCCTTCGTCAGCGTAACGTTTCAGTGTAGCCGAAGCCAGGTACAACTGGCTCAGTACGTCACCGAGACGGGCAGACAGACGTTCTTTACGTTTCAGTGAGCCGCCGAGTACAGCCATGGAAATGTCGGCCAGCAAAGCCAGGTTAGCACTGTAGCGGTTGAGTTGCTGGTAATAGCGGGCAGTGGCATCTTTACGAGGAGCGGATGAGCCGCGACCGTCTGTCAGGCCGAACCAGAAAGAGCGGACCATATTGCTGATCACAAAGCCGACATGGCCGAACAGGGCATTGTCGAAGCCGTCAATGGCCTTCTCTGCATCGTCGTTATAAGCTGCGTTCATTTCCTCCAGTACATAAGGATGGCAGCGGATTGCACCTTGGCCGAAGATAATCATTGAACGGGTCAGGATGTTGGCCCCTTCTACGGTAACGGCAATCGGTGCGCCCTGATATCCACGGGCGAGGAAATTACTTGGTCCCATACAGATACCTTTACCGCCGACAATGTCCATGGCGTCAATGACACTGCGCTGACCGCGGTGGGTACAGTGATATTTAACAATAGCCGAGATAACCGATGGTTTTTCGCCCAGGTCGATACCTGAAACAGTTAGGCTACTGGCTGAATCAATGACATAGGCATTACCTGCAACACGGGCCAGTGGTTCTTCGATACCTTCCATCTTACCAATTGGTAATTTGAACTGGCGGCGAATTCGGGCATAAGCACCGGTTGCCATGGCTGCAGTTTTCAGACCACCAGTTGAGTTGGATGGCAGGGTAATACCACGACCGACAGACAGACATTCAACCAGCATACGCCAGCCTTGGCCAGCCATTTCCTGACCACCGATAATGAAATCAATTGGGACAAAGACCTTGTCACCACGAGTTGGACCGTTTTGGAACGGAATATTCAGCGGGAAGTGACGACGGCCAATCTCGACACCGTCGATATCAGTTGGAATCAGCGCACAGGTGATTCCCAGCTCTTCTTCATCACCCAACAAGTGATCCGGGTCGTATAGTTTGAATGCAAGACCAAGTACGGTCGCAATCGGTGCCAGGGTGATATAGCGCTTGTTCCAGGTTAGCTCCATCCCC
Source organism: Photobacterium marinum (assembly GCF_000331515.1). Lineage (GTDB taxonomy): Bacteria > Pseudomonadota > Gammaproteobacteria > Enterobacterales > Vibrionaceae > Photobacterium > Photobacterium marinum. The sequence goes on from NZ_AMZO01000029.1 coordinate 11,285, forward strand.
AGTACTTCTTCTCCCTGCCACATACCTTTTTTGACAGTACCGAAATCAGGGATTGAACCGGCATCGGAACCAGCTTCTGGGCTGGTCAGGGCGAAACAAGGGATTTCCTTACCTTCCGCCAGACGAGGCAGGTAGTGAGCTTTTTGATCTTTGGTGCCATAGTGCTGTAGCAATTCGCCAGGGCCGAGTGAATTCGGTACACCAACCGTTGATGACAGAACCCCTGAAACCCCGGTCAGCTTTTGCAGTACCATAGACTGGGCATAAGCAGAAAATTCTAAACCACCGTATTCTTTTTTGATGATCATGGCGAAAAATTTATGATCTTTGAGGTACTGCCAGACTTCGGGCGGTAGGTCTGCAAGTTCGTGGGTAACCTGATAGTCACTTACCATGCGGCAGACTTCATTAACCGGGCCGTCAAGAAATGCCTTTTCTTCTGCGCTCAGCCGAGGCGCCGGAATGTCATGCAGTTTATTCCAGTCAGGTGCTCCGCGGAATAAGTCAGCTTCCCACCAGACGGTACCGGCATCAATCGCCTCTTTTTCGGTACGTGACATTTCCGGCATCACGCTCTTGAATGCCTTCAAGGCCGGTTTACTTAATAGGTTTTTACGTAACGAAATTACGTTAAGCGGAATGGCAACCAGCAGGAAAACTATCCAGCTGTACTGACCAACGATATCCAATACAGAGCCTAGAGCCAGCATAGCAACAAAGGCTGCAGTGAAGATCCGCAGGTTGGCACGGTGGTACGCGAGTACACCGGTTATACCAATTAGCCCTAGTAGGTACACAAGTGTAACCATGATGATTCTCCTTATCGGGGCGTTGATTTTGTTATTTTCTGGGTACGCTTTACTTAAGGTAAGAGGTCTTACCACTTGTTGTAAGTGTAATGGTGGTTTTAACAGAATGTAAAATAATTTTCCGTTCTGAAAGTGAGGCGTTACGCGGAAATTTCCGGCTATTCCTTGATACAAAAGGGATTGATCAAGATCAGTGAGATTAAAAAATGTACTTGCGAAAAAAAGTCACACAATTAAGATTACCCCTCAGTGTGATGCCGTTCACGTTATTCCTGAGTTTGACATCTCCGTCAAATTAAGGTGTGGATGACTCCATGAGTCATTTGTTGCCTTTCCCGAAATCCGACTGACAGTTGCCCGCCGGTTCCCTCATTCGGGATGACAGCTTTATTCATTTTGTTCTTTTGTACGTTTAGTGCAGGGGTTTGTCGTGTTGTTATTTCATGCGTTTAAGCAAGCGTGGCGTGAAGGATTCTCTTTTTCTGCGTTACGTTCAGATATTGTTGCTGGTGTTACTGTTGGTGTTGTTGCCATTCCGCTGGGTATGGCGTTGGCGATTGCTGTGGGGGTACCGCCTCAGCACGGCCTTTATACCGTTATTGTGGCAGGTTTGCTGGCGGCCCTGTTCGGTGGCTCGCGTTTTAATATTACCGGTCCGACTGCAGCCTTTGTAGTTATCCTGTTGCCGATTACTCAGCAGTATGGTTTGTCCGGCTTGATGCTGGCGACACTAATGTCCGGTGTGATCCTGCTTTTGATGGGCGTATTGCGTTTGGGCCAGTTGGTGGCTTATGTGCCGTATCCGGTGACAACCGGTTTTACTGCCGGTATTGGCCTGGTGATTGCCTTTCTTCAGCTGAAAGATCTGCTGGGCCTTTCTGTTGAAGGTAATCCTATTCATTTCCCTGAAAAAGTGATGGCTTATGCCAGTGCATTGCCTTCAGCCAGTTATGCTGATGCTGCTGTTGGCCTGGCAACAATTGCAGCTTTCATTTTGTGGGCAAGATTGAAAACCCGTTTACCTGCTCACGTTGTCGCGTTGGTGGCCGGTACGATTATGGCTTTCATGTTCAACCAGTGGGGCACCAGTCATGTAAGCCTGTTGGGTGAAAAATTCCAGTATCAGATTGGTGATTTGATTGGCCGTGGTATTCCGCAGGTATTACCACAGTTCGTTACTCCTTGGCAGGACCCAGCGTTTGGCTGGGATCTTGTCGTTGAACTGTTGCCAGCGGCTTTTACTATTGCCATGCTGGGTTGTATAGAATCCTTGCTGTGTGCTGTAGTGGCAGATGGTATGACAGGTACCAAGCACAATCCGAATGCTGAGCTGGTTGGCCAGGGCCTGGCTAATATGGTTGTTCCTTTCTTCGGTGGTATTCCGGCAACAGCTGCGATTGCCCGTACTGCGACCAACATCCGTGCAGGTGCATTTTCTCCGGTTTCTGCTGTTACGCATGCTCTGTTTGTTCTGGCTGCGATGATTGTGCTTGCACCGATGCTGTCTTATATCCCGATGAGTGCTTTGGCTGGCTTGCTGATCATGGTGGCATGGAATATGTCTGAGGCACCGCACTTTGTGCATACATTAAAGGTGGCCCCTCGTCGCGACGTAGCAGTGTTGCTGACTTGTTTTACTCTGACTGTAGTCTTCGACATGGTGGTGGCTGTAGTTGTTGGTCTGCTGCTGGCAAGCCTGTTGTTTATCCAGCGTATTGCGACTTTGACTAATGTCTCTGTGGTTAACCGTGAGCACGAGCACCTGGATTTCGGTGACGATGTCGTTGTGTATGACATCAATGGCCCGCTGTTCTTCGCGGCTAGTGAAAAAGCTTTCAATATGATTGAGCTTTCCGGGGTGGAGACCAGTGCCGTAGTTTTGGATTTCAGTGACGTGACCATGATGGATATTACCGCCATCCATGCCTTTGAAAGTGCTCTGGACCGCATTCACCAATATCCGGTGATTTTGCTAGGAGTAGCGTCGAATGTTGAGAAAAAGCTGGCTATTGCCGGTGTGCTGAATGCCGATAACATTCTACTTTACTCTTCAGCCGAGCTATTACGTGAGCATTTGGCATCAAACCGTCACAATCTGCTCTCTCAGGAGTCGACACCTTCGTCAGTTTCTTTGTACACTGCAAATGAAGGCGCTTAAATGTCTAGCCGGGTGCGCCCGGCTGAACAATAATATTGTATGAATAACCTGAGATTAGCCCTATGTACCAAGATTTGATTCGTGCAGAACTGAATGAAGCTGCAGAAGTACTGAACCGCTTTTTAAGCGATGGCAAGAACATTGCAGATATCGAAGCGGCTGCCAAGCTGCTTGCTGAGTCGTTCAAGCAAGGCGGCAAAGTGCTGTCATGCGGTAATGGTGGCTCACATTGTGATGCAATGCATTTTGCCGAGGAGCTGACTGGTCGTTACCGTGAAAACCGTCCGGGTTACCCTGGTATCGCAATTTCAGATCCTAGCCACCTGTCATGTGTAAGTAATGACTTTGGTTATGACCATGTGTTCTCTCGTTACCTGGAAGCGGTTGGTGCAACAGGTGATGTTCTGTTCGGTCTCTCTACGTCAGGTAATTCAGGTAATATTCTGAAAGCTATTGAAGCGGCGAAGGCCAAAGGTATGAAAACAATCGCTTTGACTGGTAAAGACGGCGGTAAGATGGCTGGTCTGGCAGATGTTGAAATCCGCGTACCTCATTTTGGTTTTGCCGACCGAATTCAGGAAGTGCATATCAAAATCATCCACATTTTGATCATGCTGGTTGAAAAAGAAATGGCTTCAAGCTGATTGAGTAAAGGGCATAACGGACAATGTGTGAATTGCTTGGCATGAGCGCCAATGTGCCGACGGATATCTGTTTTAGCTTTACCGGCTTGATGCAGCGGGGCGGGAATACCGGCCCCCATAGTGATGGATGGGGGATTACTTTTTATGAAGGACGAGGTTTCCGTACCTTCAAAGATCCGAACCCGAGCTCTCGTTCTCGTATTGCTGAACTGGTTCAGGAATACCCGATAAAAAGCTGTGCAGTGATCAGCCATATTCGCCAGGCGAACCGTGGCGGTGTCAGCCTTGAGAACACGCACCCTTTTACCCGTGAGCTTTGGGGGCGTTACTGGACCTTTGCTCACAATGGCCAGTTGACGGAGTATCAGTCCCTTGATACCGGCCGCTTTAATCCGGTTGGCCAGACAGACAGTGAAAAAGCATTTTGCTGGCTATTGAACCAAATGGAAGAGCGGTTTCCGGTAATGCCGCAAAAGCTGGAGCCGGTGCTTGAGTTTGTTGCTTCGTGCTGTGATCAGCTGCGTCAGCTTGGAGTTTACAATATGCTGCTCAGTGATGGTGAGTATGTACTTACCTATTGCAGTAATAACCTGCATTGGATCACGCGTCGGGCGCCTTTTGGTCAGGCATCATTGATTGATGAGGATGTAACTATCGATTTCCAGAAGGAAACGACACCGAATGACGTGGTGACCGTGATTGCAACTCAGCCGCTGACGAATGATGAAAACTGGCACAAGATGGAAGTAGGGGAGTTCAATATGTTCCATTATGGCGAACAAGTCTACAATCGGACGCTTTGACCAGCTTATCAGCAATAAAAAAACGCGACGTATAGTCGCGTTTTTTGTTTATTGCTGATGATAGCTGGAAGGTTCAGTCCTCGGCTGCGTAGCCGTGTTCCGTTAATGTTTCTCCGTCCAGTACGGCTTTACCACCTTTCATTGTCAGCCTTTGTTGCAGGAACCAATTGGCAACTAAAGGGTAAATTCGATGCTCCTGCTCTTGTACCCGGGCCGTAACCTCTTCGACAGAGTCGCCGTCAAAGATTGGCACTTTTGCCTGCAGGATCACCGGGCCGCCATCAAGCTCTTCAGTAACAAAATGAACACTGGTGCCATGCTCCTTGTCTCCAGCCTCAATCGCTCGCTGGTGGGTATGAAGCCCTGTGTATTTAGGTAGCAGGGATGGATGAACATTAAGCATTCGGCCCATGTAGTGGCGGACAAATTTGTCGCTCAAGATCCGCATAAATCCGGCCAAGATAACCAGATCCGGTTCAAAGCGGTCAATTTGCTCAGCCAGGGCCTGATCATAGCTTTCACGATCCTGATAATCACCAGCGGGCAGATGAACTGTCGCAATACCGACTTTGCGTGCACGTTCCAGACCATAAGCATCGGCTTTATTTGAAATAACAGCTGTAACCTTGGCGTTGCTGATGATGCCTTCCTGACAGGCATCAATCATCGCCTGCAAGTTTGAGCCGTTACCTGAGAGCAGGACCACGATACTTTTCATCGGCTTATTTGATCTCCACTTGCTCTTCATCGGATCCAGTGACGGCAATCTCACCCAGCAACCAGGCTTGTTCGCCTTCGGCCTGCAAGATTTCGATAGCTTCAGTGGCTTGATCTTTTGGCAGGGCAATAACTAAACCGACACCACAGTTGAATGTACGATACATTTCATAAGTATCGACATTACCTGCTTCTTGCAGCCAGTTGAAAACAACAGGCCATTGCCAACTATTACCGTCGATCACAGCTTTTGTTCCTGCCGGTAACACGCGAGGGATATTTTCCCAAAAACCACCACCAGTAATGTGGGAGATGGCGTGTACATCGCAGCTTTCCATCATCTTCAGAGTTGATTTAACGTAGATTTTGGTCGGTTCAAGCAGGTGTTCAGACAGAGCCTTACCTTCAAGTTGTTGGTTAAGATCTGCTTGTGAAACTTCAATGATCTTGCGGACCAGTGAGAAGCCGTTGGAGTGCGGGCCGCTGGAAGCAATAGCAATCAGCGCGTCACCAGCAGTAACTTTGCTGCCATCGATAATGTCAGCTTTTTCGACAACACCGACACAGAAACCAGCTACGTCGTAGTCTTCACCATGATACATTCCCGGCATTTCAGCAGTCTCACCGCCGATCAGGGCACAGCCGGACTGGATACAACCTTCACCAATACCAGCTACAACATCAGCTGCAGTATCAACATCCAGTTTGCCGGTTGCGTAGTAGTCAAGGAAGAATAGAGGCTCAGCTCCCTGAACAATTAGGTCGTTCACACACATAGCAACAAGATCGATGCCGATTGTATCGTGCTTATTCAGATCCATCGCAAGGCGCAGCTTTGTGCCAACGCCATCTGTTCCGGATACCAGTACTGGTTCCTTGTACTTGGTTGGTAGCGAGCAAAGTGCTCCGAAACCACCAATACCGCCCATCACTTCAGGGCGGTGGGTGCGTTTAACCACCCCTTTAATACGATCAACTAATGCGTTGCCTGCATCAATATCCACACCAGCATCTTTGTAACTAAGAGAAGAGTTATTGCCGCTCACCAGAGATCCCTCATCGCATTAAAGAAAATAAAAGCGGGGGTATGATAACAGCAGTCATAGCGGAAAGGAAAACGTTTGCGTCAATAAATCTCGTTGGATAAAACCTGAGCAATCAAAACGGTTACCCCTACCAGACTGCTAATGGTCTAGTGTATAATAGTGCGATTTTTTGAAATTTTGTTTGCTTAGGAGTCAGAAATGAAAGTCGTTGAGGTTAAACACCCACTTGTAAAACATAAGATTGGTCTTATGCGCGAAGGTGACATCAGCACTAAGCGATTCCGTGAGTTGGCTACGGAAGTTGGCAGCTTGCTGACATATGAAGCGACTTCAGACTTCGAAACAGAGAAGGTTACTATTGAAGGTTGGAATGGTCAAGTAGAAATTGACCAAATCAAAGGTAAAAAAGTAACCGTTGTGCCAATCCTGCGTGCTGGCCTGGGGATGATGGACGGTGTACTTGAGCACATGCCAAGCGCCCGTATCTCAACAGTTGGTATCTACCGTGATGAAGAAACACTGGAGCCGGTACCATACTTCCATAAACTGGCATCAAACATCGATGAGCGTATGGCGCTGGTTGTTGACCCAATGCTGGCAACCGGTGGTTCGATGATCGCAACTATCGACCTGCTGAAAGAGAATGGTTGTCGCTCTATTAAGGTGCTGGTACTGGTTGCTGCTCCTGAAGGTATTGCTGCGCTTGAGAAAGCTCACCCAGATGTTGAGCTTTACACTGCTGCAATCGATGAGAAGTTGAACGACAAAGGCTACATTGTTCCTGGTCTGGGCGATGCGGGTGATAAGATCTTCGGTACGAAGTAATTCTTCTTCTGAAACAATAAAAAGAAAGCCGGGCATTTGCCCGGCTTTTTGTTTGATTTTTTACAGTGGAATTTTATCCAGTCAATAAGCTTTTTGCTTATTCTTACTTATTAAGTTCACTGGTGATAGATTAGTTTATTAGTTGTATGAGTTAGCCAAAGGTTTTCCTTTTCATACAAAAGCAAAAAGCGCAGAAGCGATCTTCTGCGCTGAAATTTGAAGAGTTTTGGGTGCTCAGTTAAAGCGCGCTGTCTTCGATCTGAGCGTTATCGACGACATGGTTTTCACCCAGGTCATCCGGTAGGACAAGGTTTAGTACGATTGCTACGATACCGCACAAGCTGACACCTTGAAGGCTAAATTCACCAATACCGAAAGCCATACCGCCGATACCGAATACCAGTGTGACAGCAACAATCACCAGGTTGCGGGCTTTGTGCAGGTCGACCTGGTTCTTGATCAGAGTGTTCAGGCCAACTGTCGCAATTGAGCCGAACAGCAGGATCATGATACCGCCCATAACAGGGATCGGGATTGTCTGAAGAACTGCACCCAGCTTGCCGACAAATGCCAGTACCAAAGCGGTTACCGCTGCCCAGGTCATGATCACAGGGTTGAAAGCTTTAGTTAGCATAACGGCACCAGTAACTTCAGAGTAAGTAGTATTTGGTGGCGCGCCGAACATAGAAGCTGCAATGGTCGCAATACCGTCACCAGCCATAGTGCGGTGTAGACCTGGTTTTTTCAGGTAATCTTTACCTGTAACGTTGGAGATAGCCAGCATGTCACCGACGTGCTCTACTGCCGGGGCAATCGCAACCGGGATCATGAACAGCATGGCGTTAATGTTGAATTCTGGGAAGGTAAAGTTTGGCATTGCCAGCCAGCTTGCTTGCGTTACCGGTGTAAAGTCAACGACACCGAAGCCTAGGCTCAGGCCGTAGCCTGCCAGGATACCGGCCATAATCGGAACCAGTTTGAAGAACCCTTTGGCAAATACGCTGACAATAATGGTTGTCAGCAATGAAACTGTTGAAATCCACAGTGCTGTATCACCATCGATAAGCTGAACCGCTCCATCACCTGTTTTACCCAGTGCCATGTTGACGGCTGCTGGAGCCAGGCCAAGGCCGATCACCATAATAACCGGGCCGACAACGACTGGTGGCAGCAGTTTATGGATAAAAGCGACGCCACGAACTTTGATCAGTGCGCCCATACAAACATAAACTACACCGGCCATCATCAGACCGCCCATAGTAGCGGCAACGCCCCAGGCCTGGACGCCATACATAATAGGAGCAATAAAAGCAAAAGAGGAAGCGAGGAAGATAGGAACGGAACGTTTAGTGATGACTTGGAAAAGGAGAGTACCGATACCGGCACCAAAGAGGGCAACATTAGGATCAAGTCCGGTTAAAAGCGGCACCAGAACCAATGCTCCAAATGCGACAAAGAGCATTTGGGCACCCTGTAATAACTGCATCATTGTAGTATTCCACCCTGTCTGTAAAAAAATCGCGCAATCCTAGCATGGATGTAATCGTTTGCCTAACTGTTGATGGTGATAACTGTTTTAAATAGTTATAAGCATTTAAAAGTGAGCTATCGATCACGGTTTTTTGAAAGCGTTACATTTAAGGCGTGCGTTTTCTCAGCCTGTTTTTGTGACCTAGTCCATAAAAAAGGGTGACTCTTAAATACGAATGAGAGAGATGTTTACTTTTTATGTGGACTGGATGCATAAAGAAATACTAAGAATAGAGAGGATTTTGTGTCAGTAGTTGTTGCTGTTTCCGGTTCGATCATTTTATGATCAGGTCTTAACTAAGTGATGAATGAGTTTTCTATGTTGCGTTTTGCTCTAATACTGTTTGCTTTATTCGCTTTGCCGCTTAAAGCTGCAAACGTCACCAACCTGTATGAGGCGCAGGTCGTACTGCCCGACACTGATAAAGAGTCGGAACAAAAAGCCCGTGAACAAGCGCTGGAGCAGGTTCTGATTAAGGTATCAGGCCAGAGCGCAATAATACAAAATGAAGTGATCCGTAAGGCGGTAGAAAACAATACCCCTTATGTAAGCCAGTTTGGTTATGGTAACCACCAAGGGCGGCAGACTCTTGAGCTGACTTTTGACCGCCGTCAGATCCGTAATTTGCTGACGCAAGCTAATGCGACGCTGTGGGATGCGCAGCGTCCGTCAGTGTTGGTGTGGGTAGTCGAAGAGGCTAACCGTGATCGCAGCATTATCTGGGATCAGTCAGGCAATGTTATCCAGCCACAGTTGAAACAGGCTGCCGATATGCGCGGCGTGCCTGTGATGATGCCGATTGGTGATTTTGAGGATATTACGGCAATTAATATTCCTGATTTATGGGGAGGCTTTGTTCAGCCGATTGCTGATGCCAGTATGCGATATCAGCCTGATGCAGTATTAGTTGTGCGTGTGCGTCAGCAGCAAGGGGAAACGGTCCAGCTTGCGTGGCACTTGTTTACCGATAAGCCGGAAAATCTGGTTTCATCGCAGGTAGCGCCTGATGAAGGGCGTACATCCGGTAGCTCTGAGCTGGCCGTGACAGAAATGATGAATCAGGTAGCTGATCTGTTGGCGGCAAAATACGCTGTACAGCTTGGCGGGGCTAGTGATGGTAAGTTCGCTATCCGTGTCGATAATATTCAGACCACAGAAGATTTCTTCATTCTGGAGCGTTTGCTGACTGATATGACTTCGGTAGCTACTGTTAATGCAAGCAAGGTGCACGGTAACAAGGTCGTTTTTGATGTGAACCTGCTGAGCTCTGAGGCTGCGTTTAAACGTGAGCTGAGCCGTGATAATCGTCTGGTTCCATTAGACAGGATGAAAAAAGTGGCCATGGTAACTCCTGAAACGGAAACTCTGTTAACCGAAGAGAAAGTCTTCCCGGTTGCAGAGCCTGAAACGTTGCCGCAGAACCCTCAGGCTATTGATGTCACGGCAACCGTTGACCCGTCACAGAGTAGAAGCAACCAGTATTACTGGAACCCGAACCGAATTGAGTTATAAAAAAAGCGGTGGCAGAAGCCACCGCTTTTTTATTACGGGTTAGAACCGCCTGTAATGGAGCTACCTATTTGGTTTTTCAGTTTTGCTCGTTGTTTTTTCTTCGTGAGCAGCCCGCTCTTCTTTTTCTACCTGTGACAGCTTTTTCAGTTTATTTCCCAGTTCCCGGCCCCGGTTGCGGGCAAAGAGGATATTGGCAACAAAAGCGCTGCTGGCCAGCCCTAACTCAACCATCGCCAGTAAACGTTCGCCGTCATCGACCCATAAAATGGTCAGCGCATGGAGAAAATACAGCATCAGGATAAAGTTAGCCCAGGCATGGGTGTAGGGCTTCCCCTGCAGGATCCCTTTGAGTGGTAACAGCATCGGCAAGACCCATACCCCGGCCAGAATAAAGTTATTGAGGTGGGGATGAGGTGATATCGTACTTTGCCACAGGCCAACCCAAAGGATTAGCGACAGGTTGGCCGTCAGGGCGAAGTATCGCAAGTTCTGCGTTGACTTACTCATTGGTTTCATCACGTTATCCTTAACTGTTATCGGTAAGCTTGCTTGCCGTTTCAGCCAGTCGTCGTCCTAATGCCTGCGCCAGTGCAGTTTCATCGCTCTGTAGTTGTTTCTGTTGCCCCTGGTTGAGGTGAGATGCGCCGTATGGTGTGCCTCCTGCGCGAGTGGTATGCAGATCCGGCTCCGAGTATGGTAGCCCGACGATAAGCATGCCGTGGTGCAGAAGTGGCAGCATCATAGATTGCAGTGTGGTTTCCTGACCACCATGCATTGAGGAGGATGAAGTAAATACACAGGCTGGCTTGCCTATCAGGGTTCCGGCCAGCCACTGGGCACTGGTACTGTCGATAAAGTGTTTCAGGGGGGCGGCCATATTACCGAATCTCACCGGACTTCCCATGGCCAGGCCGCTACAGGCTTTCAGATCATCATGGGTGACAAGAGGGTCGCCATCAGACGGTGGTTCACCTAATTTTCCCATGCAGTCAATTTCAGCGACGGTGCGTAGCACTGCTTCGCAATCGTTAACCTGCTCAATGCCACGGGCAATATGCCGGGCTAGCTGGCGGGTGTTGCCATGGCGACTGTAATAAAGCACCAGTATTTTGCGCATTACAGGATGTCCAGTACCTGCTCTGGCGGACGGCCCAGGGCTGCTTTGCTGCCGTTAACCACAATTGGTCGCTCAATGAGTTTAGGATTACTGGCCATCGCTTCGAACAGTTGTTCTTCGCTGACGCTCTCGTCACCTAAAGCCAGTTCTTTATAAAGTGCTTCTTTGGTGCGCATCATCTGGCGGGCAGAGTCAAAACCTAGTTTGTTGAGCAGGGCTTTCAGCTGGTCGGCATCCGGTGTTTGCTCCAGATATTTTACAATGTCTGGGGTAATGCCTTTTTCTTCCAGCAAGGCAAGGGTCTGACGGCTCTTTGAGCAGCGCGGATTATGATAGATAGTAACTGACATGATCTCTCCTGATAGTTATACCCATTTGCCGATACCTATTGAGCAGTAAGGTTAGCAAAATGGAGAATAATTGTTGCAGTTCCATTGTAGAGGAACTGCAACCGGTAAGAAAAGGAAAGATCGGCTATTGGATCAAAGATTTGCGAATCGGGCGCGGGCTGTGCGGAGTTGGTCAATCCGGGCATCGTAGCGAGCCTGGTCAAGAGAGTTAACATCCACAAGCTGGCTGGCTTCGATGTAATGCTGGATTGCTTTGTCCCATTGTCCTCTCAGCGCCATCAGTTCACCACGGGCAGCCAGCTCGGCATCACGACGACCGATGTTGGCATAGCCTTGAGAGAGCAGATACCAGCCATTGCTATCATCGCTGTTGTCGTAGGTGTATCGGGTCAGGACTGGAATACTTTCTGCACTACGCCCGGCTTTTTGCAGGGCATTGGCCAGATTCAGGCGAAGCACACTGTGATTTGGGTTGGCTTTGAGTGCGTTTTCAAGGCGAGTGATAGCCTGATCAAACTTATTCTCATAGATATCCAGATCAGTCGCAGCATCAATATAGAACCGGTTGTCCGGCTCAGCCTTCAGCAATGGTGTCAGTATTTCGCGGGCCTGCTGATATTTGCCTGAATCGATATAAACCAGAGCTTTACCGTAATTGAGGGCGGCTTTCTGTTTACCGTTGGCTTTTTTCAATTGGCGGTTAAACCAGTCCAGAGCGGCTTCACTGTCGATGCTGGCAAAACGGGCGACAATCCGCGCTCGTGCCAGCTGATAGCGTTCAGATGTTTCTACTCGGCGAGCTGGGTACTGGTTCGCACGGTTGCGGGTATCGGAAATACGAGATTCCGGCAGCGGGTGAGTCAGCAACATGGCTGGTGGCGTACTGGCATAGCGGTACTGATCGGCCAGGCGACCAAAGAAGCGGGGCATAGCCTGAACATCAAAACCAGACTTAGCAAGGGTATTGATACCGATGCGGTCGGCTTCTTTTTCGTTACTGCGGGTGTAGTTGATCCGGCCCTGTGCTGAGGCTGCTGTGGTGGCGTGGATAGCCGCAATTCCTGCTTCTGGAGAGGCTATCGCCAGCATGAGTGAGCCAATCATCGCTGCCATTGTAGCCGGTGATTTCTTCGCCTGATCTTCCATGCTGCGGGCCAGGTGGCGCTGAGTTACGTGAGCAATTTCGTGGGCAATAACCGAGGCTAGTTCGCTCTCGTTTTTGGCATATAGGAATAGACCTGAGTGAATAGCGACATGGCCGCCAAAGAATGCGAAGGCATTAATTTCACGGTTGCGGATCAGGAAAAAATTGAACGGTGTCCGGACATCATCGGCATTGGCAACCAGACGGTGCCCGAGATCCTGAACATATTCCGATAGCAAGGGATCCCCGATGACAGGCATGCTGGCACGTAACATACGCATATACGCATCACCGTACTCCATTTCCTTTTCAATCGTCAGCGTTGACGCTGCTGTCGTCCCTATTTCCGGCAGGTTGTTAAAATTCTCTGCCTGAGCAGTCACACCAGACCCCAATAAGGCACTGAGTAAGAGATAAATTGGGGCCTTGGTAAATCGAAACATGTTAATAATAAAACCGCCTTTACTGGTATTCGCCTTGTCCGCAAGGAGCGTAAGCGCCTTATTTTAGCTAAATCCTTGCTGAACAGTGATAACTTACATAGTCTGAGACAACGAAACCTTTCTCTGGTTTCTTTTTTGTCGCATCGATGTCAATTACAATACTTCGATGGATAATAACTGTCAGCCTGCCGGAATGGAAACCTTATCGCTAGATTTGACTGCAGAACGTTGCCCTATGGCATTGTTACTGGCCAAGCGCGCGACCAGAGAACTACATTGCGGCCAGCGTCTTGAAATTTATATTTCTGATGCAGGAGCCCGACAAGATATACCCCGTTACCTGTTAAACCATGGGTTTAATGTTGAAGAGCTCACTGCAACCTCGCAACAGCTTGTAATAATCGTGAACAAAAGGCAGTAAACATTTTATGCTGGACATGCTAACTCGCTGGTATCAGCGACGATTCTCAGATCCTCATGCCGTCAGTCTGGTTGCCATTCTGTTATTTGGCTTTCTGACAATTTATTTCTTCGGCAACCTGATCGCTCCATTGTTGGTGGCGATTGTTTTGGCGTACCTGCTGGAATGGCCTGTGATGAGGCTTACCCGGCTAGGTTTGCCGCGCTCAATTTCTGTCGTGCTGGTCTTGCTCCTTTTTGCCGGACTGATGGTAATGGCTGTATTTGGTTTGGTACCAACTATCTGGCATCAGGTAAGTAATCTGGTCGCTGATGTGCCGAATATGTTTAACGGTCTGCAGCATTTCGTATCCAGTCTGCCGGAGCGCTATCCTGATTTTGTTCAACCGCATCAGGTTGCCACCTTTATGGATACCCTGCGTGAGAAAGTCTTGGGCATGGGCGAGAGTGTGGTTAAAGGTTCATTAGCTTCACTGGTGAGCCTGGCTACTCTGGCTGTTTATCTGATTTTGGTGCCTTTGCTGGTTTTCTTCCTGCTTAAAGACAAAGAAGAAATGTTAGCAACCCTGAGTGGCCTGCTGCCTAAGAATCGCCGCCTGACCAGTAAGGTTGGTGCTGAGATGAATGAGCAGATCACCAACTATATTCGCGGCAAGGTAACAGAAATCCTGATTGTCGGGATTGTCAGCTACATTACGTTTGCGGTAATGGATCTGCGCTATGCGGTATTGTTGGGCGTACTGGTTGGTTTTTCTGTCCTGATTCCTTATATCGGTGCGGCGGCAGTAACCCTGCCAGTAGCTATGGTTGGTTTGTTTCAGTGGGGAATTAGCCCTGATTTCTGGTGGCTGCTGGTGGCTTACGGCATTATTCAGGCGTTGGACGGCAATGTGTTGGTGCCAATTCTGTTCTCGGAAGCGGTGAACCTTCATCCAGTCGCGATTATCATCGCGGTTTTGGTTTTTGGTGGTTTGTGGGGCTTCTGGGGCGTGTTCTTTGCTATCCCGCTGGCGACACTGGTGAAAGCCGTGTGGAATGCGCTGCCGTCTAATGAACCCGGTGAAGACGAAGAGCAGACGGCGGAATAAGCTGGTTTAATCTTATCGAATCAAAATTAAAAAAATGCCCGCAGGTGATGCGGGCATTTTTGTATTGGTTTTGGGTAAATGAGGTTATTTACCTGTTCTTTGTCACCGATTCGCTGATGATGGTGGTGTGGTGTCATTATCGATAGGGCGTAGGGTGGCAATTGTCCCCATTGTCTGGCAATGAGACTTACGAGGAGCGGCTTTGCCGCAGCCGTTGCACCCGGCGCAGCGCCCTTGCTTCTTCCACCATTTGAAATAGAGATAAACCAGCGCAGTAAAGACGACCAGACTGACAACGACGATATCTGTCCAGTCAGTATTTGCGGTCAGGTCCGGCATAACAGGTAAAGTCTGTGCAGTCTTGGTTGTCATAATTATACTCCGTGGTTACTCAGTGCTGAGGGTGTTGAGCCGGGCATAAGCTTGTGCTTCAGAGCCGGGTAAAAACCGACTATCAACAGTAATGCCAGCCCACTGAAGTAAGCGCCGCTCATCATGGTGATACCGGATACACCCAGAGCCATTCCCAAGGTATAGGTGGTACTGGCGACACCCAGGCCAAGGGCTGTCGGGAAGATCAGTGCTAGCAGCATCCAGCGATATTGACCGGTCTGAACCTTTACCATGATGGTGGTTGCCAGACATGGTGGATATAGTGCAAAGAACAGGATCATTGCAACAGCAGTTAGTGATGTAATGTTGTTGCTCTGATCACCCATACGTTTTTCCAGCGTATTGTTCTGGTCATCTTCCTGTTGGAACAGAACGCCAAGGGTGGCAACGCTGCTTTCTCGTGCGGCGAAGGAAGACAGCAGAGCGACGTTGATCTTCCAGTCGAAGCCGGCAAATTGGGTGGCAGGCTCCAGTGAACGACCGATTGAGCCAAGTACCGAGTTGGTCAGGCGTTCTTCTTTAATCTCCCGACGAATCGATTTGCGTGCGCTGACCAATTTGCGAAGAGCACGGTTGGCTTTCTTGGCATTTTTGTCGCCTTTCGGTGCTTTCACAAACGGGTAGAACTCAGGATTTCGTTCTTCGAATGTAGCATTGACCGCTCTGGAGGCTTCAGCACCGCTGGCATTGAGCTTGGCGCGTTTGTAATCGTTATAGAAATTCACCAGTGAAACCAACCGTTCGCCTTGAGCAATTTCAAGGTACGGGTTGTTTTTCATCTTCTTGTTGAATGTGTTAACTGCTTGCTCTGCGCGTTGCTGATAGAAGGTTTCGCGTTCCTGAGGCAAACCCGGATATTGCAGTAGGGTGAAAATTACGACAGATACTGCGACAACGATGGTGCCTACCTTCTTGATATAAATCCAGGTACGCTCGAACGCACGGGTTAGTACGGCTCTGACTGTCGGCAGGTTGTAACGTGGTAGCTCAATGACAAACGGTGCACTCTCTTCACCGCGCAGAACAGTGACAGACAGCAGTTTGGCAACCAGCAGAGCTGCAATGATGGTCATCGTTGAGATGTAGAACATCATCAATGCTTTGTCCTGTTCGAAGAAGATGCCGACCAGTAGCGTATAAAGCGGAACTTTAGCCAGACAGTTCATGAAAGGAACCGTCAGGATAGTCGCCATGCGGGCACGGTGATCCGGGATCCCCTTGGTTGCCATGATACCCGGTACGGCACAGCCTCCGGCAAAGACACCACTAAGGATCATAGGCAAAGTGCTTTGCCCGTGCAGGCCGAAGCGGTTCAGGATCTTGTCGACCACAAAAGCAATACGGGCCATGTAACCTGAATCTTCCAGTATTGCGATCAGGGCGAACAGGATCAGGAAGATTGGCACATAGTTCAACAGTGTGTTGGCTGAATCGACAATCCACAGTCCCAGTGAGCGGGTGTATGGGTCAAACAGGAAGCCGGCTTCCGGCAGCAGTCCGGCAACCAGTTCACGCATGCTGGCAAGGTAAGGCCAGGTATAGTTAGTCAGCTCATAGCCCTGAACAATCGCCAACTGATAAATCATAAAGACGGTCAGTACCAGGAAAATAGGTGCCAGTACGCGGTTCAGTACCAGTTTATCAATGCGTTGTGACAACGTCGGACCTTTACTGGGCGCAACGCTGACAGCGGCCTTCAGCATTGCCTGAATAAAGGCTTCACGTTCGGCTGCGATATAGTCATTGATGCTGGTGTCATGTTGCTGTTCAAACTGAGAGCGTTGCTTAGTAACAATATCGCGCAGTATTGACAGCTCTGATTCGGATAGTATTTCCGCCAGTTTGGTGTAGATCTGGCTGTCGTTTTCCAGCATTTTGAGTTTAAGCCAGCGGTAAGGCTGTTCCGCAATTCGCGCTTCCAGCGGAGCAAGGGCGGTATCCAAAACGGCCATGGCTTCGTTCAAAGCAGGGTATTCGGGAAGCTTATCCTGCGTTGTTTGTGGATCATTTGAATCTTTGATTGTGTTGGCTTCAATAACGTTACAGAGTTCTTCGCGTCCTTCCCCTTTGCGACCTACAGTCGTTACTACCGGTATGGCTAGGTATTGGTTGAGCGCTTCAGTATCAATCGCAATTCCCTGCTTTTTTGCCACGTCCATCATGTTCAGAGCTAGTACGGTTGGGCACTCCATTTCAAGTAACTGCACCGTCAGGTGTAGGGAACGCTTCAGGTTGGCAGCATCGACAACGTTGATGACCAGGTCAGGTTTTTCGGCGCAGAGGAAGTCTCGTGCTACCCGCTCTTCCAGTGAAAAGGAAGACAGGCTGTACGTACCTGGAAGATCAACGGCTTGGTAGGACTGACCTTGATGGCGGAAATAACCGTATTTCTTGTCAACGGTGACGCCGGGGTAATTGGCGATATGCTGTCGCGCCCCGGTAAGCAAATTAAACAGTGTGGATTTACCGGCATTCTGTTGACCTGACAGGGCAACCAGCGGCGTGCGATTGGTCATTATTGCGTTCCTTACTTAGGCATTAACAACATGCTTCAGAATGAGCAGTGGTTGTCACTTCAATACCTGCGGCTTCTGAACGACGCAGTGAAACATGGGTGTTATCAATTTTAATTTCGATGGGATCACCAAGTGGTGCACTTCTGATCATGGTTACAACCGCCTGAGGCATGATGCCCAGATCCATCAGGCGTTGCCTGATCATGCCGGTAGCAAGATGACGGTGAACAACAACAGTTTGGTTTGGAAGGGTATCGTTCAGTGTCATAAATACTGCTCACAAGTTGTTAAATTGGAATAAAAGTCAGTGGTGACGTCATAGACATTATTTATAAAAATCAACGACTTTCAAGCTAGGTGATAATCGTTATCAGTTTTATTGATCTATCTCAATAAAACTGTAAATAAGAGAGATTCTCATTCAGTATGTTGTTATCTTGTGTCGCGATATTCAGGAGGCTGCTTACAGGGCTCTTTTTAATTGAGCTAGGTAAGCTCCGCTAATAACTAAAATCAGGTCACGACATGAATAAAAAACAACTTTCATTTGCGCTCATGTTCTCCATGATGCCGCTTGCCGCTATGGCTCATACCCCTCTGTGCTCCTGTTACGACAACGGTGACGGCACTGTGTTGTGTGAGGGGGGCTTCTCTGACGGTTCATCGGCGGCAGGTGTGGAACTGACCGTGGTTGATGCCAATGGAAAGGCTTTGATTAACGGCAAAATGAGCGAGGACAGTGAGTTCGAATTTAATAAGCCGGAAGGTGATTACAAGGTTCAGTTCAATGCTGGTCCGGGTCACCTGGTTGAAATTTCAAGTGAAGATATCACCGAGTAATACGCAGTCATGAGGTTAAGCCTCTAAGTATAAAGGAATAATATAAAATGAAAAAAACGCTTCTTACCACCCTTGGTGCTGCCGCTTTGGCTGTTTCTGGTGCTGCTAATGCACACTTCCAGCTGGCTTACACGCCGGATGTGCTGCTAGAAAAACCAACTGAAATGAACATGAAACTGGTATTTGGCCACCCAATGGAAAATGGCCATGTTATGGATATGGATAAGCCAGAGCAGTTCTTTGTTCAGTTCAAAGATAAGCGCATCGACCTGATGAGCAAGCTAAAGCAAATTAGCTGGGAAGGCCCAGAGAACACTGCAAAAGCTTACCAGGCTGATTACAAAGTGAAGCGTAACGGTGACTACGTATTTGCGGTTGTTCCGGCTCCGTATTACGAGAAAGGCGAAGATATCTACATTCAACAAATCACTAAGTCTTACGTGAACAAAGGTGGCCTGCCTACTGGTTGGGAACAGCCTCTTGGTTTGCCAACCGAGATTGTTCCTCTGAACAAACCTTACCAGGTATTTGCTGGTGGCACTTTCTCTGGTCAGGTTCTGTCTGAAGGCAAACCTGCTGCAGGTGTTGAGTGTGAGATCGAATACATCAATACAGATATTGATATGAAAGGTAACGCATTCGGTAAAACTACACACCGTGAAGCGCCTGAAACTGCTATCGTAGCGATTACTGATCAGGATGGTGAATTTACATTCGGTATCCCTAAAGCGGGCGTTTGGGGCTTTGCATGTCTGGGTTCAGGCCCAGCAACAGAGCACAAAGGCAAAGAACTGTCTCAGGATGCAGTTATCTGGGTTAACGCAACAGAGCTGTAATTACCTTAGCTTGCATTCAAAAGTCGCTCATAAAAAATCCCTCGGTAAAGACCGGGGGATTTTTTTGAACATCTACTTAAATAGATTTTTAAACCGACGTTTAAATAAACCGGTATCAGGCGTTGTCGTTCAGGTAGTTCAGTACGACGTCATGGTGATCCTTGGTCTTGAATTTATTGAAGACGTGTTCAATAACACCTTCCTCATTGATCAGGAAGCTGATGCGGTGCAGGCCGTCATAGATTTTACCCATGAACTTTTTCTCACCCCAGACTCCGAATTGGTCAGCAACCACGTGGTCTTCATCAGACAACAGAGTAAAGTTCAGGTTATCGCGTTCAATAAATTTAGGCAGGCGCTTGACTGGGTCAATACTGATTCCCAGAACCACAATATTATGTGCGTCCAGCTCTGCTTTGCTGTCACGCAGGCCACATGCTTGAACGGTGCAGCCTGGCGTCATGGCTTTTGGGTAGAAATAGGCCAGTACTTTTTTACCTTTAAAGTCAGTCAGGCTAACTGGTTGGTTGTCCTGGTTCATGAGCGTGAAGTTTGGCGCCGGAGTACCGGCGGTCAATGTCTTCATAGTTTTTTCCTTATTGATTATGGCCGATGAAGGTCACTGTGCCGCTGGCAAGCAGATCCTGGCAGAGTGCTTCATATTCTTCTTGTATAGTTGTTAAGTTACAGTCTTCAGGCAGGTTGGCACTGATTTGTAACTGAAAACGGTTCGGATCACCCTCTTGACCTGCTTCATGGGTATGCGCACTGAGTGAGGCAATGTCAATTTGCCGGCTGGCAAAGAAACGGGTGAACTGTTCGATAATTCCCGGTGCATCGTCAGCTTCGATATGGAAGTCGGCGGTATAGGGGAATAAGCGATACTCGTGCTTGGTGGTACGCTTCATCACGGTCAGCAGATCATGCTGTTGCGCCTTTAATGGTAATGTCGATTCCACACGGGAAATGGCATTAGCATTACCGGAAAGTAGCATAATGAGGGTGAATTCCCTGCCGAAGATAGCAAGTCTACTGTCGACGATATTACAATCGCATTGGCTGATTAGTCGGGTGACTTCATCTGATATGCCCGGGCGGTCCGTTCCTACGGCTGTGACAACTAAGTAATGTTCCATATCTATACACATCTGATTGTTATTATCACAGGCATGGTAGCACAGTCATTGTAAATCTAGCTATTGGAGCCAGAAGCTCCGTAGATCGAATCAAAGAAGTTGTGATGGAAGGAATGAAATTCTGAGAACTCGACGAAAAATAACACATTATTGCCAACTATTGGACGGGTTTTACTTAACTGATTTACATACTTCTGTCTTGAGTTTACTGTAACTGAAAAGTACCATGACAACTTACATATACAGGGGAGATGGACATGTTTTCAGGAAGCATGGTTGCGTTGGTGACGCCACTGGATGAAGCCGGTGAAGTTGACTATGCCAGTTTGGCATCATTAGTTGAATATCACATTGCAGCTGGCACAGATGCAATTGTGGCAGTAGGAACGACAGGGGAGTCAGCAACTTTAACTGTTGATGAGCATGTAAAAGTGGTCATGAAGACTTTGGAATATGCCAAAGGTCGAATTCCTGTTGTTGCTGGTACCGGCGCGAATGCTACTCATGAAGCCATCACCTTCAGTAAACTTTTCAACGGCTCTGGTGTTGCCGGTTGCCTGACTGTCACGCCTTATTATAATAAGCCGACTCAGGAAGGTTTGTACCAGCATTTCAAAGCGATTGCCGAATCCTCAGAACTGCCTCAGATTCTTTACAATGTACCTTCTCGTACCGGCGTTGACCTGCTGCCGGAGACTGTCGCTCGCCTTGCTGAAATTGAGAATATCGTTGCGATTAAAGATGCCACGGCAGATCTGTCTCGAGTACAAAAAACTCGGGAACTTTGTGGGGAAGACTTCATCCAACTTAGCGGTGATGATGCTACAGGGTTAGATTTTGTTGCAGCAGGCGGACATGGGGTTATTTCGGTGACGGCTAATGTGGCCGCAGCAGAAATGGCAACCATGTACAAGCTGGCACTGTCTGGTCAGTTTGATGCTGCAAAAGAAATCAACGAACGCTTGATGCCTTTGCATAAAGAGCTATTTGTTGAATCTAATCCAATCCCGGTGAAATGGGCAGCATATCAACTGGGTTTAATTGAGCACGGAACCTTGCGCCTGCCACTGACTGAGCTGAGTGAACCTGCACAGCAAGTGGTGACTGAAGCGCTGAAAGATGCCAATGTGCTGCTGTAATTTGCGAGAGCGTAGGAGCGCGAAAGCTTAATGAATAATAAATACAGGCTGGCGGTAACCGCAGTAATGGTTGCTGTTTTAGCGGGGTGTTCTGGTGGTGCGGAACGCCGTCGCCAGGCGAACCAGGATTTCAATTACCTTGAAACTAAACCTTTGGGTGCATGGAATCTACCTGCTGAAGCTCAAGCTTCACAGGTTTATGATTATGCGATCCCTGCCCAGAATTTTCAGGGAGAGTTGGGTGCAGGTGTTGATATCCGTCCACCACAGCAGGTGCTGGCTTTGATCCCGGGCGCCCGGGCAGTGAAAGATGCGGATGGTGTTAGCCTGTTATTACTCAAACCCGAAGAGCTGACCAAAGTCTGGCAGCTGACTCAACGTCTGATTAGTGAGCGGAACATTAAGTTGCGCAGCCAGTCTGCAAATGCGATGGAAACTGATTGGGTCAACTGGACTAATGAGGATGAAGAAAGCGAGATTGGCAGCCGTTATCTGATTGAGAAGTCATCAGAGGTAAATCGTTATAGCTACAAAATATCTTTGATTGACTGGCGAGAAGGCGGCAAAACGACTCCGGTTTCTGCGATTAACAAAGAACGTTACAGCATTCTGATGACCAACCTGGTTATGTCTCGCTATGATGAGCAGGAGCGCGAACTGGCCCGCTTGCGTGCTCAAGAGCTGGTTAAGCAGATCCCTATTTCAATGGGTCAGGACCGTAGTGGTTTGCCAGTCATCATTGCCCGCGCTCCGTATAATGTGTTCTGGGAACGCTTACCGAATATGTTGGGGCAGTTGGGCTTTACTGTGGAAGGCCGAAATCGCTCGCAGGGTATTGTTGAAGTTAAGTTCCGTTCACCGGATGATGAATTCTGGACTGAACTGGGAACTCAGCCAATTGAGCTTGATAATCGTTCATACCGACTGCAGTTAGGTGATTTGGGTAACCGTACGTCAGTTAATGTAACAGATACGGATGGTAAGCCCGTCACAGAAGAAGCACTGAAGAGTATGGCTCCTGTATTTGCCGCGGCAATTGAACGCGCTAATAAGAGCTAATCATTTTTCAGTATGATTAAAAAACCGCTCCGGCAATGCCGCAGCGGTTTTTTTGTATTTGCTGAACAAGAAGCGAAGAGCATGTTTTTCCTTGCTCCTCGCTTTGAAGTGATTATTTCACTTCTTCGCCTTGCGCCTGAAGGTCGGCGTGGTAAGAAGAACGAACAAACGGACCACAGGCGGCATGGGTAAAGCCTAGCTCCAGTGCGATCTCTTTCAGTTCGTCAAATTCTGAAGGTGGTACATAACGCTCAACCGGCAGGTGGTGACGGCTCGGAGCCAGGTACTGGCCCAGCGTCAGCATTGTCACACCGTGAGCGCGCAGATCCTTCAGCACTTCAACGATTTCTTCTTTGGTTTCACCTAAACCCATCATCAGGCCAGACTTGGTCGGGATCTCTGGGTGCATTTCTTTGAATTTCTGTAGCAGTTCCAGCGACCATTTATAGTTCGCGCCCGGGCGAGCTTTTCGGTAGAGGCGTGGCGCTGTTTCAAGGTTATGGTTGAACACATCCGGCGGGTTATCACGCAGGATTTCCAGTGCGCGGTCCATACGGCCACGGAAGTCCGGCACCAGTGTTTCAATCTTAATGTCCGGGCTTTTAGCTCGGATTTCACGGGTACAGTCAGCGAAGTGCTGAGCACCGCCATCGCGCAGGTCATCACGGTCTACAGAGGTGACTACAACATAGCGCAGCTTCATATCTGCGATGGTCTGTGCCAGCTGAGTCGGCTCTTCGGCATTCGGTGGCAGCGGACGGCCGTGGGCTACATCACAGAACGGGCAACGGCGTGTACAGATGGCACCCAGGATCATAAAGGTGGCAGTACCGTGGTTAAAACATTCCGCCAGGTTAGGGCAAGAGGCTTCTTCACACACTGAGTGAAGCTTGTTCTTGCGCATCGCTGACTTAATGTCTTGAATTCGTTGGCTGTCAGCCGGCAGTTTGATTTTCATCCACTCCGGCTTACGTAAAACTTCCTTTGGGGCTTCTTCCGCGACATTGCGAACCGGGATAAGCGCCATTTTATCGGCGTCACGGTATTTGACACCTTTCTCTATTTTAATTGGTTTGCTCATTATGAATTGCTTTCCGTTATCCACTCAATGCTCTGATAATCGAGCAGTTTGACTAGCTCATCGATAAGTACAGGTTGAACTTCGGCAAGTTCAGACGGGCCATTAAGGACTGCCACCTGGGTCATTTCCATCCCCTGGTAGCCGCACGGGTTAATGCGCAAAAATGGCTCCAGATCCATATTTATATTGAGTGCCAGACCATGAAAAGAGCAACCACGCCTGATTCTCAGTCCGAGCGAGCATATCTTTTTATTGTCGACATACACACCGGGAGCGTCCGGGCGGGCATAGGACTCTATCCCGAAGCGGGAAAGAGTATTTATTATCGTATTTTCAATGTGCGTAACTAAATCGCGCACACCGAGTTTACGACGTCGCAGGTCAACGAGAATATAAGCAATCTGTTGGCCGGGGCCATGATAGGTTACCTGACCGCCGCGATCACTTTGAACCACTGGGATATCACCGATGTTGAGCAGGTGTTCGGCTTTCCCTGCCTGACCTTGGGTGAACACAGGGTTGTGCTCAACCAGCCAGACTTCATCTGTGGTGTCGGTATTACGTTGATCTGTGAATTCGTGCATGGCTTGCCAGGTTGTTTGGTAATCCTGGCGGCCAAGGTCTCGAACGATAATGTTATTATTCAATTTAATACCCATTTTGTTGGCTGGTAATACCTTAAAACGGCATCACTTATAGGGGCATTATAAAACTCGGCGGCTGTTTTTACAGCCGCCAATTTGTAGGGTTATATACCGTATTGTTTTAAAGAACTACGCGAACAATTTCAATGTCACCCAGCTCTTTATAAAGCGTTTCAACCTGCTCGATAGAGGTTGCGGTAATTGTGACAGAAACAGCACTGTAAGTGCCTTTGCCGCTAGGTTTCACTGTTGGTGAGTAGTCGCCAGGGGCATGACGCTGGATAACTTCAACAACCAGATCCGGCAGTTCAGGTTTATTAAAACCCATTACCTTGTAAGTGAATTTACAAGGGAACTCTAACAGATCTTTAAGTTTTGGCTGTTCTTGCTGCTGCATTCTGAACTCCAGGATTATGCATTGGTATAACTGTATGTAGCCGAGCATATTAATGGGTCGACTACTATAAAACAAGCATCAGGGACCGGGCTGTCCGGAGCCCTGAAAGCAAAAGAGGTAACCGAAGTTACCTCTTTTTATTGATTAATCAGGCAGCTGAATTAGCTCAACCAGCCTTTGAAAAGCAGCATAATGTAATCAATCAGACGACTGAAAAGACCACCTTCGTTGACATCGTTAAGAGCCAGCAGCGGGTATTCTGCAATGTCTTCATCACCGACGCGGTAGTAAAGCTTACCCACAACATCACCTTTTGAAATCGGAGCTTTTAGCTCTTTTTCCAGAACAAAGCTGGCTTTCAGGTCTTTAGTCTGGCCGCGAGGCAGGGTAACGAAGGTATTTTCACTTACACCCAGAGATACTTCGTCAGTATCCCCCATCCATACTTTCTCGGTAACGAAAGTTTCGTTCGCTTTGTGTGGAGACACAGTTTCGAAGAAGCGGAAGCCGTAGTTCAGAAGCTTTTTACTTTCTGCTTTACGGGCATTCGGGCTGTCTGTACCCATTACTACAGCGATCAGGCGCATCTTGCCTTCTGTTGCCGTACTTACCAAGCTGTAACCGGCATTGTTGGTGTGACCGGTTTTCAGGCCGTCTACATTCAGGCTTTTGTCCCACAGCAGGCTGTTACGATTGTACTGAGTAATGCCGTTGTAGGTAAACGACT
Organism: Photobacterium marinum; assembly: GCF_000331515.1. GTDB lineage: Bacteria > Pseudomonadota > Gammaproteobacteria > Enterobacterales > Vibrionaceae > Photobacterium > Photobacterium marinum. The sequence continues at coordinate 36,660 of NZ_AMZO01000029.1, forward strand.
TCTCTTTGTAGATCGCAAACTCTTCCGGTACGTCGCGGATCAGGCCTTGTGCCAGCAGAGCCATATCATATGGCGTAGTTAACAGGCGCGGGTTGTCCAGGCCGTGAACGTTGGCAAAGTGAGTAGAATCCATCCCCAAGGTTTTGGCCCAGGCATTCATTAAATCGACAAAAGAGTCTTCTGAGCCGGCAACATGTTCAGCCATGGCAACACATGCATCGTTACCAGACTGGATGATGATACCGCGGTTCAGATCAGAAACTTTAACTTCGCTGCCAACTTCGATGAACATCTTGGACGAACCCGGGAAGTTCTTCGCCCATGCATTCTTGCTGATCACGACAGTATCGTTCATCGAGATGTTGCCACGCTTAACTTCCTGACCGATAACATAGCTGGTCATCATTTTAGTCAGGCTGGCTGGCGGGATTTGGTTATATTCTTTGTTTCCGGCCAGGATTTTGCCGGAATGGTAGTCCATTAGTACGTAGCCTTTCGCAGCGATCTGCGGAGCTTCAGGAACGACAGCTGGTGCGGCTGCGACAGACACTGAAGCCAGCATGGCTGCTGATACAGCTACAGAACGAAAAAGTGCAGCAGATTTCTTCATGATAGTTGTAACTTTATTTGTCGATTGCAAAAAAACTGCACACACTATATCAGATTGTAAAACGAGAACCCACGATTGCCGTTACTGAAACAGGCCATGTTTGGGATTCTTGATATTCTTTGACATTAATCTGTGTGTATCAGTTGTCGATACCCCCAAGCGTGTTGGGGACGCTTGGGTATAGAGTCTGAATTATTGCTTTTGTTCCAGTTCTCGCTGAGATGTGATGATAAAAGCACCCGGATAGCTGCCTGCTTGGGCTTTATCACGCTGAGCGATGGCCTCGTCGCGGTCAATATAAGGGCCAAGGCGAAGGCGGTACACTTCAGCTGCGTCGGATTTTTTCATATCAACAGTGGTTGCGTAGTCATGTTCTAACTGTTGGGCCATCTGCTTTGCTTTAGCTGCATCGGTGACGGCTGCCAGCTGGACAAAATAGAAGTTCGGGTTGGCACTTTGCCACTCATCGGTGGATTCGGGTTTTTGTACCCGGATCAGTTCAATTTTGACCGGCGCGGTGCCGTTTTTGATTATGTCCAGTTTCGCCGCTGCTGCCATGCTGAGGTCAATGATCCGCCCATCATGAAACGGACCGCGGTCATTAACGCGAACAATGACCGTTTTGCCGTTGCTGGTATTGGTGACTCTGACATAACTCGGTAGCGGCAGGGTTTTATGGGCTGCTGTCATCGAGTACATATCATAAATTTCACCGTTAGAGGTTTTGTGACCGTGGAATTTCTGGCCATACCAGGAAGCATAACCTTCCTCAGTGAATTCACTGCTACTGTTAACGATTTTGTAGTCTTTTCCGCGTAGGGAGTAGTCTTTGTTGCCTGCCAGGCTTTGAGGCTCATAGCGCGGCTGTGCATCTTCGATATGATCCAGTGTCGGTGATGATTCCGGAGCCACATCGTCAGCAAGGTCGTAACGTTGATTGTCTGGTGTCGAGCTACAGCCTGCCAGTAACAACAAAAATAAAACAAAGTATGCGCGCATTTATCAGGTCGCCTTAGACAACATTTTTCTATGGGTGTGAATTGACATCAGGATCCCGAAGCCGGCCATCAGGGTCACCATGGAGGTGCCGCCATAACTGACCAGCGGCAGGGGAACCCCGACCACAGGTAACAGGCCGCTTACCATCCCGATATTAACGAAGATATAGACAAAGAAACTCAGTACGATACTGCCAGCCATCATACGGCCAAAGGCGGTCTGGGCCCGACTTGCCAGTAATAAGCCGCGCCCAATGATAAACAGGTAGATACCGAGCAGGCAAAGCACGCCGAATAGACCCCATTCTTCAGCTATGACGGCGAAGATAAAGTCGGTGTGACGTTCAGGCAGGAACTCCAGCTGGGACTGGGTGCCGTGCAGCCAACCTTTGCCTGTTAGGCCTCCTGAGCCTATGGCGATTTTTGACTGGATAATGTGATAGCCTGCTCCGAGTGGATCAGACTCCGGATTAAACAGAGTGAGTACCCGCTGACGCTGGTAATCTCGCATCAGAAACAGCCACAGAACCGGGATGAATGCGCCGAGCATGACAGCCGCAGCCCCAATGAGTCGCCAACTGATCCCGGACAGAAACAGCACAAAGATCCCTGAAGCTGCGATCAGAATGGATGTACCGAGGTCCGGCTGTTTGGCAATCAGGATCGTCGGAACAAAAACCATGACAAGGGCTATGACAATGTTTCGCAGAGTCGGTGGCAGCGGTTGCTTGCCGATAAAACGTGCCACCATTAGCGGTACGGCCAGCTTGATTAGCTCAGAAGGCTGAAAACGAACAAATCCCAGGTTCAGCCAACGCTGTGCTCCTTTGGAGGCTTCACCGAACAGTAATACCCCGAGCAACAGTAACAGCCCGACACCGAAGAGGTAGGGAGCCCATGTCTCATAATGCCGGGGAGCAATTTGTGCCAGGATAAACATAACCCCTAATGACAGGAACATGCGCATAGCTTGGCGTTCCATCATCGCAAGGTTTTGCCCGCTGGCACTGTACATTACCATCAGGGCAAAACCCATCAGAGTCAGGATGCCCAGCAATAGCGGGATATCCAGATGTAGGCGGTCGCCGAGTGTTTTTTTCTTTCCTGTCGCGTCCATGATACTCATTGGTCCACCTCGGCTAACTTAGCATCCCTTACTGCCTGTTGTGACTGTTCGTCTACGGGCTTTAGCAGCATATGGTCGAAGATTTTACGGGCGACCGGACCACCGTTGGATGAGCCGCCACCGGCATTTTCCAATACCATGGATACGACGATTTCAGGTTTATCAAACGGAGCAAAAGCGGTAAACAGGGCATGGTCTCGCAGGTGCTCTTCCAGCTCTTCGGCGTTGTATTTCTGGTTTTCTGCCAGGCCAAATACCTGGGCTGAACCGGATTTACCTCCGGCTTTGTATGTTGCGCCGTGGAATGCTCGCCTTGCTGTCCCTTTCTTGCCGAACAGCACCTGATACATACCCTCTTTAGCGACGTCCCAGAACTTTGGATCGACATTCACGATAGGCGGATAGTCATCAAACTTAGCCGGCTTTTCGCCATTCTCACCGATAATATCCTTGAGCAGGTGCGGTGCCCTTACAATACCGTTATTTACCAGTACTGTTGTTGCTTTGGCAATCTGGAGCGGGGTAGCCGTCCAGTAACCCTGGCCGATACCGACCGGGATGGTGTCACCCTGATACCAAGGCTTACGGAAACGAGCCTGCTTCCATTCACGGGTCGGCATATTGGCCTGACTTTCTTCGTGGATATCTATACCTGTGTATTCACCGAAACCGAAACGCCTCATCCAGTCTGATAGGCGGTCAATACCGAGATCATAGGCGATCTGGTAGTAGAAGGTATCGACAGATTCTTCGATTGCCTTGTAGATATTGACTTTGCCATGGCCCCAACGGCGCCAGTCACGAAAGGCTCGGCTTTTGGAGTTTGGTATTTTCCAGTAACCCGGATCATTTCGGGTGGTTCGGGTGGTGATCACCCCTTCACTCAGCGCAGCTACGGCAATCATCGGCTTAATGGTGGATGCCGGCGGATAGATCCCTAAAGTTATGCGGTTAACCAGAGGACGGTTTTTATCGTGCAGCAGCTCGCGGTATTTCTTACCGGAAATGCCATGAACGAACAGGTTCGGATCATAACTCGGGCTGGATACCATGGCCAGCACCGAGGAGTCTCGCGGGTCAAGCACCACAACTGAACCACGTTTACGTTTGATAATTTCTTCGCCGGTATCCGGATCCAATTTTCGTTCGGTTAGCAGCTCCTGGACATACAGTTGCAGCTCTATATCCAGATTCAGACGGATGTCTTCGCCCGGAACAGGGGGAACATATTTTAGTGTACGGATGATCCGGCCACGGCTGTTGACTTCGACTTCTTGATAGCCGGAAGTGCCGTGTAACAAATCTTCATAATATTTTTCGATACCAATCTTGCCGATATCACGGGTGGCTTTGTAGTTGTTGATCTTTTCATCGCGTTCCAGCTTCTGTAAATCGCGATCGTTGATCTTGGCGACATAACCCAGAACATGGGTCAGGGCTTCACCATAAGGGTAATAGCGTTTGAGATAGGCTTTAACCTCAACGCCGGGAAATTTGTGTTGATTGACGGAAAATAGCGCGACCTGCTCTTCTGTCAGCTGGTTAAGCATTGGGACAGATTTAAAGCGACGGGTACGGCGGCGCTCTTTTTGAAATCGCTGGATGTCTTCGTCAGTGATCCCCATCAGCTCTTTCAGGCCGAGAAAGGCTTCCTCAAGATCCGGGACTTTTTCCGTGGTGATTTCCAGGGAGTAAACGGGGCGATTTTCTGCCAGTAATATGCCGTTGCGGTCGTAGATTAGTCCGCGGTTAGGAGCAACCGGAACAACTTTGATCCGGTTGTCATTAGAACGTGTCTGGTAGTCTTCATGCTGGCGAACCTGAATGTTATACAGGTTTACCAGCAGCACACTTACCAGCACGATGATGCCGATAAATGAGACAAGAGCACGGCGGAAAAAGAGTGCCGACTCAGCGCGGTGGTCGCGGATCTGGGTTCGCTTTTGTCTCATTGGCAATTATTCTCTGTGGTAAGGGTGGTTGGCGGTAATACTCCACGCGCGGTAAAGGCTTTCAGCCATCACCACTCGAACCAGAGGATGAGGTAAAGTCAGGGGAGACAATGACCAACTTTGATCTGCTGCGGCTTTACAGGCTGGTGCCAGCCCTTCCGGTCCGCCGATCAGGATTGATACATCGCGCCCGTCCAGCTTCCAGCTTTCCAGTTGATCAGCCAGTTGCTCAGTGTCCCAGCGCTTACCTGGAATATCCAGAGTAACAATGCGGTTACCTTTGGGAACCGCTGCTAGCATTGCTTCGCCTTCTTTTTGCAGAATACGGGCGATGTCGGCATTTTTGCCTCGTTTTCCTGCCGGGATCTCAATCAGTTCCAGCGGCATGTCTTTCGGGAAGCGTCGGCTGTATTCTTTATAGCCTTCTTCAACCCATTTCGGCATCTTGGTGCCGACAGCAATCAATTGAAGCTTCATCGTCAGTTAGCCCCAAAGCTTCTCCAGTTGGTACAGGTTACGTGCATCTTCCTGCATAATGTGCAGCATCACGTTTCCCATATCAACAATTACCCATTCGCCGTCTTCTTCACCGCTGATACCGAAAGGAGGGATGTCGATCAGCTTGGATTCTTTGTTAACGTGATCGGCAATAGAAGCAACGTGGCGGTTTGATGTACCGGTACAAACGACCATGAAGTCGGTAATGCTTGACTTACCGCGTACGTCGATAGTCACAATGTCTTTAGCTTTGATATCGTCAACTTTATCTACGATGAAATCGTGTAGTTCTTGAACCTGCAAAGGGATCCCCTCATTTGAGTGAATTGGTGTTAATTATTGGCCTCAGCCCAGGCTGAGTCACAATTTAGCGGCGCAGTATACCATGCACAACCTTGTACAATACAAGTTGGCTGTAATTTTACAATTTTGCCATTGTGTGTGTTTGTATTCCGCACATTTCGGCACATAAGGCAGACAATGCTGGCCACGGCTGGTAATCGAAATTCGTTTTTACCTGCACTTCCAAATGAGCCAGTTGTTGCAACAGGCGTATCAGAGTTACAAGCGGTAGACGGTGCAGAGCGCCTATATATACCTCGCGACGACTTTGCCAAATCCTGAACTGTTCAAAAATGATGTTCAGTGGCGTACCTTTACTGCCCATTTCCTGCATTTTGTACAGCTGAGTAAGTTCTCGTTGCAGGGTGCGTAGCAGAATAACAGGCTCAATGCCTTCACCTTCCAACTGGCGGAGTACGCGCTGACTTCGTTTGCTCTGGCCTGCCAGTAGGGCATCTAATAGCTGGAACGGAGTGTAGTGGTTATGGCGGCTGAGAGCTTCTTCAAGGCGGATAACTGTCAGCTCTCCGTTCGGATAGAGCAGAGTGAGTTTTTGCAGGCTCTGTGCCAGCGCCAGCAAGTTACCTTCGTGCCATTGTGCCAGCATGAGTACGGACTCATGATCCGGTTTCAGCCCCAGTTGTTGACAGCGTCCCTGAATAAAGCGAGGCAGGTGACGGGCATCCGGGGTGTTGCATGGGATATACAGGCCCAATTCTGCCACAGATTTAAACCACTTGGCGTTTTCCTGCTTCTTGTTGAGGCGCGGGCCGTGCATCAGCAGCAGAATGTCATTGTGCAGGGTTGCAATCACTTCTTGCAGGGCTTTGGCCTGGTTGGCGTTGAGGCCGGATTCCGGAACTTCCAGTTCAATGATCTGCCGGGCTGAAAACAGGCTCATGGCCTGAGTGCAGTCGAGGATTTGGTTCCAGTCGAGCTGGGCATCAATGGTAAAGGCGTGGCGTTCGTCAAATCCGGTCTGTTGTGCTGCCAGCTTGATTTGATCGCCGCATTCCTGTTTCAGGAGTGGTTCGTTACCAAACAGGAGATAGGCCTGACGCAGCCCTTTTCCAAGTTGCTGCGTCAGTTGTTCCGGGTAGATTCTCATTCTGCTTTGTTGCTCGGGCTGTTGTCATTGGTAAACAGGGCATTGGCTGCCTGGGTATCCTGCACAGCTTCCGTTGTGACGCTGGTATTTGATGCGGTGTTGTCGTCCATCATAGCTTCCAGCTCTTCTTCTTCCATTTTATTGAAAACGGCGGTTAAGCGAGCCAGCTGGCGCATGATCTGACGAGCGGCTTGTTCGCGCATTTCGTCTTTAATCATGTCTCGTTCGACAGATTTTGCCAGTGCAGTCAGTGGGTTATCAAGGAAAGTACGGTTAACCTTGGTACTATAAGTCTGGCTGCCTTTTTCCGGAACCACAATACGGTAACTGACGGTATAAGTCAGTTCGTATTCGGCTGCGCGGCTGTTCTGGTATAGCGACAGGGTACGTTCGCCGTTTGATTCACTGATCAGGTGCAGGTTGGGTACTGTCGGTGATGGCGGAACGGATTCTATGCCGTGCAGCTTGAACTGGGATTTAACCTCACGGGTCAATGGACCGTAACGGTCAAAGCTGGTCAGGGATAGTTTGGCGATATCATCAGGTAGCATGTAGTTGCCGCGAAGGTGGAAACCACAGGATGCCGTGGCCAGGGCCAAGACGACTACCAAGAGGGTTCGGATTGTGCTTTTTAGGGATAAGAAAGCTTTCACCGAGTCTGCTCCATGAAAAAGTTAGTGATAACTGACCGGTCAACACGGTTGAGCCGGGTAAGGGATAGGGTGGACCGGCAGGAGCCAGCCATGGTCCCCAACAGGCGGGGACCATGGTTTAGGCACAAATAAATTGTTTTAGTTCGCAACTTTTTAGTTTGCAACAATGTTCAGCAATTTACCTGGTACGTAGATCACTTTACGAACAGTTTTGTCGTCTGTGAACTTAGTAACGTTCTCGTCGTTCAGAGCTAGCTCTTCAACCTGCTCTTTGGTTGCATCTGCAGCCACAGTCAGCTTGGCACGCAGCTTACCGTTAACCTGAACGATGATTAGCTTCTCGTCTTCAACCAGTGCTTTCTCGTCAGCAGCAGGCCACTCTGCGTGGTCGATGTCTGACTCGCCCAGCGCTTTCCACATTTCAAAACTGATGTGCGGAGTCATTGGGTAAAGCATGCGAACAACAGCTTTCAGTGCTTCGTCCAGCAGGGCTCGGTCTTGTGCGCTTTCCTGAGATGCTTTAGCCAGCTTGTTCATCAGCTCCATGATTGCAGCAATCGCGGTGTTGAATGTCTGACGGCGGCCGATGTCGTCGCTTACTTTAGCGATGGTCTTGTGAACGTCGCGGCGTAGTGCTTTCTGATCAGAAGTCAGAGCGGCAACATCCAGAGCTTCAACCTCATCTTTAGCTGTGTGGTCGTGAACCAGTTTCCATACACGTTTCAGGAAGCGGTTTGCACCTTCAACGCCTGATTCCTGCCATTCCAGTGTCATGTCAGCCGGTGACGCAAACATCATGAACAGACGAACGGTGTCAGCACCGTATTTGTCGACCATTTCCTGCGGGTCGATACCGTTGTTCTTAGACTTAGACATCTTAGTCATGCCTGAGTGCATAACTTCGTTGCCTTCGTTGTCTACAGCCTTAGTGATGCGGCCTTTTTCGTCACGCTCAACGGTTACATCAGTTGGAGCAACCCATATTTTCGCACCTTTGTCGTTGTTGTAGTAGTACGCATCAGCCAGCACCATGCCCTGACACAGTAGCTGCTTGAACGGCTCGTCGCTGTTTACCATGCCACAGTCGCGAAGCAGTTTGTGGAAGAAGCGAGAGTACAGCAGGTGCATACATGCGTGTTCGATACCACCGATGTACTGGTCAACAGGCAGCCAGTAGTTTGCTGCATCAGAGTCCAGCATTTCGTTAGCTTGTGGTGAGCAGTAACGCGCGTAGTACCAAGACGATTCCATGAAGGTATCGAAGGTATCTGTTTCACGCAGCGCAGGTTGGCCGTTGATTGTGGTTTCAGCCCACGACTTGTCAGCTTTGATTGGGCTGGTAACGCCGTCCATTACCACGTCTTCAGGCAGGATCACAGGCAACTGGTCAGCCGGTACCGGATGAACTTCACCATCTTCAGTAGTTACCATCGGGATTGGTGCACCCCAGTAACGCTGACGAGATACACCCCAGTCGCGCAGACGGAAGTTAACAGTTTTCTTGCCTTTGCCTTCAGATTCCAGTTTCGCCGCAATCGCATCGAATGCTTCCTGGAAGCCCAGGCCGTCGAATTCACCCGAATCGAACAGAACACCTTTCTCGGTGTATGCCGCTTCAGAGATGTCCAGCTCACTGCCGTCAGCAGGCTTGATAACCGGGATGATATCCAGGCCGTACTTAGTTGCGAATTCAAAGTCACGCTGGTCGTGTGCAGGCACAGCCATTACAGCGCCTGTACCGTAGTCCATCAGAACGAAGTTAGCGACGTAAACCGGTACTTCACGGCCGTTAAGCGGGTGAATCGCAGTCAGGCCGGTCGCCATGCCTTTTTTCTCCATCGTTGCCAGCTCTGCTTCAGCAACTTTGGTGTTACGGCATTCTTCGATAAATGCTGCCAGCTCAGGGTTGTTTTCTGCCGCTGCTGCTGCCAGTGGGTGACCGGCTGCGATACCAACGTAAGTTACACCCATCAGGGTATCCGGACGAGTGGTGTACACTTCCAGATCCTCGTGGCCCTTAACGGCAAACTTCAGTTCTACACCTTCAGAACGGCCAATCCAGTTGCGCTGCATGGTCTTAACCATTTCAGGCCAGCCTTCCAGTTGATCCAGATCGTCCAGAAGTTCCTGAGCATATTCAGTGATTTTGATAAACCACTGTGGGATTTCTTTCTGCTCTACCGGAGTGTCACAGCGCCAGCAGCAGCCGTCTTCAACCTGCTCGTTTGCCAGTACTGTCTGGTCGTTCGGACACCAGTTAACAGAAGAGGTTTTCTTGTAAACCAAGCCTTTGTTGTACAGCTTAGTGAAGAACTCTTGTTCCCAGCGGTAGTATTCAGGCGTACAGGTTGCGAATTCACGCTTCCAGTCGTAACCGAAGCCCAGCAGTTTCAGCTGGTTCTTCATGTATTCAATGTTTTCGTAAGTCCAAGGAGCAGGTGCTGTCTTGTTCTTCACCGCTGCGTTTTCTGCAGGCAGGCCGAATGCGTCCCAGCCGATTGGCTGCATAACGTTCTTGCCCTGAAGGCGCTGGTAACGAGAAATCACATCACCGATGGTGTAGTTACGAACGTGACCCATGTGCAGTCGACCGCTTGGGTACGGGAACATGGAGAGACAGTAGAATTTTTCTTTGTTTGGGTCTTCACTTACAACAAAGGTTTTGTTGTTGTCCCAGTGCTCTTGAACCTTCTGTTCAATGTCCTGTGGGCGATATTGTTCTTGCATCGATGACATCCAGGATTTTGTGAGTTAAGTACATACACTTTCAATATAATCGACATAGAATAACTAAAGGTAGAGGTGTCAACAATAGCTGAGGCCAATTCGGAGAGTAATTGTTAGTTCTTATCCAGATTGCAGGAGTTTATTCCTCAAATAGCCAGAATTGAGCCACAGAACTAGGAGGTGACCTATGGCTAAGCAAAAAAAGGAATACGAAGCTCTGCTTGAGCAGGTGACAGAAACTTTGAAGCACAGTCCGGATGAGCTAAAGCATTGGGGGGAGCTCACTGCTAAGTATCGTCAGGCTGCCAGCGACATGACCAAAGATGAGTTGGCTTTGATTTCAGCTTACCTCAAGCGCGATATGCAGGAATTTGCTCAGAGTGTGAAGGAAAGCCCTGAGCCATTTTCTGAAAGTCCGTTCTATAAACTAGTGTCAGAAACCATCTGGAGTGGTCTGGCGGAAGCAACCGATAAGACTCAGCTCGAATGGCACGAAGTGATGGATGACCTACAGCACCAGGGCGTCTATCAGGCCGGTGAGATTGTCGGGCTTGGCAATCTGGTGTGCGAAAAATGTGGTTACCACGAACAGTTCACTCATGTAAAACGGCTTGAACCTTGTCCACATTGTGGTCATACCCAATTTACCCGTCGACCGTTGTCTCCTTGAATATCACCAGTATTAATTGAAAAATTGTATTGTCATCAAACATAAAAATACAGCGGGCCAATCGGCCCGCTGTTGGTTTTACTTTCTCTGGTTATTTACATTGACCCAGTTCAGTCCATACGCCCCAATCAGAGCTGTTGTCTGCAGGGGATTGATTTTGGCTCCACCATTTTGCCTCGTAAGCGACACCATTTAGCTGAATTTGATCGCCGGCCTGATAAACGTTATTCGGAGACCATAATGTCATGTTGCTGCAATCAACAGTGCCAGGTTGTGGATTTGGTTTTGGTGTAGGTTGAATACCTTTCACGCGTTCCAGAACTGCGAGAGTATCAATAATACCAGTACCGCAGATCGCAGTGTTACAGGTACTGCCTGCCGGGAACGGACGAGCGGTCTCTTTGATGTATTGCTCGACCTGATCCGGAGTCAGGCTTGCATCCAGTGAGTACATTAGAGCTGCGACACCGGCAACGTGTGGAGTTGCCATACTGGTACCCATTGAGTAGTTGTAGCTGTTCTTCTCGGCCTGACGCTTACCTGTGTTGTAAGTCGACAGAATGCCTTCAGAGCGACCACCGCCTGGTGCAGTAATATCAATCATGTCACCAAAGTTTGAGTAGAAAGCGCGGTTACCTTCTTTGTTGTTGGCGGCTACTGAGATTACACCCTGGCAGTTACCCGGATTGAAGTCACGGACGTTAAGGTTGTCGTTACCGGCGGCAACAACAACTGTTGCACCTGCGGCACGTACTTCATTGACTGTTTGCTGGTAGGTATAACCACATGCCCCCTGGCCACCTAAGCTGAGGTTCAGTACTTGGGCTGGATATGAGTTTGCTGGCGCACCCGGAACAGATAGGCCTGCTGCCCAGCGCATACCATCAGTGATGTCTGATGTGTAGCCACCACAAGCGCCTAGTACCCTTACAGGCAGGATTCTGGTATTCCAGGATACACCTGTGACACCTTGACCGTTGTTACCTTCAGCTGCGATGGTTCCTGCTACATGGGTACCGTGCCATGATGAGTTTCTGTCACGAGGCGGGTAGTTTCTTCCGCACTGACCGGCAACCAGCCAGTCACCTTCGTCTGTGGCGTCAGCATCGCGGCCGTCGCCATCGCGGGCTCCGGCGGCGTTCTTAATAAAGTCATAACCCGGAAGTAAGTTATTCATCAGGTCCGGGTGATCAAAGCGAACACCGGTATCTATGACCGCAACAACAACATCAGGGCTGCCTGTGGTGATGTCCCAGGCTTTTGGCATATTAATGCCACTTACCGCAGAAGAATAATGCCATTGCAGAGAGTAGCCGGGATCATCAGGAATTGCTGTCGGCCACATAATGCGGTCAGGCTCGGCGTATTCAATGTTAGGATCCTGGCGAAGCTGCTCAATCACTGTATCCAGATTCTGCTGATCCGGTACTCTTAGTACATGGGTGTTGTTAGAACTTGGACGAACATACAGCACTTCACTGTCCGTAATTTGCTGTAAATGAGCAACACTGTTATCAGTGGCTGATTCCGTGAGCATAACAGGGCTGTGGCTGCGGTATTTAACGATGATCTGATCGGTTATAAGTTCGTTATTTTGAGCAAGGGCTGGACAGCTAGCAATGAGCACAGCCAGTGCTGTTGCAGTAGGTATGGTTCTCATTTTTCTTCCTTGTTTATATCTTTGTTGTTATGAGGTAGTAATGGTTCCTCAGCCCCAAGTGTTGACAAAGATATTGTTTTTTTCAGGAAGAATGATAATAAACTAGATGCATATCAAAAAAAGAATTGGTGTTTTCAGGGTGTTAATTTGAAATAGTGATATTCAGCCAAACTATCATTTATCATAGCAGCATAAGCCTAGATGCATTCTCTGTTTATGTGTCGAAAGTGCCATATTTAATGCTGTTATTATAATCGAGAGGAATGTGATCGTAACGCTGTTTTGGTATATGTAGTACTTATCGGCTTCGCTCTTTATAGTTTTAACAACAGGCTGACCGTCTTTTCGTCAATTGGATTTTCCCAGTGGCTCATAACTGAACTTTTGTCCCGCCAAAGAAGCCTCAATCATCATGCCGCCTTTGGCATAAGTAAAGACTGCCAGTCCGTTGGTATAGTTGGCATCGACATATTGTTGACCGGAGCTCGCACTCAGTCCGGCGGTTCCAGCTTTAGCCTGAGCGCCTTCTGTCAGGGCAACTGCTGACGCCTGGGCGTCCAGTTCGATGCTGCCGCTGGTGAAACGCTCATAAGCCCTTTTATCCTGGAAAAAGATGATTTCACTGTAAGATTGGCCGCCAAACTGAAGGCCGAATGAGACCTGGTAGAGTTTGGCGGTGCCGGTGAGCTGGTGGTTCTGATAGACGCTACCGCTGCCATAAGCCCCTCCAACCCAGAAACCACCTTTGCCGACAGACGGAAATACAGCGTAGCCGTAGGCAGAATTGAAAAAAGGCTGAGTTTGTGGCGCTGTCTGGAATTTTACCAGTGTCGCCTGAGTATCAAGATCTTCGTTGGCTACAGAGCCGGAGGCAACACATAGCAGGGCCAGTGAGCCCAGCATAGTAATGAGTCGGTTGATGGCTTTCATTGTGTTTCCGTATGAGGCGAGTTCTGGTTTTATCTTAGCAATACGGAAAAAAAGGCGAAGAATTAATCTTCGCCTTTTCAGTTTATATTCAGCTATTTTTGAGTCTTTTTGCTGTTAATCACTGGCCTGTGGGCGGTGATCTCGCAAATGGCTGCTCTTGCGGCGGATCAGAGCCGCTGACAGCATAAGTGAGCACAATACATAGAAGTAGAGAGGCCAACTGCCCAGCGTGGTGTATGGTGTCAGGCCTTCTGTTGGTACAACTGTTGTCCGTAACACAGCGGTTTCAAACTGCGGGATTTGCTGAACGATACGGCCGGTATGATCGACAACGCCAGTGACGCCGTTGTTGGTGGCGCGAAGCAACGGCTTGCCGAGTTCCAGAGAACGCATCTGAGCAATTTCCATGTGCTGGAATGGGCCGATAGATTTACCGAACCAGGCATCGTTTGACAGGGTCAGCAATAGCTCTGTGTCCTGGCTGACATTTTGCCGAACCTGTTCGCTAAAGGCGATTTCATAGCAAAGTGCTGGCGCGAGGGAATAGCCGCTGGCTTCCAGGTTGGGCTGGATAAATTCCCCCCGGCTGAAAGATGACATCGGCAGATTGAAGAAAGGAGCCAGTGGACGCAGCAATTCACCGAACGGGACAAATTCGCCGAACGGCAGCAGATGGTGTTTGCTGTAGCGGTTGGCTGTTTCGTACTTGTAAGAGCTTGCTTCATTCATACCCAACGTCAGGATGTTATTGAAGTACTCTCCGTTAGGCTTTTGATCCAACACTCCGGTGATCACTGTGGTCTTATTGTAGCGAGCTGCACTGTCCAGATTCTGGAGAAAACTTGGTACCTGGGTCTCCAGTGCCGGGATTGCCGCTTCTGGCCAGATGATAATATCTGCATCCCAGTTCTCACGGGTCAGATCGGTATATTTCATCAGGGTTGGCCAGCGCTGGCTTGGCAGCCATTTCATGGCCTGTGAGATATTGCCCTGGATCAGGGCAACGTCGACACTTTTTTCCGGAGCCGGGGTTACCCATTTAATCGCACCGGTAAAGGTGCTGATTATCATTATTGCAACCGGGATCAGCAGAGGCTTCCAATTTCGGTAGCTCAAGGCTGCAACAAGCGCGGCACTGCACAGAATCAATGCCAGTGTGATCCCTTCAACCCCAAGAATTGGTGCTATGGATGCTAGTGGGCTGTCAATTTGGCTGTAGCCCATCCAAAGCCAGGGGAAGCCGGTCAGGAACCAACCGCGGAACCAGTCGAGCAGCAGCCATAGTACCGGACCGCTCAGAAGCAACTGGTGGAACGGGCGACCGCGGTTAAAACGATTGAAAAGGGCACCAAAGGCTGCCGGGAAAAGTGCCAGGTAGCCTATCAGCATGCTCATCAAAAATAGGCTGGCAATCTTTGGCATGCCGCCAAAAGTATCAATACTGACATGTACCCAACTGATCCCGGTACCGAACAGGCCCAGCCCCCACAGGAAGCCGATCAGGGCTGAACGTTTGACTGTTTGATTTTGGAGTAGGTAAAAGAAGGCAAAAAGAGAAACCGGTGCGAGATACCAGTGGTTATAAGGTGCAAACGAAAGGGTGGTGAGAGCACCCGCCGGAGCGGCTGGCAAAAGCCGCCCCAGCGTTTGTAATGAAGTTTTTTTCATTATTTATGATGTCGTTGTCGGTTGATGTGCTTCATGCGGCACTGTCACTTGCAACTGAATAACCCGACGATTATCGGCCGACGTCACTTTAAACGAATAGCCGTCGAGCTCAACGATTTCACCCCGGTTTGGCAGGTGACCGAAACTGGTCATAACCAGGCCGCCAACCGTATCGACCTCTTCATCACTGAAGCGGGTCTGGAACATTTCGTTGAAGTCTTCAATGGTCGTCAGTGCTTTAACCGAGAAAGTATGCTTACTTAACTGACGGATATCCTGTTCTTCTTCGTCGTCGAATTCGTCTTCGATTTCGCCGACAATTTGCTCCAGGATGTCTTCAATGGTGATAACACCGGATACCCCACCAAATTCATCGACCACGATTGCCATGTGGTAGCGCTCCTCGCGGAACTCTTTCAGCAGGCGGTCAACGCGTTTGCTTTCCGGCACGACAACGGCCGGGCGAAGCACTTTGTCCATATCAAATGGTTCGCTGTTCGGGAGCAGGTAACGCAGCAGATCTTTTGCCAGCAAAATGCCTTCAACATGATCTTTATCGTCACTGATCACCGGATAGCGGGAGTGTTGGGCATCAACAATTAAATCAATCAGGTCTTCCAGCTTCTGAGAACGCTCGATTGTGACCATCTGGGAGCGCGGGATCATGATGTCACGAACACGCATTTCCGAGATTTCCATTACACCTTCCAGCATGTCGCGGGTGTCATGGTCGATCAAATCGTTTTCTTCCGAATCACGGAAAACTTCGACCAGCTCTTCACGGTTTTGGGGTTCACCCTGGAATAGTTGGCCAATACGTTCAAAGAAGGACTTTCTACTCGGACCTTCAGAATTTTGCGAGTTATCTTCGTTCATTGCTTGTAAGAAATAATTCTCTGTCAGTTGAGTGGCGGTGCCACGGGATTGTATTTAAATCTTCGACAACGGCTTTCGGAAAAGGTTACAGCTTTTCTTCGGCGTACGGATCGGTAAAGCCCATCTTTACCATGATCTCCGTTTCCAAGCCTTCCATTTCTTCAGCTTCATCATCTTCAATATGGTCATAACCTAGCAGATGGAGACTGCCATGTACAACCATATGCGCCCAGTGGGCATTTAACGGTTTATTCTGCTCTCGAGCTTCTTTTTCAACCACCTGACGGCAGATAATTAAGTCACCCAGTAGATCCATCTCAATGCCCGGAGGGGCTTCAAACGGAAATGACAAAACGTTGGTTGGTTTGTCCTTACCGCGGTACTCATGGTTCAGTGTGTGGCTTTCTTCTTCATCAACCAGGCGGATTGTGACTTCAGCATCAGGTTGGAATGGCGTAATTGCTGCATCCAGCCATTGGTGAAACTCGGCTTCGCCCGGCATGCCTTCCTGGTTTTCAGTGGCGTATTGTAGATCTAGGTAAATTGCCATTAATTGTTACTTTCTGTTGCGGCAAGGGGAGCTGTAGCCTGTTGTTGTTCACGGCGGCGTTGCTCGGCAAGCTTGCGTTGTTTCTGATCTTCAGT
The DNA here is from genome assembly GCF_000331515.1 of Photobacterium marinum. GTDB lineage: Bacteria > Pseudomonadota > Gammaproteobacteria > Enterobacterales > Vibrionaceae > Photobacterium > Photobacterium marinum. The sequence continues at coordinate 53,123 of NZ_AMZO01000029.1, forward strand.
TTCCCATTTGTCATAGGCCTGAACGATACGTGCGACGACCGGATGGCGGACAACGTCATCGGCTTGGAAGAAGTTGAAGCTGATTTCGTCTACATCCGACAGTACTTCGATTGCATGGCGCAGGCCGGAACGGGCACCGCGAGGTAAGTCGATCTGAGTAACATCACCGGTGATCACGGCACGAGAGTTGAAACCGATACGGGTCAGGAACATTTTCATTTGTTCGACCGTGGTGTTCTGGCTCTCGTCCAGAATGATGAAGGCATCATTCAGAGTACGGCCACGCATGTAAGCCAGCGGGGCAACTTCAATTACGTTACGCTCAATCAGCTTTTCTACGCGCTCAAAGCCCAGCATTTCAAACAGGGCGTCATACAGTGGGCGCAGGTAAGGGTCGACTTTCTGGCTTAAATCACCTGGCAGGAAGCCCAGTTTTTCACCAGCTTCAACCGCTGGGCGGGTCAGCAGGATACGGCGGATTTCCTGGCGCTCAAGTGCATCAACAGCGGCAGCTACCGCAAGGTAAGTTTTACCTGTACCGGCAGGTCCAACACCAAAGGTAATATCATGGGTAACCATGTTGCTGATGTACTGAGCCTGATTCGGTGTACGCGGCTTGATCACACCCTTTTTGGTTTTGATGTTAACTTCTTTACCGTAAGGGATTGAGCTTTCTGTATGTTGTTCCAGGACACCGGATTCTTTAATGGCAAGGTGAATCTGTTCAGGCTCAATGTCAGGAATGTTATTGCGAATCGGGGCAGTGTCAACGTACAGGGTTTTGATGATGTGCACTGCTGCCTGGGCGGTGTGTGGTTTACCTACCACGCTGAAGCTGTTGCCGCGATGGTTGATTTCTACACCTAAACGGCGTTCAAGTTGTTTGATGTTATCGTCGAAAGGGCCACAAAGGCTGGAAAGACGCTGGTTATCGGCGGGTTCCAGATTGAATTCTTCAGTGATAATTTTGCTCAAGATTTGCCTCTCATTGCGGTCGCCCGGATTGCCGGGCGACCATGTGTTCAGGGCGCGTCCTACTTGTGTTCAGACTGGCGTCTCATTCTTACTATGGAGTATATACGCCTACACCCAATTCATCTTCTTTACGTGTTTTTTCCATCACCTCGGACGGTGACATCGCCACACGCAGATCCATTTCTGCTTCGGTACGTACCAGCTCACCACGTAGTGAGTTAGTGAATACGTCGGTGATTTTCACGTCAACGAACTGGCCAATCAGCTCTGCTGAGCCTTCAAAGTTAACCACGCGGTTGTTTTCAGTACGGCCGCGAAGTTCCATGATGTTTTTCTTCGAAGGACCTTCAACCAGGATACGCTGCTCGGTACCCAGCATCTGGCGAGAGTAACGCATTGCCTGAGTATTGATCTGTTGCTGCAGTTCATACAAGCGCTGCTTCTTCACTTCTTCAGACAGATCACAAGGATAGTCTGCCGCAGGTGTGCCTGGACGAGGAGAATAGATAAAGCTGAAGCTGATATCGAAGTCAATATCACGGATCAGCTTCATGGTGTCCTGGAAGTCCTGATCAGTCTCACCCGGGAAACCAACGATGAAGTCTGAACTGATTGTGATGTCAGGACGTGCTTTACGCAGCTTACGGATTTTTGATTTGTACTCAATCGCAGTGTGAGGACGTTTCATCATCGTCAGGATACGGTCAGAACCGCTCTGTACTGGCAGATGTAGGAAGCTGACTACCTCAGGGGTATCTTCGTACACTTCGATAATGTCGTCAGTAAACTCGATTGGGTGGCTGGTGGTGTAACGGATACGGTCGATACCGTCGATAGCAGCAACCAGGCGCAGCAGCTCAGCAAAGCTTGCGATATTGTCATCGTGAGTTGCACCACGGTATGCGTTAACGTTCTGTCCCAGCAGGTTAACTTCACGTACACCCTGATCTGCAAGCTGGGCAACTTCGAATAGTACGTCGTCAAGCGGACGGCTTACTTCCTCACCACGGGTGTATGGTACTACGCAGTAAGTACAGTACTTAGAACAGCCTTCCATGATGGATACGAATGCGGTCGGGCCTTCTGCACGCGGTTCTGGCAGACGGTCGAACTTCTCGATTTCCGGGAAAGAGATATCCATTACAGGTGCATCGTCAGATTGAGACTGTTTGATCATCTCTGGCAGGCGGTGCAGGGTTTGCGGGCCAAAGATTACGTCAACATAAGGAGCACGCTGGCGAATGGAGTCACCTTCCTGAGTTGCTACACAACCACCAACACCGATCACCAGGCTTGGTTTTTTATCTTTCAGTGTTTTCCAGCGGCCAAGCTGGTGGAAAACTTTTTCCTGAGCCTTTTCACGGATTGAACAGGTGTTTAGTAGCAGAACGTCTGCTTCTTCTGGTTCTTCCGTTAACTCGAAGCCATTGGCTGCATTTAGAAGATCGGCCATTTTTGATGAATCGTATTCGTTCATCTGGCAACCCCAGGTTTTAATAAGCAGTTTCTTAGCCATGTCTAACTCTTCGCTCGTAGTGTTTTATTCATTGCATTCAACATTGCATCATTCGGCTAACAGCGGCGAAAGAGCAGCAGTTAGCTGTAGCAAGCGGCGTATTGTACTGCTTTAAGCTCTGCCTGACCAGATCATCACCACCCCGAATAAAATGTGGATTTAGCCCGGCAAGCTGATTTCTGTCTATAGTCTAGTTGGCATTTGGCTTCCAAAGCGGACGTGAGTTAGCACCGTTGTCTCGGAGTGAGGTGTATTATCTTTTATTGTCAGCTAATTATCGCTGTCCGGTGAAAGGGAATCAGGTAACATATTGAGAATGATTCTGTTTAGTTTGTCCGGTTCGAAACAACGGTTGCCGGATTCTGTATAGCATTGAGATGAGAGCAGATATGGAACAATATGATGTAGTGGTTGCAGGCGGCGGTATGGTCGGTGCTGCGACTGCATTAGGATTGGCACAGCAGGGACTGAGCGTTGCCGTGATAGAAGGAAAGGAGCCTCAGTCTTATCACCCGGAACAGCCGATGGACTTGCGGGTGTCTGCGATTTCTCCCAATTCTGTTGCCCTCCTGACAAGGTTGGGAGCCTGGGACAACATCCTGAAAATGCGCCTTTGCCCGTTTAAGCGCCTGGAAACATGGGAGCATCCTGAATGCCGGACACGCTTTAGTGCGGATGAAATGAATCTGGATCGGCTGGGGTTCATTGTCGAAAACCGAATAATTCAGTTAGGTTTATGGCAGCAGTTCAGTGATTATCCGACACTGACTTTGCTTTGCCCGGCTCGGATGGAGCAGGCCGAAGCAGTAGAAGGCGGATATCGGGTTGTACTCAGTGATGGCCGTCTGCTCCAGACCCGATTACTGGTTGGTGCTGACGGGGCTAATTCGCAGGTTCGCCAACAGGCGGGAATCGGTATTACAGCCTGGGACTATCGTCAGCATTGCATGTTGATCAATGTTGAAACTGCATTGCCGCAACAGGATATAACCTGGCAGATGTTTACGCCTAATGGTCCCCGTTCCTTTTTGCCGTTGCCTGGTCATCAGGCTTCGCTGGTATGGTATGACAGTCCGCAGCGAATCCACCAATTAAGTGGAATGACACCTGCGCAGCTGCATGAGCAGATCAAAGCACATTTCCCGGAAGAGCTAGGTGAGTTCAAGGTACTTAACCACGGTAGCTTCCCGCTGACTCGTCGTCATGCGCAGGATTACTCTAAACCGGGCGTGGTGTTGCTGGGCGATGCTGCCCATACGATCAACCCGCTTGCAGGGCAGGGCGTTAATTTGGGCTTCAAGGATGTTGATGTGTTACTGCATGAAATTGAGAAGGCCGGCAAAGAGTGGGCGGTGCCTTCGGTACTCAAAGCTTATGAACGTCGTCGTCGCCCTGATAACCTGTTGATGCAAACTGGAATGGATGTTTTCTATACCACGTTCAGTAATTCACTGCTGCCCATAAAGCTGATGCGTAATGCCGGACTTAAGTTAGCAGAACACGCAGGACCGTTGAAAAAGCAGGTTTTGAAATACGCGATGGGGATGTGATACCTGTTTTGCTTATCCTGAGATAGGTATAAGAAATCAAAGTGTTGGGTAGAGATAAAGAAAAAGCCGAGTGTTATCAAAACATTCGGCTTCACAACCAGAGAGATACGATCATTTGGTAGGTTGTAAAAACTGTAATCTACCATTTACTGTAGACAAAAGAAAACCCACCAAAAGGTGGGTTTCTAAATAATGGTGCGGAAGGAGAG
>NZ_AMZO01000030.1 GCF_000331515.1 Photobacterium marinum
AGATGGCTGAGTGGTTGAAAGCACCGGTCTTGAAAACCGGCATACGTTTGTAGCGTATCTAGGGTTCAAATCCCTATCTCTCCGCCACATTCAAGAAAACCGCTGAATTATCAGCGGTTTTTTTATATCTGAATTTTATATTGTAGAGATAGGGTGCAGAATCCTAGAAAGGGTTCAGCCGAGCGCAGCGAGACAACGTTGCTAGCCGAAGGCGTTTTAAAGCAACGGCCCGAAGGGCGCAGTAAATCCCTATCTCTCCGCCACATTTTAAGCCCTGGCAGAAATGTCGGGGCTTTTTCTTTGTAGCAATAATCTCAATTACCCATCTTATAGCGCTCAATTTCTTGCTGCATAGATTCAGCAAGGTTAGCGAGCTCAGATGTGGCTGCGTTCATAGCGAGCAGATTGGTCTGTTCTGAAATTCCCTGAATGATGTCAACAACATTCAGGGAATTTCATCTCAATGGTGGCGATGCTGATTCATGGCTTCAGTTGTATTGTTGAGAACCATGGACAGTTTTTCAATGATGGCAATACTATCACTGACAATTGACTGGCCGTCGACGACGGTTGTATCTGCCTGTTGAGAATCACTGGCTGGTGCTGAAGCATTCTGTCCAACTTCATGAACTGTGGAGTTGAACTGGTTATTTTCGATGCGACTAGAGTGTTGGTGAAGGAGCTCGCGATACGCATGGGAGAACCGCAGGAAGTCGCTGGGCAGGTGAGCTACTTGATGTCAGATATCGCCGGATATGTGACGTGTCAGGTGATATCTGTTAATGGGGTCTGATTTAACCTGAGTTATCTTTGGTGGCATTACGCTGATATTGTCACCAGAGGTAAACTAACTCTCTTTATTTCCACGTTTTTTCACTCCTGAGGTTTATCCGCTCACTGTTATTCCTTAAACTTGCATTTTATTTGTTTGAATAGCTGGCTGGCGCATGTTCGCTGGTCGGCAATAATGAAGAAGCAAGGTTTGAGCCTGAGGGATAACAAATGACAAAAGCAAAAATCGGTATTGTTACGGTAAGCGACCGTGCGAGCGCTGGTGTGTACGACGATATTTCTGGTAAGGCAATCATTGAAACTCTGAATGATTACCTTACCTCTGAGTGGGAACCGGTTTATGAAGTGATCCCTGATGAGCAGGATGTTATCGAAGCCACGTTGATAAAAATGGCTGATGAACTGGACTGCAGCCTGATCGTAACAACCGGCGGTACAGGTCCGGCAAAACGCGATGTAACCCCAGAAGCTACAGAAGCCGTATGTGATCGCATGATGCCTGGTTTCGGTGAACTGATGCGTGCAGAGTCGCTAAAATTTGTTCCGACGGCCATTTTGTCTCGTCAGACTGCTGGTCTTCGTGGTGACAGTCTGATTGTAAACCTTCCGGGTAAGCCTAAGTCTATCCGCGAATGCCTGGATGCTGTTTTCCCTGCTATACCTTATTGTATCGATCTGATGGAAGGTCCGTACCTTGAGTGTAATGAAGACGTTATGAAGCCTTTCCGTCCGAAGAAAAAATAACGGACATAGCTTTAAGGACGCAAAATTAGACTGAAAACCGGCAACTGATAAGTTGCCGGTTTTATATGGAGAGTAGACAATGAAGTTGAAGCTAATTGTAGTCGCGTTATGCCTTGCGGTGGCTCCGGCTCATGCCAGTTGGGAAGAGATTAAGAAAGCGGCGTCAGATCTTGGCCAAAAGGTTAGTGAGGGCTCAAAAAAAGCTTGGGAGGATGTTACTGATTTTTCTAAAGAGACCTGGGATTCGGTTTCTGAGTGGGGTGAAGATGCATTTAATACCGCAGGTGAATGGACTGATGCCTCGATAGAAAAGGGCAAGGAGTGGCTGGAAGCCGGTGAAGCCAAGCTAAATGAAATGCTGGAACCGGAAACCCCTGAAGAAGCGCGCTTGGCGCTGGATACCATGTCAGATACAGCGCTTGTTCGTTTGTTTAATGAAGAGCCGTCTGCAAAGTTATTGTTTGATACTGCTTATGGTTACGCTGTGTTCGATTCACGTAAATTTTCTCTGATGCTTCATACTAATCAGGGCGCGGGTGTCGCGGTCGACCGTAAAACAGGAAAGCGCACATACATGAAAATGTTTGGCGCAGGTTTGGCACTTGGACTCGGAGGTAAGTTCTACCAGCAGTTGATCTTTTTTGAAGATAAGAAAACGTTCGATAGTTTCGTTAAAGATGGCTGGGAAGCAACGTCAGAAGCCGGTGCAGTCGCCGGAACAGAAAGTGCAGAGCTAACCGCAAAGTATAATGGTGGGATGGCAATTTATCAGATCGGTGAGAAAGGTTTACTGCTCGACGCCAATATTTCCGGTTCAAAATACTGGGTTGATGAGGATCTGACTCAGTAATCACTCTGTTTGCCCTCACTTATACTCAATACAAAAAAATACGCCTATCAAATAGTGATAGGCGTGGAATAAAGTATAAGGAACAACATATTTGTTTAAAGCATGAGCAGTTTATCGCTCGAACAAAAAATGCTCAACGATCGGTTTTGTAAAGATTGTATGTTGTTATGTTAAATGCCTTTTGTGGTAAAAACTTAATCGATGAAAAAAATTTCATCGATTAGTGTGTTTTTTTCTGGTTTAGTCTTTCTGTACCTTTAATCATGCAGTGCCCAATAATTGCTTTACTCAGAAAACCAGAAGGAATATGGTGCCGAAGTTTGGTTTAACTCCTTTTAAATAAGCGTTTTAGCTGATTTTTAATTGTTAACAAAACGGAGGTGTCACGATGGTTCTGACGATAAGCTTCAATGCCAGCATAATAGGCCTTCATGAACAATGAACGGTAATGTTCACTGTCATTCATATTTTCTTCGTGTTCTACCTCTGCTTGATTTTCGGTTAGCAGGTTCGCTGTTTCTGCTGCTTTGTCATTGGCATAACTGAAGTCAATGCCGGTATAACCTTGAACCATAAACCAAAGTGATGAGATAACAACAAGTTCGGCCTGATTGAGCGTTGAGAACTTACCTGCATGCTCGGTGCCGACACTATCGGTAAACATAGTCTTGAGTTCAGCAATTTTTGGTTGCGTCGCCAGATAGTTGTTGAATGCTTCTTCATGAGCCTTGGTCAGTAAGCCCAGAGCCATATCATGGTGTGGCTTGTCCGGTTTCTGCTGACAAACATGCTCAAAGAACGTAGAGCTGTGTTCGATAAACTGCTCCAGCAGCGTGGATTCCTGTTCAGTGAAGCTCAGAGAGTCAAGCCCCATTATTTCCAGTTCTTTGAGTAAGTTAGTCATTATTTCATATAATCTATAAATTTTGCGCCATTATACCCAAGTCAACTTAAGATGCTTGTGAAACAGCGATGAGCTTTTTTCTTTATTATATAAAGGTTTCTTAAAATAGGTTGTTTACGACCAAGGACTCTTGAACATCTCGTACTCGCTTATACAACTTATCCTTTCTATAGTTGTTCTAATGGCGAACTAACGTTACGGGAGGTTTGAATCGAGCTCCTTGATTTTTTCGCCGTGAGGCGCTCGCTAATACTGTATTACTCGGGCGGAAGGAGGTGACAATCATGCCTAAGTTCATTGATACCCATCCTATGGAACCATTCACTGCGGATGAGCTGAAAAAGTTACAGAATGCTCCTCCAGATGAGTTCGGTGTTACCCACCACGACATCCTGTTCAGCGAGAAGGACAACAAAATTTATTGTGTATTGGAAGCTCCTAATGCTGAAGCGATTCATAAACATCATGAAAAGGCTGGGATCAAGTGTGAATGGGTCTGTGAGGTGCAATCAACTCGTGGATAATGAGACTCATAGAAAATAGAGAGGCTGTACATGCCTCTCTGTTTGCCTGGCATATTATTGAGTGAATACTGGCACTGGTTTATTGTCTTTTCTCAACATGTATCACCGGTATAAGCAATTAAGGTAATAAATTACACTCGGCGGTTAGCCATGCGCTTGAACTGGTGACGTCTGCCTCGGATAGTTATCCCCATTCGCATGATGTTCTCCGGAATTGCGATGCCTCCGTATCCACTGTCGCCGATATGAACGATATCGGCTCCGGCCCCTTTCGCTTCCACAGCAACCTTTTCGATATAACTCTCAGAGGCCCCTTCTTGAGATGTACCAATTGCCAGCAGACCTAGCATGCCTGCTTCATGAACAGTATTCATGATGGTTGATGCTAGCGTTGGATTCATTCCTGGAGTGGTGTAAGGAGCTGGGAACATCATAATGTCAGCGCCGACTTTGGCAAACTGAGGAATGATATCCAGGTTATAGTCGTTACCGACACCGGCGCCATGCATTTTCCCTGCAATGATCAGGATATCTTTCGATACTTCACGGGTTAGAGCGATTGCGTCCAGAATCGTTTCCTGAGAAACCATCATACCCGGGTTGCCAGTTAACATGATGTAGTTAAGGCCAAGCTCAACTGCTTTTTCTACTGTTTTTTTTGTCAGGGAACGGCCCGCATTGATATCAGTAAAACCAGACGGAACAGGTTCAAGGTTGCAGCCAATGATTCGGCCAGTAAGCTTTTTCAGTTCAGGAATACTTAAAGGTTCAATGCAGTCCTGTTCGGCTCCGCCATTGATACGTACTTTTGGATCTGTAAGATCCAGGAAGTTCAGGGTTATCATGTCAGCACCAAAAGCGGCGGCAATTTCAGCGCCTGATACCTGTTCAAGTGGCGGAGCCATGGTGACGACGTTTTCTACCATCAGTGTCCGCCCTTCGGACAGACGGATACATTCGATGAAGTCCGAGCGTTTCATATTTTCAATATCGTGACGGGTAAGATCAAAAATGCGTTTTTTCATTTTGAATAATTCCTTTATCTAATATGAACTGAATAAGTAGTGGAAATGAAATTTAGTTTAATTTCATCGACTGCTTGCGGTTTATCTTATTGATTTATGTCGAAATAAGGTTTTATGGTGGCTTTGGTTTAACTAAATAATCGGCAAGTTATTTAGGAATAGGCGAGTTCGCGAAACTATTAAATGAATTTGAAAAGTACGGTGTTTTCATACTTGAGATAACTGAGGTATAAGGATGGCTGAATACTAGCACTGTTCTATTTTTTAATATTCTATGGTGGTTGTATAAATTCAGAATCCTTATTTTTTCATAAGTTTTTGCGAGTTAAATCCAAGTTGATACTCATCTTTTGTGCTAACAGCTTATTTCTCAATGTTGATGATCTTTTTGAGCTCAAACTATGTAGATATGTTATGAGGGCTACAAGAAGAGCAGATTCAGGACATAAATAGAATAACCATTCTAATTCTATTTGCTAAATTCACTGTGTGCGCTTCGGAAAAAGTTTTTATTCCGTATATGGAGAAAGGTAATGACAACGTTTTATGATCTCTCAGCGAACAGTATTCGCGGGGAGGAAATCGCAATGAGTGACTTTGCCGGAAAAGTTGTTTTGGTGGTTAATACGGCCAGTGAATGTGGTTTTACTCCACAGTATAAAGGGCTGCAGGAACTCTACGCGAAATATAAAGATGAGGGATTGGTTATTTTGGGATTCCCTTGTAACCAGTTTGGAGGCCAGGAGCCGGGAGAGAACCAGCAGATTGCGGAAGCCTGCCAGATCAACTATGGCGTTGATTTTCCAATGTTTGAAAAGGTGGATGTCAACGGCCCGGACAGCCATGAAGTGTTCCAATATCTGAAAAAGGCTCTACCAGGGCTTTTCGGCCAAAATATTAAATGGAACTTTACCAAGTTCCTTCTTGGTCGTAACGGCAAACCGATTAAGCGCTACGCGCCAAACAAAGCGCCAGAGTCTATTGAGCAGGATATTGCTCGTGCATTGAAAGCTTAGATAAGTTGTTCTGAGGTAAACGCGGTGAAAAGCCTGATTTGTTCAGGCTTTTTTTTCGACTAGGTAAAGCTTTTTGTAGCTCGCAATATTGTCCGGATGGGTGAATTGGGTTAACTGAGTGATGACATGCTGCTTTGCAGCCTGGTGCTCACTTTGGGCTATTGCTTTCAGCTGAGTGATCGCAGCGAAGGTTGTTGATGATGGCTCTTTGCCCTTCAGGTAGTTTTCAAGAAATAACTGCTGAACTGATGAGTCATTAAACTCACCGAGTTGATCCTGAAGTTGTTTGAGACGCTGTATCTGCTCCTTATTGATTTTTGCCGGAAATATCGGTGTAAAGAACTCTAAAAGATAACGGAGTTTTTTACAGCAAATTCTGAGTTCATGAACAGATTCATCCGGACTGTTAATTGTGAGTTCATTACAATGCGTCAGAACCTGCTCAAAGTGCTGCCAGATCATTTCGCGCCCTAAGTCTTTACTTTTGCTGCGTCCTTTGGAAGTCGGACAGTATTCGAGTTCAGCAATAAGTCCTTTTACAAGCTGGCATTGCTGTTCGTAACTTTCTGTTTTCAGCCATCGTTTTAACTCTTTGTGCGTGTTTCGCCTCATGTACTGTAATTCGTCAAAGAAGCAGATAAGTCCTTGGTGATACTGATGATCCAAAGCAGAGAAATAATCTTCCATCTTCAGCAGAAACACATCCAGATCCCTTAGGTGGTTGCTTTTCTGCATCATGGTTTTGAGTTCGACTTTGAGCATTTGCTTTTGTTCTGCTTTAAACAGTGATTTAAGCAGGCTGATCAGCGCCCGACACCTTCGCAGAGCAACACGGTACTGGTGAAGAAATTCAATGTCATCATCGCGATTGATGCCTTTTTCATGTTGCCTGGCATGGTTGAATTCGGTTTTCAGGAAATGAAATACGGGCTGATGAATTTCGGCATCGGCTTTTAATAATACGTCCGGCTTTTTTCGTTTTGGTAATTTGAGCTTATCGCGCTTATTTACATTCATTTTTTCACCTCTTCAAATAATCTTAGTCGCAGACTGAGAGGTATGTAATTAAGCTTCGGAAACTGATAACTCGGTAGCAAAGATTTGAATAGTTTGAACAAAGCGGTTTAGCCAGCACGGAAAATAAGGCTTGGTGAGTTGCCTTTCATTTTGATGGCAATTGGAGTTTACGAGCAGCGTTTACAATCAAGTAACAGTTTTTACCGGCTTAATGTATCAACCTTCGGTGTAACTGCTAATCCTATTAATAAGATTGAAGTGATCACGCTTGGTGAGGAATAAAGTGAGGATCATGAGGATGAGCAAAAAGATTGAAAACCCCTTGGGTACTGACGGTTTTGAGTTTGTTGAATACACCGCGCCGACACCGGAAGGAATTGCAAACCTGAAGAACCTGTTTCACCTGATGGGCTTTGCTGAGGTAGCAAAGCACAAGCACAAAGCGGTGTGGTTGTTCCGTCAGGGTGATATCAATTTTATCGTAAATGGTGAGGCTCACTCGCAAGCTGCTGGTTTTGCCGGAGTGCATGGGGCCAGTGTGAATGCGATGGCGTTTAGGGTCCGTGACTCGTCGAAGGCACTGGAGTATGCGACAGAGCAGGGCGCGACAGCCTGCGCGGCTCAGGCAGGTCCGATGGAGCTTAATATACCGGCAATTTATGGCATCGGTGACTCGCTGATTTATCTTGTCGACCGTTATGGTGAGCATGATATTTATGAAATCGACTTTGACTATTACCCTGACTATAAAGCCAGAATGGCGCAGTTAGATGCCGGGCTGGTAATGATCGACCATCTGACACATAACGTGCAACGCGGGAATATGGATGTTTGGGCCGGTTTTTATGAACGTATTGCCAATTTCAGGGAAATCCGTCACTTCGATATCAAAGGTAAGATGACTGGTTTGCTGTCACGAGCCATGACCTCTCCGTGTGGAAGAATACGGATTCCGATAAATGAGTCGAGCGATGATAAATCCCAGATCGCTGAGTATCTGGAACAATACAATGGCGAAGGTATACAGCATATAGCGCTGAGTACCAAAGATATTTATGCCACAGTTCAAAAGCTCAAAGATGGTGGTCTGGCGTTTATGGATACACCCGATACCTACTATGAAAACGTCGATAAACGTCTTCCCGGCCATAATGAGGATGTGGCCAGGCTTAATGGGTTAAAGATCCTGATAGACGGTGATGAAACCGGTATTTTGCTGCAGATATTTACCGATACCGTTATCGGGCCGGTGTTCTTTGAAATCATTCAGCGTAAGGGTAATCAGGGCTTTGGTGAAGGTAACTTCCAGGCGTTGTTTGAATCCATCGAACTGGATCAGATCCGCCGGGGCGTATTGGATACGGAAGATAAGTAGAGAAAAGCCCACTTTGCTAGGCCGTAAAGTGGGCTAAATTACCTTTCTGTGAGTTTTATAAACTCTAAACCTTGTTGAAACTCAGCTTTCAGTTACCCCGTGCCACTGGTAGTGATTGTTGGGCTTTTTACTGACAATGCCTTTTTCTAGCAGTTGTTTGAAGATATCGTCGACTTCTTCACTGCTTATTTTCAAAAAGCGGGTGACGGCACGTTTTGTACAGTTAACCTGATTGCTGCTTAGTGCTTCAATCACCATGTCATATGGTGTTTTTGACTCTTCTGCTTTTTGAGGGGCCAGCTCTGGCGATTTACTGTCCGTTACGTCGTAATCACCCATATGGTTTGTCAGTAATTCAGGCTCTTTAGGCTCGGCATTAAATGCATCAATGGTGATTGGATTCAGGCGGTGGAACTGATTACGGAAACGGATTTCCTCACCAATCAAGCCAACAAAGAATGCGGCGAAAAAGTCCAGCAGTACAGAAAGGAAAATGACTAGCCCTAGCTGTGCGGTTTGAGTCTGAATATTTAGCGATTTGGCCAGGCTGTCAATCAGGCCGATCACTGATCCCTGGCCGACTACTGGCAGGCTGTCACGCTCGGCTGCCAGTTCTAGTTGCTGCTGGCGAAGTTTATCGTTCTCTTTCTGGATGCGGGTTACGCCAGTTGCGATTCGTTCCATCTGAATATATTTCTCGGCAGCAACATTATTAAGCTCTATCTGTTTATCGATAGCTGCGATCTGCATGTTGTAGCTGTTAACTTTGCTCTGATGAACAGTAATGTGGCTTTGTGCCTTGTTGGTCGCACTGTTGATACCACCGACAGAGCCACCGATAGAGATAGCTGCCAAAACCGCATAGAAAGCAAATGCCGAAAATGCACCGGTGTAATTTCGGCGTGCGCGGCGCTCACCGAATTCATACCACGCAAAAAACTTACCTAGCTCGAAGATGACGGCCAGTCCGCCGAAGAGTACCTGCATCATCGGGTTTTCATCGATCGACAGGAATAGCAGCAGGGAGAAAATGATCGAAGCCAGAATGGATGCACCGGTAAAACTGTACACGGTAAACATCGCAAATGTCCCTTTCGGGAAGCGTACGGGTAGGTTGTCGTTGTAAAGCATAAATGTTGTTCTTTCGCTATGAGCACGCTGGCTCATAATTTAAGCCCGTCGGTTTGTGCCGCAGGGCAATAAAAAAAGGTGGCTAAGGATACCGTAAAATATGCGGTTATCCCTTATAAATAAAGGCATTCAGTATTTTTACGACGGATTTTTACACTGCGCTTTCATAACTGAAGAAAAGTTAGTCAAACAGAACGGAGTTAGTGTTAGCTGCACGTATAAGCAGGGCTACAAATGGTTAGTGATTGCTAAAGGAAAATCATACTGATTCATATGAATTTGGTACTTTACCAGCACTAATATAAGGTTAGAACGAATGCTCTATTACTGTTTGCCATAATCTGATCTGACTATATCTCCGGACAGGAAGTATGAGCCGGCGATAATAAAATATTACTGACTGCAAGGAGTGCAAATGAACGAACTATTGAAAGAATACCCGGTCATTACAGAAATTCCGGTCGCCTGGGGAGAAATGGATGCCTTCCAACATGTTAACAATGTGGTTTATTTCCGATATTTCGAAACGGCCAGGATCGATTACTTCCGCGAAGTGGCATTGATGGATGAAATGTACAAAACCGGTATAGGCCCGGTGCTGAGAGAAACCAACTGCCGTTATAAGCTGCCGGTGACCTACCCGGACACTTTATATATCGGCAGTCGGGTATCTGAACTTCATGATGACAGGTTTACTATGGAATACGCAGTGGTCAGCAAGAAGCATGGAGCGGTAGTGACAACCGGGACGGCAGAAGTCGTGATGTACGATTTCAACAATAAACAGAAAGCAAATATGTCACCGTTATTGGTCGACAGTATTCAGGGAATTGAGTCTCGAACGTTGGTACAACAGGAAACATTCTGATTCAGCGTAAGCGGCAGCCGAAGCAATGTTGTGTTGCTTTAGCTGCCGTTGATTCTGAGCTGTCGTTAAATTATTTTTTTGCTGAACCAGTCGCAAAGAAAGTTGATCAACACTTTTACCCGTTCAGGTTGGTAGTGAAGTTTGTTATAGATTAAATGGACTGGTATCGGGGTGATAAACCAGCCTTTGATGGCCGGAGCTAAGGTTTTCTCCTCCAGATCGCGCTTTAAATAGAAAGACGGCAACCGTGTGATTCCCGAACCTTCAAGTGCAAACTGGCGCAGTACCCGGCTGTTATTACAGTTCATCACTGTGGGGATAAGTATGTCTTTTTGTTCTCCACGAGAGTTTTGAAACTGCCATTTCACAATGGGGCCAGCAAGGCACCTGTGTTGACTCAGCTCATCAGGGTGTACAACCGTTCCGTATTTTTCCAAGTATTCAGGTGAGGCAAACAATCCCATTTCCATTGTCATTAGAGGGCGGCAAACTAACCGTGAATCTGAAGGTTCGCCAGCGCGAATGACAAAATCATACTGCTCATCAATCAGGTTAACATGCCGACTTTCAAACGAAAGGTTTGTACGGATATTTGGATGTTGTAAAGAAAATTCAGCTAGGGCTTTTGCAAGATAGTCCTCACCAAAAACACCGCCAAGGCTGTTAATGTTAATTGTACCTGTCATCGCATTCGTCATTTCTAATACATTAGCCGCTGCTTTTTCAATGGCTTGTAAAGAATTGTGGCAGGTTTGATAAAACACTTCACCAGCTTCAGTTAGTTTTTGAGTGCGTGTTGTCCGGGTAAGCAACTGTACACCCATGTCTTTTTCCAGCTGGCTAAGCTGTCGGGAAACATGTGCACGGGAAGAACCTAGTTGCTCGGCGGCTTTAGTTAAATTGCCTTGTGAAACTATGGCGACAAAGGTTTTGATATCAGATAGTGATAGATTGTTGCTCATCAGGTAACAGTGATTTGTGTATTGATATATATATTATCAATAATAACATGACTATTATTCACGGCTTCATTAAACATTAATACTTTAATATGCAGCTCTTGTTGGTTTGTCTTTTATTTATTTGATTCTTAAAAGAATATTCAAATAATTCCATGTCAGGCTTACATTCGAGGGTATATTGGCTGTGCTTCAGTTCATATCATAGTTACTACCATTACATTATAAATATGTCACCAGGGTATATGTTCAGGCTTTAATAATAAAGCATGAACTATTAGTTTCAGTTATTTATAAATGAGACCTTCTTGTTTGAATTTATTAATGTGCTAGTTTTGACTCAAAAAGCTGCAGGTTGAAGTGTAAGTAGAATAATTAAACTTAAGATAATAAATTATGAAATATATTAAATTATTAGCGGTGTTAAGTACCCTATGTGTAGCCTCGTTTTCTCACGCAAAAGGTGTACAGGGTTTTTATATCGGTGCTGGTGTCGGTTCAACAAGCCTTGATGATAAAGATGATTTTTTTGAAGATTCTTATCAAGTAGAGGAAAGTGGTAATACGTACAAATTAATTGCCGGTTATCAACTTAACCGAACTCTTGCTTTGGAAGCTCAGTATACTAATTACGGGGATGCTAATATTCAGGGTACTTCTGTACTGAATCATCAGAAAATCACAGTACATAGTTGGACCCCAGAAGCGTTGTCTTTTGCCGCAAATGCGGGTTACACCTTCAATAATGGTTTACGTCCATTCGGTGTTTTGGGCTTATCAATGATTGATTTGAATGAATCTAAAAAAGTAATGAGCGAAGATAAATACCTAGGTCTTCGTTATGGTTTTGGTCTTGAATATATGCCACCAGCATTGAATGCGCTAAGTGTAAGACTTGCTTATGAAGCTGATTTCTTCTTTGCTGAGGAGAAAGAAATCCGTCCCGGTTTTTACTCAGATTATATGGTTACTGAGCTTTATGACTTTACTCTGGATTCTGTCTACCTAAGCGTTTCTTACCGCTTCTGATTGATTCATAAATGAGTTATACGAAAAGGCTGTGATTAATCACAGCCTTTTTATAGTTCATTGCGGATTAGTGTGAACCAAAAGAAAAACGGTAATTGTGATATTTAGTTGCTGGTTTAAACCGAGCTGAAGTTTTTTAATACCCGACGCTTTCTTAATCCCCAATAGACAAAATACCCGCCTAAAGCAGCGAACAGATGTTTAAAACTGTGGCCGCTGAAACCGTTGGTCAGTTCATAAAGCAGTTCGTCATTTGACTCTGCCCACTTAGATATAACATAGGAAACTAATGCGAAAACGTAGCATCTGCCGTGACTGAATTTAGCTTTGAACAAAGCAATGATAATTGGAAGGTGGATGATGGGAATAACCTGAACCAGAACATAAGCCGACATATCTCCTCTTCCTGTTGTGACATCTGTAATGTACCAGTAAATAACAGAAAGCGTGCTGTATACGATGAGAGGCAACAGCAGGCGCTTACCTAGGCTCGGTGAAATGTATTCTGCCAGTACAATGCAGTAAAGCGCCATAAATACAATGCTTAGGGCAATACGATCGATCATAAGACTGAATGAATTTGGCACTAGATGATAATAGCCTGAGCCGATACAGACTGCGATAAGCCCCCAGAACATTGTTAGGTATGCATTGCGCATCGTCGGCTCAAGGGTTAGGGTATCAGGCTTTTTGCCGTTCCTGAGAGCAATGATACCGACAAGCGCAAAAGGCAAATTTGTTATCACATTCCAGAAGTTAGGAATCGATAAGATCGTTCTTTGATCTGCATAGTCGTAAAAGTTCCGGCTCTGATGGATAGGGGAAAATAAAACCGCAAGCAAGGTGAGAATAAGGGCTGATAGTATTAACAGCCACAAGCGGTGACGGTGTCGGAGTTTTATCATTGCATTAAACTTCAATTACATGTGAGCGATTCTGTAATTAAAGTGTAGTGGGTTGCTGTAGATACCTGATTTGAACTGGATGAAACTATTTTTTTGCGGCGCATTCCTCCTTCATAATCGCGATACCCAGACTGAAACATTTTCTCCATGCCTGTTCAATTTCACTGTTATATTGGTAGTCACACATTTTTACTGCTTCCAGCAGGCTGGTAAGCCATATATCAAAATCGAGCGGTTCAGCTCCGATACCATCTGGTCCATGGCGCTTACCAAGTTTTTTTACGTAATCCCTGGCTTCTGCGGATGTAGATGCCAGCATTATCATTGAGATTGAAGCCTTCAGCATCCGGTATTGCTTTGACATATCGACGTTGGAAAACAGTAGCCTGAAGCGGTCGTCTTTCTCGATAAACAACTCATAAAACAAGATGATAAAGTTTGGATCTTTCTGACATCTTGCGTAGCTATCGTTGAATGTCTCATGAAAGTTCATGTCATTTTCTCCGGAGCTGTTCTGACTCACAATTAGTGAACTTGAGGGAATTTAGAGTCACTACAAGTAATTATCCGCTTGATTTTCGCATAAGCAACTGTGTGCATTTTAAGTGTGAACTTTGAACAGTTTTGTATTGCTTTGGGAACCAGCTTACTTACAGCTCATTGTATTTTTTTGCGCTGCCATAGCATTTCTCAACTGGATATTTATTTCGGTTCTTTTCCAGCTTGGTTTCGCAGGCTTTGATAATATCGACATCACAACGATCTGCCAGTCTTAGCAGGTACATAAACACATCAGCTATTTCTTCTTCAAGATGAGTTTTCTT
Source organism: Photobacterium marinum (assembly GCF_000331515.1). Classification (GTDB taxonomy): domain Bacteria; phylum Pseudomonadota; class Gammaproteobacteria; order Enterobacterales; family Vibrionaceae; genus Photobacterium; species Photobacterium marinum. The sequence continues at coordinate 13,964 of NZ_AMZO01000030.1, forward strand.
GTTGTGAGGAAGCTGTTCGCTCTGCTCTGGCGTCAGCCACTGGAAAATCTCGGTAAGCTCGCCAACTTCACCATTCAACGCCATTGCTAGATTCTTCGGTGTGTGGAATTGATCCCAGTTACGCTCAGCAGCGAATTGAGCTAACTGTTGTTGAAGGAGCTTAATATCAGACATATCGGGTTCTCATAAAATACGGAGTGCAAAGACTTGGAGCTGATTATGTAAAAGCACCGCCGTGCATACGGTGCTTTTTATGTGAGAATCTCACAGCGTTGCGCTTTCGGCCGGGCTGAACTTTTTGCGGAATGTACTCTGTAAAGCTTCCAGTGTGCAAAGCAGTAACCCCAGCCAGATGAAGCCGAAGCTTACTGCTTTTACTTCATCAAATACTTCGCCGAATAGCATGATAGCGAGCAAAAACTGCAAAGTAGGTTCAATATACTGCATCAGACCAACCATGGTCAGGCTGGTGCGGTTCAAGGCCAGTGCAAAGAAGATTAATGGTGCCAGTGTTACCGGAGCTGCACCAATATATAACAGCAATGTATTCGTATCTGCAGACAGCGCGACACTGTCACCTTTTATCCATAGTGAAGCCATGAAGAGCAGCGCAAAAGGAACCAGCACGGCGGCTTCAACCGTAACAGATGTTAGCGCATCATAGCGAATATATTTTTTACTCAGTCCGTAAAGGGCAAAGAAGCTGCCCATAATCAGTGAAATCCATGGAAGTTCACCATAATGCCAGACTTGGTAACCAATACCGGCAATGGCCAGAACGACCGCAGCTACCTGGGCCTTTGAAAGATGTTCCTTAAGGAAGATAACACCAAGTGCTATTGCAAACAGAGGGTTAATAAAAAAGCCCAGGCTGGCTGCCAGTACCTGATCATGAGTCAGAGCCCAGGTAAATGCATACCAGGATACACACATGATGCAACCTGCGATTGCTGACATCAGCAAGGAGCGCTTATCCGCCAAAATTGTTCTGATGGTCGGAAGTGGACGCCGTATCAGCCACATAGCAAGCAGCATAAACGGTACTGAGAAGAGAATTCGTAACGCAAGCAGTTCGTTTATATCTGCTTGCGGTAAAAACTGGTAATAAAGAGGCAATATGCCCCATAAGACGAACGAAAACGCCGCTAAGGCATTGCCAGCGCGATGTGATTGCATAAGTTGGCCATCCAAAAAATTAGCAAGGGTGACAGAAGGAAGCAGACAGGTATTTTGTCATTTATCCATCTCGGGATAAAGCAATTTGTGCGACAAATAACTTGCTGAAATATAAGCAGTAATAACTAATTGGAATAACAATGTCTGAGGTGGAATTATTTCTTCATGGCAATAATGGTGTGAACCAGCCAGGGACGTTTTTTTCCTGTCAGCTGGGCAGAAAACTCCTGTTTTTCTTTCCATGACACAATATAAAAAGCACTTAATAGTTGCTCGATTTCATGTCGGGTATGAGTGAGTACTGGTAGCTCTTCATCTATATTGATATCAACGGCGCTAATAAAGTGACCGCAGAAGATGCCGCCACTGTACAGGCTGTTTTCAATTTGTAGCCAAAGCCTGGGAAAATCACTTTTTGGGCAGAAGAAAAGGCAGGCGCTGGCATTGATCAGGTGGGCTCGAGGAAACTCAAATTCGCTAAAACTGCATAACTGAACATCAAGTTTCGGACTTGCCGCAGCCAAGGGATGTTCAGTTAGTATTTCAAGGCACTTAATATCATTATCAAAGGCAAAAACCTGATAATCTTTCTCAAGTAAGTAAATAGTGTCTCGCCCGGATCCACAACCACAGTCGACGGCGACTTTTTCTTGGGTCAGATTACACAGAACATGGTGGGCCTCAATCAGGTGCGCACGGGGTGCCAGTGTCTTCTGGTTACTCAGGTAATTCAGCCAATCAACTGTTGCCATGCCCTGTTCCTCTTAATCCCTATCATCGAATTAACCTCAAAGCGTAACGGTTAATTATTAGAATATAGAGTACGGTGACGAATTTGGTATAACTGCCTGCCAGCCAATAAATTAGCTCACTCCATTACAGCGAATTTTGTTATTATTGTCCTATCAACAGAAACGCGGTGGTAATGATACCGGGTTCTGTAATGAGTGTATGCCATCTGGCAAAAATGAAGAGAGAATACAATGACTAAGTTAACCGCAGATATTCAGGCAAACAGCGATCTGTTTGTTGCAGAAACAAAAGAGACCCTGAAGGTATGGGGCCTGTGCAACGAAGAGGGTGACTGGTTATCTGTTGATTCTACTGAGTACGAAAATTCAGAGGTAATGCCTTTCTGGTCAAATGAAGAGGATGCCAAACTTCATTGTGTTGATGAGTGGGAAGAGTTTGAAGCAGTAATGATCCCGCTGGATGTGTTCGTGGAAGACTGGATGATCACTTTGTCAGAAGATGGTGTTCTGGTTGGCATGAATTGGAACGCGCAGCTGGAAGGTCAGGAGCTTGAACCTTCTGATGTGGCTAAGCAGTATCTGTAAGCTTGTCGTTCTTTCCTGTAAACAGGAATAGTAAAGAGAGAAGGCCGTATCATAATGATACGGCCTTTTTGTTTGGCTTTAACAGGTACTTATCTAGATTGTTATTACCCTTAGTTTATAGATGTTAATTTTATCAGCTATATTTACAGTGAGTCATCAAGCATGAGGGTAGCGTTATGGTCCTTTCAGAATGTCGCCAGATGATGGCAGAGCACTCGTTCACTGAAGCTCGTCTTGTCCATGATTTTTTAAGTGCAGGCTGGAGTATCAATTTCAGAGATGCGGAAGGAAATGATTTCCCGCTTACCGACAGCTATGGAATTCCATGTAGCTATGACTCGCTGAAACAGGCAGAAGATGTTGTTCATCAGGTTGGGGATTGCCCAATTCAGATCGACAGCTTGTTCCGCTTTGCTGAGCGATAACAATCAGACTCGTCAGGAATACCAGAATAAGTTGTAACGGCGCAGGCGTGATTTTAATGAAATAAAAAAGAGCATCTTCAGATGCTCTTTTTTGCGCTTGGTCCAAACGGATCAGCTTGATTTGACTTCCACCGGAATGCGTTCAAGTTCAAGTTGTTCAACTTCGGCATCCAGCTCGGCAATCTTGTTTTCCATCATGGCATGGCACTTATCTGCCAGCATTCGTGCATCATCCATGCTGTACTGAGATACATCAATCGGTTCCAGCATTTCAGCAATAACTACGCCGTTATCTTTACTGCTTAGAGAAATTTTGTTGTGGGTTGAACTGACACACATAGGGATGATAGGAACACCAGCTTCAATTGCCATGCGAAATGCACCGGTTTTGAAAGGCAGTAAACCTCGACCTTTGCTTCGGGTGCCTTCAGGGTACATCCAGACTGATAGGTTGCGTTTATGAATTGCATCCGACACTTGCTTGATGGTGTTTCTGGCTTTGGTTTTGTTCTCACGATCAATCAGTATGTTACCCGTGATCCAGTACAAAAGGCCAAAGAAGGGTACCCACAACAGGCTTTTTTTGCCGATAGAAACTGTACGTGGTTGCAGCATACCCGGCGAGGTAACAAAGTCGAAAATATTTTGATGGTTCGAAATGTAAACGCCTTTTTGGACATCAGCTACCTTTTCGGTTCCTCGTTCAATGACTTCAAGGCCGACAATTTTTCGCAGAACTCTGAACCACTGGCAGAAAAAATGCACGTGCTTTGGGTCCCGGGGGCTGAAAAGACAGTAAACCAAAGCAAATATCGTGGTAATGATGATAAATATTGCCGCTAAAATCATGCGGATAAAAGAAAGCACAGTCACTCCTTTGTTACTTGTACATCTACCTGATGTATACAGGCATACCTTACAGTAGAGAGCAGAGGCGTTGTATCGTCACTTTCATAAACACAACAAGTCTGGCTGAAGATACTCATTGCCTGTACTAATCAGTACATTTATACCCAAATGAACTCTATGAATCCGATCCTGAGATCACTTGGGTATAATATTAATCTTCAAAAAATCACAATCAAGTCAGTTAGTAAGCAACTGATTGTTCACTATTATGAAATGAATTTTACTCAAACGCTAGTTGATGAGCTTGTTCATTATTTCATTATGGGCTTAATGTCCATGAATTGACCTTGTTTCGACTTAATCGTAGTCAGAAAGAAAGAGAAATCAAAAAAATAGCATCTTCAGGATAGTAACTGTTGAACCCTGCCTGATGTTTTGTTCTGATACCCAGAACAATAAGAAACAAAGTGCTTAGTGGATGGTTATTACTTGTAAAATTAAATGGATTTTATTGCTTCTTGCATGTGTGTGTAATTTAGGGGCATCTCCTGCTTTGGCAAAGCTTTCCCGCCATGCTGATACTGTTATTATTAATGCCAATATCTATCAGAAGAAGGGAATGGACTCGATTGCTGTCACTGACGGCATGATTAGCTTTGTTGGTAATTATGATGAAGTGAAGGGGAAAATAACGCAGACCACAAAGGTTATTGATATCGATGGTCGAGCGCTTTTACCTGGCTTTATTGATTTGAATAACCATGTATTTGAAGAGGCTTACGCGGTAGAAGGTAGTTGCCCGCTGCCTTCAACGGATGATTACTCTGAACTGGCAGGTGTGCTGGCAAAATGTGCCGCTGCGATACCTGAATCAACATGGGTGATAGGTTTTTCCAGATTGTTACCTCGGATGAATAAGCCTTCATTTATGCCTAAGCAGTGGCTTGATAAGTTCTTTCCTGAGCGGCCTGTGGTACTGATCGATCTGAGCTCGGATATGGTATGGGTTAACTCGCGTGCGTTGGAAACGGCTCAGCTTAATCGCTACAGCATTAACCCACCTGGTGGCAGAATCATAAAAACTGCTGACAAAGCGTCACTCACTGGTGTTTTATTGGGTTCTGCCGGTGAAAAAGTGATCAGTCGGGCCAGGGCTGTACATCCTGATCTTTGTCATATTAATTACCCGAATGTGGTTCATGGGTTGAAAAATGTGACGCGAAACGGGATCACAACACTCGGTGATGCTCGCAGTTACTGGCATCGTGGTTGGAATCGGGTTTGGGAAACTATATTGGCTAATGGCGATTTGTCGGCCAGGGTTACGGTTCGGCCGTGGCTTTATCCCCATTTGTCCATGAAAGAACAGCTTGATTATTTCTCTGGGATTGCTCGTCAGGACTTAACTTCGAGGTTGATCATCAATCAGGTCAAGGTGAATCTTGATGGAAGTTATACCGCGGGTACAGCTAGATTATCAGAACCGTATTCGTCACCGACGTTAGTATCAGAAACCAATGGCGTGTTTTATATTTCTCCTTCAGAGCTGACGGCCTGGCTAGAAAGGCTGGATAAAATTGGTTTCGGAGTCAACATTAATGCGACCGGTGATGAAGCGGTTAAAGCATCGTTGAATGCGATTCAGGATGTCCGTCTTCAGGATATTGATCAGGTTTTCTCCATTCATTCTCAGGGAGTAATAAGCCGTGAGGATGTGCCTCGTTTTGCTTCACTCAATGTCTCGGCTGATTTTCAAATTGGTAATATCACAGACTCTACGGTGCTCTCAGAGAGGAGCAGAAAAAATCGCACTCTGGAGGACACATTAATGCCGGCGTTATCTGTGGCCGGAGCTAACGTAACCCTGAGTAGCGGTTGGGCGACTTCGCAGTTTTCACCGCTGAAAGGTATTGCCAAAAGCCTGAGTATGGGAAGCCATGGGTTTTCTGACATTCACATGGCTATTGCGGCATACACGATAAATCCTGCGCGAGCTTTAGGGCTTGAGGGGATTACAGGAAGTATTGATGTCGGTAAGTCTGCGGATTTCGTTATCCTTGATCAGGATATTACGGAGCTTAAACCTGAGCAGATACCACAGGTTAATGTTTCGCTGACCATGCTGGAAGGTGAAATCGTTTATCAGAGTGAGTCAGATAAGCGAGGTGCATAGCTGTGCAATTGGGAATAGTTATGTAATTTAGAATGGTTGTGTGTCTCCATAATTATTTAAAGATAAATGCGTTAATTTCAGTTCAGATATGAAGTCAATCCCATCTGTGACTACAAATGCAAATATCGCTGGAATTTTGTCACTATAAGCGCGATAAAGAGACTAGATTTTGACACAGCAAATAGCAGGCATTAGTCAATGCAGCTCGTTGTGCGAAGTCTCTTCTGTTGTGTGGAGTTTTAGAGGCGAGCAGGGCTTCGCCTCTCTTTTTTTGTTATTGCGAAACGCAAAGTATTAGAGTTGCTTGACCATGTTATAACGCTCAAAAGCAACGTTGTTTCGTAGTGAAATTTCCTCTTCGATCAGTTCAAAACCAAGTTGCTCAAAAAGACCTTTCGATACCTTGCTGGCGGTGACACTAAGGCTTTTCTGTCCTTTGCTCCGGGCAATGGCTTCAAGAGTGGCGCAAATTTGTTTGCCTATTCCCTTACGTGAAAACTTCGGCAGCACATAAAGTAATGTCAGGTGGTTTTCCGGATGAAGCTGGCCAAAAGCAACTGGCTTGTTTTTGTCGTCTGTCGCAACCAAGGTATGGCCCTGACCAAGTAATTCTTCGAACTCATCAGGGTTATTCTGCGGATAACCGGCCCATATTTCGATTTGCTCAGCAGAGTAATAAGGACTTCCAAGTTCTGTTGCTGATTGTTGGTATATTTGGGCAATAGTGCCGATATCATCGCTAATGTATGCTCTGAGCGGAAATATTTGCATTTGGTTATCTTCCCTGACTTGTGTTGATTGCATAATTTATCTAAGTTTAATGCGATTTATATCATGCCACATAGTGAGGAGTTTTTTCTTCTGGGCTGAAATTTGTAATTGAATTTGTTTGCCAGCAGAGTTGCAGATAATACGTAATGCTTGTTTGGTTTTATCCGGATTTATCAGGGATGTAGATGTGAGGAACAAGAATAAATTAATGAGTAAACACTGTTTATCATGGCTGCTCTGTTTATCTATGTTGATGCTTTCTGGTTGCGCGTCTAACAGTCATGACGATGCCTTTAAATCTATGTCAGCTGGTGGCGGGGATGAGAAAACATCAGTATCAACCGGAGCTTTCGGGGATGTTTATGCGTCATGGAAAGGGACGCCATACCGGCTCGGAGGCAGCAGCAAGCAGGGTATCGATTGTTCCGCCTTTGTTCAGGTAGGTTACTCTGATGTATTTAATATCATGTTACCGCGAACAACCGCAGAGCAGGCAAAGTTGGGTCAGTGGATCCCATTGAGTGAGGCAAGAGAAGGGGATTTAGTCTTTTTCAAAACAGGCCGAAAAGTCAGGCATGTCGGCATCTATTTAGGAAATGCTTCGTTTCTTCATGCATCGACTTCACGCGGGGTGATGATCTCCCGACTCGATAACCCGTATTGGCGAAGCGCTTTTTGGCAAGTGAGACGCGTGCGAGCATAGACGTAATACTCATACTATAGCCAGATCAATTTTACTCTGAAAAGTTGCCATATAACCTCGCAAAAACAGCTATCGCCTCCCATACTTTTGCTGTAGGAATAACTTCCCCTGGAGGTGATTATGGCCATGGCAATTACAGTAGGACAATTCCTTAACAGTCATAATGTGGATTTCAGTCTTACTAAACACCGTCATACCGACACATCTTTCAGCTCTGCTATCTCTGCACATGTTCCGACTTCGCAAGTTGCGAAAGCCGTTATGCTCAAGGATCAGGATGGTGAATACCTGATGGCAGTTGTTCCATCTAATCGGCGTGTGATGATTGATAAAATCAGCCGTATGATGGGTAAACAGTTTTTCCTGATCAGTGAACATGAACTGTCAGATATATTTCAGGACTGTGAACCGGGTGCTGTTCCGTCGTTGGGACAGGCTTATCAGGTTGATATGCTGCTGGACGATCTTCTGCTTGAGCAGAATGAGTTGTATATAGAATCTGGTGATCATGAAAATCTGATCCACCTCGATAGCAAGCAGTTCCATAAAGTGATGCAGGATATCCCCCATAAAAACATCAGTGGCTACCGTATGATGTTTTCACAAGAGCATGAAGGCAGGCAGTGGGAGTGGGAATAGGAATAGCTAAGCCGGAAAGATGAGTTGTTAAGCTTATGAAAGCTGATAGAAAACACCCGCAAGTTTATTAACCTGCGGGTGTTTGTTCAAAGCTTGTGAGTCAGTTGTTCCATTGATCGTAAGTGCTTACTTTATGCAATTCAGCATGAAATCGATAATAGGATCATCTCCAGCTTGTTTCATCAGCGCCTTCGGCATGAATACAGGCTTACGCAGAATATCCCTGGTGATCAGTTCATCAAGCAAGGGTTTAAATTCAAACCCGGTTTTGCCGACAAACAGTGAACTCAGATCTTCCTGACGGTAATAAACCAGCGCATCCCGTAATCCCTTCAGGTACAGATAATCCTTGGTAAAGCCACCGCCCCGGAAAGCGCGGGCTGTTACTGTGAATGCCTCACCTTTGCACAGGTTATAAGTAAACTTCAGGTGATTGTAGGTATCACTGAAGCTTTCGCCGCGAACCATGAAATCAACAGCCAATACACGCAGTGCCAGTATCTTCAGTCGGTGCAGCGGGAAGCTGCCCGAAAGATGCTCACACAAAATTGCCAGCCCTTCCTGAGTATGTGTATTGCCTGGCAGGCCGAGTTTAAGCACTTTCAGTGGCTGTTGATCTGCATTCACACTGGTGACCAGATGCACGCCCATTTCATGATGGATCAGGGCATTCAGATCTTTCTGTGAAAACAGGCTGTTCAAGTTAATCTTAATCGTGCGGCCGCTCACCATCGCCCGGGCAATCAGTTTTTGTGTGCCGACAATCTTGCAGGGAATATCGTAATTTTTTGCTGCTTCATGAAAAGCAGCAATCGCATCCTGAGCACTGATGAGTTCAGGCTCCGGCTCTTCATACTCCCTTGCATGGAGGATAAAGTTAGCGTTGGCAATATCCTGCTCATCAGGCTGGCCGTAATAGCGTAGCGAGTTATAAAGAAACTCTTCATGGCCGATACTGGTCAGCAGATCAATTCGCACAGCCAACTGATCAATTACCTTACGGTACATTTTCTGGATATCAGCATCGCGAATATCCTCAACCGGCAAGCGATAGAGCTTTTCCCTGAATTTGTACGGATCAATATCCAGTTGCCGATAGGTAAACCGGGGTTGATATTCGTGTGGCTTCAGGAAGAAACGACGCTTTTCCTGCTTGAGGTTCATCGGGTTGATATAGCTCAGTGTATTAATGCCTTTCGCAATTGAATACAGCTGGCGATCCAGCTTGATAACCTCTCGTGGTAGTTTTGAGGCCAGCACATCACTGCCGGTGACTCGTCTTACCTTTGTTCTTCGAACTATGGTTTCTGCTGCGTGCTCTGTGAGCACGGTTTTCATCGCTTCTTTCAGTTTTTCGATTACCAGCGGGAAGTTCTCACCACGGTTTTCGTCCATGTAGATCTTTTTCACCTCAATCGGCATGATCAGGGTGTTAGTAAAGTTCTCTTTGACGAAAGTGGCCTGGTAGCCCATGCCTTTGAAAACATCATTCGCTTTTGCCGAAACGTCAACATTTGGCAGCTCAACTTCATTGAGTCGGCTGACTAACTGTTGCAGTTCTTTATGCCATCTTCTGCCGTTGACTTGCTTCGTCCCCAGGTTAAATACCGGCGTGTCTTTTTCGATGCGACGATAGTTGTATGAGTGGATGTCATACAACAGGCAAAGTCCGAAACGCTCTTCAAGGGTTGCGATAAGGCAACCCAAGATACGGTAGTAACAAGCATGCTTTGCTTGTGACACATTACGTTCAACGTCCGTTAAATCTTCAGACCAGACTTTGTGTCCCCATGCTTCATCATAGATACAACTAGCCGGTGGCCTGTTCAGGTCGTATTCGTAACGAGAGTCCTCACCCTGCAAGACAATCGGTAGCGACGAAATGAAGTCGCCGGTAAATGGGTCTTCTTCGAAGTACCTCTCTTCTTCGCTCAACGCACACTTAGGAAGCAGGTCACCGCGAAGGCGGTGACCATGATGGATTGCTGTTGCAATATAAGGCTGATATTCACTGATTCGAATTATCAGGCTACCATCGTTAAGCTGGGCTTCAAACGGAATACACTGCCGGATTTTATCCAGCACTTCGGCTTCAGTAAGTTGCAGCATCTGCAATCACCTTGCGGTATTCGTTTTTGCGAGCGATGCTAACTTCTTTGGCGACCACGACGCTTTCTACAAAATCCAGTACGTTACGCTGCAGTTTTGTTCGGTTCAGGCGATTGATACGGGTAATACCACCCGGGCTAAGTACATTAACTTCAACCAGCTTGCCTTTAATGACATCCAGACCGACAAAATACAGGCCGTCGCGAACCAGTTTCGGACCGATGTGCTTGCACAGGCGCAGTTCCTGTTTTGTTAAGGTGTGCTTCACTTCTTTACCGCCGGCATGAATATTCGAGCGAACATCACCAGCTGCCGGAACCCGACGCATAGCACCGATAGGTTCACCGTTCAGCATCATGATGCGAACGTCACCTTCTTCGGCCCCTTCAATGTAATCCTGCAGAATTACGTAGTTCTTATCGTCGCCGATATAGAAATCAAGTAGTGACTTAACGCTTGATTTCGCGCTCTTCTCAACAAGGATTACGCCTTTGCCGCCATAGCCATTCAGTGGCTTTATGATCATGCGGTTGTTAGGACTTTCGTCCAGCACACGCTCCAGATACTCACGGTTTTTAGATACGTGAGTTACTGGGATAAATTCGTTATTCGGATCCGGCAAAGACGTTGTGTAAAGCTTGTTATTAGCCACACGCAAACCGTCGATGTCGTTCATGATGAAGGTATGATCACGAACGGAATCCAGGAAGTTCAACGCCATGGTATCCAGCGGCGGGTTAGCGCGCATGAAAATAACATCAAAGCCAGCCAGCGGCAGCTGAGCCTTACGGAACTCTGCCTTACGGTAAAAACTTGGGATATTGCTTGATACTTCACCCTGTTTCAGAACTTTGCAGAAGGCGATTGCCGTACTGTGACGCATAGTTAGATTATTAGGTGTTGTAATTGCCACCGTGTGGCCACGGCTGGCAGCTTCATGGATCAGGCGCAGCGTTGAATCTGTTTCTGGTTCAACTTTGTCCCACGGGTACATTACAAAACAAATTTTCATATCAGGTTTACCAAGTTATCTGTCGCTGATGACAGGCAATAAAGAACTAAGCCATCGCACAAATGTGGATGGCTTAATTGCTTTTGAAATAAATAGAAACGGGTAATTAATTACCCTGGAAATTAATAATCCAGGTCGTTGTCACCGTCGCTCTCGGTGTCACTGTCATCGTATTCGTAATGACTGACATTTTTTCGCTGAGAGGCACATAAGGTGTAACGTCTTACTTTGTTGGTCGTTTTATTGATGTATTTGAGCCAACATTTTGCAAAGTCAGACTTCACTTCAAGCTGACCTTTGATTTCGGCAAGAAATTGAATTTCTGCCTCATTGACCGGTTGAGATATTCCTTCAGAAAGGCTTCTCATGGTCCGGCCATAATTTTCAAGCAACGTGGCTTCGCTGATGGTGAAAACACCAGAGCGGTTGAAGCCGCGTGGGAAATTTTTATCGTCGTAAAATTTACCTTCACTTCTCATTGCATTGCTTCCTGACGAGATTTGCGCAGATATTCAGATAGCTCGGGTGTCTTGTAAAACAAATTATTTTCGCTGTGACGATAAAAAAATTTGATTAAGCTTTATATAATGCAGAGTGTACTATCGACCCTTTAATTAACTCCTTTCACTGGTTGAGAACGTTTGTGGATACAGAATTACTCAGAACATTTCTCGAAGTATCGAAAACCCGCCATTTCGGGCGAGCGGCAGATAACTTGTTTTTAACTCAGTCTGCGGTCAGCTTCCGCGTTCGTCAGTTGGAATCTCAAATTGGTAATGAACTGTTTTCAAGGCAGCGCGGTAATGTTCACCTCACCGCTGCTGGCGAGCGTCTTCAACCTTATGCTGAGGCAATCTTGCAGACCTGGGGGCGGGCTAAACAGGATGTGGCGTTATCTGAAACCCTGAACACTCAGGTCACCATCGGTGCATCACCAATGTTCTGGGAGTTTGATGGTATCTCTGACTGGATTAACCGTATCTATGCCACCGTTGAAGGCTTGGCATTACGATTAGAATCTGTGCCGAGAAAGAGTATGGCGAAACAGATCCTGGATAAAAGTATCGATGTCTCCATTACCAGTGAGCCGCCACGTATTGAGAATCTGCAGGTAACACAAGTTCGTGATTTTCAGTTGCAATTGGTTACCAAAGATCCGGATTGCACAATGGAGAACGTTAACTCATATCCACTGGTTTACCTTGACTGGGGTACTCGTTTTTCTATGGAACACGGTCGTATCAGTGAGTTACAGAAAACGCCGGTGATGCACACACACTCTAGCCGGATGGCATTGGAGTATCTGCTGAATAACCGTGCTGTTGGTTACTTGCCATCGCCGGTTGTGGCGCAAAGTGTTGAAGACGGTACTTTGTATACCGTACCCGGAGCGCCGGTGATGGAGCAGTCGCTCTATCTGGTATGGCGTGAAGACAGTGACAAAGAAGGGCTGCTTGAAGCCATGCGGGCAGTTCCTTTCAATACTGTGATCGAAAGCGTTTAATCAATTTCCTTGCTCGTCAGCAGTAAAAAAACTTGTTGTACATCGCTGGGCTTTTTCTCGTACCCTCCGCTTTGTAGGAGGGTAGATACAAGCCCGATGAAAATCACAAATTCCTTATTTTCTATGATGGTGCTGGCACTCTTTGGGTCGGGACCTGCGTTGTTTAGCATTTTTGTAATACACGACTATTATTATTCAGTAAATCTCGGTAATGATGTGTGGCTTGTTACTACCATCGTTGCAAGTGTTCAATTAATCAGTAGCATTTTTTTACTCTGGAGTTATTTCAGGAAACGCACATGGCTAAGTTAGATCAAAAATTCAGCAAGGGATCGCGTTCTAAACGTAAATTTGAATTTGAAGATGATCTTCGCGAATTTAATCAGCACTCAAGGAAGAAAAAGCGCCGGATAGCAAAACAACGTGATGAATTTCCAGAGTATTACGACGATTCATATTGATTCAGGTCGTCAACTGGTAAATCTTTCAGCTCTGAATCTGAGTTGACAGATTCAAACTGACTATAGTGAAACCGGAGTAGCTGACTCCGGTTTTTTTATAAACGGTATTAAGGAGCTTGGTAGGATATTGAGTGTGATGGCATTTTGACCATTGGGTGCAGATAAACGCCCCGCTGGGTAGTTGTGATCAATATTTCTTATCTGGTTTGGGGTATACTGCCCGCAGTTAACTTGAGAAAGCAAGAGTAGTTACATGCTGGATAATCTGAGTATACCTGAAGGTATTGAGAAAGAGCCGGAGCTGCCGGTACCATCGATCGAAGAGCAAAAGCGTATTGTTGCTGAGCTTAAGCGTCTGGAAGAGGCTGGTGAACTGACACCTGAGATTCTGGAAGCGTTTATGACCGGCAAGGAAACGTTGGAGCAAAACGATCAATAATTCCATTGTGGAATTTGAATTTAGAAACGGCGCCTTCAATCAGGCGCCGTTTTTTATTGCCTGCTGTATTTAACAATATTCTCATTTTCATCAAGTTTCAGTTTTTTTTTTATACAAAATCCATAACCATCACATCTCTAAACAAAAAAGTGTCAAATACCTGTATTGTGTTTGTCATGAATTTGGCACCCGGAGCATTCATTTTGCAGTGAAAAGCGGTTGGATTTAGAAGAGGAAATGTGATGAAAATATTGTTTGATACTAAAGGCAGGAATAATCGCTTTAAAGTCGTCAAAAAGAATCAGCATTATTATCTATATGAAAGAAAATTTGGCTTTTTCTGGTTAAGTGACGGCAATACTTATGAGTCGAAGCAGGATGCCACACATGCCATACCATTCTGACTGACGTTTTCTCTTTTCCTTGTTGATATATTCAAGAAAGCTCCCTCAGACATCGATATGTCAGGGGGAGCTTTCTAGTTTGTTTAGTTCGAAGCTGCGGGTTAACCCATCACAGGTTGTTGGTTTTGTGCTGGTTTATTGGCTGCGAACAGGAAAACAATCAAAAGTACGCAAGGTGTCAGCCAGCTCAGATGGTGCTGGTAAAGCGGCATCCATTGTTGCAGGAAGCTGTCTGTTGCAGTATTGAACATATTCAGTACAGAAAATGTGTCTAGTGCACCAAAGATAAAGGCGGTAAATACCAAGTATTTCAGCTTCTGGTTTTTAGTCAGAGACAAAGATGCTGCCAATACCAATGCGATTGATACAGGGCACAGCATCAGGATCAGCGGCAGACTCAGAGTGATTAGCTGCTCAAGACCGATGTTAGAGACAATAGCCGTCAGAACCGTAACGATTGTTGCGGCTTTGGCAAAAGGGAAGTTGTATGTTTTTCTGAAGAACTCGGCGTTAGCATTTGTCAAACCGATAACCGTGGTCAGGCAGGCCGTCAGGGTAATTGCTGCCAGCAGGATTTGCCCAATTGGTCCCAGAATTGCCGCAGCATACAGTGTCAGGATTTGACCACCATTCGTCGCATCAGCGGCAATCGCTGAAGAACTGGCACCCAGATAGCCCATCGTCAGATAGCAAGATGACATCAACACCATGTAAATTGCAGCGACAATGTAGCTGTAATGGCTGATTAGGGCTTTTTCTTTCACTCCCTTATCCTGAATGGCTTTGATAATTACCCAGCCGAATGCCACTGCAGCGATTGCATCCAGCGTCATGTAGCCTTCAATTAAACCATTAACCAGCGGGGTTTCACGGTAGCTTTCTGTTGCTAGGCCAGTTGTACCCTGAGGGTTAAACATGGCTGTGATAACCAGTACACCCAGCATAATAATCAGAGCAGGTGTCATGAACTTACCAATAATATCGACAATTTTACCCGGCTTGATCGCAAGCATCAGGCTTAAGGCACAAAAGCATATAGAAAAAGGCAACAGGTAGTTTTCAGTAGTAAAAGGTTTAATGCCCATTTCGTAAGCAACAGTTACCGCGCGCGGAAGAACAAATGCCGGACCAAGGGTGGCAAAAACCGTCAGCCAGAAAGAGCGCGCAAGCCATTTGGGAAGGGCATCAGTCAGCGCATTCACAGTCGATAGACGACCAAGCACAATGATAGTCATCGCTGGCAATCCAACGGCAGAAATCAGAAAACCTGCCATTGCATTCAGCCAGTTATCTCCGGCTTGTTGAGCCATCATTGGCGGGAAAATGAGGTTACCTGCACCCAGGAACAGCGCAAAGGTCGTAAAGCCAATGGCTGTGATATCAGTTTTTTTCAATGGAACCACCTTCAACTTTGTAATCAGCAGGGTGGTGAAATAGAGAGGGGGAGACTCTGTTTCCGCCAGCCATGCTGACGAAAACAAAGCCGTCAGCGTCAGGAAACGACGACGACGACAGAGACAAGTGTGTAAGCGCCACAAGTTATCGCTTGTGGACAATCGAACTGATTTTCAGTGATTGGGTATCGCATATTACACACCAGGAATTAATCTATTGCGTATTAACATAATGTTAGGAAGATTGGCTGTAAAGCATTATTTCTTTCTAAACTGAAATAAACATCCAGTGAAAAGCTCCATGGATAATTCGTTTTGTCTTTAAGTTTTTGATATTTAGGTAAATTGAATGCGGGGTGAAACACAGGCCTGACCAAAATTTGAAGGTCAGACCTTATTAATTGCTGATGATTTAACCGGTTAGTAAGGTGTTTAATTCATTCAGTGAAGAGACTTGATAGTTTGGTTTTATACCTTCCGGCACTTCATGCCCATGATGGTTTAACCAGCAAGTATGAATACCTGCATTCATTCCGCCCAAAATGTCGGAGTGGGGATTATCGCCGACCATCAGCACTTCTTCTTTGTCTGGCTCTCCCATTTCGGAAAACGCGTAGTCAAATATCCCGCGATCTGGTTTGGCTATGCCAACCTGTTCTGAGATGATCAGGGTGGAGAAAAAGTCCTGAAAACCGGTTCGCTCCAGTCGGATTTGTTGAAGGTCGGTAAAGCCGTTGGTAATGATACCTAGTTGAGCTTTATGTTTTAGGCTGTCTAACAGTTCTTTCGCGCCGGGTAGCGGGGCACAAATATCTGCCATTGCGGTCAGAAATGCGCTGTTAAGTGTCTGAGTTGTGACTTCAAGCTTTTCAGCCCAGGATTCAAAACGAATGTTTTGCAATTCTTCCGCATTAATCACGCCATTTTGGTAATCATCCCACAGGGGCTTGTTTACTTTCTGATACTCAATAAAATCTTGCCGGGTAAAATCGATACCAAAGCGAGAAAACATGATATTCAGTCCTTTGAATGCATCAAAATGAAACAGCGTTTCATCAGCATCAAAGAGGATCCATTTATATTTCATTCGTTATCATCCGTTATCAAATCTATCTCTTATTTTTGAGCCGGCACATTCTATCTTTGTTGCTCACTTTAAAGCTAGTGATTTGTTTGAATACCTAATTAGTCTAATTTTGTTGAACTATTGTTAAATTAACTATACTTGGGAGTATGTCTTTGCAGGCATACCGTTATTCCGGAATTCGAAATTATTTTATTTGTTGTTTAGACGCAAAGGAGTGACAGTGAATGATTGATGAAATAAAGTTTTATGAGCCTCAGGATAGCTACGGTTTTTTATCAAACTTTGCCCCGGCACCAATAACATTGAGTGATGTGGTATGGCCTACCAGCGAACATTACTATCATGCACAGAAGTTTGTTGATCCAGCAATTCAGCAGCAGATCTTCAATGCGGAAACTCCGGACGAGGCGTTTAACTTAAGTCGTCAATATGCGGACCAGGTTAAGGATGATTGGATGGAAGTCCGCGAGGCTGTTATGCGTTATATTGTTTTCGAGAAATTCCGCCAAAACCCTCGTTTGGCGCATTTGTTGGTTAGTACCGGCGACCGAGTTTTGACGGAACATTCGCATAAGGATGCGTTCTGGGGAGATGGTGGTGATGGGAGTGGCCGCAATACACTCGGTAAAATTTTGATGGAAGTGAGAAACTACTTCTCAAATAAGGAACCATACAACCTGGTGCATTTTGTTGAGAGCGCTAAGTTGCCAACCCAGTGGGGAACATTCCAGATGTATGGCTTTGTAGAGCAGGCGACAGGTAAAGAGCATCTTGCGCTGGTATATGGTGATTTGGATCCGGATACACCACCACTGATCCGCCTTCATTCTGAATGCCTGACCGGTGATGCTTTATTCAGTGCACGATGTGACTGTGGATTCCAGTTGTCGCGTGCGATGGAGAATATCGTCAATGCAGGCAGTGGTGTGTTGTTTTATTTGCGCCAGGAAGGTAGGGGGATCGGATTGATTAATAAGATCCGCGCTTATCATTTGCAGGATCAGGGAGCCGATACTGTAGAGGCCAATGAACGACTTGGTTTTGCTGCGGATATGCGTGATTATTCTTTTTGTCGCGGAATGCTGAGTTTCCTTAATATTAAGTCTGTTAATTTAATGACGAATAATCCTCGAAAGGTCCGGGCAATAGAGAGTGCCGGAATTAAGATAGAAAAACGGGTTCCGCTACAAGAAGGGAATAATCCTCATAATGAAAACTACCTGAAAACTAAAGCCGCTAAATTGGGCCATATGTTTGATAAAGAATTTATAAAATAAATACAGTAGTTATATTTTGTTATAAAAACAGCCATCGAGTCTGATGGCTGTTTTTAAATTGATTTATGTCTTAATAGTGGCTGATAATTTGATCAAGTTTTCCGGTCGATTTCAGGTCTTTGAGGCGTTTATTTATAAAATTTTGAATTTTACTATCCATCTTCGGATCAAAAGCTAAGTAAATAGGATAGTCAGGAATGACTGAACTGAAATTTTGAATATCAAAATCCGCTAAGGTTTCGTTTTGTTTGGTTAGGTTATATTTAACACGGGAAGCCATCTCTACAAAAGTGGTATCACCCGGCAGCTTTTTAATTACTCGAAACGCGGCGTTGTAGTCTTTTACCCGCAGTTCTTCAACCTGACCTGAATTGAAATAAGGCATCAGTTGAGGATAGTCGAAACCATGTAATACAACGACGACTTTATCAGTCAGATCATCCATCGACTTAAACTCAAAGGGATCTTTATGGCTGCTGACAAGTACATGCCTGACATTATAGATTGGAAGATCTGACAGGTTTTCTGCCTGCACACCTCCCCAGTCTGGGCTGCCATAAGTAACCCAGTTGGGTTTGCCTCCTGCCTCAAGTAAGGAAATCATACGGTTGAAAGGATAAGTATGATAGTCCATCTCATATTTGCTGTCTTTGAATATGGCTTTGACAATGTCTGTAACAATACCGCTGTGTGTACCGTTAGCGTTTTCTATCTGAAATGGTTCGGCTTGTTTGGCTATCACGTAATAGTTGATGGTGTCGGCGCTTACACTAAAGCTTGAGCAAGCTAACGTTAATGCTGATGCAATCGGAAAAAATTTATTCATTTTGTATCCTTACCTTAACTATCTTGTTCAAAACGCTATTATTATATTAGTTGAGTATGCATCAGATGCGAGTTTAGGGATGAACAAAACGTATCAGCAAGAAAAGCCAATGCGTAAACTGGGGATAGCAAAACAACTTTTAATTTCAATTTTGTTAATTAGTACCCTGTTTACTATATTTACGACTTGCCTGAACCTCTATCTTGATTATAAGGAAGAGTTGGCAAGTATTGATGATCGTTTTGTACAGATAGAAGAAAGTTTTCTTTCAAGTCTGGTATCGACCCTTTGGGTTGAAGATCGTGAGCAACTCATGATGCAGGCGGAAGGGATCATGCATTTTCCCGCCATCCATTATCTGGAAATTAAAGACGACAATGGCATTATTTTGCAGCTCGGTGCTGAATTGCCTAAATATATGCACGAGAAATCGTGGGATATGGTTTATAAAACAACCAGTCGAGAATATAAACTGGCAACACTGACTGTTCAGTCAGATCTTTATGTTGTTTATCAGGGATTGTGGGATAAATTCCTGATTTTGTTGCTAAGTCAGGCGGTAGAGATATTTGTTATTGCTGTTGTTATCACCCTTATAACATATCGCCTGATCGTTCACCCCCTTACTCTGATGTCCCGGTCTGTCAGTGAGTTTGATGACAATAAAGTTCCAAAGACCGTTTATCTCGATGAACGCTGGTTTGATGATGAATTCATCACTTTATCTCAACGTTATAACCAGTCTGTCTGCCAAATCAGGGAAAATTACATTCAGCTTGAAGAAGCTCGCGAGATTGCAGAAGAGGCAAACCGTAAGAAAAGTGAATTCCTTGCGAACATGAGCCATGAAATTCGAACACCGATGAATGGCATTATCGGTTTGTCATCTTTGATGAAAGAGATGGAGATGCCAGCAGATCAGAAGGAGTATATCAGTATGCTCCATACCTCATCCTTGTCATTGTTAGATCTGATCAATGATATTCTGGACTTTTCTAAGATCGAAGCCGGTAGGTTGGAACTCGAACATACAGCTCTGAACCTGTTTGAGTTGAACAAAGAAGTCGAATCTGTGTTCATGGTTCGCGCTGCAGAAAAGCGGCTGGCATTTCAGTGCTCTATTGATCGTAGTATCACGCCGATGTTGCTGGGGGATGCAACTAAACTCCGTCAGGTACTGAATAATTTGGTTAGTAATGCAATTAAGTTTACTGACCAAGGTTATGTTCACTTGCAAATCCAGCGTGAAAATGAATCGCCGGAATCAGTAACAGTCAGGTTTGTGGTCAGTGATACTGGAATAGGGGTCCCGGCCGATAAACATGACGCTATTTTTGATAAGTTTCAGCAGGCCGATGGTAGCACTACCCGAAAATATGGCGGAACGGGTCTTGGTTTGGCGATCTGTCGTGAGATTGTTCGCATGATGGGCGGAGAACTTAAGATTAGCAGTGATACTGGTAAGGGCAGTTTGTTTTATTTTTCGGTGACATTAGAAAAGAATGTGTTACCTGAAGCCGAGGAAAATGACAGAAAGCTGTTGTCAGAGCTTAATGTACTGTTGGTTGATGACAGCATGTTGAATATGCGGATCACATCTGCTCAGCTGAGTAATTACGGAGCCAAGTCGACTTGTTGTGAGGATGCCGTTAAAGCCGCTGAATTGGTTATGGATGCCCTGAACCGCAAGCAACCGTTTGATTTGATTGTGCTGGATAAAATAATGCCAGAGATAGACGGTTTTGACCTGGCTCAGCAACTAAGAGTCCGGTTTGCTGAACAATGCCCGAAAATGATGATGGTATCGGCTGGTCCTGAAATGGGGGATGAAGAAAAAGCCAAGCAGGCTGGGATTGGCTCTTATCTGGCAAGGCCATATAAAGAGAGCAGCCTGAAGTGGGCCGTGCAGCATGTACTCAGGGCTTCTTTGTCGAAAGCCAATATCGACTGCAATGAACATGTCTCGGGCGCTCAGTCTGTAAGCGGTGATTATCCGGCACCGTCGACAGAGACGATTAGACAAGCTTCGCAGCCACAGCAAATGCCACAACAAAGCAGGGCAGCAGAACTTGAGAGTAATCAACAAGTAGGTACAGCTACTGGTAGCGAAGAGCCTCTGCCTGTTGTTCTGGTTGTCGAGGATACGGCCGTTAACCAGAAAGTGGCCAAAATGATGCTGGAAAAGCTGGGTGTTCGGGTTGAAATTGCAAATAACGGGGCAGAGGCAATATCACGATTCCGTGAGCAGTCGTTTGATGTCATCTTTATG
Source organism: Photobacterium marinum (assembly GCF_000331515.1). Classification (GTDB taxonomy): domain Bacteria; phylum Pseudomonadota; class Gammaproteobacteria; order Enterobacterales; family Vibrionaceae; genus Photobacterium; species Photobacterium marinum. The sequence goes on from NZ_AMZO01000030.1 coordinate 34,819, forward strand.
GATTGTCAAATGCCTGTAATGGATGGCTTTGCAGCCACAAAAGCGATTAGAACAGAGGAAACTGAAGGGCATCGGATTCCAATTATCGCGTTGACCGCTAATGTTGTTAAAGAAGAAAAAGAAAAATGTTTTGCGGCGGGGATGGATGACTTTGTGTCTAAGCCAGTGAGTCAGAAAATGCTGGCCGTTATGCTGGAAAAATATTTGTCGGCGACGGCGGAAAAACTCAATGAGTACCTTGCTTTTCAGCGGGATTAAGAGAGTTCAGAAAACAGGCAGGAATGTATGTAAGTGTCACTCCTGCTGATTTCCCTGTAAGCACGATTTGCCTCAGTGTTTGTACAGATCAACAACCACCGTCAGTGTGTCGTTGAAGGTGTTTTCAGACAGATCCTGGATTACGTAATAGTCAGATTTTTTATTCTTGATTGAGCGATTGATCAGGCGGTGGAAATTGTCGTCGATATCGCCGTTAATGGTAATCGTTTCAACAAGCTTATATTTACCATTCTGTAGTTTTGATGGTGAAATCTCTTTCGGTAATGCAAAAGCATTTGCTGAAAGGGCAAGAATCAGAGTTGTGAATATAGCGCGTTTAAACATGGAGTGACCTTTCAAGTCTTTTTCAATCAGGGATTATTATCTGTTATTGATACTTTGCCACAGCTGTAAATCCTTTTGTCAAACTACAGTTAAAATACAGCTCGTAGTTGCGAGCATGATCAAAACAGCCCTTAAAAATGGTTTTCATACAGTTTTTCCAAGGCAACAGACAAACCATTTTCCGTCACAATTCGGATATGTGATTTATTAAGCTCTCTGACGTTGGTTAGTCCGCAGGAGTGCGCAATCAGGCCGATACCATAATGGATATACTTGTTGTAGTTAGCAACACGTTGCGTTTTATCTTCAACATTCAGCCCTTGTTGTAGTCGTTTGTTGTGGGTCGTTATACCTGTCGGGCACGTGTCTTTATTACACTGAAGTGCCTGGATACAACCGAGAGCAAACATATAGCCACGAGCCGAAACAACAAAATCGGCACCTAAAGCAATAGCCCATGCTACTTTGGATGGGGTGATAAGCTTGCCCGAGGCGATAATTTTGATTCTGTCTTTGAGTTGCCTTTCTTCGAGCATACTAGCGACCATTGGTAGGCTTTCCTTAAGGGGAAGACCAACATAATCCATCAATGGTTGGGGGGCTGCACCGGTTCCGCCGTCAGCGCTGTCTATGGTAATGAAATCCGGAGCACTCTCGGCCCCTCTGCGCTCTATTTCAAGCAGCAATTGCTCAAACCAATTCATCGAACCAAATACCGCTTTAAAACCAACAGGTTTGCCAGTGACCTCTCGAATAAAGGCAATCCTATCGAGCAGGTCACTTACAGTGCGGATATCTTTATGTCCGTTTGGGCTGATGGAATCCTGACCTTGCGGAATCCCCCTTATTTGCGCTACTTCTGCGGTCACTTTTTTACCGGGCAGAATGCCGCCTTTGCCAGGTTTGGCCCCTTGACTGATTTTTATCTCAAACATTTTTACTGCCGGGTGGGCGGCGACGGCTTTGAGTTTTTCTTCGCTTAAGTTGCCGGACTCATTCCTGACGCCATACTTTGCAGTGCCAATCTGAAAAACAATGTCTGCTTTACCTTCCAGATGATAAGAGCTTAGCCCGCCTTCACCTGTATTCATCCAACATCCAGCCTGTGATGCACCTTTTGAAAGTGCCCTGACTGCCGGTTTGGAAATCGCCCCATAACTCATGCCGGAGATGTTAAATATGGAGCTGGTGGTGTAAGGGTGGCGGCACTGGGCACCAATAGTTATTGGTGCCGGGCTGACAGCATCTTCCGCAAGGGTTGGAAAAGCACAGTTCATGAACATGATGGTGCCGGTGGGATCCAGACTGCGGCTGGAACCAAAAGCGATAGTCCGGTCGACATTTTTAGCGGCTTTATAGACCCAGCTGCGCTCAGCTCGGTTAAAGGGCATTTCTTCACGATCCATGGCGAAAAAGTATTGGCGAAAGAATTCCCCCTGTTTCTCGAACAGATAACGAAAACGGCCAATGATTGGGTAATTATGGCGGATTGCTTGTTTATGCTGCGAGACATCTACAATGTACATGTAGATCAAAAACAGTACGCCGAGGCCAACCAGTAAGATAAACAGGCCTGATAAAAGGTCGATACTGACCAGAATAAAATCACCCATACTCCCCCTGCTTTTGTTATTTGGCTGATTGGTAATTTGGGGCTACCTGACAAAATAGTCCGCCACCGCAGAATATGAAAAAAATCAAGCCATAATAATATAGACCACCGTCTGAAAATTGATGGTCGCTGTAGGTGTTAGTGCTCACTTTGATTAATAACGAGAAAGAACCAGGGTAGGGCTTATGAGCAAAAAGCATCATCATCTAATAGCTATGGACATGGGGATAGATACACATCAGGAGCCGGTTGTTTACATGAGAAACGACTGTCATATCTGTCGTGCGGAAGGATTTACTGCTAACTCAAGAGTGACGATTGAACTCAGGGGAAGGCAGCTGATTGCGACGTTAAACGTTGTTGAGCAGTATGTTTTACCGCGAAACCATATCGGCTTTTCCAAGGTTGCGGCCGAGCGGCTGGGTATTGCATATGGCGACAGTATTCGGGTCAAACACGGACCGGTTCTTTTATCGCTTAGTGCTTTGCGCAAGAAAATATATGGTAATGAGCTGAATGAAGCGGAAATCCGTTCGATCATCGTTGATATCAGCACTCATCGTTACAGTGATATTGAAATAGCAAGTTTTCTTAGCGCCTGTGCCGGACACCGGCTAAGCGCTGAGGAGATTATTTTTTTAACTAGGGCCATGGTGAATTGTGGTGAAAAGCTCAGCTGGCAGGGGCATGAGAAGGTATTTGATAAGCACTGTATTGGCGGTTTGCCAGGCAACAGGACAACACCTCTGGTTGTGGCCATTGTGAGTGCGGCCGGTCTGATTATTCCTAAAACGTCTTCTCGTTCCATCACCTCTCCGGCGGGCACTGCCGATGCGATGGAAACCCTTACCCGCATAGAACTGGGACTGGATGAAATACAAAAGGTTATATCCCATACGGGAGCCTGTCTTGTCTGGGGGGGGGCGGTGAATTTAAGTCCAGTTGATGAAGTTTTGATCAGGGTTGAACGAGCCCTGGATTTGGATGGTGAAGGTCAGCTTATTGCTTCGGTTTTGTCGAAGAAAATAGCGGCAGGTTCAACGCATGTACTGATTGATATACCTGTAGGTGAAACGGCAAAAATTAGAACTCAGGCCGATGCGGAAAGGCTGGCTGCTTTGTTTACTGAAGTGGGTTCTGCGCTGGGGTTAGCTGTGCGCTGTGTAATTAGTGATGGAACTAAACCAGTCGGCAGTGGCATAGGACCGGCTGAAGAAATGCGTGATGTATTGGCTGTTCTACAAAACAAGCGATCTGCGCCAAAGGATTTACGTCAGCGTGCTTTGTTTTTGGCCGCACAGTTACTGGATTTTGCTCGTGGTAAAGGCATTGATGAAGCACTGAGCCTGGCAACGTCACTCCTTAGCAGTGGTAGGGCATGGCAGCAATTTCAGCACATCATTGACGTTCAGGGGGAACGAAAAGAGCTGCCGATGGCGAAGCATCAGGATATTCAGTACGCCCTGCAGAGCGGTATTGTCTACGATATAGATAATCGGCGATTGTCCCGGCTGGCTAAACTTGCCGGAGCTCCAGGAGAAGCCTGTGCAGGATTGAGATTACACGTCAACGTCGGCAATAAGGTGGAACAGGGGCAGCCATTATTTACTTTATTTACGGCCAGCCTAGGAGAGCGGGATTATGCCTTGTCCTATTACCGGGATAATTTCGATATGTTTGAAATAGGAGACTGATGATGAGTGAAACATCAACGGAAGCGGTCTTGTTTGCGCTTGAACCACACTCGCTTTTTTACAGTTTATGTAAGAAGTTGGCATTAAACCCTGGATTTCATAGCTTTCGCCGGTTTCCGGATAACGAGTCTTATCTGCGTATCGAGGCATCGGTAAAAGATAAGCATTGTATTATTCTTGCTGACTTATCCCATCCTGACAGCAAATGTCTGCACTTGTTATTTTTAGCAGAAACGCTTCGTGAGCTAGGGGCGGTTTCTGTCGGACTGGTAGCTCCCTATTTATGCTATCTCCGTCAAGATAAGCGTTTTGTGGCCGGAGAAGCTGTAACCTCACGGATCTTTGCCAGTTTACTGTCGCAGCATGTCGACTGGCTGGTAACCGTTGATCCGCACTTGCACCGCTATCACTCTTTAAATGAGGTGTATTCGATTCCTTGCCGGGTTGTACATGGCGGCTCGTTGCTGGCGACATGGCTGGCAACACAGCAGAATATCTTATTAGTCGGGCCTGATGCTGAAAGTGAGCAATGGGTAGCTCAGGTTTCAGAGCTGAGCGGTCACCCCTATGTTATTGGTGAAAAACAACGACTGGGAGATAGAGAGGTTGTTGTGACTTTGCCGGATTTGGATGCTCATCAGGGTTGTTCGGTTGTCATTATTGATGATGTGATATCCAGCGGACATACGCTGATTCAATGTATTGAGGCATTGCAAAAGCAGCAGTTTGATGATGTTTCTTGTGCTGCAATTCATGGCATTTTTGTCGGTGAGGCTGAAGAACGCCTTCAGGAGAGAGGGATTAGGAAGTTGGTAACGACTAACTCGATTCCTCATCACACAAATGAGATGGATTTGAGTGAGTCGTTGGTGGTTCCCATTTCTGAAAGTCTTGATGAGATAGATGAGCTAAGGAAAAAATAATGCCCTTACCATTATGGAAGATACATGCAGTCCAGCAAAAAATAAGTCAGATGAAGGAAGGCCCACAGAGATTGTGGGCCTTGTTTATATTTAGCTTTCTGTTTCTAGACTGCTTATTTTCTCAGCGCCTCGAAGCATCGCGTGGATCAGTTCATTAGCTTCAAATTTGGTCAGGGCTTCATGAGCACCAACTTGATGAGCCTGAGATACACTGATTTCACTGGAAAGTGAGGTATGCAGGATAATGTAAGCATGATTTAACTTATCGCTATTTTGAACTTCGAATGCCAGCTCGTAACCGTCCAGCCCTGGCATTTCAATGTCACTGACTAGAATATCAAAAGGTTCCCCCGCATCGGCTGCGTGCTCAAGCATTGTCAGGGCATCACGTCCATTGGTGGCTATAAAGTAAGGGATACTGATGCTGTCCAGTGCCTGTGACAGCTGACGGCGGGCAACGGCTGAGTCATCGACCAGTAATATTTTTAAGGGTCTTAGAATCTCGCGCTGGATGTCTGTCAGTACCGGATGCAGGCTGTCAGGTTTATCCGGGTAGACTTTTGATAGCAGCAGTTCAACATCAAGTAATTGTACTTGTTTTTCTTCTACATTCATTACCCCTGTCACGAAGACATTTTTGCCAAGGCTACTTGGTGGGGCATCAATTTTGTGCCAGTCACACTCAGTAATCTTATCAATGCCACGAACTAGGAAACCAACCAGCATTCGGCGGCAGTCTGTGATGATGATGTAGCAGTCTTTTAGCTCTTCTTTACTTAGAGGTGGATAACCGACCGCCTTGGCCATATCTATAACTGGAAGCGTATCACCACGTAAAGTCGCGGCTCCCAGAACTGTAGGGTGAGAATGGGGTATAGCAGTAAGGCGTGTATAAGGAACAATTTCTTTTACTTTCAGTGTACCGATAGCAAATGTTTGTAACGGTGTTAGCCGAAAAAGCAGCATACCCTGAGATTGATTCGTCGCGGATTTGATCATTTTCAATCCCTGTTTGCGCATTATGTAGGATTCAGAACTTTACCCTACATAGTAGCTGTTTGAACGGTTAATAGGAAACAGACTTAATGAATTTTAAGAGATTTATTGATCTGAGTTGGATGTTTTTTGTGTTATTTCGTTCGTTGGGTCATTGCGTTTATTTTATCTTCAAAACTCCTATTTGTTGAAGTCACGCTTAATTTTTAAAGTAAAAAGATCTATTTGTTAATTTGTATTTTTTATGCCTGACGGGGATTGATTTCGAACTGGATCGGAAAATTGCCGTCTCATGTTACCACTTGGTTACATTTTTACTTGAAGTGTTATTAAAAAGCCTCATTATTTTTCGCTAAACAAAAAAAGATAGGTGATACTAATTTTGCGCTTATTGTAAAGGCTTTCAGAATACCCAGTTCGCAGATATCAAGAAGCTGTTTGGATGATATAACTGGCAATCTTATAAAGCCATATTCGATAAGCAGACATAGGTAACTACAAAAAGTAGTACCAGTGGATTTGATAAACGATACGTGGAGTTAGACATGCGAAAGGGACTGAACCTAAGCAAAATTGCAGGCGCAGTAGCCGCTACAGTATTAATGGCTGGAATTTCAGGTACAGCAGTAGCTGCACCAACTCATGATAAGAATGTGATTGGTTATATTACTCAGTGGGAGGCATGGAAGGGCCCTAATGAAGGTTTTACCGCTAAAGGGGAAGCTAACCACCTGAACGTAAATATGGATATCTACTCTATCCTTAACTTTTCTTTCTTCGGTGTTGCAAAGGATGGTTCACTGCATAGTGGTGACCTGAGGAACAAAAATATTTATCAGCCTAATGCTGTTCAGGAACCTGGTCCTTTGTTGCATCCGGACATTTATTCCAGTTGGGACCTTCATATTCTTTGGGGTGAATTGGAATATGTACACCAATTCCCTACGAATGAGCCATGGAACCAAGAACAGTACCTGAAAGTTAAAGAGCAAGGTTTTGTACCACATGGTAATGGCTGGTTACATGAGCCAACAGGTATCACAGGACAGTTCCCTATTCCTCTGAAAAAAGCTGGTGGTGCACCGGGGCTTATTGATCTTGCACACTCAAAAGGCGTGAAAGTAATGGCGTCTCTGGGTGGTTGGAGTATGTCGAAGCACTTCCCTGAAATGGCAGCAGATCCGGTTAAGAAAGCGCGTTTCATGGCGGATCTCGACAAGCTGATGGCCTTGGGTTTCGATGGTATTGATATTGACTGGGAATATCCAGGCACTGGTGGTATGAACTTCAAGGGTAACCCTGAAGATTACGCTAATTTTGAGCAATTGATGGAAGATATCCGTAAGAAGATTGGACCGAACAAGCTTCTTACTGCGGCATTCTCTGCTTCGACTGCAAAATTGGAAGGATTTAACTGGTCTCGCTTGTCTACCAGTATGGATTACTTCAACATGATGACTTACGATCTCAATGGTGGTTGGTCTAATGTTGCTGGCCACAACGCGCCGCTATATCCATACCCAGAAGAAGAATATGCCGGTTTGAATCTGGATCATCTGCGCAACTGGATGGCAGCAAAAGGTATTCCTTCCAATAAGATTAACTTCGGTGCGGCGTTCTATGGCCGTGGTGTCCAGACAACAGAAGCACAGGCTTATGTTGGTGCACCAACGGATAAACGCACAGTGAACTTTAGCGTGGATGGTCCGACAGAGTCAGCGGTTGACTTGGACAATTGGAAAGTATTTGAAGGCCAGCCTAACTATAACTACATCGTTAAAACTCCGGGCTGGGAACATAAATGGGATGCGAACGCAGAAGTCCCATATGCTGTTAAAGGTAAGTACTTCCTGAGCTATGATGATGTTCCGTCTATCGAGAAAAAAGCCCAGTACATTGTCGATAATAACCTTGGTGGTGTGATTGTATGGCAGGTTCACGGCGATATTAAATGTGAAGGTTCAATTGTCAGCCGAGGCCGTATGCTAAAAGAGTGTACTAAATTAAGTTCACCACTGGCTGAAGCGATTGATCGTGTATTCACTACCGGTGGTGGTACAGCTCCTAATCATGCGCCAGTTCTGACTGTACCTGCCGCTCAGTCGGCTCAGCCAGGGCAGGCTATAAGCTTCACTGTTTCTGCAACTGATGCTGATGCTGGTGATAAGTTGTCCTTTAGCGTTACAAATGCAACTGTTGTTGATAACGGTGATGGCAGTGCAACGGTAACTTATAAAGCGCCAAACACTACTACAAGCCTGAAAGAAGTCGTGACCATTACGGTAACCGACGGCAGTAAGAGTGTGACAAAAGATGTTGTTGTAAATGTGGATGTTGCCGGCACTGGTGAAACTACTTGGGATGCAGGTAAGGTTTATGTTGGTGGTGATATTGTTGTTTACAACGGTGTGAAATATAAGGCTAAGTGGTGGACAAAAGGTGATAAGCCTGGACAAAGTGATGTTTGGCAAAAAATCTGATTCCCTGCTTAACTTTGAATAGCAGTTTACAGCCCTGATTTTTCAGGGCTGTTTTTGTTTAAAGCTTTAGAAAGGGAGGGGCACATAGCAAATGGAATATGCTTTGTCAGCCGGGTGAAATGGGAAGAATTCTGATATAACACACGTGATTGTAATAGTTATTAATTATCCTGAACTATATAAACCAGCTTAAGCATAGGAAAATACCCATGTAAGCACTATAGTTAATAAGGTAGTTGGTTATTTGGATACTTTCTGAGGTGGGCGAATATGGAACTACGTAATAAATCAGGAGAAATAGCTAAACTTGCGGATAACCTGACCATAAAAGAGATCGTGGAAATGGGTTTCTCATTAGATATCTGTGACGAAAGTTATGATCCTAATGAACATTGGACAGTGACTGGTAAGACTCCTAAGGGTAAAGAAGAAAAAGATTACCCATCAAGCTGAGATTAAGTGGTACAGTTTCTAGAGCAGGAGCCGGCAATGACCGGCTTTTGTTTTGGCAACTTCAACACGGTCTTAGCTTATATGTGATTGAAATTTAAGCGCTTGGCTGAGGATTTTGTGAGTTGCATCACATTCGAGAAAACAGTACTTTATTTTGCTGTCGGATATGACATTATGAACTTATTCGATGCACATCACGTTAGTTTTTAACTGACGCATCCAGAAAGCGGGCATCGTATAATGGCTATTACCTCAGCCTTCCAAGCTGATGATGCGGGTTCGATTCCCGCTGCCCGCTCCAAGAATTCTTCGCGAAAAGCCCACACTCAGGTGTGGGCTTTTTTGTATGCAGAGAAAAATAAAGTAACGAGATTGCTTAACTTGAAACAATACAATCTACTTTATTGTTATTGAGCTATCATTCGAAATCTGAATCTAATAACTTAGTCCAGATATAATCTGACAGTTACCAAAAGATAAATGGGTAACTGTTAGCTCAAATCTGGACTAATACATTTCAATAATAAATATTAAAAGTTAATTATTCAGGATAAAGGTTTCAATTACCTGAGCCACACCATCATCATCGTTAGTAGCCGTGATGTGGTCAGCAAGCGCTTTGGTATCGTCGGTTGCGTTACCCATCGCTACGCCAAGACCTGCGTATTTCAGCATGTGGTGATCATTACCGGCATCACCCATGCAGATCACTTCGCTGGCATCAATGTTCAGATGTTCGGCCAGTTTTGCAACACCTGCACCTTTGTTGCTGTTAGGGTTCATTAGCTCAAGGAAGAATGGTGCACTTTGTACAATGGTGTACTGCTCATAAAGCGAAGCCGGAAGTTTTTCAATGGCTGCGGATAGAATTTCCGGATCAGCAACCATCATCACTTTGATGATTTCTTCATTGCAGTCCAGTTCTGCGAAGTCGATTTCAGTTACCGGAACACCGTTAATGGTTGACTCGTGTTGAGTGTAGGTGTTGTTCTCTGGCGTGATCAGGCCGCGCGTCGGAGAGAAAGCGTGTACATAAGCACCTAAATCACGCCCCAGGCTGGCGATATTTTTTGCATCACTACCCAGCATGATTTGTCTGTGAATGATTTCTTTGCTTTCAACTCGCTGTACTAGTGAAGCATTGTAGCTCAGTGCGTAATCTTCATTGCTGGTCATGCCCAGTTCAGAGAGATAATTTGTAAGACCTTCTAGAGGACGTCCTGAAGCCAGTACGACCTGAACACCTTTTTCTCGTGCCTGTTTGATTGCCTGCTTGGTACGTTCAGAAATTTCTTTCTGCGAGTTTAGCAGGGTGCCATCCATATCAAGTGCAACCAGTTTGTACATGTTGTGTATCCGCATCCATAAAATTTTAGAACGCGCATAATACTCAATTTTTGTGACCAGCTCGACATCGAATAATGACGAAACTGTGATCATCTGTGGTTGATTTGATTTCAGATAAAAAAGCAGCTCGTGAAGAGCTGCTAAATAGGAGGGAGTGGCGGATAAAAGTAGTAACTTGAATTCGGGATAAGAATCCTGTGAACTAAAAGTTTGTTCAGTGAGCAACTTTTTCGACGTAAGAAGGACTAATCACAATTAGAAAATAGTGAAAGACCTGTTGGATTAATGCTGGCAAATTACTAATAAAGCTGGTATTCATTTTAGTCTGTTAGAGTGAATAAATATGTAGAGTGAGAGCCTGAGCAGTGAATACAAGGAAAGGTAATATCAACTCCGTTGCGATCGTCGGCGGAACCCATGGTAATGAATTCAGTGGCATCTACCTGTTGCGTAAATGGCAGCAATTACCAGATGCTATTTCCCGTTCATCTTTTTCTGTAGAGACCGTATTTGCCAACCCGAAAGCCTTTGATGAGAACAAACGCTACCTGGATTGTGACCTGAACCGTCAGTTCGGCTTTGAAGATCTTAACAATACAGAACTGGCGAATTACGAGCAGAGCCGAGCTAAAGCGATCAACTACCAGCTTGGCCCGAAAGGTGATGCTAAAACAGACTTTATCATCGATTTGCATAACACCACCAGTAACATGGGACCGTCACTTATTCTGCTACAAAGTGATGCTTTCAACCGTAAAATGGCCGCTTATGTTAAATCTAAAATGCCGGATGCTGTGGTTGTATTGGAAGATCAGGTTTCAGTTGAAGAGCATTATTTCCTCAGTTCGATTTCAGCACAGGGTGTGATTGTTGAAGTAGGCCCTCAGCCACAGTCAGTGATCCGTCAGGATGTTCTTGATTGGATGGAAGAAATGACGGGGCATATTCTGGACTATATCGATCTGCACAATACGGATAAATTGCCTGAACTACCGAAAAGTTTTGAGGCCTTTAAATACATCGAAACTTTGAAGTTACCGGAAGATGAACAGGGAGAGCGAATCGGTATGGTTCACCGCAATGTACAGGATGCCGATTTCAAACCGTTGTGTCCGGGGAACCCGATTTTTACTCTGTTTGATGGAAGCGTTATCTGTTGGGAAGGCGACTATGAAGCCTATCCGCACTTCATCAATGAAGCGGCTTACTATGATAATAACCTCGCAATGTCACTTGCTAAAAAGGTGACAGTTGAAGTTTAAAATTGAGTGATTTTTCGTGAAATTCAAAATAGCGCCGGAGTGAAAATTCCGGCGCTATTTTATATCGGTCAGAATAAAGTTCGTCAGCGAATTTACTTCTCGCTTGAGGTTTCTGATCTTCATTGAGATAAATCCAGGTGACGCTGTTTGATGAAATTCACGATCCATTGAGTAACAGTTAAGTGATCGGTTTTGCTATCCAGTGAAGCTTGTGCTGAATCGCGCTCCTGTTCACTGAATCGGTTCTTCAAGCATTGAATGAGATCATACGTGTATGCTGGGGTGAATTCCGGGTGCCCCTGAATACCGAGAAAATGATCGCCGACCTGAATCATCGCATAGGGGCAGTATTCGCTGCTGGCCAGCACAAGCGTCTCTGGTGGCAGTTCTGCTATCTGATCATTGTGGCTGACTATCAGGGAATACGTTTCCACATCATCAGTTATCCAGCTATGACGGCGGGTTTCCTCTTGATTGAGTGCCACGGATTTAACACCAATAGCCCATCCGTTAAATGAAGGATAAACTTCCCCACCAAGTGATCTGGCGATCATCTGATGACCAAAGCAAATCCCGATATAAGGAATTTGCTGGTGATAGAGCTGGTGGATGAATGCTTCGAAAACACCTATCCACCTTGCTGCATCATTCACACTATAGCGACTGCCAGAAGTGATATAGGCATCGCATTCATCTAAAGTCTCCGGGTACTGGCCATCAATGACGCGGTAGAAATTGAGCAGCATAGTCGGATCAACCGGCTTGAACAGCTCGTTGAACATTTGCGGATAGTTGCCATGCTTTTCTTGTAACTCGGGTCGTACGTCGTCACATAGCAGAACACCCAAAACCATATTCACTCCACCTCATTGATAAATGAGTGTCCCTTTGACGGCATTAGTAAATATCTCTGCATACTGCTCTGCTGTGAAATGGATCGGATTACTCGCCGCAGAAGGGTCTGATGCTGCGATTTCACCAATTCGTTCAGCCTCTTTGCTGTCGATATCGATGGCTGCAAGTGTGTGAGGAATATTCAGTTCGGTTCGCAGTGAGAGTAACCAGGCCATAACCGCATGAAAATCCGGTCTTGGCAGAGCAAGGTATCGTCCCATCCGGATCATTTTTTCATTGATATGGTCTTTATTGGCAGAAAGGACATACGGCAACAAAATGGCATTAAGCAGGCCGTGATGTTTATCGTAAATTGCTCCCAGGGTGTGGGATAGGGCATGTGTAGCGCCAACGCCTTTTTGAAATGCTGTTGCGGCCATACAGGCAGCAATCTGCATCTCGAAGCGGGCATTCAGATTCTGGCCTTCCATGTAGGCGACAGGCAGGTAATGCGAAATTATCCGCATAGACTCCAGGGCTATGGCATCGGACATCGGGTGGAATGTGTGAGTACAGAGTGCTTCCAGACTATGTGACAGTGCATCCATCCCTGTGGCGGCAGTCAGCTCCGGCGGAAGATCTAAGGTTAATATCGGGTCCAGCAGTACCAGTTTCGGCATCATTTTGGGGTGATAAATGATTTTTTTCTTATGCTCTAATTCATCTTTGATTATCGATGCCCGACCTACTTCTGAGCCTGTTCCTGCGGTTGTCGGAATGGCAATGACAGGGGCTATTTGTTCCGGATCTGCTTTCTGCCAGTTTTCATCTTGGTGAACAAAATCCCATAGTGGAAATGCCTGCCTGGCAACCAACGCGACCGCTTTAGCTACGTCGATGCTGGAGCCGCCGCCTAAGGCGATAATGCCGTCATGCCTGCCATCGACGAAGTGTTTGATCCCGGCTTCAACATTGGCCCCGGTAGGGTTGCTTTGGATATGGCTGAATAATTCAACCGGTAAGTCGGCTTCGCAGCATCCCGAAATAATATTTCGCACCATCTTAGTTTCGGCCAGCTCATGATCTGTGATTAGCAGCGGGCGATGGATACCGGTATTCCGGCAATAGTCGGCAAGTTTGTTGGTGCAGCCTTCTCTGGCGATGATTTCTGTCGGGTAATGCCAGTGTCCATAGGTCATGGTGGCGACTCCTAAAGGTTTTCGCTGAACTATCTTCTGGATTGAATCAGCAGTCGTTCAACTTTCGTATAGGGCAAGGCATGAATCGCGCCAGTTGCATGGAAACTCATGCCCTAACACATGGTTTTACAGGTGACTGATATATTTAACGTAGGAACAGGGAGAATATTCGTCAACTCAGGTGTACTACCCAGATGCGGCGATTAGGAGTGTGGTATGAAACGAATTCCAGAGCCGTTTCGGATCAAAATGGTAGAGCCAATTCGGATGACAACACTGGCTGACAGGGAAGAGGCGCTGAAACTAGCGGGTTACAATCCGTTTGCGCTAAAAAGTGAAGATGTTTATATCGACCTGTTGACTGATTCCGGCACCGGGGCAATGAGTGAATCCCAGTGGGCGGGGTTGATGCTGGGGGATGAAGCTTATGCCGGTAGTCGGAATTACTATCATTTGAAAGCGACTGTTGAAGAGGTCTTCGGTTACCGGGACTTTGTGCCGACTCATCAGGGGCGTGGTGCCGAACAACTATTGTTTCCGTGCCTGGTTGAAAAAATGCAGCGGGAACGCGGTGGAAGCCATCCTGTATTTATTTCCAATTTTCATTTCGATACCACTGCTGCTCATGTTGAATTGTCCGGCGCCCAAGCCATTAATCTTGTGGATGAGCGAGCGTTCGATACTGAATCGGATTTTAGCTGGAAAGGGAATATCGACCTGCAAAAGCTGGAAGATTGTGTCTGTCATTACGGGGTGGAGAATATTGCTGCCATTATTATGACCATCACCTGTAACAGTACCGGCGGACAACCGGTATCAATGGCAAATCTGAAAGCGGTTTATGCTTTGGGTCGTCAATACCGCATTCCTGTGGTGATGGACTCGGCGCGGTTTTGTGAAAATGCCTGGTTTATAAAGCAGCGGGAAGAGGGGTTCCAGTACAAGTCGATTAAAGAAATCGTCAGGCAGATGTTTCGCTATGCCGATATGCTGACGTTGTCTGCGAAAAAAGACCCAATGGTAAATATCGGTGGCCTTTGTGCTGTACGTGATGATCCTGTGTTATTTCAGGCTGTTCAGTCCCGTTGTGTGCCACTGGAAGGATTTGTGACCTATGGCGGTTTGGCCGGAAGGGATATGGAAGCGCTGGCTAGAGGATTATTTGACGGGTTGGATGAAGATTTTCTGACTTATCGAATTAAACAAGTTGAGTACCTTGGCTCTCGGCTTCATGATGCCGATGTTCCTGTTCAGTGGCCACCCGGCGGTCATGCGGTGTTTGTTGATGCCAAAAAGCTGTTACCACATATTCCGCCGGAAAGGTTTCCTGCTCAGGCATTGTGTAATGCACTGTATCTTGAAGCTGGCGTTCGTGCTGTAGAAATCGGTTCTCTTTTAATGGGGCGTGACCCTGTCACCAATAATCAGAAGCCATCTCCCTTTGAATTCATGCGCCTGACCATTCCGAGGCGTGTTTATACCAACGATCATATGGATTATGTCGCTGACGCTGTGATTGCTGTAGCAAGGTGTGCAAGGGCGTTAAAAGGGCTTGAATTTGAATATGAACCGCCAGTACTACGCCATTTTATGGCGGTGATGAGGCCTTCTCTGTGAGCACAGTTTGAACAGAATAGAGTAAGGTTAGGATATTGAGCACAAGCAAATGGTTGTGACCTTTATCTCATAAAATAAAAAGCCTAATGATGCCAAAAGCTTAAAGACTATAGTCAAAGTGAAGTAGTCATAAAAAATCAGCAGAATAAGGAGCGTTCAAATGAAGGAAAAAGCGCTATGGATAAAGTGGCTGACGGTGATTGGTTTACTGTGTTTAGCGTCCGTGGTCAATGCAGCGCAGCTGGTTTTTTCTCAGGACGGAGAGGTGCTGAAAACAGTCACTCTTGACGATATGAAGAAACAGCTCTCGACGCATCAGGTCGATATCTATGACCCTCAGTATGGTAAAGATAAGCGTTACATCGGCTTTGCTCTTCATGATGTAATGGCGTTTGCCTACGGGAATTCATGGGAAAGCAAACTGACGTCAGATGTGAATTTTATTGCTCTGGATGGCTACCAGGCGGTATCAACCATGGATAAGCTGATGGAGCAGGGAGGTTATATTGTATTTCGCGATGTTGATACTCCGGAGTGGGAACTGATTGGTCACAACCAGTCGAATCCAGGACCATTTTATCTGGTCTGGAAAGGCGACAAGCAGACGCCGAAACAGGCTTATCCGTGGCCATATCAGTTAGCGGCAATCAACACTGTTGAATTTCAGAATCGGTATCCGGCTGTTTATCCGGCCGGGGTAAAGAAGAATTCAAATGTGTTCAGTGGGTTCAAGATCTTTAAAGCTCGTTGCCTGAAATGTCATGCTCTTGATCAACAGGGTGGGAAAGTCGGCCCGGACCTGAATGCGCCAATGAATATTCTGGCTTATCGTGATTCAGATATATTGCGTGAGTACATTCGTCAGCCCTCTAAATTCAGATATACCCAGATGCCGGATCATGCAGATCTCAGCAGTGAGCAAGTAGAGCGGATTTTGGAGTACCTCGAATATCAGGGCAAACTGGGTAGCAAATAATCATTTTGTCAGTGAGTTTCTGATACTGGCTAAGCTCGGTTTTTTGCCGGGCTTCTTGCCGTGATGAAAGATGGGGGTAGAATGGCTGCACAGGAACTAGGTTCCAATAATCAAAATAAAAAAGTTAGTCGAAAAGGAAGTTATACATGTCCCTCATCATTCCAATGGTGATTTTCATGCAGCAGCGGATGGCCGAAGCCGGTGATCCCGATGTTGCAAAGGAAATGCAGGCCTACATGAAAACAGACCAGCCTTTTTATGGTGTGAAAACACCTCAGCGCCAGGCTATTTTCAAACAGGCCAGAGAGCACACCAAAGTTGCTACTTTCACTGATTACAGCCGTTTGGTGCTTTGGTTGTGGTCCGGCGAAAACCGTGAAGAGCAGTATCTGGCGATGGAGGCAGCAGAATATTACAAAGCTTTCCGAACCAAAGAAGCCTTTGCTGTTTATGAAGAAATGCTGCTCGGATCTACCCACTGGGACACGGTTGATAAAATCGCCTCAAACCTGATTGGTTTGTTGGTTAAGGAACATAGAGAGTTTGAACAGAAGCTTATTGAATGGCGTGAGTCTGACAACATGTGGCTGCGTCGTGCTTCTCTTCTGGCTCATTTGAAACATAAGGATCAGACCAACTTACCGTTGCTCGATGAGACAATCTTAATGCTGGCTAATGACGATGAGTTTTTCATTCGCAAAGCGATTGGCTGGGTGTTGCGTGAGTATTCGAAAACAGATCCTGAATATGTATCAGAGTTTGTTGCCAGCCACAGTGAAGAGTTGTCTTCGTTGAGTAAGAAAGAAGCCTTGAAAGTGATTCAGAAAAGCGGGGTCATAGCAGAGTAAGTAAGGGCAGAGTAGGTAATTTGTAATGTATTGAATGGCAAAGTGCCATCGCCCCAAATCACCTAATAATTTCTATAAACGAAAAAGCCATCCGAGAGGATGGCTTTTTGCTGTTCGTTTGGTGTTCTATCAGAACATCAGGCGAATTACTGATTCCGCAACACAACCAGGGCGGCGAACACCTTCAATTTCGATGGTCAGTTCCTGAACGATTTCCAGGCCGCGTTTAATTGCTGTGACAGACTGAATTTTGGTGCTTGCACGTACGCGGTTGTCAGACTTAACCGGGTATGGGAATCGAACCTTGTTCAAACCAACGTTAACTGTCATTTTTGCTGTCGGGAATTTCTGGTTTTCCGGATCAACACTGTCAGTTAGAACTGAAAGTAGAGACAGCGTCAGGAAGCCGTGCGCAATTGTGGTTTTGAACGGAGACTCTGCTGCCGCACGCTCAGGATCAGTATGAATCCACTGGTGGTCTTCAGTCACATCAGCAAAGGCATTGATACGTTCCTGATCAACAGTCAGCCATTTGCCGACATGAATCACTTCGCCCAGTGTTTCATTCAGCTCATTCATCAGCTTTTCAGCTTCAGGGTGCATCTCAATTTTAGGCTTCTTAGGTTCTGTTTCAGCAACAACGTCTTCTGACGTAGGTTTTGTAGCTGATTTTACTTCTGTTTTTACCTCAACAGGAGCGTCTACAGCATCATCATTTGAAGCAGTGCTGTTTTGATTAATTAGTGAACCCAGATGACTATTGTTCGCCTTCTCAACCAATTCAAGCCAGTAATCACGAAGAGACGGAGATAGGAAATCCTTCAGCTCAAACGGATGTTGAGAAAGAACATCACGCTTTTGTTTTAAGAAATCGACTACTTTCATGACTGTGTGACCTTATTTTAGTTTGTCTTGAAGTGCTTAAGGCGAAGTATTGTAGCGACTACAGCGAACAATAAAAGTTGTTTTGTGTCCCAGATCTCACTTCTTGACTCGTCCGATGAGTTTTTTCATTTGAATATCAGTAAGATGCGCGAATTGTGCGTTTAGTGCAAAATATCTAAAAAAAATCACATTAAGCCAATAAATAGGATTAATTATCAATAAAACACCGTTTTCAGCGAACAAGTGTACACAAAGAAATATCAAATCAGCGAACAAGTGTACGCGGAAAATATGTAATCTATGTGATCAAAGCAAATATATGCAATGGGTTAAAATTAACGCGCAAAATTATCATAGTGTAAATTTGAGGCGATTTCTTGCACTATTTTCTTATATCTTAAGATAGAGGCTTCAAAGTGAGCTCTGTTGGTTAAATATGAGTTTTTTGACATTCCTTGTTTTTAGTTGTTCCCCCTTGTCCTGATTGAGTTTGATTCTCAAATCAGAGAGCCTTTGATACCAGTAACAGGCACTACCCTTAGGATTTTGAAGACATAGTGGCTCTGCGTTAAGAATTGCATTTTCGTGAGGGTAAGCCTGTGTTGCTGAAGTTTCCCAGATTTCTGGCGGCTGTCATGCTGGCTGTGTTTTACTGTGGTACAGCTGTTTCGGCGCCAAAAGATGAAATTGTGTTTGCGTTGGATGAATACGCTAAGAAATCCGTTAAGCAGGGAGTACCCGGTGCATCGCTGGCGGTGATCATAAACGGTAACATCAGGTTGTTACGTGGTTATGGGGTGACGAAAGTTGGTGGTAAGCAAAGAGTCAATTCGGCAACAGTTTTTCCTCTGGCTTCAATATCTAAGACATTTACATCCGGTGTGACATCAATATTGGTTGCTAAAGGATTGATTGAGTGGGACACGCATGTAGTTCCGTATCTGGAAGATATCGAATTCAGTGATCCGGAATTGGGTAAGGTGGTAACACTCAGGCACTTGCTCTCGCATACAACAGGGCTTGTTCCCCAGGCCTATTCAGACTTGTTGGAAGATAATATTCGCTACACGAGGATCCTGCAGATTCTTGATCGAGTGAAGTTTGTCTGCGATCCGGGTAAATGTTACGGCTATCAGAATATTGTCTATAACCTCAGTGCTGATATGCTTGCTCTTGCCGCTGGGCAGGATTTTCCAACTTTGGTCAAAGAGTTAGTTTTTATTCCGCTGAGGATGAATCATGCTTCATTCGGGCTTGATGAGTTTAAGAATGAACCTAATCGTGTAGTTCCGCATGTTAAGGTGAAGTCAGGGTACGCTGCCGTTAAGCCAGAGCCTTATTACTACAGAGTACCCGGCGCAGCAGGAGTCAATGCCAGCGCACAGGACTTGGCGAAATGGATGTTAGCGCAGTTCGGTCATTACCCTTCAGTAATACGCCCTTCATCACTGGAAATCATGCATAAACCTCATATTCGGGCTAATCAGTATCGTTACCGGGCCAAGTTGAGTAATGTTTACTATGGGTTGGGGTGGCGGACATTTGATTATCGCGGCATAACCGGCTTTGTTCACCATGGTGGCTGGGTAAAAGGGATTAGAACTGAAATGGTGTTTAACCCTGTTACCCAGACCGGGATGGTTTTTCTGACAAACAGTGAGACTGATGTCGCGAGGGAAATTGTGCTGGAATTCCTCGAACTTTATCGAAAACACATAGTGCGCAAAGAAAATTGACGCGCTTAATCAGGAACTCTCGGTATTAACGTATTGCTTTGCCTTGACCACAAACTCTTCCAGGCTAACCGGACGACTGTGCAAAAAGCCCTGGGTGTAGTCGACATCCAGCGTGCGCAGATACTCCAGTTGCTCCGTTGTTTCAACTCCTTCAGCAATAATATGGAGCTCCAGCGACTTAGCAATGTTGACGATATGCTCGACAAGGCTTCGTTTCAGTGACGGCTTTTCAGCTCCCCAGATAAAGCTTTTATCGATCTTCAACGCACTGACATTAACTTCTCGTAAAGCTTCAAGGTTAGAAAATCCAGTACCGAAATCATCAATCGCTACTTCAAACCCAAGTCTGCGAAGATCCTGTACGCCTTGGCTAAGAGCTTTAAGGTTCTCAATTTTTTGCTCAGTCAGTTCTATAGAGAACAGCGAGTAATATTCTTTAGGCAGTTGCTGGCATAGCAGGTTACGAATGTGGCCTGAAGCAATATCAGCAGGGAAAGCATTGATACCAACTTTTACTTTGCCCAACATGCCGACCTTCGATAAGTCGCGGATACAGGTTAAGACGACCTGCTCAGTCAGTTCTGCTGTCTGACCGTTTTGCTCAACAATAGCAATGAATTCATCTGGTCGAATCCATTGGTTATCTTGAGTACGCCAACGGCTCAGTACCTCACAGCCGATGATGTTACCAGAAGCCATTTCAAGAATCGGCTGATAGTGCAGGGTGAGTTGGTGATCATTTATTCCGTGGCGAACCTGGCGCGGAATGCTGAAAAGGTGGTGGTGAACGTGATTGCCAAGTAAGCCGACTAGAATTAGTACGGTTACTAAAATGCAACCCCACAGGAACAGCATGGACTGATTTGCTGCAAAGTAGGCCGGAATATCGATTGCAATCAGCAGGCATTCATTTTCATTAATACATTGGCTGAAGAGCCAGCTCTGGTTTTCGTACCACTGTGAGCCGTCCGAATGTGGAGTAAAGTCATTAACAACAAAATCGGCGTCACCGGACAGGTAGTTCAGATCGCCATCTTTGTTGTAATAGCTGATGTATTTAAGCCATGGTTGCTGTGGCTCGCTGATTGCGTTGGAATAATCCAGGTAAGCCAAGAAATTACCGATTTGAGCAGTCCGACCTGTGACATGATCTTCAAAAAATGGGACTGTTTGATGTTGACGTACTTTTACGCCTGCAAATGAGATCCAGTCAGGCTCAATCAGTATGGTGGGTGGATTAATCATTCCCTGAGTTGAGCTACAAACGATAAGGTTATCCTTAACGATTGAAATACTGGTCAGGAAGTTAGCAAAGTAGTCGGCCTGTTGCATTGCCATCATTGTTTTATGATCGCAGAGAGGCTCCGGATACTGATTGTTGAGGGCGGCGAGGCTGTTTTTTAAATCATGGGCAATCCCCGCAGAAAGGGAGTCCAGCTGCCTGACAAGGTTATCCTTGTGCTGGCTCCATGTATGTATGCTGTTGATGGTAAACAACGACAGGCTTATGAGTAATGTTGATAGCAACAGCAAGCTTAATAGTTGTAGCTTTCCCAAATGGAAATAAGTTCTTTTGATTTTATTAATCATTTTTATACTTCAGAATGCGCAAAGTGTTGTTGAGCTACATCTGTTTGATAACGTTAATCATTATTGACAGAGCAGACGAATGATATTTGTTTTCCTGCACTGCCAATAACTAAGGCCATATAAAAAAAGCGACCGTTTTTCGGTCGCTTTAAGCTTTTATGACAAAATATTTAATTAAGTGATTAAGTTTTGAACTTATTTAGCTCTTTATGTAGCTCTGCAGCCTTTCCTGCAAGCTCTTCGCTGTTGTCCAGGGCTGAGTTCATACTGTCCATCACATCGGTCGCAGTATCGTTGATAACAACAACGTTACGGTTGACCTCTTCAGAAACAGCACTTTGTTCTTCAGCAGCAGAAGCGATCTGATTGTTCATATCATTGATCACTTCAATGGCTTCATTGATTTCTTTCAGTGCCAGCTGAGCTGCCAGAGTTTCTTCTTTGGTATTCATTGCCTGTTGCTGACTTTGCTGCATAAGCTCGACAATCGACTGAGTTTCCTGCTCCAGGCGGCTTAGCATGGTGCGGATTTCTTCTGTTGAGGTCTGGGTGCGGGTTGCCAGATTTCGAACTTCGTCGGCAACAACAGCAAATCCTCGACCAGCTTCACCTGCTCGTGCCGCCTCAATTGCAGCGTTCAGTGCCAGCAGGTTGGTTTGATCGGCAATGCCACCGATTTCACTAAGGATGCCCTGAATCGCTGCGCTGGACTGTGCCAGATTTTGGATTTGGTTTTGAGCATCGTTAACACGTACTGCCAGATCGCCAACAGCGGTCGCAGCATTGTTCATCTGACCCATGCCGTTAACACTGCTTGATTGAACTTGAGTTGCTGCAGCGGCTGCCTGAACAGCTGAACCTGCTACTTCTTGTGCGGTTGCACTCATTTGGTTAATTGCGGTAGCCAGTGAGTTTACTTCACTTAGCTGTGCGTTCAGTTTGTGTTTGGAATCTTCTGCTTTGGCTTTACCGCCGTTCGCACTGTCATCAACCTGAATAGCGGTGGTCATTACAGTCTGTAGGGTAACTTGCAGGCGGCTCAGGAAGGTATTGAACCAGTGAGAAAGCTGGGCAGTTTCGTCCTGACCTTTTACTTCCAGACGGTAAGTCAGATCTCCGTCACCTTCAGCCACATCCTGGAAACGGTCAACCAGGTTCGACAGAACGTTACCGATTGAGTTAGCAATCATGGCCATGATTGCGATGCCAATTAGGGCTGTGATCAAACCGGCAATGACGCCCTGGTTGATCGCACTTTCATTTTGCTCTCCGCTCCATTTTTCGAACGCGTTAACGCTCTGAGCCAGCTTGCTGTTTGGCACAGACACCATCACAATCCATGGTGCGCCGGATGTATCTACAGAGGTAATGGCAAACTCATCATCACCCATTGTCATGACACTTACACCGTCACGACGAGCAAGAGACTGAATATCAGACCATTTTATTGCCAGCTCACCGGTTACCTTCTTACCAACCTGAGCAGCTTTACCGCTGTTAGCCAGTACCGCACCTTTCCATGAAGTGATGATAACGTTGCCTTGGCCGTCAAACAGGTTACGCGCCAGATCTTCACTCTGTCCCTGAAGTTCAGCCAGCGAGAGGTCAAAACCCAGAGAGCCTACAATTTTGCCGTTAACTTTGATTGGCTGGCTGATTGTCGTGATCAGCTCTTGCTTGCCTCGAACCGGGTACATGTATGGTTCCATAACGAACGTTTTTCCGGTTTCGTAAGGCATCAGGTGCCAATCATCTTTTCGCTCACCGTTATTGTTCAGCTCGGTATTGGAAAAACTTTCCATCGCAACCGGGTCAAAACTATTACTGGTGTTTGGCGAGAAGAAAGGAGCCAGGTAGCCCTTGCTGTTAATCGCATCTTTTGCGCCGGCTTCAGTGCTGGCCGGCCAGGTTTTTTCTTCCCAAACCATGTAACCGGCAAAAACTGCTTCATCCTGAGCTTCAAGTGCGGCGGTAAATTGTTTGACGATAATGTCTGCACCTGTACCACTTTCACCACTCAGTTCGATAATCGAACGAATCTGGTCAAGTGTTGCCAATACAGGGAAGAGGTTACTGGCGATAGTTTTACCTTCTTCAGTTGCAGTGGCTTCGAGATTTTGCTGTGTGGCTTCGTTTAGCTGCGCTTTTACCCTGTCCGTAACTTGTTGGTTGACATTGGTAAATGCCCGGGTCGTCATCCCCATTGCGAAAATTAGCGTAAATGCCATTGCGATACCGGCGCTGATGGCAATACGTGTTTTTATTGTTTTGAACACGGAAAGTCCTTGTTTCAATAAATAGTTATTATGCGGCCTGAGCTAGTTACGATCTGTTCACCATTAAGTTACATTTATAAGCTGAAACAAAACGGAGAAAAACGTCACAATCGTCCCTAAAAAGAATTGTATCGAAAAGAAATTAATGGATTATGAGGGATTGTTAATGCGGTATTGGTATAAATTGTAGGGTTATTAATATATACATCTAAGTCCATAATATTAGGTTGATATATATTTCTGACGTTTGATGATCATTTTTTAGCTTTGTGGGCAGGTTCATTCTCTTAGTTATGAATACATAATGAGATTAGCTGGTTGAACGTCTTTGTTCTCATCAATAAATAGTTATTTGGGGTGTATTAAATTCCATCTTCACGTCTTTCTTTCCTGACCGCTCTCCCAATTATCCTGTTGCAAGTATTTAACAAAAATGCAAATAACCACCTATGCTTAAGGCTGGCTAAAAATAGAACGGATATGCCAATTTTGGAGGTAATGTTATGCAAGGCAACAATCAAGTGCTCGGTTATTTAAACCAGGTGCTTACTATTGAGCTGACATCAATCAACCAATACTTTTTGCACGCAAGGATGTTCCGGAACTGGGGGTTGAATGAGCTTGATGAGAAGGAATATAAGAAGTCGATCAAAGATATGAAGCAGGCGGATGATTTGATCGAACGCATTCTTTTTCTTGAAGGTTTACCAAACCTTCAACATCTGGAGAAGCTGAGAATCGGTGAAGATGCTGAAGAGATGTTGCAGTGTGATCTGGATTTGCAGATGGAGCAGTTAACACTTCTGCGCGAAGCCATCGCTTATTGTGAATCTGAAAGTGATTATGTTAGCCGTGAATTATTGGAAGATATTTTAACCTATGAAGAAGAGCATGTTGATTGGATAGAAACTCAACAAGAACTTCTAAGAAATATTGGTACTGAGAATTATTTGCAATCGCAAATGTAAAAGGGACAGGTGGTCGAGATGAAAGGTAATCAGAAAATTATCGATTCGCTTAATGAGCTATTAATTGGTGAACTAACCGCAATGGATCAATATTTCATCCATTCCCGTATGTATCAGGATTGGGGATTGGATAAATTATATGAACGCATTGATCATGAGTTTGATGATGAAAAGGGTCATGCCTCTCGCTTAATTGAACGTATTTTATTTTTAGAGGGCATACCTGACCTTAGTAAGCGTGAAGGGCTGAAGATTGGTAAAGATGTTCCAGAAATGCTCGAAAATGATTTGTTACTTGAGTATTCGGTTGACTCAGCCCTCAAAGATGCGATCAAACAGGCAGAAGATGCCCAGGATTACCAGACCCGTGAAATCCTAGAAGTGATGCTGGCAGATACTGAGGAAGATCATGCTTACTGGTTGGAGAAGCAGTTGGGATTGATTAAAAAGATTGGTTTGCCGAATTACCTTCAGTCTCAAATGGGGTAGGGCCTCTACTTCAGAAGCCGAGCATATAAAAATGAAAACCCGAGGCTAACTGTATTAGAAGCCTCGGATTTTTTCTTACGCTTGGGGACATGCTCTAGTCTTTTTGTTTTTTGCTTCGCTTTGTGTCTTCGTTTTCTGGGTTTTTGGCTTTGTTCATTCGTTTAATGCGGGCCAGTACTGCGCCGTTAATGCTGCTGGCCGGGTAGCGCTGTTTGTCATCAAGTTTGCCCATTTCTTTGTCTGTCAGCAGTGTCATAACCTGATCGAGATGATCGACTGTCCAGATATGGAATTCACCTTTATCGACAGCCTGGCGGACTTTCTGATTAATCATTAGGTGAGCAGTATTGGTTTTCGGAATGATGACTCCCTGCCCTCCGGTCAACCCTCTTGCACTGCAAATTTCAAAGAAGCCCTCAATTTTTTCGTTTACGCCACCAATGGCTTCAACATTACCGTGCTGGTCGATGGCTCCGGTCAGGGCAATGCCTTGTTTGAGAGGTACTTGAGCTATCGCGGATATCAAGGCGCACAGCTCTGCTGTTGAGGCGCTGTCTCCGTCAACCATGCCATGGGACTGCTCGAAAGTGAGAGTCGCGGAGAAAGATAAAGGCTCTCGCTGTTCATATTGCTGGCGCATAAATGCTGTCAGGATCATGATCCCTTTGGAGTGGCTGGGGCCGCTGAGGCTGACTTCACGTTCAATGTTAATAACGTTCCCCTGACCAAGGTGAACTGCCGCCGTAATGCGGGTAGGGCGGCCAAACATACTGTCATCAATACGATAGACGGAGAGTCCATTTACCTGACCTACACGCATGCCTTCAGTTTCAATTTTGCTGATGCCGCGGTGAATGCTCTCGGTGATTAGCTCTTTGTAATAACCGGTACGGTAATCCTTCTCATCAATGGCTTTTTCAATATGTTCGAGTGCTATGACATCCTGGTTTTGTTCACCTGCCCAGTAATTACTTTCAAGGATCATGCTGTTGATATCACCTTGATGCAGAGTCAGTTTTTCTCCATCTTCTACCTGTCTTGCCGCATATTCGATGATGCGAGCAACGGCTTCATTGCTCAGAGGGCGTGTTTGAGATTCTTTTTGAAGATGCCTGATGAATTTTGCGTACATCTGGCAGGCTTCTGGGGTTCTGTCGATCTCTTCGGCGCAGTCTGCCTGCACTTTAAACAACTGGCTGAAATCCGGATCGTATTGTTTCAGCAGGTAGTAGAACAAACGGCTGCCGAACAGGATCACCTTGATATCAACCGGAGCGACATCAGGCTCAAGGCTGGCGATAGAATTAATACTTAGCAATTGTTCCAGCGGCTGAATACGCAGCTCTTTTGAAAGTAGTGTGCGCTTAATAACATCCCAGACGAAGGGTTTATTCAGCAACTGGTTTACATCCAGCAACAGATAGCCGCCGTTGGCGCGATGGAAAGCGCCGGGCTTGATCAGGGTAAAGTTGGTGACAAATGCACCGAATTCCCCTCGGTGCTCGATGCGGCCGAACAGGTTAACGAAGGTCGGGTTATCTTCATAAATTACCGGGATCCCTTCGGTTTTGCTGTTATCGACAATGATATTGACGTCATAGACGGTGAACGGACTGAAGCTGAGTTTCTGCCCGGTATATTCGTTGATTTCGGTTTCCAGGCTACCGCTGAAGAGCGGAATATTGTCGAGTACATGTTGTTTCAATTTCTGGGTATACTTATTGACCGACTCTATTTCCAGCAGTTCTGCGGGAAGTTGCCCGGCGAGGTAATCAAGGGTTATGCCTACACATTCACGCTCCAGCTTTTCTTTTTTTGCTCGCATTTCCTGATCCCAGATAGGGACCTGCTTGAGCAGGTTAACCACCATAAACCGGAGTTCTTCAATATCGTTGTTTATCTGTTCCTGCTCTTTGAGGGAAAGTTTGGAAAACGCTTCCTTGCTCATCACTTCATCATTACGTACAGGATGGATCAGATAGCCATTGCGGGAGCGCTTCAGTACACATTGTTTTTCATCGGCTTTCTTTTCTATGGCTTGAAAAGCGGCTATTTCTTTTTCATTTAATTCGTTTTGGAGCAGATCGGTTTCCCGGATCAGATTTTCGTTTTGTAAGGCTGCCGGAACAGTGATTTTCAACTCATCAATCAGCTGTTGGACTTTTTTCTTCAGTACCTTTCCCATTCCGGCCGGTAACCTGAGAATGCTTGGCTTGTTGTTTTCGCGGAAATTATTGACGTAGCACCAGTCATACACTTGCTTATTTTTGTCTATATTTTCAGCCAAAAGGCGTTGGGTTACTGAGTGTTTGCCGAGTCCGGTAGATCCCATCACATAGATGTTGAAACCTTTGGAAGGGATTCCCATTCCGAGTTTTATCGCATTGACGGCACGGTCGAGTCCGAGCGGTGTGTTGATCGGTTCTATGTCATCGGTGGTAGTGAAGTCAAAAAGCCCGGGATCACAGGGATGATAGAGTTCAGTAGATGAGAGTTTTCGGGCCTCGGTGAGCGGCGTCATTTGAGCCGTCTGATGACCTTGGTTCATATCCATATATTGTCTACTGGCCTTAGGAGAAAATTCTTTCATAGCGAAATGCCACCGATCATTATTATTGGTCACGCTTGCTCTATTAACCAATAGCAGCTGATTCTGAGAATGCTTGATCTCTTCTATTATTTATGTGGAGGCGATCATGATTGAGTTTGACAAGATTTCTGATTTTTTCTCGGAATTCTATGATTTTAAGTTGAGTGACGAGCGCAGCTATTTTGACTTTCACCTTCATACCACGCAGGCAAAAAGGCGTGGTAGCCTGCCTTTTTACCTCGAATTTCTGAAGGATAAACATCATCTGATAGCCATTACTGATCATAACGAAATCAAAGGGGCAATATCGGTTGCCGAAGCGGGGATTAACAATGTTCCGGCTATCGAGCTGGCCTGTAAGGATGGTTTTGAAATCCTGATTTATTTTCGCAAGCTACAGGATTTGGAAGATTTTTATATCCGTGAGGTGGAATGTCGTAAGCATTTTTGCCGGATGGAGAGAACTGACAAGGATATAGAATACTACCTTGATGTCCTGGTAGGGCGTGATTGTTATCTATCGATCCCTCATATCAATGGATTAGCAGGACATAACTATCTGCAAAACAAACCCTATATCAAGAAAATACTTACCCGGGTGGATGCCATTGAAACCTACAACCACAGCTTGCCTAAGAACCGTAATATCAATGCGCAGATCATCCGACGAAGCTATGAGCTTGATGCGACCTTTGGCAGTGACAGCTGTACAAATCGGGATATCGAGTCCTTTTATCGCCTGTTAAACCAGGAGCTCAGGCGCCAACATAAGTGGATGGAAAGCCTGAAGCTACCACTGGGTTCGGATCGGCTATATAAACCATCGTCATCGCACAAAGGAAATTCGGATTAATTACCGGCTTTGGTATTACTCCAAATATCCGGGGTTGACTAAAGTTGGTATGAGTCACAGGTGTGGGGCCGCCACACTTATTGCTTTGCTGTACTGCAAGTAAGGAGTCATTATGAATGGCAGTGAAAAACAACAAGTGGTTGATTTGTTGAATAACATTATGGAGTTTGAGTTAGCCGGTGTGGTGCGGTACACCCATTACTCTTTGATGGTGTTCGGTTATAACCGGATCCCGATTGTTTCCTGGCTGAAGGGCAATGCTGATGAGAGCCTAATCCACGCTCATAAAGCTGGTGAGATGGTGACGCTGCTGGGAGGACATCCGTCGCTCAAAGTCGGGCCTTTACTGGAGACGCACAAGCACGACATCGGCGATATTCTGCGTGAAAGCCTGGAGCATGAAAAGGCTGCATTAGCTTTATATTACAAATTATTGCATTTGGCTGAAGGTCAATCGGTATTGTTAGAAGAGTACGCCAGGCAGATGATTAGCGAGGAAGAGCTTCATCTTGATGATGTTGATAAAATGTTAAGAAAACCGGGGGAGACGAAACCATTTCATACCGATTAGCAAAACATACAACGCTTCTGCAGGCAGCAGGGATGCTGCACGTACATACCTGACTTACTTTTCGCATATATATACATTTCATCTCTATTCACTTGGCCGAACTGGTTGTTTTTTACACTCAGAATGAGATCCTGCTTACACATTTTTTGACCAGCTGATCGGATGAGATCAGATTTCATCAATAACTTAAAATACCAGGTGCTTTCAGTCTGAAGTCATATCGTACTGCTATCTTATTGAGTAATCACATTTTTTAGCTTTCCATTCTACAATGAAATATTTTCGTTAGAAGCTGCTAGCGTATTTTGTTCAAAATAAAAGCGATTTTAGTTATTAAATGCTGTGTTAATATGGTCGTTATGAATATACAGTCGCAATTTTGAGATTAAGTCTCATCTTTCTGAATTCATAAGAATTATACAGAGAAATAATTAAGGATAATGCAAGTGAAAAAATCAGTGTTAGCAGCATTATTAGCTACAGCTCCGTTTATGGCTTCAGCTGACATGCTTATCGGTGGTGATGTTGAAGTTAACATGTGGCAGCAGTCACATAATTTTGCGGGTTCTAAAGTTGATGGTGATGACACGAGTTTCACCTTTGAAGCCTCTCTAGAGCATTTTGTGCCACTTATTCCTAACTTCAAAATTGGTCAGTCGTCGGTAGATAACAGTGAATACGCTTACACTAAGCGTGACTATACACTTTACTACGAGTTTTTGGATAACGATCTGGTCTCTCTGGATGCCGGTATTGGCCTGTCTGAATTTGCTGACGGCGAAATTAAAAAAGTGGGTCTGAAGCTTGAAGACTTCAGTGGTTACCTTCCTCACGTTTACGCGGCTGCAGAAGTTGGCCTGCCAATGACACCACTCTTTGTTTTTGCGAAAGGTAACGGTATCTCTTACGACGATAACACTATGTTTGATGCGTCTGTAGGTGTTCAGTACTCTATCGGCCTTTATGCGTTTGATCTGGAACTGCAGGCGGGTTACCGCATTCATAACTTTGACTTCCAGGACTTTGACGATCTGAAGACTGATCTGGATTCTAAGACAGATGGTCTGTTTGCCGGTGTAAACATCGACTTCTAAGGATTACCTTAGTTAATTGCTTTCCCTTTCGACGCTTCGTTCGGGAAAGTATGCTGAATAAGTCGCCCCTTGCTGATGTTATTGCAGCAGGGGGCGTTTTTTTGCCTGTTATCTGGGAATTAATTTAATCACCAGGTTTTTAGGCCGCATCGTGATTGCAAACTCTTCTTCGACAACAGGGGGATTTGTCGGTAATCCGATGGTGAAGTGCTGACATATCATGGCGATGACCATTTTTACTTCCATAAAAGCCAGCCCTTCTCCGGGGCAGTGGCGGGCGCCGCCACCGAAAGGAAACTGGTTATTGGCTTTGTGGGGGCAGGCTTCCGTGGTCATAGCAGCTTCCAGCCAACGCTCCGGATTGAATTGTTCAGCACCAGTGAAAATCGTTTCATCCATGCCGCCAAGTCGGGTCAGCATGAACAAGCCGGTTCCGGCCGGGAGTTCCGTGCCGTCAGGTAGGGTCATTTGATCGACGGTTTCCCCTGATATCATTGGTACTGTTGATTTCAAACGCAATGTTTCTCTCGCTACTGCTTCGAGATATTTCAACTGATCGAGACCTTCGACGGTAGTCTTTCCTTCATTTTGCATCCTAATTTTGTTGGCTTCTGCATTGATTTTGTCTTGAACGTCCGGTTTTTGGCTGAGAAAAAATAGCATCCAGGCAATTAGGTTAGAGGTGGTATCTTCACCGGCAAGAAGTAGGGTCAGGATATTGGCAAATAACTCTTCGTTAGTCAGGCGATCATTGTCATCATCTGATGCGGCAACCATTGCCTGAAGGATGTTTTCCGGTGCTTCAGCTAATTGTGAATTCTTTTCCAGTTCATCCCGGATCTGGTCGACGATGTCGAGAGCGTAAGTTTTCACTTTAACCAGTGAACGGTCGAGTTCATGATCCTGTTTCATTTTGAAGTAATGCCAGTAGGGGAACGGCATTTTGGTTCGTCGGTTTAATTGCGGGAAAATTACTTCTAAATCTTTTTGCAATCCGTCGCCATCATGTTCTAACAGGCAGGTATCGTGGCCGAAAACCAGAGAAGTGGTGATATCGACAGTAAAGCGCCGCAGGTCGTCATGAATGGCAATGTCGTGGTTGTCTGCTGTTCGCTTGATCAGCCTTTGCTGAAGTCGGCTGGTAGTTTGCTCAAGCAAAGGAAAAAATGAGGTAAGACTTTTTTTGCTGAATGCAGGCATGATTAGCTTGCGTTGCCTTTTCCAGCTTTCGCCATTGGCAGACAGGACACCATGAATACCGAGTTCTTTGAAAACCTTCTCCAGGTTTGAAGTGCGGTTAATTGATTTAGGCCGACGGCGGAGTAAATCTTTCACAGCCGCCGGATCAGATATCACCACATATTCTTTCCCGGCGATGCTGAACTTAAAGGTATCTCCGAATTCACGGCTCCATTGTTCGAGTATCTGATGTAACTTCGTGTTGTTGATTTGAGGGAAATTGCCGAGAAGAGGCCATCCTTTTGGCTGGGGGAGATCTTCTAATGTCCTTTTGGTTTCTTTGTTTGACCTGATCACTGATTCCGTCATGCTTCCAACTCCGTTTCTTTGTGTTGCCAGCCATGGCTTCCAGCCGTTACTTTCTTGAAGTCGCTAAGTTATTAATGTTTACATAGCAGAGCGAACACATCGTACCAGTACATAAGTATAGTTATTCATCATTTGTGTAAGGTTAATTTTTCCTTTTAGCTTATAACCGGAGGGGGATTTGGCTGGGTAAATCCGGTAACATGCTGACAAACTGGTTTTTATTGTTCTTTGTATGTCTAAGCTCGACGCTCAACAGGCTCCTCAGCAAGATGAAGTGCTGCCTCGCCTGAAACAAGCCTTCATAACCGGGATATGGGCCACATTAGCCAGTATCTCCGTTGGATTTCTGTTTAAAATTTGGCTGGCACAGTGGGTGCCGAAAAACGATCTGGCGCTTTTTAACAGTGTAATTGATATTATCTCGCTTTCCCTGATCCTGATGACCGGCTTTCGTTCGTCGATGGTCGTTAGTTATGGTCAGACACAAAATGATCACGATATTATCAATATCTTCCGCTTCAGCCTGATTGCTATGGTGCTGGTAACCTGGGGATTGGTGCTGCCTTACATTAAGCATGAGCTACATATTAATGTTGGTTATCTTCAGTTGGTGGGTGTGATAGTCAGTATGGGGCTGAAGGTTTACTTTACCAATTTGGTTGCTATGTACCGTCTTTACAGCATATCAAATCGGGTTACATGGCTGGAGCCGCTCAGTAATGTGGTGCTGTTCTTGTTTTGTTACTACGTATTGCAGCTCGATGCGCTGTCATCGTTA
This sequence comes from Photobacterium marinum, assembly GCF_000331515.1. Classification (GTDB taxonomy): domain Bacteria; phylum Pseudomonadota; class Gammaproteobacteria; order Enterobacterales; family Vibrionaceae; genus Photobacterium; species Photobacterium marinum. The sequence goes on from NZ_AMZO01000030.1 coordinate 67,041, forward strand.
TTCTATGGTTTGAGCCTGTCATCATTGGGTGTGGCACTTTTCATGTATATCAGCCGCCGAAAACAGATTGCGACAAGGCCCCTGACAACGGTTCATCTCGATCCGACACTAATCAGCTATGTAAAAAAAAGCTTTACTGCCTCGCTGGAAGCTGGTGCCAGTATTTTGATGATTTACATTACTGTTCTGTTGACTATCAGCCACTTCAGCATTGATGAACTGGGTGACTTCCAAGTGGTTGTCCGTCCGGTGTTCACTTATATGACCATGCTGTTTGTATTTCCGATTTACCGTTTTGTGCTGCCGGAGCTATCAGTTTGTGTCCGGAAAGGTCTGCACGGGCAAATCAAAGGCATTCGTCGTTGGGTGTTCAGGTTGTCATTTGCTGTCGGGGCGACTTTCTTCCTTACCATGCTACTGTGGGGTAGGGAAATTGTGATGTGGGTATTCCCGCAGCAGTACAGTGGTGCTGTACCTGTGCTATTCCACTTCTCAATTTTCTTTGTTTTCATGATGTTGAATGCCTATCAGCTGGCATATATCAAAGCGCACGGTCACTTTACTCAAAGCCTGATGATTCGTTTAAGTGGAATTGTGACACTGGTTGCAGCGTATTATCTGCTATCCGTGTTTACTGCCAATGTCGTTGCTATCATTGTGGCTCTTTGTATGGGCTATGTGATGATGTTTATTCTTTCAAGCATTGCTGAGCACCGCATTTTGCGTCGATACCGCCAGTCTGTATCGGCTGAAGCCTGTTAACCCGGGTATTTTATGCCAGCATTGTTGATTCACGCGTTGAGATAAGGACTGTATAGGAATGAGTACTATTGAATCTGCGGATTCAGTTCACCATTCAGCCGCGCCGTGCCTGATGAGGGCATGGCAGGCGCATCAGCATTCGTTGTTATCATGGTTGTATAAACATACTGACGATGATGCGCTGGCTGAAGATTTGCTTCATGAAGTGTTCCTGCGTGCAATGCGCAAAAACAAGGCATTTTGCGATATCGTCAATGCCAAAGCCTGGTTGTTTCGGGTAGCCAATAACCTGGTGATAGACCAGTCTCGTCAACGTAGCTTTGTTCCTCTTGATGATTTGGATTTTGAATCGGAACAACAAGAGATAGGGGTAGTTGACAGCCTGACCCAATGCCTGCCGCGGGTGCTGAACGAACTGGCTCCGAAGGACAGTGATATTCTGAAAGCCTGTGATATTCATGGGATGACCCAGAAAGAATATGCCGAACTTCATGGTATGACGCTGGTGGCGACTAAGTCCCGTTTACAGCGGGCACGGCAGAAGCTGAAACGACAGCTGAGTCAGTCGTGTAAGGTGAGACTTGATGAGTATCACAAGGTTTGCTGTTTCTCTCCCCGAGAATCAAAAAACTAAAAAAATTTTGCATCCTTTTTGCCCCTTCATCGTCTTTGTAATAACGAGGTAGTTTTATAAGGACGATGTAATGACATTTTCTTTGATTGCTTACTTTTCCGCTGAAATACAGCCGGGGGAGAAGTAAGCATGTTTCAGATTTTTTCCGATATTGCCAGTTGGCTGGTATTCGATTTACTGGGCTTGTCTGCCGACACAAAACTCGGGGATGCCCTGCATTTTTTTGTTGAAGATGTGACCAAGATTTTCGCCTTGTTGTTGGTGATGATCTACCTGATCGCGGTGATTCGCGCTTCTTTGAATGTGGAGCGTGTCAGGGATTTTCTGGCCGGAAAAAGCCGTGGCTTTGGCTATATGCTGGGCTCAATGTTCGGAGCTATAACGCCATTTTGCTCTTGTTCAAGTATTCCGGTTTTTCTTGGTTTCAGTTCAGCCGGGATCCCGCTCGGGATCACTATGGCTTTTCTCATCACTTCGCCATTGATCAATGAAGTGGCTGTATTGCTACTAATGAGCCTACTTGGCTGGAAGTTTACCCTGATGTACATCCTGGTCGGTATGGTGGTCGGAATGCTCGGCGGGCTGTTCCTCGACGCTATTAAGGCTGAGCGGTGGTTACAGTCTTTTGCAGCTGAGGCACTGAAACATGGCAAGGAGCATGAGTTCCAGTCGAATTCTCAGGAAAGACAAACACTGACTTTTAGCGACCGTCATCAGTTCGCAAAACAAGAAACCATCGATATTTTTGGCCGGGTATGGAAGTGGGTAATTATCGGTGTCGGCCTTGGTGCGGCGCTTCATGGTTTTGTGCCTGACGGCTGGATTGAATCTCATCTTGGCGACGGTCAATGGTGGTCTGTTCCTGCTGCCGTACTGTTGGGTATTCCTCTTTACTCTAACGCTACCGGAGTGATCCCGGTTATGGAAAGCCTGATTGTTAATGGATTACCCATTGGAACAACGCTGGCTTTTTGCATGAGTACCGTGGCTGCCAGCTTTCCGGAATTTATTCTGCTTAAGCAAGTGATGCAGTGGAAATTACTGGCAACATTATTTGCTGTTCTGCTGGTGGCTTTCACCCTTGTTGGGTGGACATTCAATATCATTTCATTCTCAACAATATAAGGAAACAAAATGAAAACAGTTAAAGTTTTAGGGTCTGGTTGCGCTAATTGCCGTAATACAGCTGATTTGATTCAGGACGTTGCCGACGAACTTAATATTGAAATCAAGCTGGAGAAGGTGCAGGACATGGCACAAATTATGGCGTACCAGGTCATGTCGACTCCGGCTGTAGTGATTGATGAGCAGGTAGTCCACAAGGGTAGTGTACCTAAGCGTGACGTTGTCACTAGTTGGTTTGCATAGTAGTTTGAATATATTGCTCTAAACCCAATAATTCCCCCCTTTTGTGTTAGCTGAAGTTTGTTTTGATTTTGGCTCTCAAGGGGGGAATGTTTTTTATCGCAGTCTTTTTTTTATTTCTGAATTGAAATTGGAGATAGGCTATTAGGAAAGCTATGCTAATAGTTGAGTATTGGTTCGCTAAAGATTTGTAATAATGGTAATAAAACGAATGAATCAGCAGGGTCGGTAATGGAAATGCTTAAGGTTATATAGACATTTGTTATTCATGATCCTGCCTGAGTTACTGCTGAATTTGGGATAGTTACAGAGGGATCTGAAATGATTAAACAAACGATAGTATTTGGTTCAGTATTAATGCTCTCGGCATGTGGCGGCTCTGATTCAGATGATGTCAGTACTGCTGGTAACTCTTCGTTAGTCCCTATGGCGGCTGTAGTGATGTCACCGTTTGATGTGACACCGGAAAGTTCGGGGAAAAATACACAGTTTAGAGCACTACCGAAAGTTTCATCTTCTTCTACTTATTCATGGGCTACGGCTCGTATTGATGCCATTTTAAATGGTTCCACACCATTGAGTAGTGTTTTCACTGCTGATCTGTTTTATCGCACAGGCTCTAATGCTGCGTGTTACGGGCCAACGCTTTTATATAATAGCCACCCTGATGGAGCAGGAGGAAACGGGCAGTTGCCTGGCGGTGATTTATTGATGTGGCTGGAAGAAGACACTACAGGGCATGCATGTGCAGCAGCTCAAATGAATGCACGTCTGGCGGGATCCAGAGATCAATCGATGGCGGCGTTAATGGTTATTGCCAGCATGGTTTCTACAGCAAACGCTAACAGTATTGCGCTTCCCTCGGTAGGAGCAAGTATCACACTAACTACTGAAATGAATGCGCTGTCGGTTCCCAACGTAACATTCAATAGTGTAACGCTTGGTCAGCCTTCTGCTAATGAATGGAGTTATTCGGTAGATTTCACTTATACACCTGTAGCGACAGCTAAGAATGTGGTTATTGGTTTAGAACATACCACTAGTGGTACGACTAATGATTACAGCGGGGTGTTGTTTTATCGGGTAGATGGTGATCAAAATGATTTCCCCGGTGGTAATTGTAATCAGGCTGACCGCACTCTCAATGGTTCGCTACGTTACGACAGAAACAGCCTGACAGATATGAAGTTACAAAGCCGAACCGGGATATTCTGTGGTCATGGTGTGGACGGGTTGACGAGTGGGGCCGGTGATGACACCGATAATATGGTCGACGCAGCAAAGTATTATGATGCCAACAGCCAGCCCGATGGATGGAGTGAAAACTTCAATATTTTTGTCGCTAACTTCAATCCAACTCAATTGTCTGGTGAATACGCTTATGTATGGCAGGCGGGGGCAGGAGATAGCCATAGTCGAGTATTTAACATTGGTGTTAATGCTCACTCACCATTAGACGGTGAATCATATGCAGGTTATGGTGAGAGGGTTGGCAGCAGTACAGGTGATGTACAAGGTATGATCTGTAACTGGGCTGGCCCGGGTAATAGCCATACTTTGCTAGAACTTGCTCAGCGTCAGTTCATTACTCAAAACCCATTAACGGGGCTTTTTGATGCATCAATAGGTTTAGGTTCGGCTGATATTACTTATGCGCCTACAACTAGCTGTGTCTACGATGGTTCCGGTAGTTTCGTTTATGACGTTGATGCGGATGGAACTCTTGCTGATGAAACTCATGCAGCAGTTGTTTCTGATTTGATGCAGTCTATTGATAGTGATTTGGATGGTACTGCGACTATCGAAGAGAAAATAGCCAGCCGCGGTTATACCTTGCCTGTCGCACCGGGCAACTGGCCGGGACAATAATTGCAGAAATATAAAAGCCTCCTCATAGTTATTCATGAGGAGGCTTTTTAATTTAAGGCGGAAATCTTTAGCGGGTTATACGTTTTGGTGATTGTGGGTTTTTGGCATTCAGATAAGCTTGCTCAGAAAGTGAATGCCAGCAGGTAAATTCTATAAATACCGACTTAGTGCTTAAAGCCGCATCATTGTGGGCGCTATATTGGAAAAAGCAAACATAGCACAAATTATGGCTCATCAGGTGATGTCGACTTTGGCTGTAGTGATTGATGAGCAGGTAGTCCCAAAGGGTAGCGTGGTTAAGGATGATGTTGTCACTGGTTTGTTTTCTGGGATAAAGTATTAGCTAAAATTAAACTTGGTATGTCACTTTTGGGTCATGTAAATAGATAAAGTTAGCCGCTTTGGTTTACTTGAGATAGAAGAGGCCTCCTTACTATAGAACCCAAAGTTCATAAGGAGGGCATTATGAAAAATTGAGATCAACTAATACAAAGACTAACTATCAGTGAAAAAGTGTGAATAAATTAGCTTGATTAACTTCGAGGTTATGGACGCGTAATAGTTACTGTGACCGCTAATGTTTTGTTCTATACGTGGAAATGATTAGTCTGGTATGTCGTTAGGACGCACAATTTAGACAGAGTTTTGCTATATCAAAGATTTACTTTTAGTAATAGTTCTTTAGGCTGATAACAAGCTTCTGTTACTGGTGTTTCATGATTGTAAAAGTGGGGGAGTTGCTTCATACTTTGTACGTTGAAATTTTTGCTAATAAATAGTGATAAATAATGGCGATAAATAAAGTGATCCATGCTGTATGGCTGGGTGGAAAACTTAATAGCTTTTCTAGTGCTTGTATTGATGATTGGGATAAGCAAGGTTACACATATAAATTATGGAAAGATAGCGACCCGTTTGTTGTTAAATTGATCAATGAGTGTGAGTTTGCACGAGAGTGTTATGAAAGGAAGCTATATGCTTTTGTCACTGATTACCTCCGCTTAAAAATATTATCTTTAGAGGGAGGTCTATATCTTGATACAGATGTTACGATTAATAAAGACCCGTTTCCTTTATTCGAAAATGTCCAATTTGCTGCGGGTTGGGAAAATGAACGAAATTTATGCAACGCTGTAATTTATGCAACTACAGAATCAAAGATTCTAAGTAAACTAATTTATTTTTATGAGCATGAAATTATGCGTTCGCCTTTGTACATGGGGCCTGAAATATTAACAACTAAATTAGTTGAGCAAGATTTCCAACACGTAGAAGCTTGTACGCTTTTTGAACAAGCTTATTTTTATGCTTACGACGGAACTACTGTTCAGGAAAATAATGAAATAGAAAGATATCTAACTCATTGGTATCAGCATTCTTGGAAAGATAGTAAAGGGATGTCATTTATAAAGTCGAAGCATCAGGGTTTTTTCGGTAAGTTATACACATATCAGAAGAGCTTTTTTAGGCTTAGACATAAAAAATAAGCCTTTAAGATAAAATTTGCTCTATCTATGCTCTTTGATAAATGGTCTGTTACCAGCAGACCTTTTGTCTGAGTTGTGCGCTAACATTGCTGCTCTCAGAGCAAATCTGTTTGCGAGCCTGGGATTGGCGTGAATAAAGCATAACTCTATCGTGCTGTATTTTATCGATCTAAGTTCATAAATCAGAGTCATGACCCAGTTAGAAAAGAGCCTTTTCCAGATAACTCTGAAAGAGGCTCTTTTTAGTTTCCATAGGCTAATTCAATTAGTTCTAGTTAATGCAGTATGGTGAAACATCATTGTGGGTTTCTGGCATTCAGATAAGCTTGCTCAGAAAGTGAATGCCAGTCATGACCCTGATCTCGGAACATCATGTAGGAGACATAGACTTTCTGGCTCATTGGGTCTTTTTTCGCTTCTTCTGCTACCACCTGCTCAGAGATATCTTTCAACTGCTCAAGTACTGCTGGTGGAAATGGCAGCAGGTTAATTTTATAGATACCGACCAAGCGCTCTAAAGCCGCATTATTGCGAGCGGTATATTCGGCCAGTACGTTGTTATTAACGACACGGGTGGCATTCATTACTATTGACTGCAGATCATCTGGTAATTTCTCAAACGCCTTTTTGTTGATCAGTGCTTCAAAAATAGTGCCGGGCTCATGCCAGCCTGGGAAGTAGTAATATTTCGCGACGCGATGCAGACCAGATTCCATATCATTGTATGGACCAATCCATTCTGCGGCATCAACTTTACCGTGTTTCAGTGCCATGTATATTTCGCTGCCGGGCAGGAGTATGGTTTCAACACCCACCTGATTCAGTACTTTACCGGCAAGGCCCGGAATACGCATTTTCAGGCCTTTCAGATCATCTATGGTTTTGATTTCTTTGTTAAACCAACCGCCCATTTGTACGCCTGTACTGCCTGCCGGCATAGGAATTATACCGAAAGGAGCATAAGCTTCATGCCATAGTTCAAGGCCGCCGGCGTTATAGATCCAGCTGTTCATTTCTTGTGCGGTGAGCCCGAAGGGAACCGCTGCGAAAAACTGACCAGCAGGGACTTTATCTGTCCAGTAAGATGCGGCACTGTGTCCCATCTCAGCTTTGCCGCTGGAAACGGCATCGAATACATCCAGGGCTCTGACCATTTCTCCGGCTGCATAGACGGTGACTTTGATACGCCCATTACTCATCTCATTGATGAGCTTTGCCAGTTCATCAGCTCCCTGGCCTAATCCCGGGTAGCTCTTCGGCCAGCTGGTGACCATCTTCCACTCATGTTCAGGCTTGTCAGGCTCGGCTGCATTGGTAATAAAAGGGAATAAAAGCGTACTCACAATCGCTGCGGCCACGGCGAATTTTCTTACGACATCCTGCAATTGCATTGTGCTTTCCTCAACGTTGTTGGTTAAGAGGGATTTATTGCTTGTTTAAGCTGTAAATATAGACACTTATTTCGAGGGTATTTGAGTTGCTTAAATAACAAGAATTTAAGAGTGGGGAAGTGCTGATATGAGGGAAATACGACTTAGTGATGAAGTATCAGCATATAGTTGTATTCAGATGAAAAGCCTCTGATGTGACAGAGGCTTTTGTTTTAAATAGTAAAATCAGCTGAATCTATGGCTTAATCCGCCATTTGATACAGACGGCGAGGACGACCACCTGTGTTGTAGTTCAATACCAATTTGATCATGCCTTCTGATTCCAGAAATTCGAGGTAACGCCTTGCCGTAATGCGGCTGACGTTCATTCGCTTACCGATTTCATCTGCTGAGAAGTCATGTAATCTCTCGTTTTGCAAGATAGTTTTCAGTGAGGCAAGGGTGGTTGCATCGATTCCTTTTGGTGTCTGGCGCGTCTGTTTCACTGGAGCTTTCCGCAGGATCTGGTCGATATCGCACTGATCGACAGTGGTACTGCCAGATAACTTCTGTTTGTACAGCTTGTAGTCATCCAGCGCCTGATTCACACGCGACATGCGGATAGGTTTTACCAAGTAGTCAGTCACGCCAAGCTGAACGGCTTTTTCGACAGTGGTGGTTTCACGCTCTGCTGTGGTCATGATGAAATCACAGGCCGCATTTTGTTCACGTAACTGGCGGATCACATCAATACCGTTGCCGTCTGGCAGGCTGATATCAACAAAGATCAGTTCTGGTTTGAAAGCATCATATTGTAATAAGGCATCGGCACAGCTCTCACTGACGGCAACTACAGTGAAGTCCGGGTTTTGGTTGATGGTTGATTCGAGCGTGTAGCTGGCACGAATGTCATCTTCGATAAGCATTACTGTTGTTTTAGTCATGACTGCTGATTTCGCTTTTATCGAGGTAGATGCTGAATAATGTTGTGTTCTGCTCTGTACGTTCCCAGTCGATACTGCCGTGGAAGTAATCAACCAGTTGTTTGACCAGGTACAGGCCAATACCGTTCTGCTCGTCGTCGCTCTTTGAGCTGACGCCAAATTCCAGAATGCGGTCGGTTATGTTTTCGGGTACTCCGGCACCGCTGTCCTGGATCTCCAGAATGATATGGTTGCTTCGGTCGCTCAGGTAAACCTGCACTTCCGGTTCGGTTTGTTCCCGGTTCTGCCATGAAGCGAGCAGGGCATTGTCAATCAGATTACCGAGCATTGTGACAAACTTTTCAGAAATATTCTTATGGTAACCCGACATATTGGTATCTTCATCAATAGAGAATTTGACGCCAATTTCTGAAGCCTTGTTGAACTTCGCCAGTAGCAATCCGGCAATAGCACTGTCGGTAACAGAAAGTACGATACTGCGAACAATCGACTGATAGCTGTCGGTTTCCTGCTGAATGAAGTCGACGGCTTCGTTGTAGTTGCCGATTTGTAGCATTCCGGACAGGACATTGAGCTTATTGGAATACTCGTGGGTTTTGCTGCGTAGCAGGGCGGAGTAGTTTTTCAGGTTGGTAACTTCTGTTTCCAGCTCATTGCGATCCAGGTTGGCGAAGAACACGATAACGTGACCGCGCGGGCCTTTCGGGTTTTTGATTGGGTAAATATCAGCGCGGTAGTCCAGCTTGCCGATTTTAAAATCACCCTGATTGAATGCGCCGTGGCTGGCGAGAACCAGATGACTGAGTGGTACGGAGAAGCGTGACAAAGGCTGGCTGACGTAGTCATCGCGTCCCGGAATGCCCATCGACAGTAATTTCAGCGCACTGTTATTGATGGTCGTGATATTCATATTGTTATCGACCGCAATAATGGCGTCGCGAATGCTGTTGAGGATCATCTCATGTTCGCGGAATTTGTTGACGATGTACTCCGGCTCATAATCGAGGAAAGTTCGTTTCATCTTGAAAACGAAAGCGCCGGTAATACCTATAGCCAACAGGTAAACCAGAATGATCAGTAATCCGATATAACCAAACTGCTGATAAAGAATGGTGGTGGCTTTTTCGGACAGGTAACCGATCGTCACGGCACCGATGACTTCACCGTTGCGCATTATCGGCGAGAAGTTACGAATGGCTTTGCCAAGGGTTCCGGCGGCAACGCTGCTGAACTCGGCACCTTCGCGGATAGCCGGAATGATATCGTCGCCCATGAAATGTTTGCCGATTCGTTCGGGATTCGGGTGGGTCAGGCGTTCTGCTTTTTTGTCGACAACAACGATGTAGGAAGCATCGGTACGGCTTCTTATTGTCTCTACATAGTGCTGAAGATTATAAGGTTGCCCGTTGTTTTTGGATTCGACTGCATCTATGACCACAGGATCACGGGCCACTACCCGTGCAAGTTCCAGTCCCCGGGCTTGAATGCCTTCTATATGACTGTTTTGCAGCAGGAAAAATATTGCTGTCGTTACCGCTATCACAATGCACGACGAGGTCGCCGCTGTTGTGAGGGCAAGATAACTTTTAAGTTTCATTATATTTGTTGTGTTTTTAGGGTACGTCAGAGGAAGGGGAGTATAACCGAATACACCATGCTGTGAATGGTTATCTTTCACAGTGGGTTATTCTTGCAGAGAATTTGGATAACTATCCACCATGATGCCGGATTGGACGTCGAATCTTCGGTGGTGAAGGGTAAATCGAAGGATTGCTAGATAATAAAAAGCCGGGCATAAAGCCCGGCTTGGATATCTGAATCTTCAGAATCGTGTCTGCTTTATTTCAGCAGCTCAATGATCAGGGTTGCAAGGATCAGCATGAATGCACCGCCGATACGTGATGAGATCTGAGCAAATGGCATCAGCTCCATACGCTTACTTGCTGCCAATACTGCTACGTCACCAGTACCACCCATGTTAGCCATACACAGACCAGCCGTGATTGCAGCTTCGATTGGGTGGAATCCCATCAGGCGACCGATAATCGCAGCACCGATGATTGCACCCACAACAGTGGCAAGAACCATCAGGAAGTAAACAAGATTCAGAGAAGCCATGATTTGATCCAGATCTGTGTAAGCAACACCGATACCTACAAGCAGAGCAGGAGTTAGGTTATCAACCACAAACTTGTACCAAGCGTGTGCAGCTTGCTCAAGGTCACGAGGCATCAGGCCAGATACTTTAACAACAGCAACGAAGATGATCATCAGCGCGTAGGTGTGCATGCTGATAACGTTGCTCAGCAGAGTACCAACGTAGAACATTGTGATTGCAAGCAGTGCACCGATACCAAGCGTGTCGATAGACGCTTTGTGCTCTTGTTGTTCCTGTGCTTTTTCTTCTTGTTCAGCAGCGCCGCGCATCAGCTTACCGTTACCTGTCAGAGACGGGTATACACGGCCCAGCTTGTCCAGCAGACCAGCCATCACGATAGCAATTGCGTTACCGATAGCCAGTGCAGGAACCATCTTAGACATCAGCATTTCAGCTGACATGCCAGTGTTACCAGACATGATCTCAACCAGAGGTACAGCACCTGCACCCATGCCGCCGCCCATGATAGGAAGCGCGATCAGCATTACTGATTCAAAGAAGCCGTGGCCTAGAACAGCACCAACAGTACCAGCAAGCAGGAATGAAACGCCAACACCACCCAAGATAACAGGGATGTATTTCAGCGCAGCTTTCTTCAGTGTGTCACCGTCCATACCCAGGATAGAGCCAGTTACCAGGCTTGCGATGAAGAATGACAGGAAGCCGCCGCTCTTCATGAAAGTGGTTACTGTGTCAGCAGTTTCTTGAGGTACCAGGCCACTGTGGAAAATGTATGAAGAACCAAAAATGATTACAATGGCACCGCCACCAAAGAACTGGTTAACGATAGGCGTTTTGTCGCCAGCGACATTAAGGATGTAGCCTACAACCGCCATGATGCCGACAGCACCGATAATACCGTTAGGCATTTCATTTTGAATTGTGGCCAGAAGGATCACCGCCGCAGACAGTGCGAAAATGATGTTAATCATTCGCTTGTCGCTTTGGGACATTACGTTATTGGTTAGCATGGTTCACCTATGTGTAGTAGGGTTGTTATGTTTTTTGCGTAGTCTAACAACACTTTTTCCCACGTAGGTTGAATCCTTTCTTTATGTAACTATCTAGCTCTTTTGTAACTTTTGTAAATGTTTAAACTCTGTCACTTGTGCTTTATTTGAAATCAATTCGTATGAATCGGATCTCAACGGGACATTTCCATAGTTAATGAGATTGATTATTAACTGCGCAACGTAGCTTTCAGGCGAAGCGGGTATATAAGTAAATCCAGCGCATCACTGATTGATGAGGTGGTGATATCTGCGGCCATTAACGCTTTAACCGATAGTCCTTCATAACCGATAACAGCTATCGATATATTGGCGGCACTCAACATCGCCGCGTCATTATTGCCGTTGCCAATTGCACAGACATGGCCGGGATTTAATTGATTGATGAAAGCCAGTTTACCTTCGGTCTCATTACCTGTCGGCAGAATGTGCACCTCTACATTGAGGTGTTCGACCATCGCTCTTACCGAGCCGAAGGTATCAGCAGTCACGATGTAGATATCAAGCTGGCTGGCAAGTGCTTTAAGTCGCGGTTCGATACCTTCCAGAAGCTGGCCATCACAAGCAAGTGTGCCGTTAAAATCCAATACCAGAGATTCAATCTGGCAGTTTCCTTTGCCCGGAATATCAATATTGATCATCTTTATCTCCTTTAAACGAATTCTTACGGGATTATCGACGTAAATTGAAGGGGATACCGTTACCTGTTGCAGGTTAACGGTTCCCGCTGTTATGAAAATACACTTAAAAATAAAAGTTAAAGCGGAGTGATGATTACCTTGATATCTTCCGGCGCAGCGTAATACGGTGCAGAGGTAATAAAGAGGTTCACGCCCGTTTTGGCATACTCAGCCGCATTGTTGCGGTTGATGCCGCCGGCAACAGACAAGATGGTTGATTGGCCGGAATTGGTAACAAGAGCCAGAGCTTCGGACACTTCTTCTGTTGAGAATTTGTCGAGTTGGATGATATCCGGTTCGCCTTTAAGGATTTCTTCAATCTGATCAAGAGAATCGGCTTCAACGGTGATTTTGTTTTCCGGAGCTTGCTGACGAAGACGGCTGGTCTGAGCTGCGAAGTTATCCGGCTCTTCATACAGGCGACGGTGGTTGGTGAATACCAGAATGGTTTCGCTCAGGCCTGCACGGTGAATGTGACCACCTCCGGCCAGAACCGCCGCGGTTGCCAGTTTTCGGGTTCCCGGAATGCTTTTTCGGGTACAGGCGACAATAGCATTCGGGTTTTCTGCCTGAACCTGAGCGGTCATCTCGGCAGTATACTGAGCCACACCACAGCTCCATTCCAGTACGAGTTGAACGGCTTTCCAGCCGGTATGAAGTTGTTCGGCTTTGCCTTCTGCTTCAATAAGTACGGTCTGAGCCTCAACATCGGCACCGTCCTCGACATGAACAACAGGCTCCAGCCCCAGTTTCACCAGTAAGGCTCTGGCAACCTCAACTCCGGCCACCCGTCCGGCCTGTTTTCTCTTAAACACCATTTTACCCATGTGTTTTTCAATGCCGAGTGCGTGGGTGGTTAAATCTCCCCGGTAGGCATCTTCAAGTAAAAAGGCATCAAGTTCTTGATCGGAAAAGTACAACATGGGAACTCCTGTTAGTGGATAAGCCGACCGTCGAGAATACTTATCTGTCGGTCGGAAAGGGCGTCGGCTTCTCTTGGTTCATGAGTGACCAGAAGAATACTTACCCCGGTTTCTGTTCGTAATTGTTGAATGACCTGCCAGAGCCGGGTTCTGTTGTCCCAGTCCAGGCTGGAAAAAGGTTCATCAAGCAGCAAGAGTTTGGGTTTGCTGATCAGGGCTCTTGCCAGGGCGACACGTTGTTGCTCACCACCTGAAAGCTGATGAGGATAATGATCGGCAAGATGGCCGATATTGAGTTGCTCCAGCAAAGCGATTTGCTGAGCCGAATTGACAGTCTGTTTGTTTCCTTGTTGCGCCAGAGCCAGATTGCCGGCAACGGTACGGTGAGGAAAAAGATAAAGCCGCTGGTTCAGATATCGGCATGCCCGCTGCCAACTCGGTTGAGTATCAACTTTTGCCTGATCAATAGATATTGAGCCCCGGTAGTCGGTATATCCGGTGATGGCATTGAGTAAGGTAGTTTTGCCGCTGCCCGAAGGGCCGGTAATCGCAATGCATTCCGCAGGTTTCAGATGTAAATGGGCATTTTTGATTATCCCTGTGCTTAGCTGGTTAATTTTCAGCATGGCGTAATACCTGTTGATCGATACTCTTTGGGGTTAATGTTAAGGCCGTTTAATGTTCACAACGATTAATCGCTCTGGTGACAAACAGCAGGCAGGCTGCAATCACTAATAGCCAGAGGGCTGCTCCTATTGCCAGCTGGAAATCGCCGCTCGAAATATTCAGGTAAATTGCCATCGGCAAGGTTTCTGTTCTGAACCTTGTCGCGCCGGCCAGCATAAGCGTGGCTCCGAATTCACCGATGGCTCGGGACCAGGCAAGAATGGCTCCGCACACCAGGGGGCGCCAGCATAACGGAAGCTCAACTTTTATTAGTGTCGCCAGAGGTGAAAGCCCGAGATTGTATGCGGTCAGCCTATAGCCCGGATCTATGGTAGAAAATGCGCCGCGGCAGCTTCTAAGCATGATGGCGGTGGCGACATAGGTCTGCGCAATTACAATTCCCGCCGGACTGAACACTAGCCCGCGCAGTGATGGTAACAACTGAGCGAGCGGACCTTGCGGACTGATTAACAGTAACAGTCCCATACCTGTGACCAGCGGTGGCAATACCATTGGCAGATCAAGCAGGGTATCAATGATGCTTTGGCCGGGGAGTTTTACCTGGTTCATCAGCCAGGCTGCCGGAATAGCAATCAACATAGCAAGACACAGTGAAATCAGTGATGTGCCGAGTGACATTCCAAGCGCAAAATGGATCTCCGGATTACAGATCGTTTCGATCAGCGAACCTGTATCAAGCTGGAAAATCATGGCACTAACAGAACCGCACACAATGCTGAGTAAAAGCAACAGGGGTAACAATGCCAGTTTTAAACTGATATTCATTTGCTAGTTGCTGATCGGCTTTAGCGGCAGAAAGCCAGCGTCAGTAAAAGCCTGTATACCTTTTGTTGAAGTCAGCTTTTCCATCAGCAGTTTTGCTTCATATGGGTGCTGGCTGGATTTTAGCAGGGCAATGGCCGCAGTTTCTTCTGGTGCACCTTCAGGATTCGGTAGCATGACAACTTTGTCTCTGGCTTTCCATGCGCTGGCGCGGCCAATGACAGCGGCATCAACATCACCATTCAATAAATAGAGGGCTAACTGTTTTACGGTTGCGGCACGAACGACCACTTTGTTCATCAGGTCATCATAGTGGCCAGTCGCCTTTAAAAGCTTTTCTCCACTGCGTCCTAGTGCCATTGCTTTGCTGTCGCCCAGACCGAGGCGGAGGTTAGTTGCTGCTAACTCATCAACAGAGTGAATGTTTGCGGCTTTATCTTTGCGAATGGCGATAACAGGAATATGGCGAACCAGCTTTGATGATGCAGAAACCAGCCCGTCTTTTTCCAGTTTAGAGATGTAGCGATCGGAGCCGGGGATAAAGAGATCTCCCTGACCTGTAATTTTGTAGCGGGTAAGGATTTGCCCTGAACCGCCGTATTCCACAGTGACTGTATGTCCGGTTTGTTGCTCAAACTGGTTAACGATTTTTTCAACCGGTTCACGAAGACCTGCGCCGGCATAAACATGAAGTGCTGCGGCTGATACATTGGCCGAAATCAGGCTGGCAGTACTGAAACAGGCAAGGAATAGGAAAGAGGCGGCTCTGTTCATGGTAATTCACAAAGTTATAATCGATATGTACTGAACTATACATCGAGCTAACCAAAAGATAAATAAGGCTAATTTGCGATTGATCATACAATTTGAAATTAATGTACTGCGGTTGCTGGCTTAGTGAATTAGCTTAGATTAGTCTCGTAGTGACCTTTTTGATCAACGTTTTAGAAGCAGTCTTATACCAACCAGCATAAGTCTTTGATCAATCTTGCTGGTTAAAATCACCGATTACTGTGTCAGAATTTTTGTAATTAGCGCCACTAGTTACGGCAAATTCGTCCTTGTCCTAGGTGATTTTTCCTGCGCAATTATTGGAACACTTACTTATTCCGGTTGGTATTAATCAAAAAGGAGAAACAGCATGGCAGTATTTCAATTCTTCCATAACGGCAAAGTGCTTACTTACATCGATATCAATTCGGCAACCTGTCGTGAGGAGGAGAAGCAACTGAGAGAGCAGGGCTTTACGGATGTCGGCGACATTATCCAGGCTGAAAATGCCAAAGTGGCAATCAAAAAGTTCCGAGACACTGAGTATGATGATTTGAAAGAGTATGCTGCGATCAGTGTACTTTGCTGTCTGGCAAACACCTTGTAGATGAAGTTATTTCTATAGCGTAAAGACTCAGCTCAAATTCAGCATGCTTGTATCTTAAGTGGCAGGGTATTATCGGGCAGTAACAAGGTTGTCAGTTCAGAAATATCACCATTAAGCCAGAGCCTGATGCTGTTGAGCGGAATAAATACTGGCATCCGCGGATGGTAAGGCTGGCATGCTTTGTTAGCAGATGTGGTCAGAGTGACAAGGTGGGGAGTCGCGTATGGAAACCAGATCCCTGCCATATAAAGTGGCTTTCCCTGTGCGTGAGTAAAAAGATACTTTTGTTTGCGAGGGCTGCCCTCATCTCGCCATTCATACCAGCCGGAACAGGGAACAAGACAGCGATGGGTTTTCATCGCCAGACGGAATGTTTTTTTATCTCCGGCCGTTTCCCCCTTCGCGTTGATAATTAAATGTGTTGCCCAGTCGGGCTGAATACCCCAAATGGTGTCTTGCTGAATCAGTCTATTGCCGATCATTGCCAGCGTCGATACGGTTTGTGTCGGTCGCAAATTGATGTTGGTTTCGGTGGTAAATCTGACTCCGGTTTCCTCGTGTACCAAGGTATCCAGTGATGTACTGACGACGCTGAACCTTCCGCACATAATTCCTGCCCTGATTTAAGAACCGACTTAGATAGTTTTATCCCGAACTGAATTTCTATTGTTTCTGTTTTTATTCTAGTCCTTTGATTTTAAATATGATCATCAGCACAGAATTCAAATTTATAAATATATCAATCAATTGCATATAAAGGGGAGAGGTATAGAATGGATTGCCTAAGTTATTGTGTCGTATGACTTGATCCGACTGTGCAAAGGTCTTACGACATGCATAGGTAAGGAGTAGTTGTAATGCGACAATTAATAAAAAATGCCAGAGTTATCGATGGAATGGGCGGAGCTGCATTTAACGGTGATATTCTGCTGGAGGGACGCCTCATCTCTGATGTTGCCCCGGTTATTGATGCTGTTGTCGATGAGGTGATTGATGCGGCCGGTGCTTATGTTACGCCCGGATTTATTGATGTTCACAGCCATGCAGATTTAGCGACGTTTATTCCGCGAGGGTTTCAGCCCAAGGTTATGCAGGGAATTACGACCGAGCTGGTCGGCCTGTGTGGTCTTGGGGTGACACCTTTGCCCAAGGCACTTCAGCAGGAAGTACGTGATCGGTTAATCATAGGTAATCCGCCAATAGACTGGAACTGGGAAGATTACACGACATATTGCGCGGCATTGGAACAGCAGGGTCTTGAAGTTAATCTGTCTTCATTTTTGCCGCATGGGCTGCTGCGTTATCAAATTTGCGGAAACAGCAGTGTACCGATGACAAAAGAGCAGCGTTGTCAGTTGGAAAAATTGGCTCACCGGGCGTTGTCAGCTGGTGCGCGTGGCATCAGTCTTGGACTTATTTACCATCCGGCGTTGTTCAGTGATAAAAAAGAGCTGCTGACTATGGCACAAGTGGCGGCAAAACACCGTAAGCCGCTGGTGGTTCATATGCGAAGTGAAAGTGATGAAATCATTGAAGCTTTGCAGGAAATGATAGCTATCAGCGAGCAGGCGGGCTGCCAGCTGCATATTTCTCACCTTAAGCTCATTGGTCGCCGTAATGCCAGCAAATTGGATTCACTGCTCGCCCTGATTGACCGTCATGATCTGACGTTTGATCAGTATCCATACCACTATGGCAGTACAACGCTGTTTTCTATTCTGCCACCGGCATTGATTCGTGCTTATGAACCTGAAGCTTTGATGCAGGCTCTGCAAGAGCCGGATGTCCGGCGTCAGGTGAGAGACTGGTTTGCCGAACGTATTTTGCCAGAGGCAGGGGAGCCGTGGGATAACCTGCCGGCGCTGGTTGATTGGGAAAACATTCTGATTTGTGAAGTGGAAAGTGAAGAGGCACACCAGTGGCTGGGACGTTCTGTCAGTGATTGTGCCAGCCAGTTGGATCAGGATCCGGTGGATTTTGTGCTGGATTTGTTGGTCAGTGAGCGGGGTAATGTCCGTATGATTGACTACTTCATGGATGAATCCCTGGTTGAGAAAATCTTTACTCATCCTTGTGGTATGGTTGGTACCGATACCATCTTTGGCGGACGGTTGCACCCTAGAGTCAGCGGCACATTTCCCCGTATTCTGAGTCAGTTTGTTAATCAGCGTGGCTTATTGCCGATAGAAAAAGCCGTCCATAAGATGACAGCGCTGAGCGCAGAGACATTCGGACTTCATTATCGAGGCAAAATCGCAGCAGGAAACTATGCAGATCTCTGTCTGTTTGGTGATAACTTCCGTGATAATGCGACAGTCGAGGCCCCTGAGCTTTATGCCAGTGGCCTGTGTGATTTGTGGATTAACGGTAAAAGGAAGGTGGCTCAGGGTGATTATCTCAAAACCCGCTCCGGGCTGGTGTTGCACCACATGACCTTATGAGTCACTTTACGGTCTGTGAGCCAATAAAAGTTAACCGATACACTCACTGATCGGGTTAACGTCAGTGCCGATATTTAATTGCGCTGATATTTAACTGCGTAAGGTTTTTGCTTACTTCTGCTGACCTTGCGCCCCGACGTTAATTTCATCGTCAGCTTTTGATTTCTGTGCGCGCTCCTGTGCTTGTTTTTCATGTAAAGCCTCGATCAGTTTACGGTCGAGTTCGGCAAAATACAGGTCTTCTTCTGCTTTTCCTTTCAGGCGCATTTGTTGTGTAAAGTCAGCCATATCCATTCCCCCTCAACAATCCTGTCAATTTAATATTAGCCCAAGATTTTTAGGGGTATTGGTCTCAACAGGCAGACCTGACGACAGGTTTTAAGAATGAGAGGTACGTTTATTTTGGAACTGAAGCTCAGGGTATATGGAATGATAGGTTAGTTCAGGTTTCCACCTGTTATTGGCCGTGTATTTAAATTTTTGATTTTACGAGGTTTGTACTGGTGGTTGAGTAGTTCCACTGAATGAGCGACATAAGAAAACCGCTTATCGAAATAAGCGGTTTTTCGTTAGTTGTAATGATTATTGGAAGTTAAAAATTATTGGTTAGCACCAGGCTGAACTTCCCCGTGGATAACCCATGGGTCATCACCAAGAGCCAGAGCATCTTTATCCTGCCAGGTAGTGCTAATCGTTGGGATATTAGCTGCGGTAGGTAATGTAAGAAGTGACGCACCGGCCAGGCTTAGGCCCGAGTTGGTACAATCAGTTACACCGCCTGCTGCCGGCAGGAAGCGTTTATCGATGCCGGTTGCTTTCAGTACATAGCTGTTATTGTTACTGTCGGTATAAACTTCGGTGCCGTCAGCAATGCTGAACTGTGCATTCCACTGACCATTGGTTTGTTCCCAAGGAATACCATGCAGGTTACCCGGACCATGGTACTCCATACGAACTTGTGTACTATCGTTAGCAGACTCACCATTGCGGTCATTAGCGGTCTGGTGGGTGTAAATAAAGTTAACCGGTTTGTCGAACTCGTAGAAGCTTTGAGCTGTCGTGCTCTTTAGCATTGTCAGCTGGCTCCAGCTGTCGACACCCATTTCCCAACGATAAGTGACAAGGCTCTGACCATTCAGGTCATCCCAGCTGGTTACAGAGCTTGCATCTGTGCTAAGAACAAACTCACCGCTTGATGCTCCCCAGAAGTCTTGATCATTGCTCAGATCGCCACGGGTGAAGTTAAGCTTAACCGGCTGACCTGAAAGCTTCAGGGTCATATCCTGTGGATCAATGGTGTAAGCAATGCCGGTTGATGATGGATCTTCATAGGCTTGAGTGAAGTTCCAGTTCAGCGCATCATTCAGGCTGATATTGCTCTGCGGACAGTTGCCGTAACAGACCAGGTTAATGGCACCGCTGTTGAAAATAGCATCATTAGCACGGACAGTTTCATTGGTTGTGTAGGCAACTTTATGCTGACCGCTACCATTACCCAGATAGTTGATGTTCTGGCGTAGGAGAGGTGACCAGAAATAGGTATTTGCAGTTATTCCTGCGTCGCTACCGTCAGGGTTGCCATTGCCGTCATCGGCCTGGAACTGAGCGGCGCTTTCTACCCAGTGAATGATGGTCTGGTTGCTGCCATTCCAGTATTCAAATTTTTCACCATCTCGTAGGGTACGTTGACCTTTGGTCTGGCGAACCAGTTTACCTGGCGCGGTTACCACTGTGTAGCTTTCGCCTTTGTCATCGGTGATCGTTGTTGGCGGAACATAGCCTTGTTGCTGCTGTTCTTCAGTCCAGATTCCCCACTCGCCGATGAAGCCGTGTTGAGGCTGGCCGGTTATCGATGAGATGTAATCGAAGTTGAAGCCGGCTTTAATATCTAACAGTTCACCGGTCACTTTGTTAAACAGTGAATAGCTGTGAACATTTTCACGAGGGTTATTTCGGCTCAGGCAAACTTCCGGGTTACTGCCTGCCTGTTTTAGGTAAAAGTCCTGGTTATAGGCCAGTTTGAATT
This sequence comes from Photobacterium marinum, assembly GCF_000331515.1. GTDB lineage: Bacteria > Pseudomonadota > Gammaproteobacteria > Enterobacterales > Vibrionaceae > Photobacterium > Photobacterium marinum. The sequence goes on from NZ_AMZO01000030.1 coordinate 87,537, forward strand.
CAATTGGTACCGGCGGGTTCTGGCTCCAGTCCATGCCTTTGGTTTTACCACGACCGCTATTGCCCTGAGCATCATCAATCTGAACAATTGCAGCTTGCTCCATGGTATTACTACCGTCTTGGAATGTGTTGATCAGGCTGATTACGTTTTGACCATTCTGAACTGAGATGTTTAGATCACCTTTGTCCGGACCGGTTGCGTGTTTAAAGGTGAAGCGAAGTGCGCCGAAAGGGCTGGTAGGACCGGGAGCTGCTGAAACACTGGTGTTAACTATGTACTGACCGTCAGTTTCTTCAGAATCCTGGAACCAGACAGATACGTTTTGCGGACTTTGACTATCAGCACGGCTGGAGCTGACAACCACTTCGGAGAAAGCGATTTTACCGGATGAGGCTTGTGAGCTGTCGCTTTCCCTGCTTTCACACTGGGCTGAATCTACCAGGGCGCGATAGTTGGCGTTACCAAAGTTCTCAGCTCCGGTTGCTTTCATGATACAAAGCAGCATATTCGCCATATTTAAAGGCTCTGCTGCCTGCTCACCTACATAACTGTCAGTTACAGTGTTTGAGTAATCCGTACCAGCATCGTTGTATGCGGCAACGCTCTGTGCTGAAAAAAGTACGCTGGCAATCGCGGATGCCAAATATAACTTCTTCATTTTTAATTCCTTTTAATTTGGTTTTAGTTCACAACACTAACTGTTGAAGGGGTGCTGATACCTTCTACATTCTTAGTAGTAACTTCGCCAGAGCTGCTTCCTCCGCTATTACAGGCAGTTACCGCAAAACTAAAAATAACCAAAAATAATAAGCGCTTGATTAAACTCATAGATACATCCTCTGTTAGACACGTTAAATAACAGCTCGGTTTGAAAAAACAAACTGGAATAAATCAATTAATATGGGGTTAATAGTTATGGCAATTAGTTGATTATGGTGATTTCGCCATCCATTTTGCTATGGGTTTATATTTATAATATACGGCAGAAGTAAAAAAAACTTAATTATTGATTTATTGGTGTGGTTTTTTGTCAAAATAATTAAACTATTTTCGTCATTTTAATGTCGTTGTGCGACATTAAAATGACGACTTTAAACTCTAATTAAATTAGTCGTTTATGTCTGCATTGTATTTGTGGTAACAGTATTGCTATATACTAAATGTATAACAAATAGATAAATTATTGAGATGTAATTGTATTTTAAAGTCATCGAAAAAGTTTAGTTCTTTATAAGTGGTTTATATTTGCTAAAGTTAATATTCAAACTGCTGTTTAATTTTAATTGAGTAAATATTCTATTTTTGTTTATTTGATTTTTCTTTAATTTATATTCGTGATCTGGATTCAGTTTATATGTTTTTTTATTCTAACTGTTAATTGTCATGTAACCGTAATAAAAGTGTCATATTTAAGCGTCTGGAGTTGATATTAAGGTTTTTGATATAAATCTAAGTTCTGTGCATCGAGTCATTGAATATGTGTCGACTTGTATGATAAATATGTCCTCTTATTTTGCACTTTTGAAATGGTGACAGAGAGGAAGTATGGAAGTAGCACCAATTAAACCTACGATTAGCTTTGATGATTTTTCAAAAATCGATATTCGTGTAGGTACCATAGAACGGGTAGAGGATGTTGAAGGCGCGGATCAGCTTGTTCGCCTTATCGTCAATTTTGGCGATCACAAACGTAAGATTCTATCCGGTATCAAGCAGGAGCGAGAGAATCCGGCTGAAATCGAAGGCTTGCAGGCTCTTTTTGTTGTTAATCTGCCACCACGAAAAATACGCGGTGAAGTTTCAGAAGGTATGTTGTTCGACATTGGCTATGAAGATGGCATTCTGCCAGCATTGGCTATGCCAGAAAGGCCAGTACCTAACGGCTCCCGCCTGGGGTAAGAATGCAAGAACTGAGTACCTATATCCGGGCTGTTCATCAGTGTAATGAGCTGTTATCTGTTGTAAAACAACAGACTGAAACGAACAGTTATCAGGATGGTGACATTGAAGTGAACAGGGCAGAAACCCTGTTTACTTTTGATAACGGAGTGAAGTTGCGATACTCCGTAGAAAGAGATGACTCAACCGACGAACCTGAAGTGAACAATGACCTTGTATGCGAAGAGTGTTGGATTAGCTATGAAGTTATTGATGGTGCTGAACAGGTTATCCGTCCGCGTCGAAAGATCTTTTACAATGCCTGCCAGGAAAAGTTTTATCTCAAATTGCTTATGAGCCGATAAGCCAATCTGTTAAATATTAATGATAATTGATATCATTTGTGCGTTTTTGTCATTCGTTCGCTATTGCGTCGGATGACATGATGCTCACGATTTAACAGGACAAAAAAATAAATGAGAACAGCATTTTTCCTTCTCTCTATAACTCTTACTGCATTTCAGGCAAATGCCGCTCTTGAACTAAAAGATGAATACGAAGCCTGGAGTCATTATGAATCTCAGGACGTAACTACTGGTAAGCCGGTTATCATTGGTGTTGCTGATGCAAAAAGTGACGGTGATGTTGATACCGTCGCACTTCGTTGTACTTATGAAGGAGTGAATCTTTTATTTTTCAAATCGATGAAGCGTGAAGAACCCGGCTATCAGGCAAAAGCCAGTATAGATAATGGTGATGCCTTTAACGTGGATGTTTGGGTAAAGGGCAGCACTCATTGGGCCACAATGCCTGAGAAACAAATTGAAACCGCTGTAAAGGGGGAAAAGCTGATTGTTACGCTCCAAGGCACATCTGATAAAGAACAAGTAACAGTCTCATTGAATGGATTCGAAAAGATGTACCAGGTACTAGCTCCAACCTGTAAAGAAAACGTATAAATCAGATAAGCAACCATTTGTTCAGTTCATTGTTCATAAAGAAAAGCAGCCATTTGGCTGCTTTTTTTGGGGATGAACAAATTTGTGAGTTGAATTACGATTAAAACTCAGCATCAACCTTAAATTGCATCGGCTCGTGGGTGATAGGGTGTTCCAGTTCTAACATTTCGGCGTGAAGGTGCAGGCGGTTTGCTTTTACACCGTAAAGATCATCACCAACCATTGGGGTATGCAGCCCTTCAGTATGGGCACAATGAACCCTTAATTGATGGGTTCGACCGGTTTTCGGGTACAACTGTACTTTGGTTTGGTTATCTTTTCGCTCAAGCACTTCCCATTTGGTTTCCGCGTGTTTGCCGTGCTGGTGGCAGACAAGCTGACGGGGTCTGTCGTTCAGGTCGCCACGAAGCGGCAGGTTAATGATGCCCTCATCCTGCTCAATGATACCGTCGAGTAGGGCAACATAGCGCTTTTGCACCGTGCGTTGAATAAATTGCTTCTGTAGGCTCTTGTTGGCTCTTTTTGTCAGCGCGATCACCATCAGGCCGGATGTCGACATATCCAGCCTGTGGACGATAAGCGGACCCGTAGCATCAGGGAAACGTTGTTTCATTCGCAGGTAAACGGAGTCTTCAATGGTTTTCCCCGGCACGGACAAAAATTCGGCCGGTTTGTTGACCACGGCCATGTCGCCATCTTCGTAGATCACCTCAACCTGCTTACCTTCGCCCGGATTTGTCAGTAACGGGTTTTCATCAACGTCTAAACCAACCAGCATGTGAGCTAGAATCGGTTGGCACTTGCCCTGACAGGAAGGGTAGAAGTTCTTATGCTGGCGGATTTCTGATTTAGGCGATGTTCCCCACCAGAATTCAGCCATAGCCAGTGGTTTCATTCCCCACTTAAACGCATATTGAAGAAGCTTAGGTGCAGCACATTCGCCGGCCGCAGCTGGTGGTACTCCTTGAGTTGTGTTGACGAAAACTTCGCCCAGGTCTTTTTCCTCACCGAGAATATTTAGAAAACGATACTGCTCGAATAATTTTTGCTGCAGGGCGGCGGACAGGTTTTTGCGTTTATCTTTAAGTTGTTCGATTTCTTTAGTCAGTAACTCAAGCTGCTGCTGGGCGTGTTGAATACTTGCTTCACATTCCAGTTTCAGATCTCGCAGTTGAAGCTTTTCGATGATACTTTCCTGACTGAGCTGGTTTTTAGCAGCCTCAAGCTCTTCACCACATAGCTCAGCTTCCGCTGCCGCTCTTTTCGCCTTTCTGATTTTTCGGGCTTCGATCATTTTGCTGCGGTGAGCTTCAATCTGTTCATTTGCTGTTTGTTGTGCCACAGACAGCGCTTGCGTTAGCTCATTGAGTTGCGGATTAGCTTCCAGTGTTTTTATCTGAGCGTTAATACCGTTGATCTCATCTTGCCCGATCAGGAAAAAGCTGTTTTCGGTCAGCATGTCGAACACTGGCGGAACAAAATGCGGCAACAGGTTTTTCTCTGCCATCTTGCCGGAAAAAGCCGATAAATAGCCTATCTCACCATGTTTATTCTCCACCAGAAGCACACCAAACATTTTACCGACCGCAGTGCCAGTATCACCATTCAGACCAAAGTTATGCTGCCAGTTGGTTTGAGTTTCCAGATGCTCTTGAAGTTCTTTTGCTGCCAGCATACATAACGGGTGTGGCTCATAGTAGAACGGGAACGTAAAACGCTCAGGTAAGCTGAATGAATCGATAGAGGCTTTAAAAGGTGTAAAACAGTGTTCCGGGGAGTGCATAGGCTGATCTATTGTGATGAAAGTTGTGCTATTCAGATTCGGTTTGAACGGCGGTTATGGCGGGCAATTCTAACCTTTTGTTACTCAGATATCACTAATACGATGAAGAGGCGTGGGAATGGGCGGAACAGGGTTTGCCTTTGCTTCTTGTTCTTTTCCTGTGTTCTTCAGCCAGTAATTTCTTTAAATAGGCTCAACCCAACTAATATGTTGATATCAGGCTTAAGTGGGAGATTGTTATGAGAGGTGCTCTATGGGGCTGTTTGTGTCTGTTAATTGCTTTTATAACAGCATGCGGAACAAGTGACAGTTCGCTCAGGGACAGTGGTCATAATGAATCGTATATTCAGGGCTTTCATGATGGCAGGCATAGCGGTTTGCAGGAAGCTGGTAATGAGTTTGAACATTACATACGAGACGAAACTCGATTTAACACTGATGCTGACTATAAGGCCGGATGGTTGGCGGGAGAAGGTGAGGGCAAAAAGTTGCAGGCTCAGGCGACTTCGGTTGGTGGTTCTGTGGGAAATGCAATGTCGTCACAGTCAAGTAAGCCAACAGATCCTGAAACAGTTGCAAAAGAGGTTCTGGAGCATACGGACACGTCACAGCTTAAGAACTTAAAGTAATTTTTCTGTTTAGCTGTTTTTTGAGCTGCAAACGTTTAGGCAAACGATTATTTGTTTCTTGTGGTAAATACAGTTTTTCCAAATTGCTTTTGTTTCAAACTTGTTACTGTTTGGTTGAGTCAATACAATCCCCGTCATAAAAATGATTTCATCACAGATGAATATCATGCGATTGCTCATCGCCTAACAAAAAACAGTCAGTCAGAAGAAGATAAGTATGAAATTGGAAGCAGTTGATTATACAGCGGATAATGCTGAAGAGCTTTTCGTTGAGTCACTACGTAATACCGGTTTCGGTGTTCTTAAGAATCACCCGATCCAGCAACAGATGGTAAGCGCTATTTACAAAAACTGGGAAGCGTTTTTTAACTCAGAAGATAAGAATGTCTTCCGCTTTAATGCCGAAACTCAGGATGGCTTTTTTCCTTCTGAAGTTTCAGAGGTAGCAAAAGGACACACCAAGAAAGATATCAAAGAGTACTTTCACTACTATCCTTGGGGACAATGTCCTGATGCGCTGAAGCAAGAACTACAAAATTACTATGAAGAGGCAAATAAACTTGCTTCTGAGTTGCTTTCCTGGGTCGAGAAGCATTCACCGGCAGATGTTTCTAAACTTTATTCACAACCGCTTTCAAGTATGATTGATGGCAGTGATAAGACGCTGTTGCGCGTACTGCATTATCCGCCGTTGAAAGGTGATGAAGAGCTTGGCGCCATTCGTGCCGGAGCACATGAAGATATCAATCTGCTGACCGTTCTGCCTGCGGCAAACGAGCCGGGTCTTCAGGTGAAAACGAAAGAAGGTGATTGGCTTGATGTTCCTTGTGATTTCGGCAACCTGATTATCAATATCGGTGACATGTTGCAGGAAGCGTCAGGCGGTTATTTTCCGTCAACAACTCACAGGGTAATCAATCCGGAAGGTGCCGATAAGTCAAAGGCTCGAATCTCCTTGCCATTGTTCCTTCATCCAAAGCCGGAAGTGGTACTTTCTGAACGCCATACAGCGGATAGTTATCTGATGGAACGCCTGAAAGAACTGGGTGTAATTTAATTCAGTCGGGTTTTTGCTACGTCTGAGATCAATAACGCCGGTTAACAGAAACCGGCGTTTTTTGTACCAGTTGGAGTGAAGGGATTACTGAACCACTTCGCCGCTTTCAACAACGGTCTTTCTGACTTTATCGCTGAATTCCAATGCTTCTTTGCGAATAGCATCTTCATCAACTGTCAGCATGTTACGGTTTTCCATTAGCAGCTTGCCATCAACAATGGTGTGCTTAACGTTTGACGCGTAAGCCGAATACACCAGGGCCGAATACGGATTGTAAACCGGTACCATGTTCGGTGCTTTGGTGTCGATCACGATGATATCTGCCAATTTACCGGCTTCCAGCGAACCGATAGTGTTTTCCATGTGCAGGGCACGAGCCGCGCCGATTGTCGCCATTTCGATCACTTTCATCGGCGGCATGGCTGCACGATCTTTGTTGACCAGTTTATGAACTTTGGCAACCTGGTTGAACTCATCAATGGTGCTGAGGGTATTGCCGGACATCGGGCCGTCTGTACCCAGACCGATGCGCAGCCCGTCATCGAACATTTTCAGGGCAGGGGAAACACCTTTTGCGGATTTGATGTTGGCACTCATGTTATGGGCGATGCCGACGTCATGTTTTTTAAGCAGGGCTATGTCATTGTCATCAACATTGATCACGTGCGCACCAACCAACTTAGGGGTCAGCGCTCCGATATCGGCCATGTACTCAACCGGTGTTTTACCACTGCTTCGTTCTGCAATTACCAGGTTTTCACGCTCAGATTCAGCAAGGTGGATCATCACCGGCACATCATGTTTAAGTGAAAGTTCGGTGATTTTCTGCAGGGCTTCTGTGGTGTTGGTGTAAGGCGCGTGAGGAGCGAAAGCCGGGGTAATACGAGGGTGATCTTTGTATTGTTCTATAAAGTTCAGCGCGTATTGAATACCTTCATCGGCATTGGCTGCGTCAGCAACCGGGAACTTGATGACGGTTTCACCCAGAACGGCACGCATACCGATTGTATCGACGGTTTTAGCGACTTCATCTTCAAAGTAATACATGTCGGCATAAGTGGTGACACCGCCTTTGATCATTTCCACGTTACCCAGCTGGGCACCGATGCGAACCATATTGCGAGAAACCAGTTTTTTTTCAAGCGGGAAAATATAACGGTGCAGGCGATCAGGGACATCATCGGCCAGAGAGCGGAAGACCGTCATAGATACATGGGTATGCGTGTTTATCAGACCCGGCATCACAATGTCGCCATCAGCATCAATGGTTTTGGCTGCGAGGTAGTCTTTGATGTTCGAGCCGTCTGTCACGGCGAAAATTTTGTTCTCTTTCACTGCCACCAGGCCGTTGTTATAGACAGTGTTCTCCTGATTCATTGTCAAAACGGTGGCATTTTTGATAAGCAGATCGACTTTTTCCAGGGCTAAAGCTGAAGTGCTGGCGAGGGAGGTTGCTGCAAGGGAGACAGCGAGAAGTGTTTTCTTAAACATTGAAGACAATCACTTAAATGATACAGGTGTCCGATCATACCCTCTGAACTTGAGCTGGAAATGTGTATTACTGAATTTGCGAATGTAATTGTGATAACCATCACTTTTCGGCTAGCAGCAAATCGTATTCTGGATAAGAAAACAGCACCAAAAGGTGCTGTTAATCGTTTGCTTGCTGTTCTTTCTATCAGTTTGGTGATTTTTTCTTGTTATACCGTAAGGTGAAAATCATCCAGGCGGTTAATGCCAAGCTGCAAAGTGGTAATGCAATCCAGACTCCGTTAACACCGACGAACTTGGCCAGGGTGAAGATGAACAGGGTAATAAGAATGAGCTTGCCTCCGGTCAGGAACGAAGCTTCTCTTGCTTTATTCACCGACTGGAAATAGGTCGCACCTACCAGCAATAAGCCCTCCATCGGGAGCCCCCAGAAATAAAGATGCATCCCGTTTACGGCCTCTGGCAGCAGGGTCGGATTATTTCCGGCAAAGAGGTAGACCACATAGTCAGGGAAGCCGTAAAGGAAAGCTACACCACTTAGAGCCACCAGTAAGGTGGCGGCAAAGGCCATGTTGCGGGCTTTGATCACTCGCTCAGTCTGTCCGGCTCCGGTGTTATAGCTGGTAATCGGCTGGATACCAAGGGCAATTCCTTCAAATATCAGGTAGAAGAAAGCTTCGGTATAGCTGACGATGCCGTAAGCGGCGACATGAATGGCACTTCCTACCCAAAGGAAGGCTTTATTATGCAGAGTCAGCACTACTGATAAATACAGGTACATAAGCAGGCTGGAAAGACCCAGTCTGCTGATTTGTTTTACGCTGTCCCAATGTAGCCTTAGGGTTTGCCAGTTGATTTTCAGGCGGGTTTTCTTACCGAAAAAGTGTTGCAGGCAGATCAGGGAGGTTACGGCTTGTGACAGCATGGTGGCGATGGCGGCTCCGGTCAGCTCCCATGGAATAACGACGATAAATACCCAGTCGAGCACAACATTAAGCACCCCGCCGAAAATCATGATCCAGGTAACCCGGTTAGGTTCACCGTCATTTCGCAACAGCGATGAAAACGCCATAGAGACAACCGGAAACACGCCCAGGGCGAAGTACCAGAACAGGTAGTCTGATGCCATCTGGAAGATCTCACCTTCCGCGCCCAGCCAGCGCAGGACATCATCAGCGAAAATAATGCCTAAGCTGCAGCTTATCAGGGAAATAATCAGGCAGAGAGAAAGGGCATTTCCTACGATAATTCTGGCCTGGTCCGTATGTCCTTCGCCGAGCTTTATTGAGACCAGGGCAGAGGCTCCCATACCGACCATCGCACCCAGTGCATAAAGGATTGATCCGATAGGGTAGCCAAGCATGATCCCGGCAAGGCCGTTTTCGCCGATGAAATGACCGACAAACATGCCGTCGATAGCAACGTAAATACCAGTAACCAGCATGGCAGCAATGGTTGGCATGGTGTAGCGGATGAAGAGTCGGAAAATGGCGTCATCCCGCAGTGATAAATGTGGTGCTTGGCTGATTTCTGGCATGAAAGTGAGTTCTGATGACAAATTAACAGGGAGCTATAGTATCGGATGATCCCTTAAACAGGGTATCGATATGATCACTATATTTTGAATGATGTCAGTTGTCAGCCTGTATAAATCAGCCAGATATTATTGTTGCGATGAGGTCACATGATTTAGCGGGTAATAAGCGGTTAACAGCAGGTAGCGATGAACAACCTTTCCATTGCCATGTCTTTTTAGCGGGTGATGAACTTCGTGGGATCCGCCGGACAGGGCATATTTTTGCTCCAGGCTTTTCGGTAGAGAATGTGCACAATCCTGGAGTCGGATACCGTCGGCGATGTACTCATCTGAATTAGCAGGTAAGTGTCCCAGCCACCAGGCCGGAATTTCTTTACTGGCTTTGCTGCGGTCGAACCAATGGTCAGAAATAACCAGCAGGTGCTGTGGTTTGTCAGTGTCTGTTTGCTTACAAGCCGCACTAATTGATTGCAGTAGCGCTTCACGGCGGCCCAGATTGGCGCTGTCCAGACGATGGGCGATAACCAGAATATAAAAATGCGGTGTTTCGATAGTAAAAACTGGTTGTTCCTGATTTTCTTCGCTTGGTGATTTCACAAGGGTGGCGTTGATATCGGCTTGCTTCATGGTCGATATAATGCGTCGGCATAAAGCTTTACCCATGTGATATTCGCGCATCCCCCGGTTATGTACTGTCGGATAATGATGCTCACATAGCTGCAAGCAGTCAGACTGAAACTGGTTGATACTGACAGAAAGAAGATCTCTGACCAAAGATGAAAAGCCTCACAAACACAATACAACATGCTTAGCCTGAAAAATTGGTTAGGTAAATGGGTCAGGCCAAAAACATTTTATTACAGATAAGTTATCGTAACAGAAAAATATGCTTTGCCTGACGATTATTCAATGATTTAGTGATCAAAAAAGCCCCTTTTTGGGGGCTTCTTAGCAAATATTGATGATTTTAACAGTTATAGCTTCGAAGAGGCTGCGCGATTCGGGCCGGAAAATCCTGAAAACCACCGTTTGAATGTCTTATATCTCAGGCCAAGCAGAATTAATGAAACCAAAATATACAGAGCAGGCTCTGTAATTCCGGACTTTACCGACCAGTAATAGTGGATCGGGCTCAGAAGCAGGGCGAGATAAACAAGGTTATGCAGCTTTTGCCAGCGGAAGCCAAGACGGCGTTGCATGTTTTGAGTTGAGGTGACTGCCAGAGCAAGCAGGATCAGCCAGCTGATAGCACCCAATGTCAGGTAAGGGCGAGAAGCAATTTCAACGGCAAGTAGTGACCAGTTGAAGTTGAGATCCAGCGCCAGATAGCCCAGCAAGTGGAGTGCCGCCCAGAAAAAGCTGTATAAGCCTGTCAGGCGGCGAATTTTCATCAGTCCGCCTTGCCTGAAGTATTTGGCAACAGGGGAGATCAGCAAGGTTACCATCAGGGTATTGAGTGCTGCCTTTCCGGTAAAGTGGCTGATGCCCTGAACCGGGTCAGCTCCCAAGTTGCCGCTGAGAGTCTGTAAAATCAGTAACGCAGCAAAACTGAGCGATACCAGATGGATGATGACTTTCAGTCCGGTAATGTGTTTAGGTGACAGCTTCATCAGTAGTTTTTCCTCAAATCCATACCTTTGTACAGGCTCGCTACTTCTTCCGCATAGCCGTTGAACATTTTGGTCGGCTGACGTCGGCTGCTGAACAGACTCCCTTCACCGATAAAGCGCTCACTGGCCTGACTCCAGCGCGGATGGTCAACTGTCGGGTTAACGTTGGCATAGAAGCCGTATTCCTGAGGAGCCAGCAGATTCCATGTAGTCGGCGGTTGCTTGTCTGTCAGGGTGATTTTGACAATAGATTTGATGCTCTTGAAACCATACTTCCACGGAACAACAAGCCGGATTGGAGCACCATTTTGTGGAGCCAGGGTTTTACCGTAAAGGCCGACGGAAAGCAGAGTTAACGGATGCATAGCTTCATCCAGCCTCAAACCCTCGACATAAGGGTAGTCAATGCCGCCGCCTAGACGCCGCGATGCCTGTCCCGGCATCTGTTCAGGATCGTAGAGGGTTTCAAAGGCAACATACTTAGCGCTGTTTTTCGGATCGGCTTTTTTCAGCAAAGCCGCTAAAGGAAAACCAATCCATGGGATATTCATCGACCAGGCTTCGACACAGCGCAGTCGGTAGATTCTCTCTTCCAGAGAGAATGAGGAGAAAATATCCTCATAGCCCAGCGTCAAAGGTTTGTTGACCAGTCCGCCAACTTCAATGTTCCATGGGTTCGTTGTGAAATTGGCTGCGCGAGCTGCCGGATCTGACTTATCGGTACCAAATTCATAAAAATTATTGTACTGAAGAATTTTACTCTCAGGTGTCAGTGCAAGCTGCTTATCAGAGTACTGTGAGGTTTGGGTTGTAAGTGCCCGGCGTGCATCTTTGAGTTCTTTTTTTGAACCGGTGAAGGCATCAAATAACCCGGCATTGGCTTTTGCCGCAATTGGCATTCCGACAAGGGTAATTCCCAGCTTTTTAAGGATATCGCGGCGTTGGCGGTAGACTGATTCAGGGGTTGCTTCGTTTTCGCTTAATGTCCAGCGTGATGTTTTCTTGATGAGCATATTCTTCCTTAATTTTCCGGCTTATTCCGTATCTTTTTACGGTGTTTTTCGTTGGCTTATATCTGTATGTAATATCAAGAGACCTGAATAATTAGTGAAAAATTTCATCAAATTGCACTTTGATTTTAGTGATAAAGGCGGTATGTTTCGGCTCGAAGTAAAATTTATCGCTTAGTTCAGGGAATTTGAATGATTAAAAAAGCTGTTTTGATTTCAACTCTTTTGGCCTTACCTATGCAGGCTGCTGCACTTACTTCTCCACTGACTGCCGGTGTTTTCCTCGGCAGCCCGACATCTGGACTAACGGTACAGTATCGCGATGATTACAAGTTCGCTGTAGGTTTTAATGAGCCAAGTTTTTCTGTTGATGCAATCTGGAATGCCAGTGATATGGCAACAGGAAGTATGTACTCGCCTCTCTATGGATTCACCGGTATTCAATGGGTAGATGACAGTGAACATGAGTGGGGACCTCGTGGCGGTGTTGGAATCGTCCTGCCATACCATTATGTGCATATGTATGCAGAGGCTGGCGTGACATGGTATATGCAAAAAGAGTCAAGCATGGAAGTTGAAGGCGCTGTTGGCGTAAGGTTTAACCTCTAATATTTTTGTTGGGATTGACGGATTTTTTTGCGAAACTGCCGCTTTCTCAATATTTATAATTTTCTATGACTGATTTACACGACTTCCATGCCAACCTTGAGTTACAGCATATCTATCTTGAGGCTTACGCAGAACGTTACCATTTCCTGAAACAGTTTTTCGAAAGTTATTATTGTTATCGCCATGGCTTACTGACCCGAAACGGTAAATCCGACTGGGAGCAGATCTTTGAGTTCAGTCCTCGAACTGTAGCAGCGACTAAAGTTACTGATCGTAAGCAGCTTGTTCGTGAGCTGCGTATGCCATTGACGGTATTGACTGGAAAGCTGAAAGAGATGGTCAGAGATGATGAGCTGAGTATTAAGTCAATAAAAAAGTTATTAGACTCACATCTGGATTATGTAATCCTGACTCGCCATGAGCATCAGAAGCTGAAGAAGGCTGGCTTGCTGGACAGAATGCCTGCCGATTATTATCAGCAGAATAGTGACAATTACCTTGTTACGGATGCCAGATTCAGCGTTGTCGGAATTAGTTTTACTGCTTAAGAAATTGATTAACTTCAAGTTGAGCGCATATTAAAAATCCCCTGTTACTCAGAGATGTCCGGTTTTTACCAGCATCAGGCAGCCTTTCCGTGTTGATGGCTGATGAGTACTTCCGGCCGGGTTTCGGAGCCAGGTTCCTTTCTCATATTCGCCCTGTTCATCACAGAACTCTCCTGAAAGAATAAAGACTTCCTCGCCGCCGTCATGCCGGTGGCGGGGTAATGATGTATCGGGTTGCCATTTCATCATGACTGTCTGCTCACCTTTAAAGCCATGTAGAGGCAGTGTAGACATGCCGTTTTCTAATCCCGGTTGCCAGCTTGCATTGTGGGTATCAAGCCGGAAAATTTCATTATCCTCTTCAGGAAACATATTAAGCTTTACGTATAGCAGGCAGCCGGTATTGCTACCCGGTGAGTGATATGAACCCGGCGGGTTTCGAATATAGGTACCTGCGGGGTAGTCGCCGCCTTCATCTTGAAATACGCCGTCGATAACGAAAATTTCTTCCCCGTTGGGGTGGAAATGAGCCTGAAAATGGGTGTTGGGGTCATAACGAACAAGGCTGGTGACTTGGCCACTTTCTGCCGCTTCCCGCTCAAGCGGGATCCGCCAGACTCCGGTGGAAGGAGAGGCCAGCCATTGCTGGTCGGTTGTATCTATCACCACTCGCTGATGCCTGTCCATATTGAATGAAGATAGTACGTTCATCTTCGCAGCCTCAATTTACTTCTCTGATTTAGTTTATACGATGAACTGTTGTTTATACGATGAGCTGATTACGCGCCAGATACTATACAAATTGATAATTTTGACTTTACGATGACGAAGTGTGGTGGGAAGCCGCGTACAATGGCTTGGTGTTAAAGACTCTGACAGAAAAACGCTGGTGCGGTGTATATAACTTGAGAAATGGTTCTATTGAAAAGTTATAACAGCCCAATGTTTGCCATACTTTCAGTACCTCAAAGGGAGACGTTTTTGTGTTTCGCTCATTACTTATATCAATCACTTGTCTGGCATCAATGGCAGCGAACGCCATTGAGTATCAGCGACCGGATGTTAACAGCAAGCTGGTCGGTACAATGGAATATTATCAGGTGAACAAAGGTGAGAGCCTGGCTGATATTGCAAACAAATATGATGTTGGCTTTCTGGCACTGATGGAAGCCAATAAAGGCGTTGATCCTTTCCTGCCGACACCGGGGACACTGCTGACAGTACCTACCCAGTTAATTTTGCCTGATGTGGAGCGAGAGGGCATAGTCATTAATCTTGCAGAGTTGAGATTGTATTACTTCCCGCAGGATGATCATGATCGTATGCATGTCTTTCCGATTGGTATTGGACGTGTAGGACGTGAAACACCGCAAATGACGACTCAGGTTAGTCAGAAGATTGAGAATCCGACCTGGACCCCGACGGCAAACATTCGTAAAGAATATCGTGAGAAGCATGATATCGAGTTGCCGGCCGTTGTACCTGCCGGTCCGGAAAACCCTCTGGGTGAATACGCGATGCGACTCAGCTATGGCAGCGGACAGTATCTGATCCACGGAACCAATAAAGATTTCGGTATTGGAATGCGGGTAAGCTCCGGTTGTATTCGCATGAACCCGTGGGATATTGAGTGGTTATTCCCTCAGGTGCCGGAAGGCACTAAAGTGAGAGTTATCAATCAGCCGTTGAAGCAGACAGTGGAGCCGGATGGTTCTTTATATGTTGAAGTTCATCAGCCGCTATCGAAGTCAGAAGAGCAGGTGGGCACACATAAAAGCGTTAAACCGACTGACTTGTTGTTAACATCTGTTGAAGGTGATGATACCGCGGAAAATCGACTGAATTCTGCTTTGTTCCTGCAAACCGGTGTTCCGACAGAATTGAGGCGGGATATATAATCTGCGAGGCTAGAGGCTAGAGGCTAGAGGCTAGAGGCTAGAGGCTAGAGGCTAGAGGCTAGAGGCTAGAGGCTAGAGGCTAGTATCTTGTGTCTAGTCCTAAAATAGGTT
>NZ_AMZO01000031.1 GCF_000331515.1 Photobacterium marinum
TAGCGACATTCGCTGTCGTGTTCCGTGTCAGTGGGGTTGCATTATAGAGACTTCGATCACGTTGGCAAGAGGCTTTTTGCAAAAAAATCACAAAAAAAAGCCTTTCGAACAAAAAATAAACTAAAGCATCATAAATCGCACTTAAAACTGCCGAAACTGCCGTGCAAACAGGGAAACCTTATCCCAATCTGTGTATTCCACTTCTTTAGTCGGGTCAGTTTCTCCACCAGTTATCCGCATAATGAACTGAATCATCACCCGATCGAACCAACGATACTTCGGATATCGTAGTGCACCAGCAAACACCGCCTGCAATTTTGGCTGCCAAGGTGACTTTTTTAGGAAGGTCTTCATATAAGCGCTGGTTTCCGGCGTATTCTTACCTTCTTTACGGGCTGTCAGGTTCACGCAGAAAAAACCCACTTTATGTTTTTCCAGCGCAGGCCTGTGAAGACGAATAAATTCGTACAATTTTTTATTTAAATGCCCGTAACGGATGGATGCTCCGATCAATACGCGCTGGTAGTCAGCAAAATCAATCTCCGGCAGCGTATTTAAGTCTTTCAACTCACACTGACAGTCGGTACCCAATTGTTCCTCTATATAATGAAGGATTTTCACCGTCTGACCATCGGTGCTTGAATGAAGCAATAAAACCTTTTCCACGTCCTCTCCTTAGTTACGCCAGAATGTCGGCGTAAAGAGTACCAATAATGTAAATACTTCCAGACGACCAAACAGCATTGAGATAATCAATATCCATTTCGCCGGATCGTTAATCTCACCGAAGTGTACCGCGACCTCCCCCAATCCGGGACCGAGGTTATTCAACGTGGCCGCCACAGCAGAAAATGACGTCAATTCATCTAGGCCGGTCGCAATCAACGCCAGCATACAAATCACAAACACCAGGGCATAAGCAGAAAAGAAGCCCCATACCGCATCCACGACTCGTTGTGGCAGCGCTTTGTTACCGATTTTGATCGTATAAACCGCCCTTGGGTGAACAAGACGCTTAAGCTCCCGCACACCCTGTAATAAAAGCAGCAACATACGGATTACCTTGATGCCGCCACCGGTCGAACCGGCACAACCGCCCACAAAGGATGAAAACAGCAACAGTACCGGCAAAAACAGCGGCCATTCGGCAAAGCTGGTTGTCGTAAAGCCAGCTGTGGTTGAAATCGACACTGTCTGGAACAACGCCTGATCAAAAGCATCATAAAGAGAGTCATAGGAATGGTGCTTGAGCAGCAGGCTATAACAAATCAGCAGCAGGATCAGCTGGGTGGCTAGAAACGCCCGGAACTCAGGATCACGCCAATAAGTTCGCAAGTGCACCCCGCCATTGGCAAATGCCGCAAAATGCAACGAAAAGTTACAGCCGGAAATCAACAGGAACACCACGGTGATCATATTAATAGTGGGACTATCGAAATACCCCATACTGGCATCATGGGTTGAGAAGCCGCCGATCGCCACGGTAGAGAAGCTATGAGCGATAGCATCAAACACTGTCATTCCTGCCATCCAGAATGCCACCGCACAACTTACCGTCAGTGCCAGATAGATGTACCACAAGGTTTTTGCCGTTTCGGCAATTCGCGGTGTCATCTTGCTATCTTTAACCGGTCCGGGAATTTCCGCCCGGTACAGCTGCATACCACCGATACCCAGTACGGGCAGGATGGCGACCGCCAACACGATGATACCCATCCCGCCAAACCACTGCAGAAGCTGGCGATAGAACAAGATCGCCTTAGGCAAATCATCCAGCCCGACAATCACCGTCGCCCCGGTTGTCGTCAAGGCAGAAAACGATTCGAAAAAAGAATCCGTCACCGACATCACCGGGGTTTCAGACAAGATAAACGGCACGGCCCCGGCGCTGCCGATAACGGTCCAGAACAGGACAACGATCAAAAAGCCATCTCTGGCTTTGAGTTCACGGCGATAACGCCGGTTTGGCACCCACAGCAAAGCACCACCGGTAAAAAGAATAAGGAAGGTCACCACAAACGGGTAACCCGCACCGTCGCGGTAAATTAATGCCACCAGTGCCGGTGCCAGCATAGTGACACTGAACAGTGCGAGCAATAACCCGACAATTCTGATAATGGAACGAAATTGCATAGCCTTAGCCGGCTCTCATCCTGTTGTTATGATTATTTGAAGAATTACTGGGAGTTAAATACCGGAACAATACGGCCACCACTACGATTGGTCAGCTTAGCAATAAATTCCTCTGCGACCCGGCTATCAATCTCCACGGTCATCTCGACCTGGTTTCCGTAATCAGCACCCAGCTGAACCCCTGCATACTCGGCAAGCAACGACTCAACGAGTGACACCTGATTATATGCACAGCTCAGAGTAAGTTCCGAAGTTATTACTTTTTCTTTGGTTTGCAACACAGTTAATGCTTGCTGAACACCGCCACCATAGGCTTTCACCAAGCCACCTGTTCCCAACTTGATTCCACCGGAGTAACGGGTTACCACAGCCGTGATTTCACCGATACCGGAACCAGTCAGCTGGGCCAGAATCGGTTTTCCCGCGGTTCCCGACGGTTCGCCATCATCACTGAATCCCCATTTCATAGAATCTGTTGGTCGTCCGGCAACAAATGCCCAGCAGTTATGGCGGGCATCACTGTGTTTGGTTTTTATGTGCTGTACAAACGCCTTAGCCGCCTCGACCGACGGTGTATGAGCCAGATAAGTAATAAACCGACTCTTCTTTATTTCTTCTTCAAACGTCGCCATCTCGGCCGGAATGAAATACGGTTCAGATTCCATAATGATGATTCTATTAAGAAAACCAAAGACAATAGCTCAGGATAACACAGCGCACAGATGAGGCTTCAATCTCACCGTAAAAAAGCGAAGCAGCCCCACCGGCAAACGCATGACCAGCTCTTTGTCACCAGTATTACTACATTTTCGCAACATACAGACAAAGCCACCAACCAAAACCTAAGCCACTGATAAGCAATAAATTTAAAAGCAACCTTAATTCACCAACGCGACTTACTCATCTGTACAGCCCCCTTAATTCACAACAAAAAGTTAAACATTTGTTTAAAATAAGTGTTGTAATCGTTGCATAACAGGTTCAGACTAATCTTTAACCTGCTCAACAGGTCTAACCAGTTAAATCAAATTCGGCAAAGAACCGGTATTCACGGAGATAGAACATGATTTATCAAGGAGAAACCTTATCCGTCAGCTATCTGGAAGATGGCATTGCGGAGCTCAACCTCAACGCCCCGGGCGCCGTCAACAAGTTTGACCTTGCGACTCTGGAAAGCTTTAACGAAGCCCTGAATGCGCTCTACCAGCAAACCGACCTCAAAGGCCTGTTGCTGACATCAGATAAAGACGCATTTGTTGTCGGTGCTGATATCACTGAGTTTCTTGGCCTGTTTGCCAAACCTGCCGAAGAACTGTCTTACTGGCTGAGCCATGCCAACGACATCTTCAACAAATTAGAAGATCTCCCTGTTCCAACCCTTTCTGCCATCAACGGCCATGCCCTTGGCGGCGGATGTGAGTGTGTACTTGCTACCGACTTCCGCCTTGCCGATACCACAGCCCGCGTCGGACTGCCGGAAACCAAACTCGGTATCATGCCCGGATTCGGCGGAACCGTTCGCCTACCGCGACTGATCGGTGCCGATTCGGCGATGGAAATCATTACGGCGGGTAAAGATAAAAAAGCAGCAGATGCGCTCAAGTTAGGCCTGGTCGATGGCGTTGTTGCACCAGACAAGCTCAAAGACGCCGCCATTGCGATGCTAAAAGATGCCATCGATGGCAAGCTGGACTGGCACCACCGCCGAGAGCAAAAAAAAGCACCGTTACCACTGAATAAAATCGAAGCGACCATGAGCTTTACCACCGCCAAAGGCATGGTCAGCCAGATCGCCGGCCCTCACTACCCGGCTCCGATCACCTCGGTCATCACTATTGAAGAAGCTGCAACCCTTTCCCGTGATGAAGCACTGGCGGTAGAAAACAAGCACTTTACTAAACTAGCCAAAACGGATGTCGCCCAGGCGTTGGTCAGTATTTTCCTTAACGATCAGTACATCAAAGGCAAAGCGAAAAAAGCGGCCAAAGCAGGCAAAGCCACCAGCAAAGGGGCTGTACTGGGAGCCGGTATCATGGGCGGAGGCATTGCCTACCAGTCAGCCCTGAAAGGGGTGCCGGTTCTGATGAAAGATATCGCCGAGCCATCATTGGAGCTCGGTATGGGGGAAGCGGCCAAGCTGCTGAACAAACAACTTGAGCGTGGCCGCATCGATGGCCTGAAGATGGCCAAGGTACTGTCGGCTATTCAACCCAGCCTGCATTACGCCGGTATCGAGCAGACTGATGTCATTGTTGAGGCCGTGGTCGAAAATCCGAAAGTCAAAGCGGCGGTATTGTCGGAAGTAGAAGGTCTGGTCAGTGAGGACACAGTGCTCACCTCCAATACCTCAACAATCCCTATCAACCTGTTAGCCAAATCGCTCAATCGCCCGGAAAACTTCTGCGGCATGCACTTCTTCAACCCGGTACACCGCATGCCACTCGTTGAGATCATCCGCGGCGAACAGACCTCAGACGACACCATCAACCGCGTTGTCGCCTATGCCGCCAAAATGGGTAAATCCCCTATCGTGGTCAACGACTGTCCCGGCTTCTTTGTTAACCGCGTACTGTTCCCTTACTTTGCCGGTTTCAGCATGCTGATGCGTGATGGTGCCGACTTCAACAAAATTGACAAGGTGATGGAGAAACAGTTTGGCTGGCCGATGGGCCCGGCCTACCTGCTGGATGTGGTCGGCATTGATACCGCGCACCACGCCCAGGCTGTTATGGCCGAAGGTTTCCCGGAGCGCATGAGCAAAGACTATAAAGATGCTGTCGATGTGATGTTCGAAAGCCAACGTTTCGGGCAGAAAAATGGTAAAGGCTTCTACAACTATTCAGTCGACCGCAAAGGTAAGCCGAAAAAGAACGCCGATCCGGATGTTACCGACCTGCTTGCGCCGGTATCCGGTGAGGCCGTCGACTACAGCAGTGATGACATCATTGCCCGCATGATGGTGCCGATGATCAACGAAGTCGTTCGCTGCCTGGAAGAAGGTATTATCGCCAGCCCGGCAGAAGCAGACATGGCGCTGGTTTACGGCCTGGGCTTCCCTCCGTTCCGCGGCGGCGTGTTCCGTTACCTAGATACCTTGGGGCTGGCTAACTATGTAGCCATGGCAGATCAGTATGCCCAACTGGGCGCTGTCTATGAGGTTCCGACCGGCCTAAGGGAAAAGGCAGAAAAAGAGGAAACTTACTATCCGCTTCCTGCACAAAACACTCCGGACAAGGCTTAACCACCACTTAAGGATGAGGAACAAAAAATGAATAACGTTGTGATTGTTGATTGTATCCGTACCCCGATGGGTCGATCCAAAGGTGGTGCGTACCGTCATGTCCGATCAGAAGATCTGTCAGCTCATCTGATGAAAGGCCTGCTGGCACGAAACCCGCAGGTTGATCCGGCAACCATTGAAGATATCTACTGGGGCTGTGTACAGCAAACGTTAGAGCAAGGTTTTAACGTTGGCCGTAATGCCGCCCTACTTGCCGGCATTCCCCATACCGTCGGGGCAACCACAGTTAACCGCCTGTGCGGCTCCTCCATGCAGGCGCTGCATGATGCAGCCCGCGCCATTATGGTCGGCGATGCCGACACCTGCCTTATCGGGGGGGTCGAACATATGGGGCATGTGCCGATGAACCATGGTGTCGACTTCCATCCCGGTTTATCGAAGTCTGTCGCCAAAGCCGCCGGTATGATGGGGCTGACCGCCGAGATGCTGGGCCGACTGCACGGTATCAGCCGCGAAATGCAGGATGAGTTTGCTGCCCGCTCCCACCAGCGCGCCCATGCCGCCACGGTGGAAGGTCGCTTTACTCATGAAATCCTGCCAACCGAGGGCCATGACGAAGACGGTCGCCTTAAGCTGTTCGACTACGATGAGGTGATCCGCCCGGAAACCACGGTCGAGGCACTGTCAGGATTGCGTCCGGTCTTTGATCCGGCCAACGGCACAGTCACAGCCGGCAGTTCATCCGCTCTGTCTGATGGTGCCGCAGCCATGCTGGTCATGAGTGAAGCCAAAGCCAAGGAGCTGGGGCTGACGATCCGCGCCCGGGTGAAAGCAATGGCCATTGCCGGTTGTGATCCGTCAATTATGGGTTATGGCCCGGTACCGGCCACCCAGAAAGCCCTGAAGCGCGCCGGACTATCCATGGATAATATCGGCATGGTCGAACTCAACGAAGCCTTTGCCGCTCAGTCGCTGCCATGTGCCAAAGATTTAGGCTTGCTCGACAATGTTGACGATAAGGTCAACCTGAACGGCGGCGCCATTGCCCTTGGCCACCCGCTGGGTTGTTCCGGTGCACGGATCTCCACCACCCTGATCAACCTGATGGAACACAATGATGTCCAGTTTGGTCTGGCAACCATGTGTATTGGTCTCGGTCAGGGTATTGCGACCATTTTTGAGCGTGTCGAATAACCACCAGATAAGCCAAACAACAAGCCCGCTTCACGCGGGCTTTTCTTTTTCCTGCCCAATGATCGCAGTACAGCGCTTCTGTTTAACCCATGCTTGTGATGCATATATAAAATGATAAAGTTTCATTTTATTCATAGTCATATCAGGACTACACTCAATAGCCATCAACGCCCCCTTTTATTCAAATCCGGAGCATTCTTATGTTTAAGGCACTTGTTCTTAACCAAGAAGAGAAAAAAACCATCGCAGCTATCCAGCAAGTTGAAGAATCACAACTTCCTGAAGGTGATGTGCTTATTGATGTCGACTACTCGTCGCTGAACTTCAAGGATGGTTTGGCCATCACAGGTAAGGGCAAGATTGTCCGCCAGTTCCCAATGGTGCCAGGTATCGATCTGAGCGGTACCGTAACTGAATCAAGTGATGACCGCTACAAAGCCGGTGACAAAGTGGTTCTGACCGGCTGGGGTGTCGGTGAAGGCCACTGGGGCGGCATGGCTGAAAAAGCACGCCTGAAAGCAGACTGGCTGGTACCTCAGCCGGAAGGCCTGAGCGGTAAACAAGCAATGATGATCGGTACTGCCGGCCTGACAGCGATGCTGTGTGTTCAGGCGCTGGTCGATGCCGGTATCAAACCAGAACACGGCGAAGTACTGGTTACCGGTGCCAGCGGTGGTGTTGGCTCTGTTGCCGTTACCCTGCTTTCCCAGCTTGGTTATCAGGTAGCTGCCGTTACCGGCCGTGCTGAAGCCAATGGCGAATTACTGAAACAACTGGGTGCGGCCCGCATTATCGAGCGCAGTGAGTTTGAAGAACCTTCACGTCCGCTGGAAAAACAAATCTGGGCGGGTGCCGTAGATACAGTCGGCAGCAAGGTACTGGCGAAAGTACTGGCTCAGGTAGATTACAACGGCGCAGTTGCTGCTTGTGGCCTGGCTGGTGGTTTTGATCTGCCAACCACTGTAATGCCATTTATCCTGCGTAACGTAAGCCTGCTGGGTGTCGACTCAGTTATGTGCCCGTTTGAAAAACGTCAGCAAGCATGGAAACGTCTGAACGAACTACTACCAGCCAGCTTCTATGAGCAGGCATGCCGTGAAGTTCAGTTGGAAGAAGTTGCTGAGTGTGCAGAAGCTATCACTAACGGCCAGATCACCGGTCGTGTCGTGATTAAGCTATAAAGACCAGTTTTAAAACTAAACAACAGAGTTAGATATTGACTACCTTGGCCAGCTCCCCGCTGGCCTTTTTTCTAGCAGACTTTGCCCGCTCTCCCATAGTGACAACCACAAACTTCACTAATCAGCATCTTTGAAGTTACACCAAGCCCATATCGTGAATACGTTTATCGATCAGCTTACCGCACTCTTCCTGAATCAAATTCCGCAGCCAGATTTGCGAGGCCGAATGCTCACAGCGCGGGTGCCAGATCAGCGAATAATCAAACGGCTTGAACTCGAACGGCAACGGCTTCACCACCAAATCATGCTTGTCCGCAACCAGGTACGCTAAGTCAGCCGGAACGGTAATAATAAGCGGCATCTTATCAACAATTGCCAATGCCGCTTCCAGGTGATAGGCCCGCAATACCATTTTGCGCTGGGAGTACCCACGCAAGGCTTCATCAATTAACGACTTCACCCCATCACTGATCGCTATCATCGCATGGGGAAATGTCAGGTAATCCTCTAACGAAAGTTCTTTATCAGCCAGCGGATGCTGCTTCGACAACATGCAAAACACACTCACCAGCCCGAGCTTGTCACGACGCAACGGCTCAATCGGCCCGGTCGGCCGACAGATCGCCATATCGCAACCGTCAGTTGTAAGCTGGTTCAGTAAGTGATCATGTTGAAGCGGCGGGAACTCCAGCGAAATATTCGGCGCTTCTTCATAGATACGCGGCAAGGCAAACGGCAGGATGGTTTGCATCGCGTAGTCGGTAGTGGCAATAACAAAGTGTTGTTCACACCGCGCCGGATCGAAATCAGCGGGCGTGAGTAAAATACGCATCGCTTCCAACGGCACGTTCAGTGCTTCATTTAGCTCCAGTGCTCTTTGTGTCGGTAACAGTCGCTGGCCCTGGCGGGTAAATAAAGGATCACCAAGCAAATCGCGCAAACGCCCCAATACCCGGCTCATCGCCGACTGGCTCAGGTTTAGCCTGACAGCCGCCCGGCTGACGCTGCCTTCTTCCAGTAACACTTTCAGTGCCACCAGCAGGTTTAAATCACGGCGGTAAACTTCTTCTAGTTCCATTTCGCTCTGACCTTGCTTCGGTAACCCAATAAATAAGGAAGAGTATTATGGAACGACCAATAAAAAAAATCCCGCTCTATCAGCGGGGAAGCCCAAGAAAACCGGGAGTGAGATATGATGCGCACATTAGTGTTCTTCTTCTTCAAGCTCAGGTGAGTTGGTGAGTTCAAACCAGAGTCCTAGTGCAGAAGCAACCAAGGCAGCCAAAGCAAAAATACTGGTTTGATCCGGACTTCGAATCACCAAAGAGCAAAAGGTAATAAAGCACAACACACTATAAACAGCTAAGCGATCCATCTGAGTCAACATCATGCACCCTCCTAATCCTTTAGAAGACAACGTTAATGACTTGTTAAATACGTTACACAATTAATTGTGATTTGCCAAGCCTTATTGATTAATTCTTATCCATAAGTATGATCGGAAGCTTCGCAACAACACGTATATGCTATGACTGCTACATTTGAAAACGCGACTCATATTCTCGAAGCCGAAGGCCTGCGCTGCCCGGAGCCAGTTATGATGGTCCGTAAAACAGTAAGAAAAATGGCCGAAGGCGACACGCTTTTGATCACAGCAGATGACCCGTCAACAACCCGGGATATTCCGAGTTTTTGCCGATTCATGGATCACACCCTGCTTGCCGCAGAAACCGATAACCTTCCATATCGGTACTTAATCCAAAAAGGCGCAAATTAAAAAAGGCAGCTCAGAGAGCTGCCTTTTACATATTCGGTATTATTTATCTTTTTGACTAACTGCAATCAATCCCTATTGCTGAGATTCATAACTGTCACGCAATGCCTTGTTGGCCTTTTCCAGCTCATGGCGCAATTCGCGGATTTCCTTTTTCATCGGCAGCACATAGCGCAACCTGACCAGAGCATCAACGGATAAGTAGGTTGTCACAATCGCCCCTACCACCATAGGGACCCACATATCGGTTAACACCATTCCCAAAATATTGAGGGCCAGAGCAAGGTTAAACAACCAGAACTGGCTTCGCGGCGAAATAGCGAGAAAACGGTCCATACTCCCTCCTACTACCGTTCACCTTAACTTCACCATACCATGGCATTTAATTGCACACTGCTGCCAATATCACAGTTCAATCTCTTGTTACCGGACTGTCATGAACAAACAATAACGGGATGTTTCATGTGAAACATCCCGACATATTAAGGGAATAAAAACCGGGAGTTAGTCGCAGGCTTAAAGACCAAATGCAGCCGCCACAGCCAGTGCAACAAACAATGCAGCAGTCACTTTACGGATAAGTCCAAGCGGCATTTTGTCGGCTGATAATTTCCCGATCAGTACTACAGGAACATTCGCCAACAGCATTCCGATCGTTGTACCCATCACCACCAACAACAAGCCGTCATGGAATTTGGCACCCAGTACCGTTGTGGCAACCTGCGTCTTATCGCCGATTTCAGCAATAAAGAAAGCAATAAAGCTGGCGATAAACGGCCCGCGATTGGAAATCTGCTCATCATCATCCATCTTGTCCGGGATCAGGATCCACCCAGCCATCAAGACAAAACTGACTATCAGCACCCACTTCAATACTTCAGGTGAAAGGAAATCGGCCACCACCACACCCAGCCAGGCAGCGAGGGCGTGGTTGGCTATCGTTGCCAGGAAAATCGCCAAAATGATAGGAACAGGTTTGCGATAACGACTGGCCAGCAACAAAGATAAGAGTTGGGTTTTATCCCCGATTTCAGCAAGGGCTACGGTAGTAATAGATACGGCTAGAATACTCACGACATGCTCTTTGGGGCGAGGATTGGTATTTAACAACCACGGACAAACGCACATGCCCCACCCCGGTTCATGCTGGTTTGCCTATGGTCTCGCCAAACTCACTCGTAGGGAAAATGTGAGTCACAATCGCCATGAAGATTTTGCTTCAATTATGTTGACGATGGTCTCGATAGATCGAGAGGCTACTCCCCAAAGGAAACAGGATAATAACCAGCATCGATGACAGGATCAAGCAGAGAGAATAAACAGGAATGATGACGGGCTGCCGACTTGTCGGCGGCAGCCCGGGAAAGTTATGACAGCGGAGACAGAACAATCTCAACACGGCGGTTTTCCGCACGGCCCTGTTTAGTGCTGTTCGTCGCAATCGGATGTGATTCACCCATCCCCTTCGCCACAACACGATTCGCCGTTACACCTTCGCGGATCAGGTAATTGCTCACCTCACTGGCACGAACCTGAGACAGGCGCAGATTGTAAGACTCAGAGCCAGAGCTATCCGTAAAGCCATACACATTCAGAACAGTCTTGTCGTACTCTTTCGCTACCAGCGCTACATTGTGAAGCGCCTGCATTGCACGTGGGTTAAGTTCGGTTTTATCGAACTCAAAAGTGATCGCATTTGGCATATTCAGCACAATGTTGTCGCCGTCACGGGTAACACTGATACCAGTTGATTGCAGTTGCTGACGCAGTTCTGCTTCCTGTACATCCATGTAATAGCCGATACCACCACCCAGTGCAGCACCGGACGCCGCACCAATCAGCGCGCCTTTACCACGGTCACTCTTACTTGAAGAAGCCACACCAATTGCAGCCCCCGCCACTGCACCAAGCAGCGCACCACTGGTTGCCTTGGCAGTCTGAGATTCACCGGAATAAGGATTCACAGTACTACAGCCTGCTGCTGCAACAGCTGTTGCCGTAGCAAAAATTACATTTCGCACCCATTTGGTAGCGACCAATGAAGAATTGAAGTCCATCGTCTTGTCCATTAGTTCTCGATTTATTATCGATGTGATTGTATTCCCCGCCAGCATTTGACGAGCTATAAAACGAAAGCCCGGCCATTGTATCGGGCCTTCAGGAAGGTATATCAGAACAGTGTAAAATTATCATTACCGTTGTGAATCCTGCCATTGACCAACTAATTTAACCAATTTGCCCAAAGATGGCCAAAAAACATGCAACAGCCCTACTCGGGCCTTGCCATGCAAGGTATACTGGATTGTTACTAAAAAATTCTTTTAATCCACTAATCTCGCGAAGCTGACAATGCAGAAATACGATATTAAAACCTTTCAGGGCATGATCCTCGCGCTGCAGGATTACTGGGGCCAGCAGGGTTGTACCATTGTACAACCATTGGACATGGAAGTTGGTGCAGGTACCTCTCACCCAATGACCTGTCTGCGTGCTCTGGGTCCAGAACCAATTGCAGCAGCGTATGTACAACCATCTCGCCGCCCGACTGATGGCCGTTACGGTGAAAACCCTAACCGTCTTCAGCACTACTACCAGTTCCAGGTGATCATCAAGCCTTCACCGGACAACATCCAGGAACTATACCTGGGTTCACTGGAAGCACTGGGTATCGACACTCAAGTGCACGACATTCGTTTTGTTGAGGACAACTGGGAAAACCCGACTCTGGGTGCCTGGGGTCTTGGCTGGGAAGTATGGCTGAACGGCATGGAAGTAACTCAGTTTACTTACTTCCAGCAGGTTGGTGGTCTTGAATGTAAACCAGTTACCGGCGAAATCACTTACGGTATTGAACGTCTGGCGATGTACATCCAGGGCGTTGACTCTGTTTATGATCTGGTTTGGACTGACGGCCCGCTAGGCAAAGTAACCTACGGCGATATCTTCCACCAGAACGAAGTGGAACAGTCAACTTACAACTTCGAACACGCAGACGTAGACTTCCTGTTCACCTTCTTCGACCAGTGCGAGAAGGAAAGCCAGGAACTGCTGGCTCTGGAAAATCCACTGCCACTGCCAGCCTACGAGCGTATTCTGAAAGCTGGCCATGCCTTCAACCTGCTTGATGCACGTAAAGCGATCTCGGTTACCGAGCGTCAGCGTTACATCCTGCGTATTCGTAACCTGACTAAGCAGGTTGCAGAAGCTTACTACGCATCTCGTGAAGCCCTGGGCTTCCCTATGTGCAAAAAAGACAAGTAAGGGCATCGCATGACCGAGAAGAATTTTCTTATTGAGCTGGGTACGGAAGAGCTGCCACCAAAAGCACTTCGTACCCTTGCTGAAGCTTTTGCAGCAAACTTCGAAGCTGAACTGAAAACCGCAGATCTGGCACACCAGGGTGTTAAATGGTTTGCGGCACCTCGCCGTCTGGCACTGAAAGTATCCGCACTGGCTGAAGGCCAGGCCGATAAAGTGGTTGAGAAGCGTGGTCCAGCTGTAGCTGTTGCATTTGATGCAGACGGTAACCCGACCAAAGCCGCTCAAGGCTGGGCTCGTGGTAACGGCATCACAGTTGATCAGGCAGACCGCCTGAAAACTGACAAAGGCGAATGGCTGCTGTACAAACAAGAAGTGAAAGGTCAGCCAGCACAAGCACTGCTTTGTGATCTGGTTGCAGCTGCACTTGCTAAGCTGCCAATTCCTAAGCCAATGCGCTGGGGCGACAAAGATACTCAGTTTATCCGTCCGGTTAAAACCGTAACTATGCTGCTGGGTGACGAACTGATCCCGGGTAGTATCCTGGGTGTGGAATCTGCACGCACTATCCGCGGCCACCGTTTCATGGGCGAACCTGAGTTCACTATCGTCAATGCCGACCAGTACCCTGCGCTTCTTGAAGAGCGTGGCAAAGTAATGGCGGACTACGAAGCTCGTAAAGCAATCATTCTTGCTGACGCTCAAAAAGCAGCTCAAGAAGTTGGTGGTATCGCAGATCTTGAAGACGAGCTGGTTGAAGAAGTCACGTCTCTGGTTGAATGGCCGGTAGTACTGACCGCATCATTCGAAGAAGAGTTCCTGAACGTACCTTCTGAAGCTCTGGTTTACACAATGAAAGGCGACCAGAAGTACTTCCCTGTTTACGATGCTGAAGGCAACCTGGTTCCTAAGTTCATCTTCGTATCTAACATCGTGTCTAAAGACCCACGTCAGATCATCGAAGGTAACGAGAAAGTGGTTCGCCCTCGTCTGGCTGATGCTGAGTTCTTCTTCAACACCGACCGCAAGCGTCCGTTGGTTGAGCGCCTACCTGAGCTAGAAACTGTTCTGTTCCAGAAGCAACTGGGTACGCTGCGTGACAAGACAGATCGCATCACTGCGATGTCCGGTTACATTGCCGAGCTGATCGGTGCCAACGTTGAGCACGCTGAGCGTGCTGGCCTGCTTTCTAAGTGTGACCTGATGACCTCAATGGTATTCGAATTCACTGACACCCAGGGTGTGATGGGCATGCACTACGCACGTCTGGACGGTGAACACGAAGATGTTGCTGTTGCCCTGAACGAGCAGTACATGCCTCGTTTCGCCGGTGACGAGCTGCCATCATCTGACGTTGCTGCGACTGTTGCCCTGGCTGACAAGATTGATACCCTGGTTGGTATCTTCGGAATCGGCCAGCATCCGAAAGGTGCTAACGACCCGTTTGCCCTTCGCCGTGCAGCACTGGGTGCCCTGCGTATCATCGTAGAGAAAGGCTACAACCTGGATCTAGTTGCTCTGATCAACAAAGCGAAAGAACTGTTCGGTGCCAAGCTGACTAACCAAAACGTAGATGCAGACGTGATTGATTTCATGCTGGGTCGTTTCCGTGCATGGTACCAGGACGAAGGCCACAGCGTTGACGCGATCCAAGCGGTACTGGCACGTCGTCCGACTCAACCTTCTGACTTCGACAAGCGAGTGAAAGCAGTAACTCACTTCCGTGGTCTGGAAGCAGCTGAGTCACTGGCAGCAGCGAACAAGCGTGTAGGTAATATCCTGGCGAAATTCGACGGTGAACTTCCTGCGTCTATCGACAGCAACCTGCTGGCTGAAGATGCAGAGAAAGCTCTGGCAGAAAAAGTAGAAGCTATGGTGGCTGCTCTGGCCCCTGTTTTTGCTGAAGGTAACTACCAACAGGCTCTGTCTGAACTGGCTACCCTGCGTGAAACTGTCGATGCGTTCTTCGACAACGTAATGGTAATGGCTGAAGACGAGAAGCTGAAAGTGAACCGTCTGGCAATGCTGAACCTACTACGTAACCAGTTCCTGAAAGTGGCTGATATTTCTCTACTACAGAAATAATCACCGAACTTCAGTATCCAACCCCATGCCTGTGGCATGGGGTTTTTTATATCTGTCTTCACAACTCCACTTCGCTTCCCGCAAACCTCAATCCCCCAACCTTTAACTGACTCAACTCATCCGGCACAAATGAGTTTCAACATGAGGCAGAGATATAAGCAAAACAGCTTGTTTCATTGCTCACTCATTTTTCCCCCAAGGTAAAATTCGTCTTCCTAGGTTTCACGTGAAACAGCTATGAAGGGAATAAGGCGAAAACAATTAAGCCCGAAAAATAGACGGCTCCAGGTCATCCCTTTCCTCTATCCTGACGGGCCTTTCCCGCCTGAGACATCAGCCTCTGAAATCAAACGAACACCGGCTTATTTCTGATCCTTTCCCTCTCAGGCTCGATGAGGTATGTTGACTGATGAACATGACGTATACAGTAGAAGTATCATAATAGATAAGAGCGATAGACTGAGGTCGGAAGTAAAAATGGAGTTTTCTAGATTCGGAGATAAGTTCGCCCGTTATTCGGGGATCACCCAACTAATGGACGATTTAAACGATGGCTTACGCAACCCGGATGCCATCATGCTCGGCGGCGGCAATCCGGCACAAATCCCGGCAATGGTTGAATACTTCAACCAGCTCTGCGTGCAAATGACAGCCAGCGGCGAGCTGACCGCCGCCCTGACAAATTATGACGGCCCGCAAGGTAAGAATGTATTTCTTCATGCCCTCGCCCAACTGCTCCGTACCACCTATGGCTGGGATATCACCGCCAAAAACATCGTCCTGACTAACGGTAGCCAGAGTGCCTTCTTCAACCTGTTCAACCTGCTAGCCGGCACTTACCCGGATGGCAGCAAAAAGAAAATTCTGCTACCGCTGGCACCGGAATATATCGGTTACAGTGACTCGGGCCTGGAGCCGGATATGTTTGTATCCTTCCGCCCTGAGATCACCCTGCTTGATGATGGCCTGTTTAAATACCATGTCGACTTCAGTCAACTTGTAGTCGATGACAGCATCGGCGCAATCTGTGCTTCACGCCCGACTAATCCGACCGGCAATGTCCTCACCAATGAGGAAATCAAACACCTTGACGTACTGGCTCGTGAACACGATATCCCATTAATCATTGATAATGCCTATGGCATGCCTTTCCCCGACATCATCTTTGAAGATGTCACCCCATTCTGGAATGACAACACTATTCTTTGCATGAGCCTGTCCAAACTTGGCTTGCCTGGTGTGCGTTGCGGCATCGTAATCGCCAGTGAAGAAATTGCCACTGCGATAGCTAACATGAACGGCGTACTCAGCCTTGCCCCTGGTAGTGTCGGTCCGGCAATAGCAAACAAAATGATTGAGAATCAGGATCTGCTAAAACTCAGCGAACAGACCATCAAGCCATTTTATCTTCGCAAATCCCAATATGCCGTCGAGTTACTACAAGATGCCATTAAGGATGAACGGTTCAGGATCCACAAACCGGAAGGCGCAATGTTCCTTTGGTTATGGTTTAAAGACCTGCCAATCACTACCATGGAACTGTATCAACGGCTCAAGGCCCGTGGGGTGCTTATCGTTCCTGGTGAATACTTCTTTATCGGTCTTGATGGCGACTGGAGCCATGCCCACGAATGTTTGCGGATGAACTACGTCCAGAACGATGATGACATGAAGCGCGGTATTGCCATCATTGCTGAAGAAGTTGAAAAAGCCTACCAACAGGTTTAACCCCTACAACCAACAAAGCTGCCAACTCGGCAGCTTTGTTTTAAGCAAGAAGATCGCCCCCGCTCTTCATTCCTAATTGCCCTACCCATAAATAATTAAGAACGCCCTCTCCTAGTTACCGCTACAAACAAGACCAATAAACCAAATCACAGCTATCACCCATACCCACAATTTAAATCTGGCCTGCATGTCAGCTAATAACATCCATTACTTACTCGGCTGCGGCAAGATAAGTCATGACGTTTAACGCACCATTTAGCTCTCCCATTCGCTTCAGGTAATCAGCATGAACTTTTACCTGGTGGCGATGGTGGCCTCCAGCCTCAAAGGTCAGGTTAAACACAATATCAAATGACGAGAACCACAGTAGCTTGAGATCGTCAGGCAACTCCTCTGCGGCCACCAGCAAAGACTCGAGTTCTTCTTCTATTGAGGCAAACTCATCACTGGCAGGCTCAACAGAAAGCTGAAACAGATGCTCATCCAGCCAACCGCAATGGAGAATCCGCACCTGGTCCTGAAGGGTGGCGGCCAGTGGGGATATATCCTGCCGGGAATACAAATCTAGATCGATACTGACATAACGGGTAATGGTCGACATAGCTCCCCTCTCCAAATTCGGACAAGCAACGCTGTTTCACGTGAAACAGCCGCCTCTTGCTAAATCAATAATAAGGCGCGCTGGGATCAAACATAAGCATAGCGGGTAAACAAACAGGCAAGTGAATCAACTCATGGACAAAGGACCATAACGTGAGCTCATCAAAATTCAGACATAAAAAAGGCCAGCCGAAGCTGACCTTTCACACCTTATCCGAACTCTGCGTTATTCGGTTTCAATTAAACGCTGACCGTTAATCGCAATCTTACGTGGCTTCTGC
Organism: Photobacterium marinum; assembly: GCF_000331515.1. Taxonomy (GTDB): domain Bacteria; phylum Pseudomonadota; class Gammaproteobacteria; order Enterobacterales; family Vibrionaceae; genus Photobacterium; species Photobacterium marinum. The sequence continues at coordinate 17,476 of NZ_AMZO01000031.1, forward strand.
TCTTCCGGGATCTCTCGTTCAAGATCGATATGCAGCAGACCATTTTCCATCTCGGCACCAACAACTTTAACGTAATCAGCCAACTGGAACTTGCGCTCGAAGTCGCGCTCAGCAATACCCTGGTACAGGTACTGAGCTTCTTCTTTAGTATTCTCACGAGTACCGCGAACAATCAGTTTGTTTTGCTGCTGGGTGATATCCAGTTGCTCTTCAGCAAAGCCGGCCACCGCCATGGTGATGCGGTAATGATGCTCATCCTGCTGTTCGATGTTGTATGGAGGGTAACCCGCATTTGCGTTAGTTACACTTTTCTCCATCTGGTTGAACAGACGATCAAAGCCAATAGCAGAACGGTATAAAGGAGTGAAATCAAGGTTACGCATAATAATATCCTTCTCTTGAAGCAATAAACATATAACGATAATGAATTGTCTGAAGTGGTTTTCCGCCTCGGGACAAACCGTTTGTCGGCCCAACTTTTGGCACCGACCTCTTCATAATTAGATATAGGGATGAGCCAAAACTTTTCCAACCCCTGACCGCAAAATTTTTATCTTCTCTCCCAACAGGTGAAAAACACGCTCAGACTCCCCTCTCCGTCTTCAAAAAACAACAACCAGTTAGCGTAATAAAAGACACAACAAAAAAGCAGAAAGAAAGAGAGACACTAAACTGTTTGAACAAAACAGGCATAAAAAAACGCCACTCCTGAGAGTGGCGTTTCAGCGTTTTGTTCAGAGCAATACGAAGAGGATTATACGTCCAGATTCGCGTTCAGTGCGTTTTCTTCAATGAAGTGACGACGAGGCTCAACCTGATCACCCATCAGAGTGGTAAACAGTTCATCTGCCGCAACCGCATCGTTAATGGTTACCTGCATCATACGACGAGATTCAGGATCCATCGTAGTTTCCCACAGCTGTTCCGGGTTCATCTCACCCAAACCTTTGTATCGCTGCAGGCTCAGGCCACGACGAGACTCTTTGATCAACCACTCCAGCGCTTCTTTGAAGCTGCTAACCGGCTGCTTACGCTCGCCACGCTGAACATAAGCTGTTTCATCCAGCAGGTTATCCAGTGCTTCAGACAGCTCAGCCAGCTTGCCGTACTCTTTAGAATTGAACAGATCGAAGCTTAGCTGGTGTACGTGATCAACACCGTGAGTACGAACGACAATCTTCGGCAGCCAAACATTGTTTTCTTCATCACGAACAGTCTCAAAGTTGTACTGGCTTTCACCAGACTGTTTAGCGTTCAGTGCAGCAATCAGAGGCTGAACCCAAGCTGCAACCGCAGCCTGATCTGCCAGCATTTCAGTTGTCAGGCGTGGCTGGTATACAAACTCGTTCAGCATCAGAGACGGATAGCGACGGCTCATACGCTCAATCAGCTTCATCGCGCCATTGTACTGCTTAACCAGATCCTCAAGAGCCATACCAGACATTGCCGGTGCACCCTCTGCTGTAAACAGTGCAGCGTTGTCCAGCGCCAATGCAACCTGGTACTGGTTCATGTCTTCATCATCTTTGATGTACTGCTCTTGTTTACCCTTCTTCACTTTATACAGTGGAGGCTGGGCAATAAAGATGTGACCACGTTCGATCAGCTCTGGCATCTGACGGTAGAAGAAAGTCAACAGCAGCGTACGGATGTGCGAGCCGTCGACATCGGCATCGGTCATGATGATGATGCTGTGGTAACGCAGTTTGTCCGGATTGTATTCATCGCGGCCGATACCACAACCCATCGCCGTGATCAGCGTAGCCACTTCCTGTGAAGACAGCATCTTGTCAAAGCGTGCCTTCTCAACGTTCAGGATCTTACCTTTCAGCGGCAGAATCGCCTGATTCTTGCGGTTACGGCCCTGCTTGGCAGAACCACCCGCAGAGTCACCCTCCACAATGTAAAGTTCAGACAGTGCAGGATCTTTTTCCTGACAGTCTGCAAGCTTGCCCGGCAGGCCAGCCAGATCAAGCGCACCTTTACGGCGAGTCATTTCACGTGCTTTACGTGCAGCTTCACGGGCACGGGAAGCATCAATAATCTTGGTACAAACCGTCTTGGCATCGTTCGGGTTTTCCAGCAGGAATTCACTAAGCTTCTCACCCATTGATGATTCAACCGCCGGCTTCACTTCACTCGATACCAGCTTGTCTTTTGTCTGGCTTGAGAACTTAGGATCTGGCACTTTTACCGAAACAACCGCTGTCAGGCCTTCACGGGCATCATCACCGGAAGTCGCTGTTTTGGCTTTCTTCGAGTAGCCTTCCTTATCCATGAAGTTGTTCAGGGTACGGGTCAATGCACCACGGAAGCCAGCCAGGTGAGTACCACCATCACGCTGCGGGATATTGTTGGTAAAGCAGTAGATGTTTTCCTGGAAACCGTCGTTCCACTGCATAGCCACTTCTACTGAGATACCGTCTTCACGCTCAAAGTTGAAGTGGAATACTTTCGGGTGGATTGGCGTCTTGTTACGGTTCAGGTGTTCAACGAAAGCCTGGATACCACCTTCATACATGAAGTGGTCATTCTTTCCTTCTTCGCGTTCATCAATCAGTTTGATGGAAACACCGGAGTTCAGGAACGACAGCTCGCGCAGGCGCTTAGCCAGGATTTCGTACTGGAATTCAATGTTGGTGAAGGTTTCTTCACTTGGCCAGAAACGGATGCGGGTACCGGTTTTTTCTGTATCACCGATAACAGCAAGTGGCGCTTCCGGTGTACCGTGGCGGTAAATCTGTTGGTGAATCGAACCAGCACGTTGGATGGTCAGCTCTACTTTTTCAGACAGGGCGTTAACAACCGAAACACCTACCCCGTGCAGACCACCGGATACTTTGTAGGAGTTGTCATCAAACTTACCACCAGCGTGCAGTACCGTCATGATAACTTCAGCAGCCGATACCCCTTCTTCTGGGTGGAGTTCAGTTGGGATACCACGGCCATCATCGCTGACAGACACAGAGCCATCTTCATGGATGGTAACAATGATATCTTCACAGTGGCCAGCAAGAGCTTCATCGATAGAGTTATCGACGACCTCAAAGACCATATGGTGCAAGCCAGTACCGTCATCGGTATCGCCAATGTACATCCCTGGGCGCTTACGTACCGCATCGAGGCCTTTAAGCACCTTAATGCTTGATGAATCGTAGTTGTTGGACATTGAGTTACTCTCGCTTTAATTATCCTGCGGTTATTTTACCGTGTTCCACATGAAACATCTTGCCATTTTCATCATGCATCTCAGCAATTTGTTCACTACTGATCGCACTGACAAAAACCTGGGCGTTGGTTTCCTTTAACCGTTGCGCCAACAGCGCACGCCTATGGCTATCCAGCTCGGAAGCAAAATCATCAATTAAATATACACATGGCTTGCCGGTAGCTTCAGTCAGGTGAAGTCCCTGTGCTAATCGCAAAGCACAGACCATCAGCTTCAGCTGACCACGGGACAAAACGTCCTCAACCGGTGTTCCGGCAACCTTGATCCGCAAGTCGGCTTTATGCGGCCCACTTGCGGTATAACCGAGCTGGCAGTCACGTTCAAAATTACGTTTAAGCAGCTCGGCATAGGGTGTTTCTTTTTCCCAGCCACGGTAGTACCCCAGCTGGATATCATATTCAGGCAGAAAGCCCTGGCAGATCTCCGCCGCTTTCTGCTTTACCGCTTCCAGGTACTGATCGCGCCACTGGCTGATTTCCTCTGCCAGTACCGCCAGTTCCTGATCCCAGTAGCTCAGCTCTCGATAACTACGGGCGGTTTTGAGCAAAGCATTACGCTGTTTGGTCAACCGCTTTACCCTGCTCCAGGCATGGTAAAACTTGGGCTCAACATAAAAAACGCCCCAATCGATAAACGAGCGACGGTATTTCGGGCCGCCAATCAGCAAATCAAAGCCTTCCGGGGTGATCAGCTGCAATGGCAGTACCTGCGCCAGATGCGCCAATTTCTGCCCGCCTTCGCCGGCAACCTTTACCTCAGTTGTACCGTCACGCTTTTTATTGATCCCCAGCGGCAGCTCCATATTAGAGCTTGTCTGCAGCCGGCCGTGAACAAACAGCTCCGGCTGTTCATGGCGTATCACCCTCCCGGTCAGGTGACTGCGGAAGGAACGGCCATGGCCAAGGTAGTAGATCGCCTCTAAGACACTGGTCTTGCCGCTGCCGTTAGCACCGACAAGAAAATTGAAGCTTGCCGACAAAGACAAGTCGCAAGCTTCAATATTTCGGAAATCTTTGACGATTAGACGAGTAAGTGCCATGCCCTAGAGTCTGATTGGCATAACCACATACAGGGCATCACCACTGGCGCTGTCTTCCAGCAACGCACTGGCATTCGCATCGGACAACGACCAGCGTACCTGCTCACACTTCAGGGTATTGAGCACATCTAGCACGTAATTTACGTTAAAGCCAATCTCCAGATCTTCACCTTCATAGTTCACATCCAGAAACTCTTCCGCTTCTTCCTGCTCCGGGTTGTTGGCAGTAATGCGCATCTCACCGTTAGACAGGTTAAGGCGAACGCCACGGAACTTCTCGTTAGACAAAATCGCCGCACGAGAAAATGCCTTGCGCAGCTCATCACAGCTGGCTTCAACAAACTTAGTGCTGTTTTGCGGCATCACCCGACGGTAATCAGGGAAACGGCCGTCAACCAGCTTGGTCGTAAATACGAAGTTATTCACCACCGCGCGCAGATTCGAATTACCGAAGCGAATATCGACCATCGCATCCGGCGTATCCAGCAAGCGCATCAACTCCAGTACCCCTTTACGCGGTACGATGATCTGCTTGCCCGGTAGTTCAGCATCTAAATCCGTGGCACACACCGCCATACGGTGACCGTCAGTGGAAACCGAACGCAGTAGCTTACCTTCGGTTTCAAACAACATGCCGTTAAGGTAGTAACGCACATCCTGATGCGCCATCGAAAACTGAGTGCTGTCGATCAGGTGACGCAGTTGGCCCTGAGGCAACGTCATTTCGACTTCGCTCTGCCAGTCCTCAATATTCGGGAAGTCCGCCGCCGGCAGTGTCGACAGGGAATAACGGCTGCGGCCAGAGCGGATGATCACGCGATCACCTTCCAGGCTCACAACAATATTGGCGCTGTCCGGCAGACCACGGCAGATATCGAGAAATTTACGCGACGGGACAGTGATTGCACCCGGCTCGAAATCCGCGGCCAGTGCCACTTTGGCAACCAGCTCCACTTCCAGATCGGTACCTGTCATCGACAGACAGCCATCTTCGACCTGCAACAGAATATTGCCAAGAATTGGCAAAGAAGGACGACCGCCCAGGGCACCGGAGACCTGCTGCAGCGGTTTGAGTAATTGTTCTCGTTCGACGGTAAATTTCATATCAGGACGACAGTGTTCTAATCAGGTTTGAATAATCTTCTTTAATATCGTGGCTTTCTTCACGCAACTGCTCAATCTTACGGCAGGCGTGCAGCACCGTAGTATGGTCGCGGCCACCGAAGGCATCGCCGATTTCAGGCAGACTGTGGTTAGTCAGCTCTTTCGCCAGGGCCATCGCCATCTGGCGCGGACGAGCCACAGAGCGCGAACGGCGCTTAGACAGCATATCAGCCATCTTTATTTTATAGTATTCCGCTACCGTCTTCTGAATATTATCAATAGTTACCAGCTTTTCCTGAAGCGCCAGCAAATCTCGCAGGGCTTCACGGACAAAATCAATGGTGATCGCCCGGCCGGTAAAGTTGGCGTTGGCGATAACACGGTTCAATGCCCCTTCCAGCTCACGTACATTGGAGCGCAGGCGCTTGGCAATAAAAAACGCAACTTCATCAGCCAGACGGATATTGTGATCCTCGGCTTTCTTCATCAGGATCGCGACCCGTGTTTCCAGCTCCGGCGGCTCAATCGCTACCGTCAGACCCCAGCCAAAACGTGACTTAAGGCGATCCTCTACCCCGTTAATCTCTCGCGGGTAGCGGTCAGAGGTCAGGATGATCTGCTGGTTGCCTTCAAGCAGCGCATTAAAGGTATGGAAAAACTCTTCCTGCGAACGCTCTTTATTGGCAAAGAACTGGATGTCATCGATCAGCAGCGCATCAACACTGCGGTAATAGCGTTTAAATTCTTCGATGGCATTGTTCTGCAGCGCCTTGACCATGTCCTGGACGAAACGCTCGGAATGCATATAGACCACTTTGGCATTCGGCTTGCGATCAGCAATCGCGTTACCGACAGCATGCAACAGGTGAGTTTTACCCAGACCGGTACCCCCGTACAAAAACAGCGGGTTGTAGGCAGCTCCCGGGTTATCAGCCACCTGACGACAAGCAGCCAGACCCAACTGGTTCGACTTACCTTCGACGAAGTTATTGAAGTTGTGTTTCGGATTGACGTTCGAACGGTACCCACCCTGAGATTCAGGCTGGACCGGCGACGGTGCCGGTTCCCAGTTACGGGACGGCGGCGGTATTTCATCACGCACCGGTGCCGGAGAAGGAGAACCGAGAACAGGTGCTGCCGCCACCGGTTGCGGGGGTGGCGCAGTCACAGGACGGCTTCCCACTTCAAAACGCAGGATTGGCACGTCGTTACCGCAAAATTCATTCAGCAGACGGTTAATATTATTAAGGTACTTATCACGTACCCAATCAAGCACAAAACGATTCGGCGCAAACAAGGTCAGCGTATTATCGTTTAATTCGGCCTGAAGCGGTCGAACCCACATACTGAATTCTGTTGCAGGGAGTTCTTCCTGAAGGCGTTGAAGGCACTGCAACCAAAGCGAAGATGACAAGCTCGACTCCACACTGAATAACAAAACACAAAAAGGGATGCAATTTTATACCTGCTGGCTCAGGATCGCCAGCAAAGAGATCGCAGATCCAGTGAATAAGATCGGACTTATTCACATGGATCGCACATAAAACAGCAAGATCAGCACAAATTGACCAGCCCTTACCCACAATTCTATTAACAACAGCCAGGATCAAGAAGCGAACGATTGGTTATTTTTAATAACTCATCGTTATTTAAGAAAGAGGCTTATAACCGTATAGGATGTGGCACATCGTATTGCATCACAGCGACCTGAGGAGTAGACAGGATGAAAAGCTGGTTAAAAACAACATTGACGGCCGCAGCTCTGGCCCTGACCGCCAGCCAGACGGCAATGGCAGCCACAGACGTCAAAGTCGGGATGTCGGGGCGTTATTTCCCGTTCACCTTCGTAAAACAGGATCAGCTTCAGGGCTTTGAGGTCGATTTGTGGAATGAAATCGCCAAGCGCAACGATTACAAGGTCGAGTTCGTGACAGCGAACTTCTCCGGCCTGTTCGGCCTGCTGGAAACCGGCCGTATTGATACGATTTCCAACCAGATCACCATTACCGATGAGCGCAAAGCCAAATACCTGTTCTCGCAGCCGTATGTTATTGACGGTGCCCAGTTGGTGGTGCGTAAAGGCAATGACAGCATCAAAGGAACCGACGATCTGCAAGGCAAAACCGTCGGCGTTAACTTAGGTTCCAACTATGAGCAGCTACTGCGTGAGCTGGACAAAGACGGCAAGATCAACATCAAAACCTATGATACCGGTATCGAACATGACGTCGCACTGGGCCGTACCGATGCCTTTGTCATGGATCGCCTGTCATCGGTTGAGCTGATCAAAAAAGCCAACCTACCGCTGCAACTGGCAGGACAGCCGTTTGAGAAGATTGAAAACGCCTGGCCGTTTACCAAGAGTGAAAAAGGCCAGAAGCTGCGTGATGACGTGAACAAGGCCCTGAATGCCATGCGCCGTGACGGCACCTTGGCGGAAATATCTGTGAAATGGTTTGACGCCGACATCACGAAGTAACCTGCCACTCGGCACCGCTCTTCTAAACTGTTCATAACCATAAAGGCTCACCGCACGGTGGGTCTTTATCGCTTACTCTCCCCCTGACAATGGAATACCGAGCCGCTATGGGTTTTGATTTTGACTACATGCTATCGCTGCTGCCCATTTTGCTAAAATACCTGGGCACAACCCTGGGTATGGCTTTCTGGGGCCTGCTATTTGCCCTGGTTATCGCCATCAGCCTGGCCCTGATCCGGGTATATAAACTACCGCTGCTGGACCAGCTCAGCCAGCTCTATATCAGCTTCTTCCGCGGCACTCCGCTGCTGGTACAACTGTTTTTGCTCTACTACGGCCTGCCGCAGCTGTTTCCGGTTTTCGTCGGGCTGGATGCCTTCAGCGCTGCCGTGATTGGCCTGAGCCTGCACTTTGCCGCCTACAAAGCAGAAAGTATCCGTGCAGCGATTATCGGTATCGACCGCAGCCAGCGAGAAGCCAGCCTGTCGATCGGGATGACTGAACTCCAGGCCATGCGCCGGATCATCCTGCCACAGGCGACCCGGGTGGCCCTGCCGTCGCTGATGAACTATTTCATCGACATGATCAAATCCACCTCATTGGCCTTTACCCTCGGGGTGGCCGAAATCATGGCCAAAGCACAGATGGAAGCCTCATCCAGCTTCAAGTTCTTTGAAGCTTTTCTCGCCGTAGCCCTGGTCTACTGGGTGATGGTGCTTATCCTGACCCGGATCCAGAACTGGGCGGAAATGAAACTGAATAAGGCATACACGCGATGATCAAAATAGAAAACCTCACCAAGCGCTTCGGGGAGGCGGCCATTTTTTCCCACCTCGACTTGTCGATTGAAAAAGGCGAGATTGTCGTGGTGATCGGCCCCTCCGGCACCGGCAAATCTACCCTGCTGCGTTGTATCAACTTTCTGGAGACCGCTAATCAAGGCAAAATCACCATTGGCGATGTCACCGTCGACAGCGAACAAGCAGCCAAAAGCGATATCCTGGCTTTACGGCGCAAAACCGGCTTTGTGTTTCAGAACTATGCCCTATTCGCACATCTGACGGCGAAACAAAATATCGCAGAGGGCCTAGTTACAGTAAAAGGCTGGAAAAAAGAAGAGGCCAACCAACGTGCCCAGCAGATCCTTGATGACATCGGCCTGGGCGATAAAGGCGATCACTACCCGGCGGCATTGTCGGGCGGCCAGCAGCAACGGGTCGGGATCGGCCGGGCAATGGCGCTGGAAGCCGAACTGTTGTTGTTTGACGAGCCAACCTCGGCACTGGATCCGGAATGGGTCGGCGAAGTGCTGACGTTGATGCAAAAACTGGCGACCCGGCACCAGACCATGCTGGTGGTGACCCATGAAATGCAATTTGCCCGCGAAGTGGCAAACCGGGTGATCTTTATGGCTGACGGGGAGTTTGTCGAGCAAGGGACTCCTGAACAGATCTTCTCCAACCCCAATGATCCGCGATTAAAAAAGTTCCTGAATAAAGTTGGGATCAACGGAGGATCCTTGCACTTAGCGCCACAAGAAGTATAATTCAGCGCCCGTAGTTCTCTGCGGGCATAATCATTGACTATTTAAAGGCCAGTGATTACAATTCCGCCTCTTTGTTTAGAGGTACCGATTGTCCGCAGTCGGAAACTCAGTAACAAAACTTAAAAACTGATCAGTTAATTTAAGGTAAAACCATGAAACGCACTTTTCAACCTTCAGTTCTAAAGCGCAAGCGTACTCACGGCTTCCGTGCACGCATGGCTACTAAGAACGGTCGCGCAACAATCAACGCACGTCGCGCTAAAGGCCGTAAGCGTCTTTCTAAGTAATCTCTGATTATTTTGAATAAGCTCGCTTTTTCTCGGGAGTTACGTCTGTTAACTCCCGAACATTACAAAAAAGTCTTCCAGCAAGCTCATCGTGCTGGCTCTCCCCACTTAACTATTCTTGCCCGCTCTAACGAACTCGATCACCCTCGCTTGGGTTTAGCTGTTCCAAAAAAACAGATCAAGACTGCTGTCGGTAGAAACCGCTTCAAACGTGTTGTACGTGAAAGCTTCCGCCTGAAGCAAGCAGAACTGCCAGCGAAAGATTTTGTTGTTATCGCCAAGAAAAGTGCCAGTGAGCTGAGCAACGAAGAACTTTTCAAGTTGCTAGATAAATTATGGCATCGCCTGTCTCGCCCTTCGCGTGGCTAGTCATCGGACTAGTCCGCTTTTACCAACTGGCTATAAGTCCACTTATTGGACCACGCTGTCGCTTTACCCCTACATGTTCTCAGTTCGCAATTGAAGCAATTAAAACGCATGGAGCGATAAAAGGTTGTTGGTTAGCAGCGAAACGTCTATTAAGATGTCATCCTTTAAACGACGGTGGTTATGACCCCGTTCCGCCAACCAAGCACAACGACAGAGATAGTTAACGATGGATTCCCAACGCAATATTCTGTTAATTGCCCTGCTGTTTGTCTCGTTCCTGCTGTTCCAGCAGTGGAACATGGATAACAGCCCCCAGACCCAACAGGGCATAGAGCAACAAGTCAACAACAGTGGTGATGTTCCTTCACATACCGGTGACGGCCAGCCGATTACTGACCAAACCACATCCGACAACCTAATCACCATCAATACAGATGTACTCGCGCTTACTGTCGATACGCTTGGTGGCGATATTATCGAAGCTAAGCTACTGGCTTATAACAACGAACTGGATTCCGTCGATCCGTTTGTTCTGCTGAAAAACGGCGCTGACTACCAGTACACAGCACAATCTGGCCTGATCGGTACTAACGGTATCGATACCACCGCTGGCCGTGCTCAGCTAAGCGTAGACAGCGACAGCTTCACTCTGGCTGACGGCCAGGACGAACTGCGTGTACCGATGACCTATGAGAAAAACGGCATCGCCTACACCAAAACCTTCATCATGAAACGCGGCAGCTACGCTGTTGATGTTGAATACAGCATCAACAACCAGAGCGACAATGCAGCCAGCGTGCAGATGTATGCTCAGCTGAAGCAGAATCTGGTTGATGCCGGCGGTAACCTGGCAATGCCAACCTACCACGGCGGCGCTTACTCTGCTGACGACACCAAATACAAGAAGTACAGCTTTGATGATATGCAGGACAAGAACCTGAACCTGACTATCAACAACCAAGGCTGGGCTGCGATGATGCAGCACTACTTCGTGTCAGCATGGATCCCGAACACCCAAGGTGCAACTAACCTGTACACTCGTACCGGCAACGGCTTGGGCTACATCGGTATCCGTATGCCGGCAGCCACAGTTGCACCGGGCGCGGAGCAGACTCTGGGCGCAACACTGTGGGTTGGTCCTAAGCTACAGGATCAGATGGAAGCAACTGCACCGAACCTGAACCTGACCGTTGACTACGGTTGGCTATGGTTCATCGCCAGCCCGCTGCACACCCTGCTGTCATTCATCCAGGGCATCGTAGTGAACTGGGGTGTGGCTATCATCATCCTGACCTTCATCGTTCGTGGTGCGATGTACCCGCTGACCAAAGCGCAGTACACCTCTATGGCGAAAATGCGCATGCTGCAGCCAAAACTGCAGGCAATGCGTGAGCGCCTGGGCGACGACCGCCAGCGCATGAGCCAGGAAATGATGGAACTGTACAAGAAAGAAAAGGTAAACCCGCTGGGCGGCTGTCTGCCAATTCTTGTCCAGATGCCTATCTTCATTGCTCTGTACTGGTCACTGATGGAGTCGGTTGAACTGCGCCATACGCCGTTCTTCGGCTGGATCCATGACCTGTCAGCTCAGGACCCTTACTTCATCCTGCCGGTACTGATGGGTGTGACTATGTTCATGATCCAGAAGATGAGCCCGACAACAGTAACTGACCCGATGCAGCAGAAGATCATGACCTTCATGCCGGTGATGTTCACTTTCTTCTTCCTGTGGTTCCCATCCGGCCTGGTTCTGTACTGGCTGGTATCGAACATCGTGACGCTAATCCAGCAGACACTGATTTACCGTTCACTGGAAAAGAAAGGTCTGCATTCCAAGTAATGTGAATACCTGTCAGAAAAGGCGGCCTTAAGGTCGCCTTTTTTATTTCCCGGAGACTAAGTACCGCCATACATCTGTGTAATGCTTGCGGTTACTGGGCTTTCCCAACTAGTCTGTTTACAATTGCAGCGAATTTATCAAGTTAAGCCAAAATTATGATCGAACACACTGATACCATTGTTGCGCAGGCCACCCCTCCGGGCCGTGGCGGCGTTGGCATTATCCGCGTCTCAGGCCTGAAGGCCAAAGACGTCGCCCTGGCAGTCGCCGGCCGTGAACTCAAGCCGCGCTATGCCGAATACCTGCCTTTCAAGAACGAGGACGGGAGCGCACTGGATCAGGGCATTGCCTTATTCTTCAAGGGACCGAACTCCTTCACCGGTGAAGATGTACTGGAGCTGCAGGGCCACGGCGGCCCGGTTCTGATGGACATGATGATCAAGCGCATCCTGCAAATTGACGGCATCCGTGCCGCCCGCCCGGGTGAATTCTCAGAGCGCGCCTTTATGAACGACAAACTCGATCTGGCGCAGGCAGAAGCGATTGCCGACCTGATTGATGCCAGCTCCGAAGAAGCAGCGAAAAGTGCCTTTAAATCGCTTCAGGGCGCATTCTCGACCCGGGTTAACGAGCTGGTGGAAGCACTTATCCACCTGCGCATCTATGTCGAAGCCGCTATCGACTTCCCGGAAGAAGAGATCGACTTCCTGTCTGACGGCCGGGTCAGCGGTGATCTGAATAACATTATCGAACGTCTGGAAGCAGTGCGCCGTGAGGCCAACCAAGGCGCGATCATGCGTGAAGGGATGAAAGTGGTCATTGCCGGCCGCCCGAATGCCGGTAAATCCAGCCTGCTTAATGCCCTGTCAGGCAAAGACTCCGCCATTGTGACCGATATTGCCGGCACCACCCGTGATGTCCTGCGTGAACATATCCACATCGACGGTATGCCGCTGCACATCATCGATACAGCCGGCCTGCGTGAAGCCTCAGACGAAGTCGAGCGTATAGGTATTGAGAGGGCCTGGGATGAAATCCAGCAGGCCGACCGCGTCCTGTTCATGGTCGACAGCACCACCACAGATGCCACCGATCCGAAAGAAATCTGGCCGGACTTTATTGAGCGCCTGCCGGAAAGCATGGGCCTGACCGTGATCCGCAACAAAGTCGAGCTGACTGGAGAAGAAGCTGGGATCTGCCATGTCAGCAATCCAACCCTGATCCGCCTGTCTGCCCGCACCGGTGACGGCATCGACAACCTGCGTGAGCACCTCAAAGAGTGCATGGGCTTTGCCGGCACCACCGAAGGTGGCTTTATGGCCCGCCGACGCCACCTGGAAGCACTGGAACGCGCCGCAACGCACCTGGAGACAGGTAAAGAGCAGCTGGAAGGCTTTATGGCCGGGGAAATCCTGGCTGAAGAGCTGCGCCTTGCCCAGCAACACCTGAGCGAGATCACTGGCGAGTTCACCTCTGACGATCTTCTGGGCCGGATCTTTACCTCATTCTGCATAGGTAAATAACCGGATCCAACTCCGATTGGCACAAAGGGCCGGCGCCGGGATCATCTCCCGCGCCGGCCCTTTGTCGTTTACAGCCTGTGAATAAACCTATTTTTTGTCTCTTTTATATTGCTTTAGAGCCAGTACAATCAGGGCAATCCATACTCGTTATACTGAGGATATCATGAGTCAAATCACCCTAATCACCGGCAGCACCCTTGGTGGTGCCGAATATGTCGCCGACCACCTAGCCGACCTGCTGGAGCAGGAAGGACATCAGACAGAAACCGTCAACCGGGCTGATTTAGCCAATCTGACACTGGATAATACCTGGCTGGTAGTCTGCTCAACCCACGGCGCCGGCGAGTTCCCGGACAATATCCAGCCCTTCATTCAGCAACTGACCGAGCAGAAACCGGACCTTTCTCAACTGAAATATGCCGTGATTGGCCTGGGAGACAGCAGCTACGATACCTTCTGTGCCGCAGCCAAAAACCTCGATCAACAGCTCAGTTCACTCGGAGCAACCCGTTTAGGCGAGCGCCTGGATATCGATGTATCAAAGGATCCGGTACCGGAAGATCCAGCAGAAGCCTGGCTTGCAGAGTGGAAAAACGCCTTCTGTGAATAAAATTCACGACCGTATTACTCAAAATTTCAGCGTTTTTTAAACTTTTTCCTGTGGATAACTATAGATCTTTCCGGTGATCAAACCATAGTTATCCATTGAATAAGTTTTACCGACCTCCCCCCCTGTTGATAAGTGCCCATTTTGATCCCAGCAAATCCCAACGAAGATCCATGCTGTTCCACAACTAATGATCCTCGCTAACCTCATGATCATTAGGATCATTTATCACTTATCCACACGATCGTACGATCTATATAATAGATCTAACAGAAGATCTCTTTAAAAGATCTTATATATATTTAATTCTCACTTTTCTCTTGATCAAATGATCTTCAGGAAAGATTCTCTCTTTCCCAGAAAAAGGATAGAATGATCCACCTTTGCTCGTAGATAACTCACTGGCGATTTTCATACCTGAGGTAGTTTCATGTTTTACCAGGAAAATTTTGATGTCATCGTGGTTGGTGGTGGTCATGCCGGTACTGAAGCCGCATTAGCCGCTGCCCGAATGGGACAAAAAACCCTTCTGCTGACGCACAATATTGATACGCTGGGGCAGATGTCATGTAACCCGGCAATTGGCGGGATCGGGAAAGGACACCTGGTTAAAGAAGTGGATGCCCTGGGTGGTTTGATGGCCCAGGCGATCGATAAGGGCGGGATCCAGTTCCGTACCCTGAACTCTTCAAAAGGCCCGGCGGTTCGTGCAACCCGTGCCCAGGCCGACCGCGCATTGTACAAGGCCGCTATCCGTGAAAAACTGGAAAACCAGCCGAACCTGATGCTGTTTCAGCAATCCGTGGATGACCTGATCGTCGACAATGATCGTGTTGTCGGTGTGGTAACGGAAATGGGATTGAAGTTCCGCGCTAAAGCCGTGGTGCTGACTGTCGGTACCTTCCTTGGCGGTAAGATCCATATCGGTCTGGAAAACTACAGCGGTGGCCGCGCCGGGGATCCACCGTCGATCGCGCTTGCTAACCGACTTCGTGAACTGCCGTTCCGAGTTGATCGCCTGAAGACAGGCACACCACCGCGTATTGATGCCCGTACTGTTGATTTCAGCCAGCTACAGGCGCAGCATGGTGATAACCCGACCCCATTGTTCTCGTTTATGGGTAAACCGTCGGATCATCCGCGTCAGATCCCATGTTTTATTACTCACACCAATGAGCAGACTCATGACGTGATCCGTAATAACCTGGATCGCAGCCCAATGTACTCAGGTGTGATTGAAGGTATTGGTCCGCGCTACTGCCCGTCAATTGAAGACAAAGTGATGCGTTTTGCTGACAAGAACAGCCATCAGATTTTTATCGAGCCGGAAGGCCTGACAACGCATGAGCTTTACCCGAACGGTATTTCCACCAGTCTGCCGTTTGATGTGCAGATGCAGATCGTCCGTTCGATGAAGGGCTTTGAAAATGCCGCGATTGTGCGTCCGGGTTATGCAATTGAGTATGATTTCTTTGACCCGCGCGATCTGAAACAGACATTTGAGACCAAGTTTATCCACGGCCTGTTCTTTGCTGGTCAGATCAACGGCACCACAGGTTACGAAGAAGCTGCGGCTCAGGGCTTGCTCGCCGGTATGAACGCCGCATTGCTGTCACAAGACCGTGAAGGCTGGAGCCCACGTCGTGATCAGGCCTACATGGGGGTACTGATTGACGATCTGTCGACTATGGGCACCAAAGAGCCGTACCGCATGTTTACTTCCCGTGCCGAATACCGTCTGCTGCTGCGTGAAGACAACGCAGATTTGCGTTTGACCGAAATCGGTCGCGAGTTTGGTCTGGTTGACGATGAGCGCTGGGCGCGCTTCAACCAGAAGATCGAAAATATGGAGCAGGAACGCCAGCGTCTGAAAGACATCTGGATCACGCCGAACTCGGATCATGTCGAGGAGCTGAATAAGATCCTCAAGACACCGATCACCCGTGAAGCCAACGGTGAAGATCTTCTGCGTCGTCCGGAAGTGACTTATGAGCAGCTGACTGCAATTGAAGCTTTTGCTCCGGCCCACGATGATGCACAGGCGCGTGAGCAGGTGGAAATTCAGGTGAAATACCAGGGTTACATCGATCGCCAGAAAGACGAAGTCGAAAAATCCCTGCGTCATGAAAAAACCAAGCTACCATTGGATTTGGACTACAGCCTGGTGAAAGGCCTTTCTAACGAGGTGATCGCTAAACTGAACGATGCCAAGCCGGAAACCATCGGTATGGCGTCGCGTATCTCGGGCATTACCCCGGCAGCGATTTCACTGCTGCTGGTTTACCTGAAAAAACAAGGCATGCTGAAGAAAGGCGAATAGGAGTCATCAGTGAAACAGCGTTTGGCGCAGCTAATTGCGCAAACTGACCTTGAGGTCACAGAACAACAACTTGAGCAGCTGGTTGGCTATGTTGGCCTGC
This sequence comes from Photobacterium marinum, assembly GCF_000331515.1. Lineage (GTDB taxonomy): Bacteria > Pseudomonadota > Gammaproteobacteria > Enterobacterales > Vibrionaceae > Photobacterium > Photobacterium marinum. The sequence goes on from NZ_AMZO01000031.1 coordinate 33,919, forward strand.
TGCATAAGTGGAACAAAGCGTATAATTTGACCTCTGTTCGCGATCCCGATGAGATGTTAGTGAAACATATCATGGATAGTATAGTGGTAAGCACTCACCTTCGCGGTGAGCGCTTTATCGATGTTGGTACCGGTCCTGGCCTGCCTGGCATCCCGCTGGCTATCATGAATCCGGACAAGGAATTTACCCTGCTAGATAGCCTGGGCAAACGGATCCGCTTTATCCGCCAGGTGATTTTCGAACTGAAGATCGGCAATGTCACCCCGGTACAGAGCCGGGTTGAAGAATTCCAGCCTGAGCAGGGCTTTGATGCCGTACTGAGCCGTGCCTTTGCATCAATGAACGATATGGTGTCCTGGTGCCATCATTTGCCGACGGAAGACGGCTGTTTTATGGCGCTTAAAGGACAATTTAATCAACAAGAAGTGGCAGAACTTCCAGAGTGGTGTTCTGTGAGCGAAGTCAAATCTTTGCAAGTCCCTGAGTTAGATGGTGAGCGTCATCTAGTAATCTTGACGGCAAAGGGTTAATTGATGAGGTTTTTTCGTGGGAAGAGTTATAGCTGTTGCTAACCAGAAAGGGGGCGTGGGTAAAACCACGACTTGCGTCAATCTTGCGGCATCACTGGCCGCTACACAGCGTAAGGTCCTGATTATCGATCTGGATCCGCAGGGAAATGCCACTATGGCCAGCGGCGTTGATAAATACCAGGTCGACGCGACAGCTTATGATCTTCTGGTCGAAGAAACCCCGTTCGACGAGGTGGTGATCTCAGAAACCACGGGCGGCTATCATCTGATTGCCGCCAATGGCGATGTGACCGCCGCCGAAATCAAACTCATGGAAGTCTTTGCTCGCGAAGTGCGCCTGCGTAATGCTTTAGAGGCAGTTCGTGATAACTATGATTTCATCTTTATCGATTGTCCTCCTGCATTAAACCTTCTTACAATCAACGCAATGACAGCTGCAGATTCTGTACTTGTCCCTATGCAGTGTGAATACTTTGCGCTGGAAGGCCTGACTGCCTTGATGGATACCATCAGTAAGCTGACTGCGGTGGTGAATGCCGATCTCAAGATTGAAGGTCTGCTGCGTACTATGTACGACCCGCGTAACCGGCTGGCGAACGAAGTGTCGCAACAGCTGAAAAAGCACTTTGGCGAGAAAGTCTACCGTACCGTGATTCCACGAAATGTCCGTCTGGCTGAGGCTCCGAGCCATGGTCGCCCGGCGATGTACTATGACAAGTATTCTAGCGGTGCTAAGGCTTACCTTGCGCTCGCCGGCGAAATTATCCGCCGTGATGAGATGGAGCGCAGTGCCGGTACCGTGGATGCATAAGGGTAAACAATGAACATGAGTAAGCGAGGCCTGGGTAAAGGCCTTGATGCGCTGCTGGCAACTAGCTCGGTAGCACAAGCAAAACAGAAAAGTGCCGACAAGGCACAAAGCCTGTCAGCCGAAGGACGGCTACAAGATTTATCGGTTCATATGCTGCAGCCTGGCCAGTTTCAACCCCGCAAAGATATGTCGGATGAAGCTCTGGCCGAGTTGACAGACTCCATCCGTGCCCAAGGGGTTATTCAACCGATTGTGGTACGGGAAATTGCACCGCAACAATTCGAGATCATTGCCGGCGAACGCCGCTGGCGAGCTGCTCGTCAAGCTGGGCTTCAGAAAGTCCCTTGTATCATTAAGGATGTGAATGACCGTGCCACGGTGGCGATTGCGCTGATTGAAAATATCCAGCGTGAGGATCTTAACGCCATTGAAGAGGCACAGGCACTGGAGCGATTGCAGAGTGAGTTTTCACTAACCCACCAGCAGGTCGCCGAAGCAGTCGGTAAGTCACGCACAACCGTGTCTAATCTACTTCGACTGAATCAACTGGCAGAGCCAGTAAAACGTATGGTTGAACAGCGTCAGCTGGAAATGGGCCATGCCCGTGCCCTATTGGCTCTGGAAGGCGAAGCTCAGTTTGAAGCCGCTCAGGCGGTTGTAGCAAAAATGTTAACCGTTCGCGATACAGAAAAGCTGGTCAAGAAGATGTTGACGCCGGCTGAACCCGCGAAGGTGAAAGCGGTAAATCCTGTGCTGGAAGCGGCTGAGAACCATCTCTGCGAACATTTTGGCACTCAAGTTGCGATTAGCCAGCAGAAAAATGGTAAAGGTAAAATCGTTTTCAGCTTTGATGAAGCCGACAAACTGAAGCAATTCATTGCAATGTTTGGTCATGAAATGTGACCCCTGTCGAACATATTTAATTGCAATGATGACAATGACGTGATCAGGTTATTGTGTTGTAAAATCTAACACTTTTTTTTAATGTGATTAGATTGCATTCAATCTGATCCACCGTATAATTTTCGCAGTTTTCCCAGCACGACGTTTGTGTGTAGTGGAACGGACTCGAGGAACGAATACATGGTATCGGCGCTAGTTAGACCGGGACGCCAATTGGCGAAAAGGTTGCTGTTACTTCAATCTGGCGTCGTTTTAACAACGGCAATTATGGCAGTGTTTGCTGTCAATGTTGACTGGGGAATCTCCGCACTACTCGGCGGCGGCATCTTTGTGATCGCCAATGCTGTCTTTGCTAAGTGTGCATTTCTGTTCAGCGGTGCCCGAAAGGCGCGGCTGATCATGGCGTCATTCTATGGCGGAGAAGTGCTGAAAATCCTCATTACGGTCATCCTTTTTGCTATTGTCTACCTGTATGTCGAGGTGGAACTTGTTCCCCTCAAACTGACCTATTTGCTGGCACTCGGTATTAATATCTTTGGGCCGGTTTTATTCATTAACAACAACAAATAGGATGAGTTATGGCTGCGCCAGGTGAAGCGCTAACGCCGTCAGGCTACATCACTCACCACCTGACAAACTTGTCAGTCGGTGAGGGATTCTGGACGGTTCATATAGACAGCCTGTTTTTCTCTGTCCTAACGGGATTGATCTTTCTAGGTCTTTTCCGCAAGGCGGCGAAAACAGCGACATCAGGAGTTCCAGGAAAGCTACAGTGTTTTGTGGAAATTATGGTTGAGTTCGTTGACGGTAGCGTTAAGGAAACCTTCCATGGCCGCAATAAGCTGATTGCCCCTCTGGCTCTGACCATTTTCTGTTGGATTATGCTGATGAATATCATGGACTTGGTGCCAATTGATTTTCTTCCGTATCCAGCGGAGCACTGGTTAGGTATTCCTTACCTTAAGGTAGTACCAAGTGCTGATGTCAACATCACCATGGCAATGGCGTTGGGTGTTTTTGCTTTGATGATCTACTACAGCATCAAAATCAAAGGCCTTGGCGGCTTTGCTAAAGAACTGGCTCTTCATCCGTTCAATCATCCGGTCATGATTCCGTTCAACCTGCTTCTTGAAGTAGTTTCGCTGCTGGCGAAGCCTATTTCACTGGGTATGCGTCTGTTCGGTAACATGTTCGCTGGTGAGGTGGTGTTTATCCTTATCGCGGCACTGATGCCGTGGTGGGCTCAATGGCTAGGCTCGTTACCGTGGGCTATTTTCCACGTCCTGGTCATTACAATTCAATCATTCGTGTTTATGATGTTGACTATTGTGTACCTGTCTCAGGCGCATGAAGACAATCATTAGCGATATTTGTAAATTATTCTTTTTTTTACTGGCACTTTAGCCGACAACTATAAACTGGAGATAGTGATGGAAACTTTACTAAGCTTTTCTGCAATTGCCGTGGGCATCATTGTAGGTCTTGCTGCACTGGGTACAGCGATCGGCTTCGCACTTCTAGGTGGTAAATTCCTTGAAGGTGCTGCACGTCAACCAGAAATGGCTCCAATGCTGCAAGTTAAGATGTTCATCATTGCAGGTCTGCTTGATGCGGTTCCAATGATCGGTATCGTAATCGCTCTACTATTCACATTCGCAAACCCATTCGTTGGCCAACTAGCTGGTTAATTAAAAGAACGAACGGATCCCTAGCAACCCTTTCTAAGGAGATGCAGTTGTGAATATGAATGCAACTTTGCTGGGACAGGCAATCGCGTTTTTCCTATTCGTGGTGTTCTGCATGAAATATGTATGGCCACCAATCATGGAAGCGATTGAAGAACGTCAGAAGAAAATTGCTGACGGTTTGGCAGCCGCTGATCGTGCTGCCAAAGACCTGAACCTAGCGCAGGCGAATGCTTCTGATCAATTGAAAGAAGCAAAACGTACTGCAACTGAGATCGTAGAGCAAGCGAACAAGCGCAAAGCTCAGATCATTGACGAAGCGAAGACGGAAGCCTTAGCTGAGCGTGACAAAATTCTGGCCCAAGGTCTTGCAGAGATCGAAGCAGAACGTAACCGCGCACGTGATGATCTACGTAAACAAGTTGCAACTCTGGCTGTGATTGGTGCTGAGAAAATCATTGAGCGTTCTATTGATAAAGACGCTCATGCTGATCTTCTTAACAAAGTCACTGCAGAACTGTAATTAAAGGGGCAAGCACATGTCGGAAATGACTACTATCGCACGCCCCTACGCTAAAGCAGCCTTTGACTTTGCGGTTGAAAACGGTGAGCTGGCCCAATGGGCTGAAATGCTTGCCTTCACTGCCGAGGTAGCAAAAAACGACACTATCAAGGACATCCTTGATGGCGGCTTTGCTGCCGATAAACTGACTGAAATCTTTCTGTCAGTATGCGGTGAACAACTCAATGAGTTCGGCCAGAACTTGGTAAAAGTGATGGCAGAAAACGGACGTCTGAAAGTACTTCCTGCTGTTTGTGATGAGTTCCTGCTGCTGAAAAGCGAGCATGAGAAAACTATTGATGCCTTTGTAACCTCTTCGGTTGCCTTGGACGATAGCCAACTTGAAGCAATCAGCACGAAACTGGAAGAGCGTCTTGAACGTAAAGTGAAGCTGAACTGCAGTGTAGACGAGACCCTGATTGCCGGGGTTGTGATTAGAGCTGGAGACTTGATCATCGACAACTCAGTACGCGGTAAGCTAAACCGCCTGAGCGATGCTTTGCAGTCTTGATTTGGGGAATTGGAGCATGCAACTTAATTCCACGGAAATTAGCGAACTGATCAAGCAGCGTATCGAGAAATTCGACGTTGCGAGTGAAGCGCGTAACGAAGGTACTATCGTATCAGTAAGCGATGGTATCATTCGTATCCATGGCCTTGCAGATGTAATGCAAGGTGAAATGATTGAAATCCCAGGTGGCCGTTATGCACTGGCACTGAACCTTGAGCGTGACTCGGTTGGTGCGGTTGTAATGGGCCCATATGCTGACCTTCAGGAAGGCATGAAGGTTACCGGTACTGGTCGTATCCTTGAAGTACCAGTAGGCCGCGCACTGCTAGGCCGTGTGGTTAACACCCTGGGTGAGCCTATCGATGGTAAAGGCCCGATTGAAACCGATACTTTCTCTCCTGTAGAAGTTATCGCACCGGGTGTAATCGACCGTAAATCTGTTGACCAGCCTGTACAGACTGGCTACAAAGCAGTTGACTCAATGGTGCCAATCGGCCGTGGTCAGCGTGAGTTGATTATCGGTGACCGCCAGACTGGTAAAACAGCAATGGCGATCGATGCCATCATCAACCAGAAAAACTCTGGTATCTACTCTGTTTATGTTGCTATCGGCCAGAAAGCGTCCACTATCGCTAACGTAGTGCGCAAACTGGAAGAGCACGGTGCTCTGGAAAACACTATCGTTGTTGTTGCATCGGCTTCTGAAGCAGCAGCCCTGCAGTACCTGGCACCATACGCCGGTTGTGCAATGGGTGAATACTTCCGTGATCGCGGTGAAGATGCACTGATCGTATACGATGACCTGTCTAAGCAGGCTGTAGCTTACCGTCAGATCTCGCTATTGCTACGCCGTCCACCAGGTCGTGAAGCATTCCCAGGTGACGTATTCTACCTACACTCTCGTCTGCTAGAGCGTGCAGCTCGTGTAAACGAACACTACGTAGAGCATTTCACTAATGGTGAAGTGAAAGGTCAATCAGGTTCCCTGACTGCACTTCCAATCATCGAAACCCAGGCGGGTGACGTATCGGCATTCGTACCGACCAACGTTATCTCTATTACCGATGGCCAGATCTTCCTGCAGACAGAGCTGTTCAACGCCGGTATCCGTCCAGCGGTTGACCCAGGTATCTCTGTATCTCGTGTAGGTGGTGCTGCGCAGACCAAGATCATGAAGAAACTGTCTGGTGGTATCCGTACCGCTCTTGCACAGTACCGTGAACTTGCGGCGTTTGCCCAGTTCTCTTCTGACCTTGATGATGCAACTAAGAAGCAGCTTGATCACGGTCAGAAAGTTACTGAGCTGATGAAGCAGAAACAGTACGCTCCAATGTCTGTATTCGAGCAGAGCCTAGTTATTTTCGCAGCAGAAAAAGGCTACCTGGTTGATGTTGACCTGAGCAAGCTAGCTGATTTCGAAGCTGCGTTGCTTTCTTATGCCAAAGGTCACTATGCTGAGCTGATGGCTCAGGTTGATGAAGCGGGTGCTTGGAACGATGAAATCGAAGCTCAGTTCGTGAAACTGGTTGAAGATTTCAAAGCTACCCAGACTTGGTAATTGGTTGGTGATCGTCCGCGATCACCTACTAACGGAGAGTAACGATGGCCGGCGCAAAAGAGATTCGTAACAAGATCGGTAGTGTTAAAAACACTCAGAAGATCACTAAAGCGATGGAGATGGTTGCCGCGTCAAAAATGCGTAAGACGCAAGACGCGATGGAATCATCACGCCCATACGCACAAACTATGCGCAAAGTGATCGGTCATATCGCCCTTGGTAGCCTTGAGTATAAGCATCCTTATCTTGAGGAGCGCGAAGCCAAGCGCGTTGGTTACATCATTGTTTCTACTGACCGTGGCCTGTGTGGCGGCCTGAACATTAACCTGTTCAAGCAAGCCATTGCAGACATCAAATCATGGTCAGATCAGGGTGCTGAAGTTGAGATGGCGCTGGTTGGTGCCAAAGCGACAGCATTCTTTAACAGCTACGGCGGTAAAGTGGCGGCTCAGGTATCCGGTTTGGGTGACAACCCATCGGTTGACGAGCTTATCGGTACTGTCGGCGTAATGCTGAAGAAATATGATGAAGGCCAATTGGATCGCCTGTACCTGGTTTACAACAAGTTTGTAAACACTATGGTTCAGGAACCAGTGATCGATCAATTGCTGCCTTTGCCTAAGTCTGATGACGAAGAAATGCAGCGCAACCACTCTTGGGACTACATTTATGAGCCCGAGCCAAAAGCCCTGCTGGATACCCTGCTGGTTCGCTATGCCGAATCTCAGGTTTACCAGGGTGTGGTCGAGAACCTTGCTTGTGAGCAGGCGGCCCGAATGGTTGCGATGAAAGCAGCAACAGATAATGCAGGTAACCTGATTAATGATCTGCAACTTGTGTACAACAAGGCCCGTCAGGCCGCGATTACACAAGAGCTGTCAGAGATCGTTTCTGGTGCAGCTGCTGTTTAAGGCAAAGAATTTTTAAGTTTAGAGGATTAACGATGGCTACAGGTAAGATCGTACAGATCATCGGTGCGGTAGTCGACGTAGAGTTTCCACAGGACTCTGTACCACAGGTATACGACGCCCTACATGTTGATGCGAAAGAAAACGGCACGCTAGTGCTGGAAGTGCAGCAGCAGCTAGGTGGCGGTGTTGTTCGTGGTATCGCTATGGGTACTTCTGATGGCCTGCGTCGTGGTCTGTCTGTTGTGAACACAGGCAACCCAATTCAAGTTCCAGTTGGTACTGAAACACTAGGACGTATTGTAAACGTTCTGGGTCAGCCAATTGATGAGTGTGGCGATATCGGTGAGAAAGAGCGTTACTCTATTCACCGTGAAGCGCCAAGCTACGAAGATCAGTCTAACGCGACTGAGCTACTGGAAACAGGTGTTAAGGTTATCGACCTGATTTGTCCATTCGCTAAGGGTGGTAAAATCGGCCTGTTCGGTGGTGCGGGTGTAGGTAAGACCGTTAACATGATGGAACTTATCAACAACATCGCAATCCAGCACTCTGGTCTGTCAGTATTTGCCGGTGTTGGTGAGCGTACCCGTGAAGGTAACGACTTCTACTACGAGATGCAGGAAGCTGGCGTTGTTAACGTTGAGAAGCCTGAAGAATCTAAAGTAGCAATGGTTTACGGTCAGATGAACGAGCCACCAGGTAACCGTCTGCGTGTTGCTCTGACTGGCCTGACTATGGCTGAGAAGTTCCGTGATGAAGGCCGTGACGTACTGCTGTTCATCGATAACATCTACCGTTATACCCTTGCGGGTACAGAGGTATCGGCACTACTTGGCCGTATGCCTTCAGCGGTAGGTTACCAGCCAACTCTGGCAGAAGAGATGGGTGTTCTTCAGGAGCGTATTACCTCAACGAAGAGCGGTTCTATCACTTCTGTACAGGCGGTATACGTACCTGCGGATGACTTGACTGACCCATCTCCGGCAACAACGTTTGCCCACCTTGATGCGACAGTTGTACTTTCTCGTCAGATCGCATCTCTGGGTCTGTACCCAGCGATCGACCCACTGGATTCAACATCTCGTATGCTTGATCCGCTAGTGGTTGGCCAGGAGCACTATGATATCGCGCGTGGCGTTCAGAGTACTCTGCAGCGCTATAAAGAACTGAAAGATATCATCGCAATCCTGGGTATGGACGAGCTGTCTGAAGAAGATAAGCAAACTGTATCTCGTGCTCGTAAGATTGAACGTTTCCTGACTCAGCCTTACCACGTAGCAGAAGTCTTCACAGGTCAGCCTGGTATTTACGTACCGCTGAAAGATACGCTACGCAGCTTCAAAGGCCTTCTGGCTGGTGAATACGACGATATCCCAGAGCAGGCATTTATGTACTGCGGTGCGATTGAAGAAGTATTGGAAAAAGCTAAGAAGCTTTAAGCTGAGTAGGAGGCGACATGGCAGCGATAACCTTCCATCTAGACGTAGTAAGCGCAGAGAAAAAACTCTTCTCTGGTCGTGCTGAAAACGTTCAGGTGACCGGTAGCGAAGGTGAACTGGGTATTCACGCAGGACACACACCGCTGCTGACCGCTATCACGCCGGGTATGATTCGAATCGTTAAGCAACACGGTGAGGAAGAAGTTATCTATCTTTCTGGCGGTATGCTTGAAGTTCAGCCAGGTTCAGTAACTGTGCTGGCTGACACCGCTATCCGTGGTGAAGATTTGGATGCTGCCAAGGCGGAAGAAGCGAAACGTCAGGCTGAGGAGCGTATCCACAACCAGCATGGCGACATCGACTTTGCTCAAGCGGCCAGTGACCTGGCTAAAGCGATCGCTCAGCTTCGTGTTATCGAGCTGACGAAAAAAGCGCGTTAATCAGGCGCATGACGCAAAAAAGCGACCCACGGGTCGCTTTTTTTATGTCTGTTAAGCAAGTTATTACTTGCGAAAAATAAACAATTTCCCTTAAACCTCAGCTGCTGAACCGATACAATGCGGGCAGTTATGAATAATTTATGCATCAAGAAGGATACCTTATCATGAGCTTCAGTGCTGTGATCCTGGCTGCGGGAAAAGGAACCCGCATGTACTCCAACCTTCCAAAGGTACTGCATACCCTGGCCGGCAAGCCGATGGTAAAACACGTGATTGATACCTGCAGCGGGCTGGGCGCGAACAATATCCACTTGGTTTATGGCCACGGTGGCGATCAGATGAAAGCGGCCCTGGAGCAGGAATCGGTAAACTGGATTCTGCAGGCCGAGCAGCTGGGTACCGGTCATGCGGTAAACCAGGCTTGTCCGGATCTGGCTGATAATGAAAAAGTATTGATCTTGTACGGTGATGTGCCGCTGATAAGTGGCGAAACTTTGGAAAACCTGCTTGATGCCCAGCCGGAAGGTGGTATTGCCCTTTTGACCGTGGTATTGGACGATCCGACTGGCTATGGCCGTATCGTTCGTCGTAACGGTCCGGTTGTTGCGATTGTTGAGCAAAAAGATGCGACTGAAGAGCAGAAGCTGATCAAAGAAATTAATACCGGTGTGATGGTCGCTAACGGTGGCGATTTGAAACGCTGGCTGGGACAGCTTAAAAATGACAATGCTCAGGGCGAATATTACCTGACAGATATTATTGCGATTGCTCACGAAGAAGGCCGTGCGGTTGAAGCTGTGCACCCGGCAAAAGCTATCGAAGTTGAAGGTGTGAACAACCGTATTCAGCTAGCAAAACTGGAGCGAGCTTATCAGGCTATGCAGGCTGAGCGTCTGCTGGAGCAAGGCGTAATGCTGCGCGATCCTGCCCGTTTTGATCTGCGCGGTGAGCTGCAGTGCGGTCGTGACGTTGAGATTGATGTTAACGTGATTATCGAAGGTAGTGTTTCCCTGGGTGATAACGTGGTGATTGGTGCTGGCTCGGTTCTGAAGGACTGTGAGATTGACGATAATACGCTGATCCGCCCGTACAGCGTGATTGAAGGCGCGACTGTCGGTGAAGACTGTACCGTTGGTCCGTTTACCCGCCTGCGTCCGGGCGCGGAGCTGGTTGGTGACTCCCATGTCGGCAACTTCGTGGAAATGAAGAAGGCACGATTGGGTCAGGGCTCTAAGGCTAACCACCTGACATACTTGGGTGATGCTGAAATTGGTGATCGAGTGAATATCGGTGCAGGTACCATTACCTGTAACTATGACGGTGCAAATAAGTTTAAGACCGAGATTGGCGATGATGTGTTTGTCGGCTCTGATACCCAGCTGATTGCGCCGGTGAAAGTGGCGAAAGGTGCAACAATCGGTGCTGGTGCTACTATTAACCGCGATGTGGGCGAAGGTGAGTTAGTGATCACTCGCGCTCCTGCTCGTACAGTTAAGGGCTGGAAACGCCCGGTTAAGAAGTAACATAGCTTACTGACACGATTTTAAAGGCAAGGGTTCCCCTTGCCTTTATTGTATCCGGCTAATACTGTTTCTCACTTCTCACTTCTCACT
>NZ_AMZO01000032.1 GCF_000331515.1 Photobacterium marinum
GGTCAAATTGTTAAAGAACAATTCCAACACAGATAACTTTAACTTTTAAAGGTTTCGCTATCTTGCTGAAGAGGACGCCAATTCTAATCAATTAAATTGCAGTGTCAAACACTTTTTCAACTTAACTTATCAGGATTTTCATCCTAACCGATTCGTTTGCAACTCCTTGTAAGAAGCGCTCTCCGTGTCGGTGATGCGGCATTATAGGGTGCATTTTTACATTGGCAAGTAAAAAAAGAAAAAAAAGCACCAAACGCACAAGAAGCAACCAACTACATCGATTTTGTTTGCTTTAGCGGCACCATCTTTAATATATCTCCCCCGACAGCTTTCACTCTCCGCCAGTTTGGCTGGAAACAAAGTACCAGCAGCTCTTGGCAAACTGATAATAAGTATGAGTGCTTGATACGGTTATACTCCGCTTTTCCGGCTATCCACCTCAGATAACCAGCGAATAAATCAAAAGGACTCCCAATAATCACACCGGAATGCCTGTTGAGGATCGTTCTGACCGCATTAAGTCGTTTTTCATAATCCCGACTTATTGCTCCCGCTCTGTCCGATGTGTAATAACAGAGAGGTTCATTGATAACACCAACGGGCCCCATACGAGCGACTTTCAGCCATAAGTCCCAGTCAGAGGCCGACTTTAAGCTTACATCAAAGCCCTTTGATGATATTAATGCAGATTTCTTAACGACAACTGTACTGGTCCCTACAACATTCTCAGCAAAAAGCAGAGGAGTAAAATGTTCAAACACCCGTGACCTGTTCTCGCCTCTCATCTTTGATTTAAACCGTGGCCAAAAATCAAAACACCCGATAATTTCACGACCTGACTCGGTAACATGCATATAGTCACTAAAACTAAAAACCAGTTCCGGTTGCACTTTATGCAAAGCCAGTTGTTGGGTTAATTTACCGTCTACCCAGTAGTCATCCGCATCCAAAAATGCGACCAGTTCATATTTGCAATGTTGAATGGCTAAATTACGGGCTTTCGATGCTCCGCCTCTTTCACTGAAAATTAACTTTATGTCGTTCTGCTCAGCCAGCCACTCTCGTGAACCATCTGTCGAGCCATCATCAACCACAATAATTTCAACCAGACAATCCTGAACCCAAACACTTTCTATCGCCCTCGGTAATGTCTGCAAGCAATTGTAGTTAGGAATAACAACACTCACACCTTGTACTGACTTCATACCACTCTCCTCTGAAAACAAACATCTATTCCGTTGTGCAAAGACCAGGCCAGTAATTATTGGCATCAAAATTGGAAGGTTGAATTGAAAGAAAGCAAAACAATGGAGTAATTAGGCCACTGATCAGGAGGGGCTGAAGGATGAAAAAAATCGGCTATGTAATCCCGAGTTTCCCAACTTTATCTGAAACTTTTGTCGGCGTTGAAATGCGCGCCATGATGGCTATGGGCCATCAACTCAAACCTTACGCGTTCACTTCGAGTGCACAATATCAGCCTGACGATGCTTATCTGAAACAGCACTGCACCTACCTAACCGATACTCCCGCCAATCCACTCCGTCATATCCTGAAATCCTATCGGTGCCACCGTTTTATCAGAAAGCAAAAAGGATTTAGTTATTTATCTCTGTTACGGCAAGGGTTACAGCTGGCTTATCATGCCGATAAAGACGGTTGCGAACATTTGCATGCACACTTTGCATGGCACAGCGCAGCAACTGCAATTGTTGCAGCCAAAATCTTAGGAATACCAGTATCTTTTGTCGGACATGGTGCCGATATCTATGCGTCACCTCAGGATCTCACCTGTAAGCTGCAAGAAGCCAACTTCATTTGCGCCGTTACGAAAGAGATGCAAAGTGAACTGCAACTTGCAACGGCCAAACCGGTCTACCATATTCCTTGTGGGATCCAGGACACTAAGTATCCACCATTCTCTTATCAATGGCATCCACGTAAAGACTTCCTGTTTATAGGTCGACTTGTTGAGAAGAAAGGACTTGATGTCCTGCTAACAGCTTTCAGCCAGCTCCCCGCATCCGCCACATTAGATATTGTTGGTGATGGCCCTTTACTGACAAAGCTAGTGCATACAGCGCAACAAATGCAGCTCACCCATCGCATCACTTTCCACGGCAGTAAAGATGCCCATTGGTACCACCAGCATGCTGCTGACTACAAAGCACTTGTAGCTCCTTTTACTGTAGCCCCCAACGGAGACAAAGATACCGGCCCACTAGTGCTAAAAGAAGCCATGGCTCTCGGCCTTCCAGTCATCACCAGTGATCTGGCTGGATGTAATGAAATTCTGGATAAAAACAGCGGACAACAAATCCCCATGGATGATCCAGTTTCATTAATGCACGCCATGCAACATCATTTATCCCGCACAGAAACCGAACTGCAAAATCAACGCGAGTACGCCTTCAGGCGAGTCATGAGCCTGTTTACGGCTGGTAAACAGGCCGAATTACTGTCTGCACATGTGGAGGCATTATGAAACCGGCCTTCACCATGGCGACTTATGCCATTGGCATTATCAGCAGTAAACTGGTTGCTCTTGCATTACAACCTTTTGTCACTCAATGGTTGGGCCCGGAGCAATTTGGCAGACTTGATGTATTGATCACCTTAGGGTGTTTCCTGTCATTACTGCTGGCGTTAGGACTGACAGACGCAATTTACCGGTTTGCTCATGATAAAGATGAAAACCACCAGCAAGAAATTTTCAGCGGTGCTTTATGGCTGATCCTGCTCTGCGGTGGAGGGCTCACTCTGCTAACACAAATCGCTTCTCCTGCTATACAGGGATTTCTTCCCGGAAATCCGCCAGTTTTCGCTTTGCGCTGTCTGTTCTTCACTTTATTCATCAACACTCTGTGTACTGTTCCTTTTGCGATATTAAGGATCCGCAATCAGGCGGGGCTATTTGTAGGGGCCCAAATTGTATTTGCATTTATTCAAGGTGGAGGCGTTCTGCTGCTTACCTCAGATTATGGTATCGACGGTATTATGGCTGCCGGGCTTATGGCCCAACTAACTCAACTAATCGTGCTGTCAAAAACCTTCCCAGTACCGAAAGCTAGTCATCAAAAATTACTACTACGCTACGGTGCTGCAATCACCTTTTCCGCCCTCCTTGGTTTTATCTCTCTCGGTGCTGAACGTTGGGCTATCGCCCACTTCCTCAGCCTTGAACAACTGGCCCCTTACGCAATTGCTATGCAGTGGGCCCTTGCCGCCAGCCTGCTTCTCGAACCATTCTCGCTTTGGTGGTTTCCGAAACGCTTTAGCCTCACTGGCTCAGCCAATGGCCTACAGCAGGCTGCCAATATCAGCATTACCGGTTGCCAGTTAGGTACACTCATCACGGCCGGAACCATTACGATTGGCTCAAAGTTCCTTCTCTTCTGGCTACCACCAGGCTTTCACGCCAGCGCAGAGATTATTCCTTTGCTGGGAGTCATGCTAATGATTAAGCACGCTGCAACCCTACTGAATATGGGCTGCTATCAACAAGAAAAAGCACACAGCGTTATGGTCATCGGACTAATCAGTTGTGCCCTGTCTCTGACAATCCTGTTTTTTATTTTGCCGAATTTCGGCCTCTATGCATTGCTCGTGAGTAATATCATTCTGCAATTGCTGCGTTTACTTCTGTTCTATGGCTGGAGCCAACACCGTCTCCCTCTTCCCTATCCACTACCGCGCCTGCTGCTCAGCTATGGCCTGATCGCACTACTGTTGTTTGTCCACTATCAGGAGTTACACCTGTATGAAGGTCTGATTTTGCTTCTACTGGTTGTGCAAGTGTGCTGGCCCTGGCTTCGCAAAATGCCAATCAGGCATACGCTCGGAGCCTGACCTCTCATGAACAGGAAACAACAACTGCTAATAGCACTAACCGGCACCCTGCTGATTTTCATGTTCTGGATGAAACAGGGAAATCTGGTGCTGTTAGTGAGTGTGTTGTTTGCATTGCCTTTTGTTATCAACCAAGCCTTTCTGATCTGTGTCGGCTTTATTATTTTTTCCTATTTCCGAATCCACGAAGCCTTCCCGGTGCTCGAGCCATTACGAATTCCCCAGTTACTGGCCTTAGCCAGTCTAGCGGGGCTTAGCTGGCAACTGTGGTTAAAACGGGAAACTATCATCTGGCAGCGTCTACATACTCAGTTCGTCATTTTCACCTTATGGGTACTGATTTCATGCATTCTGGCCAGTAACAGAGGGGAGGCTTTTGCAAATTTCAATGGTAACTTCATCAAGATATTTATTATGGTGTTTGCAATCAGCTGGCTGCCGACACGGCTCAAACAACTAAAGGTCATTCCGGTCTTACTGCTATTTAGCGGATTAGTTATCGGTCTGCTGGCACTGTATAACAAAGCCAACGGCATCGGGCTGGTTGAGGGAACTCGGGTAACAATCGGCCGGGACATTGGCTCTATGCTGGGTGATCCTAATGATCTAGCTTTGGTTCTGCAGTTTCCCGTCTCTTTTGCCCTAGCCTATAGCTTTTATGGTCAGAAATGGCAGCGGGCGCTTACCATGATCATTCTGGTGATCCTGATCATGAGCGTACTAGCGACACAAAGCCGGGGCGGTTTACTGGGCATCGCCTGCGTAATATTTGCCATGACTCTGATCAGAAGCCGCTCTATTTTACTGCCTGCCATAATCAGTGGCATCGGACTATTAGCCTTGGTACTGCTTGCCGGGATCAGTGACCGGGCTTCCGGCGGTGCCGCGGAATCAGGTATTGATGAATCTGCTATGGGACGGCTCTATGCCTGGCAAGCCGCTATCAATATGGCAATCAGTAACCCGTTTACCGGTGTCGGACTCAACAACTTCTATTACAACTATTACTTCTACTCTCCTCACTGGGATGGAAAAAACCACGCGGTCCACAGTACCTGGCTGCAAATCACCGCCGAAACCGGTTTTGCCGGGTTGGTATTGTTCCTGCTTCTGGTGACAGGAGCCCTGAGAGTTAGTTATCAGCTGCTTAAGCGGTTAGAAAACAGCGAAATGAAACCACTCGCCCAGGGACTTTGGCTTGGCATGTTGTCATTCTGCGTCAGCGGTACCTTTCTGACTCAAGGGACAACCTGGCCACTCTATATTCTGATAGGACTATTGCTCGCACTGGATCGGTTGACGCTTATCCCGGAGGAGAACCATGCGCACCCTGATTAAGCAACACCTCAGCCCCGCCCAAATCGCCCCGCTGAAAACATTACTTCAGCAACTACGGGGCTGCTACCTGCCATGCATTCCGCTATTGCATCGCAGCCTGTATCACCTGCACCTTGCAATCAGCCGCAGCTTTCATTGCATTTTGCAAAAAAGTTATTTCACGCCAATGTTCATTTCCCGGCTCAGTAACCGCCCTAAACAACTACAGCTCGATTGCGGTATGCCACAAATCCTCGGTGATCTTGATATACATATTGGTGAGCAGTGTCGACTGTCAGGTGTCGCGACTTTCTGCGGCCGAGTCTGGGGGCAAAAGAAGCCCCAATTAATTATTGGCAATAATGTAGATATTGGCTGGCAGAACACGCTGGCGATCGGAACCCAAATTCGGATTGATGACAACGTCCGCCTGGCAAGCAAAATCTTCCTTGCTGGGTTTCCCGGTCATCCTGTCGATCCCGTAGCCCGAGCCGAAGGCAAGCCGGATACGGAACAACAAATCGGAGACATTCACCTCTGCCGTGATGTCTGGCTGGGAACCGGCGTCATGGTAATGGCCGGTGTCACCATTGGTGCCGGGAGTATTATTGCCGCCGGGAGTGTGGTTACCCAAGACATCCCCCCCGGAGTACTGGCAGGAGGCAACCCGGCTCAAATAATCAAACCGCTGGAGTTTTGATATGGAATTTCTGGTTTTCGGTGAAGATTGGGGCCGCCACCCTTCAAGCAGTCAGCATATTCTGACCGTCCTACTAAAACATTATGATGTTCACTGGATAAACTCCATCGGGCTGAGACAGCCGAAGTTCAGTCAGCGGGATATACGTCGGCTTTTCGAAAAACTGTTCGCCCAGCTGACACCTTCTCCGGCAGAGAAAACAACCAATGATGATTCACCATTTCCAACCTCTGTCATTAAACCGCTGGTCTGGCCGTTAGCGCAAAACAAGCTGCTTCAATCCATCAATAACACTGTGCTCAAAAGCCAGCTCAGCTCTAAACGCCAGCCGCGAATTATCTGGGCCGCCCTACCCAGTGCTGTTGACTACCTCAATATCTGTGACAGTGATTTAGTTATCTATTACTGCGGAGATGATTTCTCAGCCCTTGCCGGAGTCGATCACCACTACGCAGCCCGAGCAGAACAAAAACTGATCGCAAGGGCTGATATGATCCTGGCCTGCAGTCCTACGCTAAAAGCGAAATTTCCAGAAGAGAAAACCTGGCTGCTGCCTCATGGCGTGTCATTATCGCAATTTGCAAAACCGGCTTCCTGTCCTGCAGATATTGACAGCTCACGACCTAGTGTCGGCTTCTACGGCAGTTTGAATGACTGGCTTGACCAAGCCTTATTACAACGGCTGGCCAGAGCCAGACCCGACATAAATTTCTATCTGCTCGGGCCAGTTAACACCGATATTACCGAGTTGCAGCAGGCAGAGAATATTCATCGATTGCCAGCCCAACCTCACCACCAGCTTGCCGGCTATCTGCAACACTGGACGGTGGCGATTTTACCGTTTAAAGATAATGACCAGATTCGCGCTTGCAACCCTCTGAAGCTGAGAGAGTATCTAGCATCCGGGTGTCCGGTTATCAGCTCAGATTTTCCGGCCGCACGCGCCTACCGTCCCCTTGTCACCATTGCCGAAAATGAAAAACAATGGCTGACAGCGATAGATAACGCCTGTCAGCTATCTTCACAGGAGCGACAGAATTACGCCCAACAGGCTCAACAACGGGTATCCGATGAAAGTTGGGAACAACGAGCCAATCAGGTTACCCAACTGATTAAACAGCAATTTGTGTCCAACAATTCAGACGTCAGATAACGATTTTCCAAACTCCGGGCACTTTTCTTGCTAATACTCCTTATATGGTCTTCAAAATAAGGGAACGCAATGAAAAGGATAATCTGCCTGCTGAGCTGCCTGCTTATTTGGGGCTGTAGCAGTACCAAGGCACCGAGTTCACTCACTTTGTTTTTCAGCCCGGAGCAAATTTCTCTTACCGCAGAACAACAAAGGAAAATCACTGATTTTCTTAATCAGAATCCATACCACCAGCTTACCGCTCAGGTAGCTCCGGCTGCGCTGGAGAATCCTTTCCAGGCTCTGATTCAGGGGCAAAAACGTATCCAGGCGGTGAACAAACTATCGGCCACTCAAGATATTCCCTTACATCTGGAATATGCGCCTCAACAGACTGCCGATACCTTGATTCTGAAGAGGCAGTAGCATTATGCGGCATAAATTATTCGCCAAACTTTACCCCCTGCTCCATGCACTCTGGAGCCACAGATACCTGATCCTGATACCGGTACTTGTGATGCCGTTTTTGATGGCAGCAGGCGGTGCAGTAAAAGCCAAGCGATACTATGCCCAAACCACAATACTGGTTCAGGAAGCATCAATGCTGAATCCGTTTCTTGAAGATCTGTCTATCTCTATGAACCTCAAACAGAGGATTAAAGCCCTGAGGGTTTTACTCCACAGTTATTCAGTACTTGAACCTGTGGTTGAAGAGCTAAATCTGGCACCGCTCAACAGCCGGTCTCAAGTCGAACAGGTTATTCATAAACTTAACGGCAGCCTGAGCGTAAACCTGGTCGGTAACGATGTTGTACAGATAGGACTTAACTGGCCGACTCCCGAAGAAATGCCGGCCATACTCAACAAAATATCAGAAGTATTCCTTGATAAGCTTCGTGCTCCCGGCCGCGCTTCCATCGACGGCTCAGAAATTTTCCTGCAAAAGCAGCTTGAGTCCACCCTGAAGGATCTGGAACAGGCAGAAAGCGAGCTAGCCCGGTTCAAAGCAGACAATGCCGATAACCTACCGCAACTACAGGGAACCAATATCCAGAGCGATGCCAGGCTCAACACTCTAATTCAAGAAACCAAACTGAAGCTTCTTAATGCGCAGGCGAAAAGAAATAACTTTTATCAGCGCCTTGCCAGCACCAACCCGGTTGTCGGCATGCTGGAAGCTGAAATTGTCAAAGCTGAAGCCGAACTTGCGATGCTCAGGGCCAGTTATACCGACCGCCATTCATCAGTAAAAGCCGTACTGCGCCGCCTCAGTCGTCTGAAGCAGGAACGTTCCCGGCTTGTTGACCAACAACAATCCCTCAGTGCCCAGGAAGTCAGCCAACTCTGGCAACGAATCGCCAGCAACACCCAGAATTTTGAAAGTAACAATCAGCCGATACTACTAAGCCAGTTTGAACAACTACAGCAGGCTGAAAGCCAAATTCTGGCATTAGCAGAAGAACTGAAACTGCTGGAAACTCAAGCGACTTACCTGCAGGAGAAGCGAGCTGAGTTTGCCCAGCTGGAAAAGCAACTGAAGATTCTGCAACGAAACTATGACGTTAAATCCCGCATCTACAATCAGCTGCTGGAAAGATATGAAATGGCCAAAGTGACCGGACATCTTGGCCGGTTTGAAGAAGCCGACAAACTTAAAATCATTGACCGTCCGGTAAAACCGGGACGACCACTGAACTGGCCATGGTGGCTCAATTTCCTGTTAGGCATAGGAGCAGGTCTTGGACTGGGACTTTCTCTGGCATGCGCTATGCAGCTGTTAGATACCCGGTTATATCAGACCAGCCAGATCATCCGACTGACAAAGGCACCGGTTCTGATCCGCATTCCTAACTTTCCAGGGGGTACACCATGAACAAGATTACATTACAGGTTGTCCAGCACCTTCGTCCCGGCGGCATTGAGAGACTAGTTCTGAACCTACTCCGTTTTGCCTCCCCCAACCACAGTGTTTATGTTGTTGCTTTGGAAGGGGAAAAAGAGTCTGCCATTGAAAAATGGCCAGAACTGCAACCATTCCGGTCTCAACTGTTCTTTCTTGGCAAACCTGAAGGGCGCGATCTGCAAACCATCATCAGGCTGCGCAGCCTGATCAAAAAGTTACGAGCCGACATTATCCACTCTCACCATTTAGGCCCATTGCTGTATTCCCGACTGGCGAGCGTCGGACTCAGGGTTTCCCATATTCAGACTGAACATGACAGCTGGCATTTGCATAATGCCAAACAGCGCCGCCTGACCCGCCTACTTCTAAAAGGAACTAAGGTCCAGCTTGTTGCCGATGCCCCCCGGGTTGCCGATCAACTGAAACTTCATGGAATCACGGCCGATCATGTCATCATCAACGGGATCGATACCAAACATTTCACGCCGGGCAATCAGTTGCTGTCGAGGCAGATGAACCAGTTACCTTCAGACAAAATACTCATCGGCTGCGCCGGACGCTTGGTCCCTGAAAAGGGCATCGACACCATGATCCAAGCTCTGGCTCTGATGGAAGAACCCCACCAGCTTGTCATTGCCGGTAACGGTCCGGAGCAAAGCAATTTACGCCGTCTCGCAGACCAGCTGGGTCTCTCAGATCGCATTCACTGGCTCGGCCATTGCTGCAACATGCGAAGCTTCTACCGTGCCATTGATATTTTCTGCATGCCCTCCCGTCAGGAAGGCCTGCCTCTGGCTCTTCTTGAAGCTCAGGCCTGTGGCAAAACCGTTATCGCCACCAATGTAGGCGGGATCCCGGACCTGCTCAATCCTCACAGCGGCCAACTTATTGAACCGGATCAACCAGTAACATTAGCTCGCGCACTTATGAACGGATTACACAAAGCGCACTACTACAGCGAGCATAATGCTCAATACATTCGTTGCCTGGCTGATGTGCGCATGATGACTGCAACTTATGAAGCTTTAGCCTATTAATAAACGGAGGTGCTGCAATGGTATTCCAGTGGACGGTTCTCACTCTTCTCACCCTGCTGATCATTTATCATCATGTGATTTACACTGGTTTGATGATCTGGCTCGGACGCCGTGCTCCGAAAGCCCCTCTGTCACCAGAGGCTTCCGATGAAAAAAACAAAGCACATGAACCGTCACCATTACCCATCATCGCTCTGGTTATGCCAGCACATAACGAAGAGGGCTGTATCGAAGCTAAACTGGCAAATATTCTGATGTTGGATTACCCGCCAGAAAAATTGTCCGTCTGGATCTGCTGTGACGGCTGTAGCGATGACACAGCAAACATCATAAAACGCTGGCAGCCACAGTTTAAAAAAGCCGGAGTTGAACTGCATTGTAAAGATGAAGCGGATAACCAAGGCAAAGTTGCCCGCATAAACCAATTAATGCAGCTAGCCAAAGAGCAAGCCGAGCTCATCGCTCTTTCTGATATATCGGCGTTATTGTCGGTCGATGCTCTACAACAGGCAGCCATCAGTTTTCTTAACCCGCAAACAGGCGCAGTCACCTGTAGTTACCTACTGGCGGAAGCTACATCCGGAGAACAGCAGTACTGGCAGTGGCAAAATAATATTCGCCGGGCGGAATCCAACCTGGGAAATGTCATGGGGGGCAACGGGGCTTTTTATATGATGCGCGCCGGATTGTTTTCCCCACTTCCGGCAGACACTATCAATGATGATTTTATGTTACCCATGATGGTTATCAAACAAGGCTATCAGGTACAGTTCAACCAATTCATCAACAGTGTCGAACTGACGCCATCCGATGATGAACAGAACTATCAGCGACGTCAGCGGATCGGAGCCGGTAACCTACAGCAACTAATCCGGTGTCGTTTTGTTTTCAAAAACAGCCATCATGGTGCCCGCTGGCTATTTGCCTCCGGCAAAGGGCTGCGAACCCTGATGCCATTTATCTTACTGGCTTACTTACTGCTTTCAGTACTGATGGCCGTCCAAGGCTCATTAACGGCGCTAGGCCTTGTTGCCCTACAAACGGCCGGATACCTGTTGGCACTGTTACCAACAGTCGGCATCCATACCCGGCTAACGGATAAACTTCACTACTTCATTGGCGGCTACGCCGCCTCTTTACTTGGCATGCTGCGCTATCTCGCCGGACAGTTTCGCCAGGGCTGGCGCCACCTTCCGCCATTAATCAGCTATCAATCTCAGTCGACCTTGTTGTTCAAGCGAGCCAGCGACATTCTGCTAGGGTCATTTGGGCTGATACTCACTCTTCCGTTATGGCCGATCATTGCAGTGTTAATCAGGCTCGATTCACCAGGTTCCGCTTTTTATCGTCAGCTCAGGGTCGGCAGGATCAGCGAAGAACAGGTTGAACTGTTTGAAGTCATCAAGTTCCGCACCATGAGTAACAATGCGGAGTCCAATTCCGGCGCTGTCTGGGCAAGTGCGAATGATCCGCGAATCACCCGTATCGGGCGCTTCCTTCGTGCCACCCGGCTAGATGAGCTGCCTCAGTTTATCAACGTGATCAAAGGTGAAATGTCACTCATCGGCCCGCGACCGGAGCGTCCGGAGCTATGTGGTGATTTGCAAAATGCATTGCCATATTACCTGGAACGCACCGCAGGATTAAAACCGGGAATCACCGGGCTCGCTCAGGTCAATCAAGGATATGACAATAATCTGGATGACGTTAAAAACAAGATCGCCTGGGATCATGCCTACGCACTGGCGCTCAGTTCACCAATTCAGTGGATTAAGATGGATCTCTACATCATGTTTAAGACTATCTACATCATGGTCTGTAAACGCGGACAATGACCTGTAAACGCAAACATAAGTGGCACACGGCTTGTATTACTTACATACCACTAACTTCAATACCTAGTACAGAAGAGAGGTCAGTATGCTGCAAGCAACCACCACCCCGATGATTAGCCTGACACTGCAAGATGAATTTGATGCCCATACTGCTAGACAGATGGAACCGCAGTTCGAGACACTCAGTCAAACCGAGGATGATGAGCTAATTATCGACATGACCCAAGTGCAATTTATTGACTCCTGCGGAATCGGTGCCATTGTTTTCTTATATAAAAGACTGAAAAGCAGAGGGAAAAAACTGCGCCTACTCAATGTCAACGGCCAGCCCCGACAGCTGATGAAGATGTTAAGGATTAATAAGGTGATCCCTCTGATCACCTCTGCGGAGTTAAATTAATATGGGAAAACTGCCAGGCCTTCTTTTGATCCTCATAACCAGTGGCTGCACAACCTGGCCTACTTCCGGTGATAATCCCTACTCACCACCGGATGTCGATCAATGGCTTGAGCTGGAACACCATGATTTTGAACTGCAACTACTAGCAACCCGGGGAGCCAAACTCTGTCTCCCCGGCCAGTATCAACAGCTGGAAAACCTCTATCTTAAGGCTCGGCAGGAAGCCAAGGCCGGCTTCAGCGATGATGCCGATATAACTCTGCTTGAATACCAGACTCAATTTGCCAAAATCCAGCGCCAGATGGACTGGTTAGAACACCACACTCAGTGTCTGGATACCCGATATTCAGAAATTGAACTCAGGGATCAGTTCCTGTTGTTAATGCAGGTCGATAACCAATTTGCTTTCAACCGCTCTAAACTACTTCCTGATTATCAGCAGGCACTGCGACGAGCGGCCTCCATTCTTAAACGCCAAAACCACTGGCACCTGCAACTGACAGGACACACAGACACCATAGGTACCGAGCAAAACAATTTCGAATTGGGAATGAGGCGAGCTGATACGGTACGCCGATTCTTGGTCGAACAAGGGGTTGATACCAGACAAATATCCATCTTCAGTGCCGGTGAAAAAGAATCAGTCGAAGATCCGCGTTCCAGAACCCAAAGGCTCAGTAACCGCAAAGTCGATGCACAAGTTCTTGTTGATCACCACACCCGGTCTGTACACCGGGTTTATTCACTTCGGGACTGGCAGGCTGTAAAAGAACAACTGACCCGGGAGCCGTTATGAAAACACTCCTGCTATTGTTGCTCGTTATCCTTGTATCACCAGCATGGGGAACCACCCTCACCGCCGGTGACAAAATATACCTGCAACTTCCCGGCGAGAGTGCATTTGACGACCCGTTTACTATCGATGACCAAGGCCAAATAAGGCTACCGGAAATAGGCCTTATTACCATTGCAGGCCTGACCCCAAGAGAAGCAGAACAACAAATCCGCCAGCGACTGAGAACCGTCTACCGCAATCTGGATGAATTCAGGCTCAGTATCATGGAGCAAATGCTCCGGGTACAAGTACTTGGCTATGTTACCGATCCCGGCATGGTATCACTCAAACCCGGCAGTAATATCCAGATGGCTATTGCTGCTGCCGGCGGTGCCAGGCCTGGTGCCCAGCTAGACAAATTCAAGCTGCTCCGAAATGAGCAATCACAAGAATTTAACTACAAAGCATACTTAGACAGTGGTGATCCCTCGCAACTTCCAACCCTTAAAGGCGGCGATACGATTTTTGTTCCGGCTTCTCCGTTACTGGGAAACATAGAAGTCGATTTTGATGCAGCCTCATTAAGGGAGGGCGGTGATGCTGACGAAGAACAGGGCATCACGATTTTCGGAGAGCTACGTAATCCGGGCACCTTCAGCTATAAATCCGGAATGACGGTAGTCGATGCTCTCATGCGAGCAGATGGGGTTACCCGTTATGCCGATGTCACCAAAATTCGGGTGATCACCGATAATGTCCCTTACCAGTTCGACCTCAAAGCCTATCTTGATACCGGAAAATCCACCCAAATGCCGCCCATAAAACCGGGCACCACGATTTTTGCACCGATTGAAGTTGAAGATATTAATACCACCTCACGAACCGTTTATGTGATGGGTGAAGTCAAAGCGCCGGGTGCCTATGAAAGTTCACCAGGGACAGGGTTTGTTGATGTACTGGCTAATGCTGGCGGGCCAACCCGTTTTGCCGATACAACCCTAATAAAACTGCTTCGCAGCGAAGGGGCCCCTGTGAGCATCAACCTGGTAACTTATACCCAAAATCCGGCCAGCTACACCCTGCCAGTAATAGAGCCTGGTGATGTCATTTTTATTCCGGAAAAGATCGATTTTAATGAAAAGTCCTGGCTAAAAGTTACCGCAGATCGCGCAATAAAAATTATCGGTGCCGTGAACAATCCAGGACGTTTCGAGTGGAATGACAGCATGGGCCTACTGGATGTTCTGGCGCATGCCGGTGGCCCGAAGCAGCAGGCAAACCTTAGCAACATCCGGCTACTTCGCGAACAGCATGGTTCATCAGATAACGTCATCTATTTTGACCTGGAAAGCTTTATTAACGAGGGGGGAAGCTTTACCCAACTCCCGACACTCAAGGCTGGCGATACCATCATTATTGACGAACTCCCCCATGATCCGACCGATAACAAATCAAGCTGGATCCGCCAATCCGCAGATGATTCCATTTATGTCTTCGGTCAGGTCGGCGCACCGGGACGCTATGCTTTTAACCGGGAGCTGGGTTTCCTCGATATTCTGTCAGCGGCAGATGGCCCCACAGGAGATGCTGATCTTCGCCAAATCAGGATCAGTCATCGCGACAGTAATCAATCACAGGTAACCAAACTGAATCTTTCACTCTATTTTGAAACCGGAGATGAAAGCCTACTGCCGAAAGTCGTGCCGGGCGATGTGATCTATTTACCCAAAGTCCAAGGCGATTGGCTTGATAAGCCCGCAGAGCGAGTGGTCAGGCTAATGGGCTCAGTCAACAAACCCGGTCGCTATACATTCAACAGTCAGATGAATATTCTGGACTTACTGGCTGAAGCCGGCGGCCCGACAGACGAAGCTTACATCGAGCGGATCATGATAGTGAATACGTCCTGCTGTGGCGACAAAGCACAAACTTTCAATCTTCGCGACTATGTCATCGATCCTGCCAGCTATCCGCTGCCACTGCTGCGTCCCGGCGATACCGTCTATGTACCGAACGAGAGCGACTCAATCGGAGAACAATGGCGTCAGGGACTGCGTGACGTCCTTGGCCTGTTTACCCTTATCGCTCTGGGAGCTGCCTTATGAAACCCTGGCTTAGTGGGGAGTACGATCAGCTATTCCACCAAATCCATCAAATTGAAGCCCGAATCATCTCCTTTACCGGATCCAGTGATGGATGTGGAACTTCCACCATGTGTAACTGGCTAGCAAGGCGCTGCGCTGAAGACCAACAGAAAGTTCTGCTGATCGACCTTGATCTCTCCGGATTCGGGCAAGGTTTCCCGGCCAAGTCATGGCAGAGCGACGGCAACGGCGAAGCTGAGGCATTGATCCATATAAATAGTCAACTCGATATCCTTCCACGCCCGAGCCGTGAACGGACCATTCTCGATCTTCGCCAACCACAAATTCTGACCAAAGCACTAGAGCGCTGGAAGCAGAATTATCACTATATCATCTGCGACGTCGGCACCATGACAAACACCAACTGGAGAAACCTTCCTGTCAGCGCCATCAGCCATGCCAGTGATGCCACCATCCTTTGTGTCGCAGCAGCAAAAACTAAAGAAAGTGAGCTGTTGACCTGTATGAAGAAACTCGAGCAAAACGGGATCACCCTACTGGGCACTCTGATCAATGATCAGATAAACCCCTCTCTGGCTGATGAAATTATCCGGGTACTAAAAGGAAAAGCGCGCTGGCTACCAAACCAGCTCAAGCAGCGGCTGATCCGCTATCTGGACAACAGTCCTTTATTACAAGGGAAATATCAGTAGAACAAGGGATAGACCAATAAGCGCAAATAAGATAAGGGACTAAGTTATGAAACAGCTCCTGTTCCAGCGCCAGTTCAGTCTGAGCTATGAAAACCTCCGCCTGATCCGTCGTTTTTTCAGTGATAAAGCGCAGGCACTACATCTCAATCAGGAGTTAGTTCAGAACATTAAACTAGTCTGCAGTGAGTACTGCGCCAACCTGCTCGAACATCAAGAACAAACAGCCAGCCAAGTCACCATCAGCTACGGCAAATCTGACGGGCATTACTTTCTTTCTATTCTCGACAACGGCTCAGCGTGGCAACACCAGACAGAGCAACTCCAATCTGCAGAGCTCCCTGCACAACTAATGGAAAACGGAATGGGACTCGGCCTTATACAAGCAACCTTCCCGGTGTTTAACTATAAAAGCAGCCGGAACCACAACATAATCACGTTCAGGATCCCGGTCCTACAGCACAGAAAACAAATAGTCATTGTCGATGACAGCCAAAGCCAACTGACATTACTTGCCCATTTTCTTGAGCAAGACTACCAATTAGCCCTTTTCAGTAAAGCCAGTGAAGCGCTGCAATGGCTGGAAAAGAACCACTGTGATTTGGTGCTGACAGATCTGCACATGCCGGACATCAATGGTTTTGATTTCCGGCAGCGGGTGGCAGCAATCCAACATCATCGGCTGTTACCCTTTATTTTTCTCTCCGCCGATACGGTAAGTGAAACCCTCTACGCAGCCGCCCAATCAGGAATTGATGACTTTCTCGCAAAACCTATCAGCAAGGCGCACTTATCCAGTGTGCTAAGCAGGGTGCTTGAGCGCCATCACCACCTACTTACCGCCTTTGAAGAGACACTGCAACAACAGCTTAATACTCAGTCATATCACAGTGATCTCACAACGATTTCCAACCAGGTTCAGCTGTTAGTTAACCAGGAGCCGTGTATTTCCGGTGACTTTATCATGCAACAGAAGCTCAGCGACGGATCGCAACTATTGCTGCTTGGCGATCAAATGGGGCATGGAATCGCAGCAAAAGCCAATGGTGCCATCAGTTTCGGTTACGTCATGGGTCTGCTGCAAAATCCTGAAACTACCCCCAAACAAGTCTGCCGAGTCCTCAACCAGTACTTTTTTCATGCCACAGAAAAGAGCAATTTGATTTGCCTAGTGCTCCTGCATATAAGATCCAATAACGCGCTAACGGTTTACAACGCCGGTATGCCCTGCCCGCTATTTTTTCCTTCACAGCATCAACCTTCTAGTAAGCATCAAATAGTCGATACGTCGATGGGTTTACTCGGGTTATTTGACAACTTAGAACCAGCACATTGGCAAACTCCGATATCATCCGGAGACAGCCTGCATTGTTTCAGTGACGGACTCGCTGAAACGCCTTTCTGTAAAAGCGAACTTGATGAACTATATCGATTGTCAGCTCAAGAACGGCATCAACATTTATGGCAAAGTGCAAAGCAAAATCCAGAAGATGACTGCACATTAGTAACAGTTATCTTCAATTAACGTCAATTTCACGAAAGTAAATAAATGCGTGACAACTGAGCCCAACGACTTTCTCCGCTATACTGCTCAATAATCCGTTGCTGCAACTCATACGACTTTTCCATCCACGCTTTCTTGTTAAGAGAACCCATCTCATTAATTAACAAAGAAAGTCGCTGCCATTGCGATTCGTTTACCAAGCAATCATCAGAAAGTAATTCAGGTAAATCACCAACTCTGGTAGCCAGAACAATAACTCCATTGGCCATTGCTTCGAGTGCAGCCATAGGCAAGCCTTCCGCCCTAGACGGAATCAGCAATATATCTAGGCATTGCCAATGGGGATCCATTGAAGTAACAGCACCATGCCATTCTAATGCAGGCTCATCAGAGACTAAGTTCGCTAAATCTCCGTCACCGAAAACATGAAACTGACACTGCCGGTGTTCCCGGCTGAGAGTAACAAAACGATCGATACCCTTTTCCATGCTCAAACGACCAACAAAACCAACCTGCAAAGTTGAATGACGTTTTTTGGCAGACAACGGTGATTTGCTGAGAACAAAATTGCGCAGCAATTCGCAACGAAATGGCTGACGCTTCAGAATAGGCAAACTCACCGCCAAGTTATAAGAGAGAAAAGCAGTATAAGCATTCAGTCTTTCATAAAAAGCCAACCTGCCTGTTAATGACTCTCCGGCGTGGAAACTGGAAATTAAACGGAAAGGTGCAAGTAAGCGATAAAAACGTGCCATGATCGATGCTTTATAGCCATGAGCATGTACGACGTCATCTTGAGAAAGCGAGCGAAAGAAGCGGATAGATGGTGAGTCAGATAAGAAACGGAACGGAATATGATTGTCAGTTAACTGCTGATATTGTGGATGGCCGGGGTAACGGCGAAAGTAAACGACCTCAACTTCAACATCCCGAGACTGAATGAGCAAAGCAAGCTGCTGAATATGGCTTTCTATCCCACCAAATCCAGAGCTGTCGACAAACAGATACACCATAGCACTCTTCCTGATATCAGACTGATTTCAGAAGAGCTGATGCAAAAAAAAAGCCGAGTCTATGACCCGGCTTCTTTTTTATTTAACGCGCTATTGCTTATTCAGCAGCAGCTTCTTCCTGAGCTTCAGGACGGTCTACTAGCTCGATGTAAGCCATAGGGGCTTTATCGCCAGCACGGAAACCGCATTTCATGATGCGAGTGTAACCGCCTGGACGCTGAGCAAAACGTGGACCAAGTTCGTTAAATAGTTTCGCAACAACTTCGTTGTCACGAGTACGTGCGAATGCTAGACGACGGTTAGCAACACTGTCAGTCTTAGCTAGGGTAATCAATGGCTCAATTACGCGACGCAGCTCTTTTGCCTTAGGCAGGGTAGTCTTGATAAGCTCGTGACGTACCAGAGAGCCAGCCATGTTGCTGAACATCGCTTTGCGATGGCTGCTGTTGCGGTTGAGTTGACGACCACTCTTACGATGGCGCATGACCTAATCCTTCTAACTAGATATCAGTAACTATTAATCTTCAGCAATTGATGCTGGCGGCCAGTTTTCTAGGCGCATACCTAGAGACAGACCACGTGAAGCCAGCACGTCTTTGATTTCTGTCAAAGACTTCTTACCAAGGTTTGGAGTCTTAAGAAGCTCAACCTCAGTACGCTGAACAAGATCACCGATGTAGTGGATCGCTTCTGC
Organism: Photobacterium marinum; assembly: GCF_000331515.1. Taxonomy (GTDB): domain Bacteria; phylum Pseudomonadota; class Gammaproteobacteria; order Enterobacterales; family Vibrionaceae; genus Photobacterium; species Photobacterium marinum. The sequence goes on from NZ_AMZO01000032.1 coordinate 18,954, forward strand.
TTTCAGACAGTTAGCAGAGCGAACAGTTAGTTCAAGATCGTCTACAGGACGCAGTAGGATCGGATCGAACTCCGGCTTCTCTTCTTTCTCTTCAGGAACTCGCACATCACGTAGATCTACGAATGCATCCAGCTGCTCAGCCAAGATAGTAGCTGCACGACGGATAGCTTCCTCAGGATCAAGAGTACCGTTTGTCTCCATATCGATAACAAGCTTGTCAAGGTCAGTACGTTGTTCAACACGTGCTGCTTCAACAGCGTAAGCGATACGGTCAACTGGGCTGTAAGTTGCATCAACTAGCAGACGACCAATTGGGCGCTCATCTTCTTCAGTATGAATACGAGCAGACGATGGTACATAGCCACGACCACGTTCTACCTTGATGCGCATGCTGATGTCAGCATTGTCATCAGTTAGGTGGCAGATTACGTGTTCTGGGTTCGCAATCTCAACATCACCGTCGTGGGTGATGTCACCTGCAACAACAGGGCCTGCACCAGATTTATTCAGAGTAAGGATTACTTCATCTTTACCTTCAACCTTAACGGCCAGGCCCTTAAGGTTCAGAAGGATCTCAAGAATATCTTCCTGTACTCCTTCTTTGGTGCTGTACTCGTGTAACACACCATCGATTTCCACTTCAGTTACGGCACAACCCGGCATTGAAGATAGAAGAATACGACGTAGAGCGTTACCTAGGGTGTGGCCAAAACCACGCTCTAGCGGCTCAAGAGTTACTTTTGCGTGCGTCGTGCTGATTTGTTCGATATCAACAAGACGTGGCTTAAGAAATTCTGTTACAGAACCCTGCATTGTGTCCTCTCTTAACTATAGCCTTACTTAGAGTAAAGCTCGACGATCAGGTGTTCGTTGATGTCGGCAGACAAATCAGAACGTTCAGGAAGACGCTTAAAAGTACCTTCCATCTTGTTTGTGTCTACTTCGACCCAAGTCGGTAGTTCACGCTGAGTAGCAACTTCTAGAGCTGCCTTGATGCGTGCTTGGTTCTTAGCTTTCTCGCGAATGCTAACAACGTCGTTAGCCGCTACCTTGAAAGAAGGAACGTTTACGACTTGACCGTTAACTAGGATCGCTTTGTGGCTTACCAGCTGACGTGCTTCTGCGCGAGTTGCGCCAAAGCCCATGCGGTAAACTACGTTATCTAGACGACCTTCCAGAAGCTGAAGCAGGTTTTCACCTGTGTTGCCCTTGATGCGAGCAGCTTCTTTGTAGTAGTTACGGAATTGTTTCTCTAGAACGCCGTAAGTACGACGAACTTTTTGCTTCTCACGAAGCTGAACGCCATAGTCAGATAGACGACCGCGACGAGCGCCGTGTACACCTGGTGCGTTATCAATTTTACACTTGGTATCAATCGCGCGTACACCAGACTTAAGGAATAAGTCAGTGCCTTCACGACGGCTAAGCTTCAGCTTAGGACCCAAATATCTTGCCATGTTCTTTCTCCAGTTTTCCTAAAAACGTTATACGCGACGTTTCTTAGGTGGACGACAACCGTTATGAGGGATCGGAGTCGCATCAACAATGTTAGTGATACGGAAACCCGCAGCGTTTAGAGCGCGGATAGTAGACTCACGACCTGGACCTGGGCCCTTAACCATAACTTCCAGGTTCTTAACGCCATATTCTTTGGCCATTTCACCACAACGCTCAGCAGCAACCTGTGCAGCGAACGGAGTAGATTTACGAGAACCACGGAAACCAGAACCACCTGCAGTAGCCCAAGATAGAGCGTTACCCTGACGGTCAGTAATGGTTACGATTGTGTTATTGAAAGAAGCATGAATGTGCGCAACGCCATCAGCTACTTGCTTGCGTACGCGCTTACGAGCGCGAGTTGGTTGTTTTGCCATTGTACTCTACCTTATCCGATTATTTTTTGATCGGCTTGCGCGGACCCTTACGGGTACGTGCGTTGGTTTTAGTACGCTGTCCACGTAGTGGTAGACTGCGACGATGACGAAGACCACGGTAACAGCCAAGGTCCATTAGACGCTTGATGTTCATTGATACTTCACGACGTAGATCACCTTCTACAGTGTACTTAGCTACACCATCACGCAGTAGATCGATCTGCTCTTCAGTCAGTTCACTGATCTTAACATTTTCAGCAATACCCGCTTCAGCTAGGATAGCTTTTGAACGAGTCTTACCAATGCCGTAGATCGCAGTAAGAGCGATTACAGAATGTTTCTGATCAGGAATGTTAATGCCTGCAATACGGGCCACTATTCACTCCTAGTACTTTTCAAGAATAACCGCTGCAGAGCCCGTTTAGGATACGCAGCGGTGGAACAATTCTTTTGCACACACAAAAGATTGGTTGGCTAATTTAGCCAACCTACCTTCAATTTGCAAGAAATATTTCTGCTAATTAGCCTTGGCGCTGTTTGTGCTTTGGCTCACTGCAAATTACACGCACAACACCGTTGCGCTTGATAACTTTACAGTTACGGCAGATTTTCTTAACGGAAGCACGAACTTTCATTGCTAAACTCCGTAAATGGATAACCAGTCTTAACGGCCATGGCCTTTAAGATTAGCCTTTTTCAAAACAGACTCATATTGTTGAGACATCAAGTGTGTCTGAACTTGAGCCATGAAGTCCATGATAACTACAACTACGATAAGTAGTGATGTACCGCCAAAGTAAAAGCGGACATTCCATGCAATCATCATAAACTCGGGGATCAGACAGATAAAGGTAATGTACAGAGCGCCTGCCAGTGTCAGACGAGTCATCACTTTATCTATGTATTTTGCAGTCTGCTCACCCGGGCGAATACCAGGTACGAACGCACCAGACTTCTTCAGGTTATCAGCTGTCTCGCGAGGGTTAAACACCAACGCGGTATAGAAGAAACAGAAGAAAATAATCGCAGCAGCATAAAGCATCACATAAAGTGGCTGACCTGGGCTTAATGCCAGTGAAATATCACTTAGCCAGCCTAGGTTTTCATTCTGACCGAACCACTGAGCCAGTGTACCCGGGAACAGAATAATGCTTGATGCAAAAATCGCTGGAATAACGCCTGCCATGTTGAGTTTCAACGGCAGATGAGTGCTCTGTGCAGCAAAGACACGACGGCCCTGCTGACGCTTCGCATAGTTAACGACGATACGACGCTGACCACGCTCTACGAACACTACGAAGTAAATTACAGCGAAAGAAATAACTGCAATTAACAGTAGAAGAAGTACGTGCAATTCACCTTGACGTGCCTGCTCTACGGTCTGTCCAATAGCCGGTGGCAAACCAGCAACGATACCGGTGAAGATAATCATCGATATACCGTTACCAATGCCTCGCTCGGTAATTTGCTCACCCAACCACATTAGGAACATGGTACCGGTAACCAAACTAACAACCGCGACAAAGTAAAATCCTAGACCTGGATTTACAACCAGACCTGGGATCATACTAGGTAACCCCGTTGCAATACCAATTGCTTGGAAGGTTGCCAAAACAAGCGTGCCGTAGCGGGTATACTGGCTAATCTTACGACGGCCAGACTCCCCTTCCTTTTTCAACTCAGCTAACGCCGGATGAACAACCGTCAGCAGCTGGACAATAATCGATGCCGAAATGTACGGCATGATACCCAGCGCCAAGATGGAAGCACGCTCAAGTGCACCACCAGAGAACATGTTAAACAGTTCAATGACGGTGCCCTTTTGCTGTTCGAACAGATCGGCAAGTACAGCAGCGTCAATACCAGGAATAGGCACAAAAGAGCCTGCGCGGAAAATTAAGATAGCACCTATTAGAAATAGCAGGCGAGTCTTAAGCTCTGCTAGGCCACCTTGTGCACTACGAAAATCTTGTCCTGGTTGTTTAGCCATCTGTACCTCATCCTCGAGTTAATTATTCCTCGATTTTACCGCCTGCAGCTTCGATAGCAGCTTTTGCGCCTTTAGTCACGCGTAGGCCTTTAACTGTTACAGCGCGAGCGATTTCACCAGAAAGTACAACTTTCGCGAACTCGATGTTCTTAGTGATAATGTTCGCAGCCTTCAGTGTTTCTAGGCTTACTACGTCACCTTCAACTTTCGCTAGCTCAGCTAGACGAACTTCAGCTGTTACCAGGCTCTTACGAGAAGTAAAACCGAATTTTGGTAGACGCTGTTTCAAAGGCATTTGACCGCCTTCGAAGCCTGGACGTACAGAACCACCTGAACGTGATTTCTGACCTTTGTGACCACGGCCACAAGTTTTACCCAGACCTGAACCGATACCACGGCCTACGCGCTTCGAAGAAGGCTTAGAACCAGCAGCCGGAGATAGAGTATTCAAACGCATTCTGATTACTCCTCAACTTTAACCATGTAGATAACCTTGTTGATCATACCGCGTACGCACGGTGTATCTTCAAGTTCTACAGTGTGGTTGATGCGACGAAGGCCTAGGCCACGCAAAGTAGCTTTGTGCTTCGGCAGACGACCGATTGAGCTCTTAGTCTGCGTTACTTTAATAGTCTTTGCCATGTCGATTACTCCAGAATTTCTTTAACAGAAAGACCACGCTTCGCAGCGATCATTTCTGGAGAGTTCATGCCACTCAAACCGTCAATAGTCGCGCGAACGATGTTGATTGGGTTTGTAGAGCCGTATGCTTTCGCTAGAACGTTGCGAACACCCGCAACTTCTAGAACCGCACGCATTGCACCACCGGCGATGATACCAGTACCTTCTGATGCAGGCTGCATGTACACTTTAGAACCAGTGTGGCGGCCTTTAACAGCGTGGTGAAGAGTACCGTCGTTTAGTGCAACAGTAACCATGTTACGACGTGCTTTTTCCATCGCTTTCTGGATCGCAGCAGGAACTTCACGTGCCTTACCGTAACCGAAACCAACGCGACCGTTACCGTCACCAACTACAGTTAGTGCAGTAAAGCTGAAAATACGACCACCTTTAACCGTCTTAGATACACGGTTAACAGCGATCAGCTTTTCATGCAAATCTGATTGAGTTTTTTCGTTAGCCATCTTCCGCCTACCTTAGAATTTCAGACCAGCTTCACGAGCAGCTTCTGCTAGTGCAGCTACACGGCCGTGGTATTGGAAACCAGAACGATCGAATGCAACGTTAGAGATGCCTTTTTCAATCGCGCGCTCAGCAATAGCTTTACCTACAACTGCAGCAGCGTCTTTGTTACCGGTGCTCTTAACTTGCTCACGGATCGCTTTTTCTACAGTAGAAGCGGCTGCGATTACTTCAGAACCGTTTGGTGCGATAACCTGAGCGTACACATGACGTGGAGTACGGTGTACAACTAGGCGAGTTGCACCCAGTTCAGCAATCTTACGACGTGCACGGGTCGCACGACGGATACGAGATGCTTTCTTATCCATAGTGTTACCTTACTTCTTCTTAGCTTCTTTAGTACGCACAACTTCGTCTGCGTAACGAACACCTTTACCTTTGTAAGGCTCAGGGCGACGGTAAGCGCGAATATCAGCAGCAACCTGACCCACAAGCTGCTTATCAGTACCAGTTAGTACGATTTCAGTTTGTGAAGGACATTCAGCTTTGATACCTGCTGGCAGTTCGTGCTCAACTGGGTGCGAGAAGCCCAGAGTAAGTGCTACAGCGTTGCCTTTGATAGCAGCACGGTAACCTACACCCTTAAGAACTAGCTTCTTAGTGTAGCCTTCAGTAACACCAACAACCATGTTGTTAACTAGTGCACGAGCAGTACCTGCTTGTGCCCAAGCTTTTTCGAAACCTTCGCGAGGACCGAAAGTGATTGCGTTCTCTTCCTGGGAAAGAACTACTGCTTCGTTGATAACGCGAACTAGTTCGCCTTTACCACCTTTAACAGTGATTTCCTGACCGTTAAGTTTAACTTCTACGCCGGCAGGAATAACTACAGGTGCTTTTGCAACACGAGACATTTCCTACTCCTATTATGCTACGTAGCAGATAATCTCACCGCCAAGACCCGCTTTGCGAGCAGCGCGGTCGGTCATAAGACCCTTGGAAGTGGATACAACAGCAATACCCAGACCGCCCATCACTGATGGTAGAGCATCTTTTTTCTTGTAGATGCGCAGACCTGGACGTGATACACGTTGGATTTGCTCGATAACTGGGTTAGCTTCGAAGTACTTAAGAGTAACTTCTAGCTCAGGCTTAACTTCACCAGATACAGTGTAGTCAGCCACGAAACCTTCTTCTTTAAGCAGTGCAGCGATTGCAACTTTTAGCTTAGAAGATGGCATTTTAACAGCAACTTTTTTCGCTGCCTGACCGTTACGAATGCGGGTCAGCATATCCGAAATCGGATCTTGCATGCTCATAAGTCAATTACTCCGTGATTCTTAATTGGTAAAAAATTACCAGCTAGCTTTACGCAGACCCGGAATCTCGCCTTTCATGCAAGCTTCACGAACCTTGATACGGCATAGACCAAACTTACGTAGGTAGCCGTGTGGACGTCCAGTCTGGTTACAGCGGTTACGCTGACGAGACTTCGCAGAATCACGTGGTAGTGACTGAAGTTTAAGCACTGCATTCCAGCGGTCTTCTTCAGACGCATTCACGTCGCTAATTAGAGCTTTAAGCGCTGCACGCTTCTCAGCGTACTTAGCTACTAGCTTGGCACGTTTAGCTTCGCGTGCCTTCATTGATTCTTTAGCCATTAGTAACCCTTACTTTTACTTACGGAATGGGAAGTTAAAAGCAGACAGCAGAGCACAAGCTTCTTCGTCAGAATTCGCAGTAGTAGTGATAGTGATATCAAGACCACGTACACGATCTACTTTATCGTAATCGATTTCTGGGAAGATAATCTGCTCACGAACGCCCATGCTGTAGTTACCACGACCGTCGAATGATTTCGGGTTTAGACCACGGAAATCACGGATACGAGGTACAGCAATAGAGATTAGACGCTCGAAAAAGTCCCACATACGTTCGCCACGTAGAGTTACTTTACAGCCAATAGGGTAGCCCTCACGGATCTTAAAGCCAGCAACAGACTTACGAGCTTTAGTGATTAGCGGCTTCTGACCTGCAATAGCAGTCATGTCAGCAGCTGCGTTCTCAAGAAGCTTCTTGTCGTTGATCGCGTCACCCACACCCATGTTAAGTGTGATTTTCTCGATCCTTGGGACTTGCATGATGCTCTTGTATTCAAACTTTTCAGAAAGTTCTTTTACAATAGTCTCTTTGTAGTAATCATGCAGTTTCGCCATAGTACTACTCCAAAATTACTTAATAGTTTCGCCAGTCGACTTGAAGAAACGAACTTTTTTGCCGTCTTCAAATCGGAAGCCTACACGGTCCGCTTTACCTTCACCGTTAACGATTGCAACGTTAGAAGCGTCAATTGCAGCTTCTTTTTCAACGATGCCACCTTGGATGCCCATAGCCGGTACTGGCTTCTGGTGCTTCTTAACAAGGTTGATACCTTCAACGATTACTTTACCGGTTGCTAGAACCTTAGATACTTTACCTTTCTTGCCTTTATCTTTACCAGCAAGAACGATAACTTCGTCGTTACGACGGATTTTAGCTGCCATTTTAGTCGCTCCTTACAGTACTTCAGGCGCTAGTGAAACGATCTTCATAAACTTATCGCCACGAAGTTCACGAGTCACAGGGCCGAAGATACGAGTACCGATTGGTTGCTCAGTGTTGTCGTTCAACAATACGCAAGCGTTACGGTCAAAGCGAATGACAGAGCCGTCTGGACGACGTACGCCTTTACGAGTGCGCACAACCACCGCTTTCAGAACGTCACCTTTCTTAACTTTACCGCGAGGAATTGCTTCCTTAACAGTAACTTTGATGACATCACCGATATGTGCATAGCGACGGTGTGAACCACCCAGAACCTTAATACACATTACGCTACGAGCGCCGGAGTTATCCGCTGCGTCAAGCATACTTTGCATTTGGATCATGTTAGTGCTCCGCTAATTTTAAACATCTAGACCCATCACGAGTCGATTGGCCTTTTCTTCAAAGGCGGCGAATGATAACACTCTTTTCGACCGTTGGGTAGACAAAAAATAAACGGCCCCAAAATTTTTCCGGGGCCGCTCTATTATATCGTTGTTAAGTTCGCTTAGATGCGAGCTTTTTCAACTACACGTACCAGAGTCCAAGACTTAGTCTTAGACATTGGACGGCACTCACGAATTTCAACTGTATCGCCTAGGCCACACTCGTTGTTCTCGTCGTGTGCGTGAAGTTTAGTCGTGCGAGTGATGTACTTACCGTAGATTGGGTGTTTCACCTTACGCTCGATAGCAACAACAATAGACTTATCGCCTTTGTCGCTAACTACACGACCAAGCTGAGTACGAATTTTTTCGCTCATTATGCGCCAGCCTTCTCAGTCAGAACAGTTTTAACACGTGCGATATCGCGACGTACAGCTTTCAGAGTGTGAGTCTGCTGTAGCTGACCAGTAGCAGCCTGCATGCGCAGGTTGAACTGTTCACGTAGCAGGTTCACAAGCTCAGCATTCAGTTCTTCAACGCTTTTAGCGCGCAGATCTTGTGCGTTCATCACATCACCGCCTTAGTTACGAATGTTGTCTTGATTGGTAGCTTACGTGCAGCAAGGTTAAATGCTTCACGAGCTAGTTCTTCAGAAACACCATCCATTTCGTACAGAACTTTACCTGGTTGAATCTGTGCTACCCAGTACTCAACGTTACCTTTACCTTTACCTTGACGAACTTCAAGAGGCTTAGATGTAATTGGTTTGTCTGGGAAGATACGAATCCAGATTTGGCCCTGACGTTTGATATGACGAGTCATAGCACGACGAGCTGCTTCGATCTGGCGAGCAGTAATGCGGCCACGGCCAACTGCTTTAAGACCAAATGTGCCGAAGCTTACGTCAGTACCTTTCGCTAGACCGCGGTTACGACCCTTATGAGTCTTGCGGAATTTAGTGCGTTTTGGTTGCAGCATCGATAAACTCCTTATTTACGGCCTTTGCGCTGCTTCTTAGGCTTGTCAGCCTTTGGCTCAGCAACTGGCATACCGCCTAGAACTTCACCTTTGAAGATCCAAACTTTAACGCCGATTACACCGTACTGGGTGTGAGCCGAAGAAGTTGCGTAATCAATGTCAGCACGTAGAGTGTGTAGAGGCACACGACCTTCACGGTACCACTCAGAACGTGCGATTTCAGCGCCGCCTAGACGACCGCTTACTTCTACCTTGATACCTTTAGCGCCAAGACGCATAGCGTTCTGTACTGCACGCTTCATAGCGCGACGGAACATAACACGACGTTCTAGCTGAGACGCGATGCTGTCTGCAACTAGTTGACCATCTAGCTCAGGCTTACGTACTTCAGCGATGTTGATCTGAGCTGGAACACCAGCGATCTTAGCAACGCGAGCGCGTAGTTTTTCTACGTCTTCACCTTTCTTACCGATTACAACGCCTGGACGAGCAGTGTGAATAGTTACACGGATGCTCTTAGCAGGACGCTCGATAACGATGCGTGACAGAGACGCTTTTTTCAGTTCTTTAGTAAGGAACTGACGTACCTTGAAGTCGCCGTCTAGGTTGTCAGCGAAATCTTGGCTGTTAGCAAACCAAGTGGTATTCCATGGCTTAACGATGCCAAGACGAATACCATTAGGATGTACTTTTTGACCCATTGCTTTCTCTCCTAGTCTCTTAGCGGTCTGCTACAACAACAGTGATGTGGCTAGAACGCTTCAAGATGCGATCGGCACGGCCTTTAGCACGAGGCATAATACGCTTCATGGTAGGACCTTCGTCAACGAAGATTTTAGCTACTGATAGATCATCAATATCTGCGCCTTCGTTGTGTTCTGCGTTAGCGATAGCTGACTCTAGAACTTTCTTGATTAGATCAGCAGCTTTCTTGTTGCTGAACTGTAGAATTTCTAGAGCTTGAGCAACTGGCTTACCGCGCAGTTGATCTGCAACCAAACGAGCTTTCTGCGGCGAAATGCGAGCAAAGCGATGTTTAGCGATAGCTTCCATTACCTACTCCTTAGCGCTTCTTAGCTTTCTTATCCGCAGCGTGGCCGCGGTAAGTGCGTGTTGGTGCAAATTCGCCTAGCTTGTGACCGATCATTTCTTCAGAAACGAAAACAGGAACGTGCTGACGACCATTATGGACAGCGATGGTCAAACCGATCATCTGAGGGATGATCATTGAGCGACGGGACCAAGTCTTAACAGGCTTCTTGTCACCGCTTTCCACCGCTTTCTCTACCTTCTTCAGCAAGTGCAGGTCAATAAAAGGACCTTTCTTGAGAGAACGTGGCATGGCTTATCCTCTGATATAAATTACTTGTTACGACGACGTACGATGTACTTGTCGGTACGCTTGTTCTTACGAGTCTTGTAACCCTTAGTAGGAACACCCCAAGGTGTAACTGGGTGACGACCACCAGATGTACGGCCTTCACCACCACCGTGTGGGTGGTCTACTGGGTTCATTACAACACCACGTACAGTTGGACGAACACCGCGCCAACGTGAAGCACCAGCTTTACCTAGTTCACGTAGCATGTGTTCTGCATTGCCAACTTCACCGATAGTTGCGCGACCTTCAGCAAGAACTTTACGCATCTCGCCAGAACGTAGACGTAGAGTTACGTATGCACCTGCACGTGCAACGATCTGTGCGTATGCACCAGCTGAACGAGCCAGCTGAGCACCTTTACCAGGCTTAAGTTCAACACAGTGTACAGTTGAACCTACTGGGATGTTGCGCATTGGTAGAGTGTTACCAACTTTGATAGCAGCATCTGCGCCAGACTGGATTGAATCACCAGCTTGGATACCTTTAGGTGCGATGATGTAGCGGCGCTCACCGTCTGCGTACAGAACTAGAGCAATGTTTGCGCTACGGTTTGGATCGTATTCAAGACGCTCAACTTTCGCTGGGATACCATCTTTAGTACGTTTGAAGTCGATGATACGGTAAGCATTCTTGTTACCACCACCGATGTGACGTACTGTGATACGACCGTTGTTGTTACGACCACCAGACTTAGATTTTTTCTCTAGTAGTGGTGCGTACGGCTTACCCTTATGCAGGTCAGAGTTAACCACTTTAACTACGTGGCGACGACCTGGGGAAGTCGGCTTACATTTTACAATAGCCATTCTTCTTTGCTCCTAGCCTTACTCTGCACTGCCAGCGAAGTCGATGTCTTGACCTTCTTTCAGGATTACATACGCTTTTTTCCAGTCGCTACGACGGCCTTGGCGCATACCCTGACGTTTGGTCTTACCCTTAGCTACAAGAGTATTTACAGACTTAACTTCAACCTCGAACAGTTTTTCAACTGCTGCTTTGATCTCTTTCTTAGTCGCTGTCATAGCTACTTTGAATACGATAGTGTTACCGTTTTCTGCAGCCATAGTCGCTTTTTCAGAGATGTGCGGAGCACGTAGAACTTTTAAAATACGCTCTTCAGTGATCATGCTAGCATCTCCTCAACTTGTTTAACTGCGTCAGCAGTCATCACAACTTTATCGAAAGCAATCAAGCTAACTGGGTCGATTGCCTTAGCATCACGTACGTCTACTTTGTATAGGTTACGTGCAGCCAGGAATAGATTCTCATCTAGTTCGCCAGTTACGATTAGCGCGTCAGTAAGTTCAAGCTCTTTCAGCTTAGCTACTAGCGCTTTAGTTTTAGGTGCTTCTACAGAGAAGTTATCAACAACGATTAGACGCTCTTGACGAACTAGCTCAGAAAGAATGCTCTTCATAGCACCACGGTACATTTTCTTGTTAACTTTCTGGCTGTGGTCCTGTGGACGAGCAGCGAAAGTTACACCACCGGTACGCCATAGTGGGCTACGGATAGTACCTGCACGAGCGCGGCCTGTACCTTTCTGGCGCCATGGCTTAGCGCCACCACCAGAAACGTCAGAACGGTTCTTCTGAGCACGTGTACCTTGACGAGCACCTGCTGCGTAAGCAACAACTACCTGATGTACAAGCGCTTCATTGAACTCACGCCCAAAAGTAGTTTCGGAGACAGTTAGCGCGTCAGCGCCTTTGACTACCAATTCCATTACTAACTCCTCGACGTTACGCTTTAACAGCTGGTTTAACGATCACGTTGCCACCTGTAGCACCTGGTACTGCACCTTTGATAAGAAGCAGATTGCGCTCAGCGTCAACACGTACGATCTCTAGGTTCTGAGTAGTTACACGCTCAGCACCCATGTGACCAGCCATTTTCTTGCCTTTAAATACGCGACCTGGAGTCTGACACTGACCGATAGAACCAGGAGCACGGTGAGACAAGGAGTTACCGTGGGTCATATCTTGAGTACGGAAGTTCCAGCGCTTAACGCCACCCTGGAAGCCTTTACCCTTAGATGTACCAGTAACGTCTACTTTTTTAACTTCGTTGAACAGCTCAACAGTCAGCTCAGCGCCAACAGCGAACTCTTCGTTGTTCTCTAGACGGAATTCCCAAAGACCGCGACCAGCTTCAACACCTGCTTTCGCAAAGTGGCCAGCTTCTGACTTAGAAACACGGTTAGCTTTCTTCGTACCAGTAGTTACCTGGATTGCGTTGTAGCCGTCAGTTTCAACAGATTTAACCTGAGAAACGCGGTTAGCTTCAACTTCAACCACAGTTACTGGGATAGAAACGCCATCTTCGGTAAATACGCGGGTCATGCCCACTTTACGACCGATTAGACCAATCATTCTCTTATCTCCCCTTAACCTAGGCTGATCTGAACATCAACGCCAGCAGCTAGGTCTAGACGCATAAGAGCGTCAACAGTTTTATCTGTTGGCTCAACGATGTCGATAAGGCGCTTGTGAGTACGGATTTCGTACTGGTCACGTGCGTCCTTATTAACGTGTGGAGAAATAAGAACAGTGAAACGCTCTTTACGAGTAGGTAGAGGGATTGGACCCTTAACCTGCGCGCCAGTGCGCTTAGCTGTTTCAACGATTTCCGCAGTTGACTGATCGATCAGACGGTGATCGAACGCCTTTAGGCGGATACGAATACGTTGGTTCTGCATGAGACAGAGCTCCAATAATAAAAATTACACAAACAATATCGCCACCCAGACTCGTAAAGACGAGAGAATGCCGATTGATTTATGTGAACGTAGCATCCGAATTGGATACATTGTCAGCCAATTAAATTGACTGCGAACTTAAGTCAGAGTGTATATTAACAGATCGCTAAGCGACCCTTCCTCAATGCTCATTGGTTCACAACTGCGCTTACGAGAGCTTATTGTCTCGAGCAGTGGCGAGCATTATACAGATCACACTTTGAAGCGCAACCCTTTGTAGGAAAAATAATCAGAGTAGGGATAAATTGAGTGGGTGTTTCTGTCAGCTGGCTTTCTTAAATGCAGCAGTGACAGTTTCCTCGATCACTTCCTTAGCGGTGCGAATGCATTTACCACACTGAGAACCCAACGGGGTGACTTGTCGAATACCACGTATATCTGTGATCCCGTGTTCTACAGTTAGTTTGGCAATTTTTTTATCTGAAATAGCGTGGCAAAGGCAAACGTACATTGTGAATCCATCTTATGTTGTGACCACGGCAATATAAACAAGAATGGTTTTCATTACCAGCAAATTCAGCGGATCATTTATATGGTTTAGTCATTTCTTTGAGAAAGATCTTTAGATAAAGGAATATCAAGACAGCCATGACATATTACTCAGACATTCCCCTTTCAGCCCTGTCCCAGTATATAGCAGGATCAAAAAAGGGAGCCGAAGCTCCCTTTTTTTGTGTCGTTAGACAATCAGCGAATATTATTCGATGATAGAAGCAACA